>JAFDVS010000066.1:0-133 GCA_018268935.1 Acidobacteriota bacterium | reverse complement strand
TTTCGCCGGTGATGAGCACGGTGGTGGAGCGGGAGGTGGCGACTTGCGCGACGAGGTCAAGCACGCGGAGCATCTTTTCGCTCTTGCCGATGATGTTGGGGAAGGAGTAGCGCTGCTTGAGGGCGCGCTTGAG
>JAFDVS010000065.1 GCA_018268935.1 Acidobacteriota bacterium | reverse complement strand
GCGTGCAGTTCTGCGGAGCGACGTGTCACGTGGTGATGAAGCCGGAGTTTCGTGCGTATCAGAACTCGCCACACTCGAAGGTGGAGTGCGTCAAATGCCACATTGGTCCTGGGGCATCGTGGTTCGTGCAGAGTAAGTTGTCGGGTGTTGGGCAGGTGGTGGCGGTGACGTTGAACAGCTATGAGCGGCCGATACCGACGCCGGTGGAGAATTTGCGTCCCGCGCGGGAGACCTGCGAGGGATGCCACTGGCCGGACAAGTACGGCGGGGACCGGCTCCGCGTGATTACGCACTTTAATGACAATGGCGAGCAGACGAAGTCGGTGTTGTTGATGCATATCGGCGGCGGCGGGTATCAGGGCAAAGGGATCCATACGGCGCATGTGGGCAAAGGGATTCGCATTCGCTACGGACATAGCGACCGGGCACGGCAGACGATTCCGTGGGTGGAGTATTCGCGCAATGGCGAAGTGAAGGAATTTCTGGCGGAGAAGACGAAGAAGGAAGACGTGGCGAAGTTGTCGATACGCGAGATGGATTGCGTCGATTGTCACAACCGGCCGAGTCATACGATGACGCTGCCGGAGCGGAGTGTGGATAACATGATGGCGTCGGGCGAGATTCCGGCGAATCTGCCGCTGATCAAGAAGGTGGCGGTGGATACGTTGAAGAAGGATTACGGGACGACGGCGCGAGGGGAGTCGGAGATTCCGGCGGCCATCGTGGAATACTACAAGAAGAGTCAGGCGGATGTGTTTGCGAAGCGCCAGGCGGATGTTACAAAAGCGGCTCAGAATGTTTTAACCATCTGGCAGCGAAATGTTTTTCCGGAGATGAAGGTGACGTGGGGGACGTATGTGAATAATATCGGGCACACGGATTACCCGGGATGCTTCCGTTGCCACGACGACGCGCATAAGACGCCGGATGGATCGAAGGCGATCGCACAGGATTGCAACGCCTGTCACGGGTTGCTGGCGATGGAGGAATCGGATCCGAAGGTGCTCAAGGATCTGGGGCTGGTGGAATGACCGGCTCGCTTGCGCTCGCGGCTCAGTAGCGCAAAGGGCACGGTCCACGCCCCCAGTGCTGTAGGAACACGCGGTTGCGTCTAGGCGCGGGGGGGATCCGTTTTGCGCGGGTTCGTCAAAAGCTGACCGACTCGCTTACGCTCGCGGCTCAGAAACGCACGCTCAGAATAGGAATTTGATTCCGAGTTGGGTGCGGCGCGGGTTTTGGGCGGATTGGACGCGGCCGAAGGTTGGATTGCCGTAGAAGAGATCGGGTAGATCGAAGTTGGCGCGGTTGAAGAGGTTGAAGGTCTCCAGTCGCAATTGCATGGTGAGGCGCTCGGTGAAGGCGGTGTCTTTGACGATGGAGAAGTTCACGGTGGCATTGCCGGGGCCTTCGAGGATGTTGCGGCCGGCGTTGCCGAAGGAGCCGAAGGCGGGTAGGGCGAAGGCTTGGGTGTTGAACCAGCGATCGGCGGTGGGTTTGTCGAGGCGGGGATTGCCGGTGAGGTTGGGGCGGTCGTTGGCGCCGAAGCCGAGGCTGGTGATGCCGGTGTTGCTGTTGTCCTGCTCCGTGGGCAAGGCTACGGTGAAGGGGCGGCCGGTCTGAAGGTTGACGATGCCGTGGGTCTGCCAGCCGCCGCGGAGGCGGCCCTTGCCGAAGGGGAGGCTATAGGAATAGCCGGCAGAGAAGCGCTGGGCGATGTCGAAGTTGGAGCGTGCGCGTTCGGCGCGGACGTTGCGGCTGTCCTGGGGGAAGTTGGGGTCGCCGGCGCTGGGGAAGAAAGCCGATGCGTCGTCGATGGACTTGCCCATGGTGTAGGAGGCGATCATCGAAAGGCCGTGAGAGAAGCGCTGCTGGAAGCGTGTCTGGAGGCTGTGGTAGTTGGAATTGCCGCGCGATTCGAGCTGGTTGATGTCGGAGAAGAAGTAGTTGGGGCGGAGATTGAGCGGGGAGGGGCTGGGGGCGGGTTGATTGATGTCGCGGGCGGAATAGAGCCTGGTTCCGCGCGAGCCGACGTATCCCACTTCGAGAACGCGGCCTTTGCCGATTTGCTGCTGGATGTTGAGATTCCATTGCTGGATGTAGGGTGTGCGCAGATCGCGCTGGAAGCTGAAGCCCGATGGTGGAGTGGGAATGGGGTAGTTGGCGGGGAAGGGATTGTTGACGAAGATGAGGCCGGTTTGTTCGCCGGGGAAGTAATAGCGGAAGTCGAAGTAGGGGGCGTTGAAGTACAGTCCTTCGCTGGGGGCGAGGGCGGACTGGTCGTAATAGATTCCATAGCCGGCGCGGAGGACGGTTTGCGGAGCGAGCGACCAGGCAAAGCCGAGGCGCGGGCCGAAGTTGTTTTTGTCGGCGAAGTAGCCGCCGCGGGGAATACCGTTGGAACCCACTTTAACGAGCTGTCCGGTGGCGGGATCGTAAAGGTTGGCGCGGTCCTGACTGTCGACGGGAGGCTGGTTGAACTCGTAGCGCAGGCCGAGGGTCAGGGTGATGTTGGGGCGGATGCGGAAGGTGTCGTTGATGAAGGCGTTGTAGGAGCGTCCGCGGAGGTGCTGGGGGTTATCGAGGCGGGCGGCGCCGGTGAAGGTGGGCAAGCCCATGAGCACGTCGCCGAGCGGATTCTGGGTGAGCGCGCCGCGGAATTGAATGAACCCGCGGGCCTGGACATCGCGGAAGGCATTCTGCTGGAGGACGCGGATGTCGCCGCCGAATTTGAGGAGGTGGCGGCCGTGCGACCAACTGGCCTGATCGATGAACTGGTAGGTGTTGGTGACACCGTAGAGCGGGCTGTTGTATTCGTGGCCGAGCGGGGAGTAGCCGGTGATGGTGAGGAAGCTGAGTCCGTTGTCGCGCGGATTGGTGGAGAGCATCGGGATGCCGATGGCGCTGTTCACGTTGTTGGAATAGAGTTCCGGGGTGGCTCCGGCGGCGACGCGGTTGAAGGCGAGGCGCACTTCGTTGAGGAGGGTGGAGGAGATGGTGCGCGTTTCGCTGAGCATCACGTTCTGGGCGCGGCGGGGCACGTTGTTGCCGTAGGAGGGGACGGCGGCGAAGGCAGGGCCGGCGAAGGGCTCAAAGAGATCGCGGTCGGCGAAGCTGTAGCGGAAGGTTAATTCGGATTTGCGGAAGAGGTGATCGAGGCGGGCGTCGAAATGATCGCCGCGATCGCGTTGGGAGGGAGAAGACACGTAGTTGAGGACGGGGTCGGTGCGGTTGGGCTGGGGATAGAGATTGGCGATGGCTTGGCCGATGGGGTGTTGGAGTTCGCGGGGGATGCGGTTGCCGGGGAAGGGCTGGCGGGCGTAGGGGTTGATGAGGAATCCGGGGAAGGAGGAGAAATCGCCGCTGCGCTCGGCGAGGGTGGGGACGCGGGTGAGGCGGGTGATTCCCTCATTGGCGCGGCGGCCTTCGTAGTCGGTGAAGAAGAAGGTTTTGTTGCGAATGATGGGGCCGCCGAGGGAGAAGCCGAACTGGTTACGGTGGTAGGCGGGCTTGGGCTCGTTTTTGGGGGCGAAGTAGTTGGCGGAGTCCATGGCGCCGTTGCGGAAGAATTCGTAGAGGGTGCCGTGGACATCGTTGCCACCGGATTTGGTGACGACGTTGATCTGGCCTCCGGCATTGCGGCCGAAGCTGGCGTCGTAGGAAGAGGTGAGGACTTCGAATTCCTGAATGGCGTCGACGGGGGGATTGACGGAGGTGCCGTTGAGTTTGGGGTCGGAGTTGTAGACGCCGTCGAGGAGGAAGAGATTGCTGTCTTCGCGCTGGCCGTTGAGGTTGACGGCGAAGTCGCCGCGGACGGAGCCGGCGGAGCCTTGGGCGGAGGGGAGGGCTCCGGGAACGAGGAGGGTGAGTTCGTAGAAATTGCGGCCATCGAGGGGGAGGCCACGGACCTGGCGGTTATCGACGACGGCTCCGAGGGCGGTGGTTTCGGTTTTGAGCAGGTCGCGCGTGGCGCTGACCTCGACGGTGTCGGTGCGGGTGCCGGGGGTCATGGCGATGTCGGCGCGGAGTTCCTGATTGACGAGGAGGGAGAAGGAATCGGCGTGCTTGCGGAAGCCATCGCGGGCAGCTTCGAGGCGGTAGGCGCCGGGGGCGAGGGCGGAGAAGGTAAACTCGCCGGAAGAGGTGGTGAGGGCGGTTCGACGCTTGCCGGTTTGCTGCTGGAGGAGTTCGATCTGAACGCCGGCGAGTGGTTTGGACTGGGCATCGGTGACGAGGCCGGTGACGAGGCCGCGGACGTTCTGGCTGAGGGCCGGAAAGGCGAGAGCCAAGAGGAGAGAAAGAGCAGGTAGAAGACGAGTGTTTGTCATCGAAAGGGCTTCCAGGGGGTAACTATCACTATAACCGACGTTGGGTGGGTAAAATTGTAACCTCGGGCAATGACGGAAAGATTCGGGAGCCGCGTGTTGGGAAGGACGGGACTGGTGGCCGGTCCGCTGGGGATGTCGGCGAGCTACGGGATGCCGGCGGCGGCAATGGAAATGGCGTTTGAGCGGGGGATGAACTACTTCTATTGGGGGAGTTTCCGGCGGGAGGCGTTTGCCGAGGGGTTACGGAATTTGCGGGGGCACAGGGAGCGACTGATTCTGGTGGTGCAGAGTTATTCGCGGGTGGCGGGATTGATGGGGTGGAGCCTGGAGCGGGCGCTGGGGCGGGTGGGATTCGAGTATGCGGATATTCTGCTGCTGGGGTATTGGAGCGGGCCGGTGAACCGGAGGGTGATGGATGCGGCGCTGGAGTTGCAGCGGAAGGGCAGGGTGCGGTTTGTGGCGGTGTCGTCGCATGATTTCGCGATGGTGGGGAAGTGGGTTGGGGAAGGCGCGTTTGATGTGGTGCATTTTCGTTATAACGCGGTGCAGCGGGCGGCGGAGGCTGAGGTATTCCCGAGGCTTGGAGGAACGCACAGGCCGGGGCTGGTGGCTTACACGGCCACATCGTGGAAGCAGTTGATGCATCCGGATCATGTGGCGGCGGGGGACCGGGTGCCGTCGGCGGGGGATTGCTACCGGTTTGTGCTCAGCCATCCGGGGGTAGGTGTATGTATGACGGGGACTGGGGACATGGAGCAGACGCGGCATGCGCTGGAGGCGGTGGAGAAGGGTCCGCTGAGCGATGAGGAGATGGCGTGGATGCGGCGGACGGGGGACCGGATTAGCGGTAAGCCGCTGTTGCTGCCGCTGAGCGTCCGTTGAAGAGGCGTTGGGTGTCGTTGGAGAGGAGGACCCAGAGTCCGTAGACGCCGAGGGCGGTGCCGAAGGGGAAGTTGAAGAGGTTGAGGACGGAGAGGATGATGGTGAGGACGCGGGCCCAGGGGCGGTATTTGACGAGGCCGATGCCGGCGATGAGGCCGGGGAGGGAGAGGACGAGGCAGGCGATGAGGACGAGGGCTCCGATGCCGCCGAGGATGGGGATGGCGATGATGGATTCGCCGCCGTTGCCGAAGGCGCCGACGAGGCCGGCGATGCCGCCGAAGAGGGCCATGACGAAGAGGCCGGCGAGGAGGCCGAGGGCTCCGAAGACGATGTGCAGGATGCCGAGGATTTTGACGTGAGTATCCATGGGGAATCTCCTTACCAAGCAATACGCAGCAGGGGCTCAGACTGTTCCGTTCTCTGCCGAAGAGCACAGTAGCACATCCGCGAGTGGAGTAAGACGGTGGCACAGTTTCGATCGACGGCAATGGGCGCCAAGCGGGCTCCATCCCAACGGCCTCCTGGGGAGTTATTGGAGGATCGGATCCGGGATGGGATTGCCGGGAGTTTAACAGAGCAGATAGCGATTGGGTTGCAGGTGGGGCGGGCGTTGAGCGGGTGGCACGGGAAGAAGAGATATTTGGAGCATTTGTCGTCGGCGGAGATTACGATTGATGCGGAGGACAATGTGACGCTGTTTGGGGCGGAGAGCAGCGACGCGGAGTTGCGGTACCGGAACGCGCAGGCGTTTGGGGTGGTGTTGTATGAATTATTCACGGGGCGGTTGATGGCGGATCACGAGAGTGAGGAGCCGGATGTGGAGTTGTTGCATAAGGCGGGGTTACCGCCGGCGGTGGTGGAGGTGGTGACGGAGTGTCTGGAGCGTCCGGAAGACGCGAAGGTGATTGAGAAGAGCACGCGGCGGCTGGAGGGGATGTTACGGGAACGGTTGGGAGAGCGGGAGAAGCGGCCGAAGCCGGTGTTGTGGATTGTGGTGGTGGTGGCGGTGGTGGTGTGCGCGGTGGTGGCGTGGAAGCTGATGCACTAAGGTAGCTCGGGCATATCGAAGGCGGTGAAATTGCCTTTGTTGGAGCTTTGGTGCCAGCGGGCTTTGCGGATGGTCCAGGCGGTGGTGGATTTCTCGAGGTCGATTTTGATCCAGTTGCGGCGTGCGCGGAGGGTTTCGCCGTCGTTGGTGACGACGCGGAGTTCGAGTTCCTGATTGATCTCGGCGACGGATTTTCCCCGCGCGAGATAGGCTCCGCCTCTTCCCCAGATGAGTTCCACCGATTTGCATTTCTCGAACATTTGCGAGATGGCGGCCGCTTCGGGTGGAGTGAGATTGGGGATGAGGACGCGCACGGCGTTGATGTCGCGTGTGGAGAAAGCATCGCGGAGTTTGGCGGGGACGAGGTTGAGCGCGGCCACTTCGCGGTCGTGTTCGATGAGGGGGATGCGCTCTTTGGCCACGTAGACCCAGTCGGTCATGTTGCGGTTGGTTTCGTTGCGCTGGACGAAGGCGCGGAGACCTTCGAGGTCGGCCTTTTCGGTGAGTGCCATCAGTTCGGCCCGGCCTCGCGCCATTTGCTCTTCGGGCGATGGGGCGGTGTTGACGGGCACGGCGGGTTTGGGCGGAGCGGCGGGCTTGGGGACGATGGTTGGCGGCAGTTGCCGGGGTGTAGTCGTGGGTGTGGGGATCGGGATGGGGGCGGGGTTGGTGTTGGGTTGTACGATTTGAGGGCTTGTAGACGTCTCTTCGGCGGGTTTGACCCACTGCATGTGGAGGAGGTGCGTGACCGCGGCGAGGAGAGCCACGGTCACACCGGCCTTGATTAACCCGGAGACGAATTCGCGCATCAGGCGAGTCCGGCTTGTTTCCAAAGTGTGTCGATGCGCTGTTTCACTTTGTCGTCCATGGTGATGACGTCGGGCCAGGGGCGGGTGAAGCCTTCGCCGGGCCATTTTTTGGTGGCATCGACGCCCATTTTGGAGCCGTAGTTGACGAGGCGGGAGGCATGGTCGAGCGAATCGACGGGTCCCATGACGAATTGGATGTCGCGCTCGGGGTCGATGTTGTTGAGGGCTTTCCAGGCGACTTCGCTGAAGTTCTGGACATCGACGTCTTCGTCGACGACGACGATGCATTTGCTGAACATGGCCTGGCCGAGTCCCCAGATGGCGTGCATCACTTTGCGGGCGTGGCCGGGGTAAGACTTGCGGATGGCGACGAGGATGAGGTTATGGAAGATGCCTTCGGCGGGCATGGCGATATCGCGGACTTCGGGGAGTTGGAGGCGCATGAGGGGGAGGAAGATGCGCTCAATGGCTTTGCCCATGTAGAAATCTTCCATCGGTGGGGGTCCTACGATCGTGGTGGCGTAGATGGGGTTTTTGCGGTGAGTGACGCATTCGACGTGGAAGACGGGGTAGTCGTCTTCGAGGGAGTAGAAGCCGGTGTGGTCGCCGAAGGGGCCTTCCGTTCGGAGTTCGCCAAGGACGACGTGACCTTCGAGGACGATTTCCGCCTGTGCGGGGACAAGGATGTCGTTGGTTTCGCACTTCACCAATTCGACGGGCTTGGAGCGAAGGAAGCCGGCGATCATCATTTCGTCGAGGTCGGGGGGAAGCGGGAGGATGGCGGAGTACATGGTGGCGGGGTCGCAACCGATGGCGACGGAGACGGGCATTTTCTTCTGCTTGCCCTCTTTGAGGAGGCGGCGGTAATGCTCGGCGCCCTGTTTGTGAGTCTGCCAGTGCATGCCGGTGGTGCGGTCGTCGTAGACCTGCATGCGATACATGCCGCAGTTGCGTTTGCCGGTGTCGGGGTTATTGGAGAACACCATGGGGAGGGTGATAAAAGGGCCGCCGTCCTGGGGCCAGCAATGGAGGACGGGGAATTCGCGGAGGGAGAAGTTATCTTTGCGGATGACTTCCTTGCAAGGGCCGGAGGAGACGGTTTTAGGGAAGAAGGCGCCGACTTCGGCGAGCATGGGGAGCATCTTGAATTTGCCCAGCAGGCCTTCGGGCATGCGCATTTCGAGGTATTGGGAGATGCGTTTGGCGACTTCATCGACGCTGGCGACCTGGAGGGCGATTTCCATGCGCTTCATGGAGGCGAAGGCGTTGATGAGGACGGGGACGGAAGAATTTTTCGGTTTTTCGAACAGCAGGGCCGGGCCGTTGCTTTTGACGGCGCGGTCAGCGAACTCGGTGATCTCGAGATGGGGGTCGATTTCAAAGGGGATGCGCTTCAGTTCGCCTGCCTGTTCGAGGGCCTGAATGAAGTCGCGGAGGTCAGTGTATGCCATAGGTTGAAAAAGAAAAGTGCTTCCTTCTACTATGATGGAACTTCAGGACTCATTTCATGCCTCTACGCACAGCATTGGTAACCGGCGGGAGCCGGGGGATTGGACGGGCGTGCGCCATGGCCTTGGCCGCGGCGGGATGTAAGGTGGTTATCGCTGCCCGCGATATGGCGAAATTGGAAGAAACGGCGGCGTCCATTCGAGACGCGGGAGGTGAGGCGATTCCGGTAAGCCTGGATCTGAACGATCTGGATGCGATTCCGCGGGTGTTCGCCGAGGTGGCGGCTCAAGCCGGGCCGGTTCATATTCTGGTGAATAACGCCGCGGTGACAAAAGACACGCTGGCGCTGCGGATGAAGCGGGCCGATTTCGAATCGGTGGTGCAGGTGAACTTGACGGCGGCGTTTGTGTGCATGCAGCAGGTCCTGAGTGGAATGATGCGCGAGCGGTGGGGACGGATTATTAATATCACGAGCGTGGTGGCGCAGGCGGGCAATCCGGGGCAGGCGAACTATGTGGCGTCGAAGGCCGGGTTGATTGGGGTGACGAAGTCGCTGGCGCAGGAGATGGCGAGCCGCAATATTACGGTGAACGCAGTGGCGCCGGGGTTCATCGACACGGAGATGACGCAGGTGTTGAACGATGAACAGAAGCAGCGCATCCTGGCGCAGATTCCGCTGAAGCGGATGGGAAGCGCGGCGGATGTAGCGGCGGCGGTACGGTTTTTGGCGAGTGAGGAGGCGGGCTATATCACCGGGCATGTGCTGAACGTGAACGGCGGGATGTACATGTCCTGAAGCGCGGAGGATTGACTCTGTACAGCCGGCATCATAGGAAGGCGCGGATCCTTTTCGGCGTGTCGGACGTGGCGCTGACGGCGCTGGCGTTCGAAGCGGCGTACCTGACTCGCGTCTATTTACCGCTGGAGAAAAATTTCGAGCTGAGTGTGCCGTTGAAGGCGCTGCTGCTGGGCTTCACGACGCTGATCTGGGTGCTGCTGGGCTACTGGCTGGGCGTGTATGAGCGGCTGGACAGCTCGCGGTTGCGGACGATCGTGCGCGATGCGACGCGGCAGTGCGGGATCGGCGGGATTGCGGTGATTCTGTTCGAGTACACGCTGCGGCTGGATTTAAGCCGCGGATTTCTGGCTTTGTTTGTGGCATTCAGCTGGGTGCTGCTGCTGCTGTTCCGGTGGCGGGCGGGCAAGGTGGTGGGGATTATCCGCAAGGAATTCGCGGCGCCGCATCATGTGGTGGTGGTGGGGATTGGGGAGCGGGCGTTACGGCTGGGGCGGATGCTGGAGGATTCAGGGGATTACGGGATCCGGCTGCTGGGGTTTCTGGCTGAAGGCGGGGATGTTCCTTCGGAAGTAGTGCTGAAGGGGAGCTACCGGGTGTACTCGCTGGAGCGGCTGCCGGTGCTGCTGAGGGAGAACGTGATCGACGAGATTCTGTTTGCGGTGGATAGCGAGCGGCTGGCGGCGTTGGAGGATGTGTTTCTGCTGTGCGATGAAGAGGGTGTGCGGACGCGGGTGGCGGTGGATTTCTTTCCGCATGTGAATAGCGAAGTGTATTTGGACCGGTATGGGGAGACGCCGCTGTTGACGTTTGCTGCGGCACCGCATGATGAAGTGCGGCTGGTGGTGAAGCGGGTGGTGGATGTGGTGGTGGCGGGCACGATGCTGGTGCTGCTGGCTCCGGTGATGGCGTTGATTGTGGTATTGATTCGGGCGACGTCGCGCGGGCCGGCGATTTTCCGGCAGGTGCGATGCGGATTGAACGGGCGGCGGTTTGTATTTTATAAATTCCGGTCGATGGTGCAGAATGCGGAGGAATTGAAAGCGGGGCTGGCGCATTTGAACACGAAGGACGTGGTGTTCAAGATTCCGGACGATCCGCGGATGACAGGGGTGGGGCGATGGCTGCGGAAGTTTTCGATTGATGAATGGCCGCAGTTATGGAATGTGTTGCGGGGGGACATGTCACTGGTGGGGCCGCGCCCGGCGGTGCCGGAGGAAGTGGAGCGGTATCAGCGGTGGCAGAGGCGGCGGCTGCGGATGCGGCCGGGGTTGACGTGTTTGTGGGCGGTGGAGGGGCGGGACAGGCTGGATTTCGAGACGTGGATGAAGATGGATATGGAGTATATCGACAACTGGTCTCTGGTGCTGGATGGGAAGATTCTGTTGTTGACGATTCCTTATGTGTTATTGGGGAAGGGGGCGCATTGAGCCACGGATCAGCTGCAACAGGGCTTCAATGCGTTCATCAAGGTGCTCATTGAAGCGCTCCAGCGTCATTGATGTATGCGGTGACCGTCTCCCTCACGGTCGCGGCTCAGAAACGGCACGCTGGCCTTCCGCAAGGCGCTGAACAATTTGTTCCAGACTGTCCTTTCTCGCCGTCATTGCCCCAGTATGCCATGGATCAAAATATGCGTTCCTGTCGTTTGAGGGTTCCGAAGGAGCCGATGTTGGCGATGGCGAAGGCGATGCGGAACTGGTTCTCGTTGCGGTTGCCGAAGCTGAAACGGCGGTATTGGACACTCAGGCCGCAGCAGTCTTTGTTGTAGCTGACTTGCGTGGTGGCGAATTGCATGACTCCCTGGCGGAAGTCGTAATAGGCGCTGAAGGCGGCGCTCCAGCCGGTGCGGGTTTCGTTGCCGATGCCGAGCGTGCCGTTGAGCTGGTTGAAGGGCGGGGAAATGCGCGGGTCGTTGCGGACGTAGGCGTGCCCTAGGGAGACGAAGTACTTGTTGACGCGGCCGGTGGCGTTGACGCTCGAGTTGGTGAAGCGCTGGTAGAGCGGATCGTAGTCGGTGCGCCATTCGACTCCGACGTTGCCTAATGGCGCTACGCGCATAGCCGAGACTATGGGTGAATAGTGGCGCGCAACGCCGGAGAAGAAGGAATAGCCGGTGAGGGAGACACCGGTGAGCAGGACGTTGCGGCTGTCGGCGGTGAGGGCTCCGCCGAAGGTGGGATCGAAGTAGCGGCGATGCCAGACTTGCCAGGAGAAGACTTCGATCACCTGGCCGTCGGCCTTCTTCACGTAGAGGCGGTTGGTGAGGGAGACTTCGGCTTCCTGGGTGTTGGACAGAAGCTCTGTTTCGTCGAAGCGGATGAAACTCTTGAAATCGTCGATGCCGCTGACGTAGCGGAAGCTGGCGCGAGGCTCGATGACGTGTTTCATTTTGTCGCCGAGCCATTTTGGGGCTTTGGAAATTTTGGCGAGTGAAGGGGGGACGATGTCGATGCCGAGCTCGCGGGCATGGCGGCGGATGTTCTGGCCGAGGACGGTGGTGTGGGTGCTGTCGAAGCTGGAGCCGACGTAGGTTTCGCGGATGGAGTAAGACGGGAGAATGGAAAAATCTTTCCACTTGATGGCGGTCATGATGCGGGGTTCGAAGTCGGCGCGCTGGACGAAGGCCCGGGTTTGATAGAGCGGCTGATTGCGGCGCATGAGGCCGGCGGTGGATTCGAGGGAAATCCAGATGGGGAGCACTTTGCGCGTGAGGAGGCGGTCGCGGCTGAGGAATTCGACTTGCGGCAGGCGGCGGAGGGTGATCTTGTCGTCGTCGAGGTTCTGGAAGTTTTCCTTGCGGCTGAAGGAGATGTTCAGGGCGTAGCTGGACCAATGTTTGGAGGCGACGCCGACCGATTGCACTTCGGAGAAGATGGCTTCGTTGAAGGTTTCGGTGAAGGCCTGGCGGAAGCGGAAGCTGGAAAGGTAATTGACGATGCCGCGTGCTTCGAAGCCGAAGGGGAGTTTGGCGCGGCCATCGGCGGAGAGGAGAAAGCCGCCTTCCTTGCGGCGGGTGCCGTCCTGGAGCAGGAGGCCACGGTCGTTGACGCCGTAGAGGTAGAAGTTGAAGCTGGCGTCCTGGCGGGGTTTGCCGCGGAAATCGATGGTGTGAGCAAAGCCGCGCTGGGTGAAGAGCTGGGCGCGGTAGGACGCGTCGTAGCTGCGGTTGATGGCCCAGTAATAGCCGGCGCCGACCATTTTGCCGCGGCGCGAGCTGTTGCCGATGTTGGGGGTGAGGATACCGCTTTTGCGCGGCTGGCGCTGGAGGGATTTGTAGAAGACCGGGGTGTAGAAGACGGGGACTTTGAAGACGCGGAACCAGGCTTTGTAGGCGATGGCGCGATCATCGGGGATGATGTCGAACTTGGGGGCGCGAAGGGTCCAGGTGGGGCGGGGGAGCTTGCAATTGGTGAGGAAGCCGTTGTGGAGGACGTAACGATCCTTGAGGCGCTCGGCCCACTCGCCCTGAAAGACGAAGGGGTTTGTTGTGGTGAGGATGCCGGGGCGGGTATCGATTTTGCCGGGGGCCGAGCCGCGGACGGCGTAGAATTTTCCGGTCTCGTCGGTGACGTTGTATTCGACGCGTTCGGCCCACATTTCCTCGTTGCTGGTGAAGTGGCGGAAGTAGACGTTGCCGCGGGCGAAGGCGTCGCCGGTTTTCTCGTTGTAGTCGACTTCGTCGGCTTTGAGGAGGGAGTCAGTGGTCTCTAAAGTGACCTTGCCGCGGAGGCGGGTGACGGGACCTTCGCTTTCCTGGGAAACTGCCTCGACGTAGACCTCGTTGGGGCCGGGGGCATTAGGGCGGAGAGGGGACAACTGGATGTTGGGGTTTTTGGGGGCCGTAGTACTAGGGGTTGATTTTGGAATGGGCCGCGGGAAGAGTTGGGCGTCCAATCGGCTAGGACAAAGATAAAACAACAGGTTACACGCAAAAAAGCAGTGACAAAAGGACCAAACTATGGTACTAAGGGGAGGGAGAAGTTGGCCGCGCCGTAGCAGGGGTCTCAATTCGAAACCCTAGCATGGAGGAGTCGCTGGACGCAAGACGAGCGTCGGGCGCCATGGCAGCGGGGCAAAGAGCCAGCCACAGAAAAGGGATATGACTTGTGATTGCGGAGCCGTAAATAGCAAGCACGACCACCGCTGTATGCGATGTGGAAGGCGATTGCGCGGGGAGCCGATCCCGTTCGCGGGAAGGGGTTCGGCGGCACCGGTGATGGACTTCGCGCCGTGGCAGGAGCCGGCGCCGCAGGCACCGCCTCCGCCGCAGCCGGTGGAGCCGATGCAAGGGCAACTGTTCGATCCTTCGCAGATTGCGCCGCGCGTCGTGCGGATGCCGATGCGCGACAAGCCGGCCGCATCGAAACCAGTGACGGGGCGTGGCAAGCAGGCGGTGGCTCAGCCCCGGCTGTTTCCCTCGCAGTTACCGCCCGATGGTGTTCCGGGAGATTCCACGATTTATTGCGATGCGCCGGTGGCGCTGCCGCTGCACCGGGTGATGGCGGCGGCGGTGGACGCGAGCATGGTGTTGATCAGTTTAGGAATTTTCGTTCTGATACTCGTTTTTTCCGGCGCGGCGATTGTGTTGAACAAAGCGACGCTGCCGATGTACGCGCTGGCGGTGCTGGTGACATTGACGGTGTACCGGGTGATGTGGTGCCTGGCGAACACGGACACGATCGGGATGCGGAGCTGCGGGCTGCGTCTGATCACGTTCGACGGAATGATTCCGGACCGGCGGCAACGCGTGCAACGGACGGTGGCCGGATACATCAGCACGATGGCGGGGACGCTAGGGCTATTGTGGTCTTTGGTGGATGAGGAAAAGCTTACCTGGCATGACCACATGTCGAAGACCTTCCCGACCCCGGCCGGGCGCAAGACACAGCCGATTGCGTGGTAGTGGCCGGTAATTTCCAGCTACCATAGTCATTCGAGACTATGGGCATCCAATTCGACGCAACCAATCTATCCGCCGCCATGGTGGGCGGGGACCACGGAATCACGAAGAGCGAGCTGAAGCGGGGCGAAGCAGTGGCGCGCCAGGCTCTGGCTGGAGTGCGCGCACTGGTGGATTCGGGAGAGATCGGATTTCCGCATCTGCCGTTTCAGCAGAAGACGGTGGCCGCGATTCGCAAGTACGCGGCGGAGGTGAAGGGCTCCTACGACACGGTGTGCCTGATTGGCATCGGAGGGAGCGCGCTGGGGGCGTGGGCGCTCGATTGCGCGCTGCGCGGGCCGCACCCGGTGCAGGGCACGTTTTCAACTGCTTTTCCGCGGCTGGTGATTCTGGACAATGTCGATCCTTCGTTTGTCGCGTCGGCGCTCGCTTCGATGCAGCCGAAGAAGACGCTGGTGGTGGTGGCGGCAAAGAGCGGGGCGACGGCGGAAACCGGATCGGTGTTTCTGATTGTGAAGCAGTGGCTGGAAGCGGCGTTGGGGAAGAAGGCGGCGTCGCGGATTGTGGCGGTGACTTCGGAGAATCGCGGCGATCTGATCGTGCTGGCGAAGAAGGAAGGCTACCGCACGTTTTTCCTCGATGAGAATGTGGGCGGGCGATTCAGTGTGTTGTCGCCGATCGGGCTCGTGCCGGCGGCGCTGGTGGGGATGGACATTGCGAAATTGACGAAAGGCGCGGCGGAGATGACGGCGCTGTGCTGGAAGGACGATCTGGAGACGAATGTTGCCTTGCGCGCGGCGCTGCAGCATTTCCTGGTGTGGACGCTGCGCGGCAAGACGATTCAGGTGGCGTTTCCCTATTCGAACCGGCTGTGGGGCATGGCGTTCTGGTTCCGGCAACTGTGGGCGGAATCGCTGGGGAAGAAGACGAACCGGGCGGGAGAAGTGGTGTTCACGGGGCAGACCCCGATTGCGGCGCTTGGCACGACGGATCAGCATTCGCAGGTGCAACTGTACATGGAAGGCCCGAACGACAAGGTGTACACGTTCTGGGGTGTGGAGAAGTTTGGCGATAGCGGGAAGATACCGAAGGCGAAGACGGGGCTCGATGCGTTTGATTATCTGGGCGGGCAGACACTGGCGAAGCTGCTCAATGCGGAGCGGAAGGCGACGACGGCGGCGTTGACGGCGACGGGGCGGCCGAATGCCACGTTCGTGCTGGAGCGTGTGGATGCGGCGCACGTGGGCGCTTTTCTGCAATTGATGATGTTTGAGACGGCATTTCTTGGGGAAATGCTGAACATCAATGCGTTCAATCAGGAAGGTGTGGAGCTAGGCAAGAAGTACACCTTCGGATTGATGGGGCGGAAGGGCTGGGAAGCGCTGGCCGCCGAATACGCCGCTTACGAAGAGAAGCAGAACAAGAGCCGGTAGCGGACGCGCTACATATCGACGACGTGGAATTCGAACCGCTCCGGGGGCAGGGAACTGACCGGAGCGGGGTTGCGGCTGGCCCAAGCCTGGAAGGCGGAGGAAGCCACGGTTTCGTTGAGGTAGAAGAGAAACTGATTGGAGAAACAGCCGATGGGGGGTGGCTGGCGGAAGGTGAGGCGGAGGCCGACGGCGCGCTCCATGTCGACGCCGCCGGTTTCGACGGCTTTGTCTTCGAGGAGCTGGACGAAGCTGCAGCGGCCGGCGTGAGGCCAGAGGTCGCCGCGGAGCAGGTGACGCAGTTCCTGGCGGAGCTCGAAGGTGGTTTCGCATTGGCGAATCCATTCGAGGATGTCGTTGCCCCAGCGCCAATGCAGGAGCAAGCCTTTGTACTGTTCGACGAGGTTGATGGCCAGGTCGAAGCGGCGTTGCTGCAAGAGGATTGGTTCTTCGGGGAAGGGGGCTGGGGGAACCATGTCTTCGGATTCCACGATCCGTTCCGCCATGCCGACGACCTTGTCGGCGCGGTCCAGCTCAACGTGGCGGTGGACGAGCAGAGGAGGGAGTTCGTGCATCCGGTTGCCTGGGATTTCTACGAATTTGCGATCGCCAATGATCTCCATAGGGCACCTTGGATTGAACTGAATTCACTACCTACTTACTACCATCGACTTCGGACGGAGAAAACTTAATGTTCGATTATACGGACGCGGGGGGTAGCAGACAAGTTTCGCGAGTGCCAAACCTGTAGTTGCAACTTTTTGTTTTCTGCGCCGATGAGCATCTTGATGGCAATTGAGGAGCCGAAGTCGGGCAGCCTCGGCGGCACAGACTACTTTACGGACGCGGGGAAAGAGCGGGAGCGCGGCGGGGAGCTGTCGTTGCTTCGGGAGACGGCGATCAGCGCGGAGGTGGCGGAGCTGGCGATCCGGGCGGACGAGCGGATGCGGCGGCACATGGAGAACACGCACGCGCAGATGCGGCAGTATGCGCGCGATCTCAATGAGGTAATTCAACGGGAGCGGTCGAAGACGCTTTCGCTCGAAGAGATGTATCAGCAATTGCAGGGCTCGGCGGAGCAATTGCAGGCGAGCATGGAGCGGGAACAGCAACGGGCGCGGGATTTAGAGAACGCGTATGTGGAGATGGTGCGGCGATTGATGAACGCGTCGGCGTACAAGGACCGGGAGACGGGGGAGCATGCGCAGCGGCTGGGGCACTATGCGCGGATGCTGGCGATGGAGGCGGGGCGATCGGAGAGTGAGGCGAACCTGCTGTTCACGGCGGCGCCGATGCACGATGTGGGCAAAATCGGAATACCGGACCGGATTCTCTGTAAAGAGGGGCCGCTTGATCCCGAGGAGTGGGCGATCATGAAGACGCACCCGGAGATAGGGGCGCGGCTGCTGGAAGGATCGAAGTCGCCATTGATTGAGCTGGCGCGGCAGGTGGCATTAGGGCATCACGAGCGATGGGACGGGACGGGGTATCCGCGGGGGTTGAGAGGGGACGAGATTCCGATGGCCGCGCGGATTGTGGCGATTGCGGATTGCTATGACGCGCTGCGGAGCCGGCGTCCGTACAAAGCGGGTTTTTCGCAGGAGCGCACTTGCGAAATCATTTTGCGGGGCGATGGGCGGACGGCGCCGGAACATTTTGATCCGGTGGTGTTGGAGGCATTTGTGCGGGTGAAGGAGCGAATGGCCACAATATTTGAGACCATTCGCGATCCGGATTAGTAGGCGCCTGGTTACCAGGGCATGGTGCGCTTGGTGTAGCGGCGGCCTTTGTTGGCGGCCTCTTCGCCACCGGAGCCGACGCGCACGCCTTCGTCGATCATCTTTTCGACGTCGTTGGGGCGGACAGTGTTGAGGAAAGCGATTTTGGCTTTCTTTGTGGCGGCGAGGACGCGGCCACGTGCTTCGGCCATTTTGGGATGCAGGGTTTCGTTGGCGCCGTGGCCATCGGGGAGATCGAGGGAGATGCCCATGTCGCCGGGGCCCCATTCGGCAAAGCCGATGCCGGGGACGGAGGCTACTTTTTCGGCGTTGGCGAGGGCGTACTTGTCTTCGATCTTGAGGCCCAAGAGGAACTCGCCTTGCGGGTTGAGGGGCCAGGGATCGGCTTTCTTCATGTATTCAGCGGCGGAGATGCCCCACATTTGGGAGGCATAGCCCTGGCTGCCGTTGCCGAGGAGGCCTTCACCGAGCGAGGGGACGACGGGCTTGGCATTGGGATAGCGGCAGGCGCGGACGAAGTATTCGATGGCTTTGGGATCGCGGGCGTGGCAGAGCAGGATGCCGTGGGCACCGGCGGCGAGGGTCTGCTGGACGACCCAGAAGTTGGCGTTCATGTGAGCTTCATTGACGCCGAGGACGGGGAGAGTGACGATCACCGCCGGTGTGCGATGGCCGCTTTTGGTGGGGCCGCCGTCGACGAGACCTTTCATGAATCCGCGGAGGGCGGTGAAGTCGAGCGCGCCGTGTTCCATCTCGTAGTTGATGTAATCGGCCCACGTCTTTGCCATCCGCTTGCCTTCTTCGTAGCCGCCGTGGCCTCCGGTGTAGTAGATGGGCTGGCCCTGTTCGAGGAGCTCAATGGCTTTATTGATTCGCTTTGGCTTATAGGTGGGTGTGGATTGCGCGGCGAGGTAGAGCGAGACGCCGGCGGTGAGCATCAACGCAACGAGGGTGATTTTGAATTTCATGGGTGGTTATTCTATCGCATCCTTCCGTACTTCTTCATGACCTCGACGACGCGGGGGCCGGGGAGGCCGTGAATGCGGATGCCGTCGACGCCGGTCATGGAGGCGGGCGCGGCGAGCATGGCGTTGACGATGGACTCTTCGGTGGCTTCGATGGTGGCGCGGAAGAGGGGGTCGATGGTGTCGTTGGAGAGCATCTCGATTTTGGCGACGTCGGGGGCCTGGGAGGCTCCGGGGTTGGCGGTGGAGAAAGCGAGGAAGAGGTCGCCGGAACCGTTGCCGGCCCAACTGCCGGCTTTGCCGAGACCCATGCCGACGCGGCGGGCGATGCGTTTTAATTGATGAGCGAGCAAAGGCGCATCCGTGGCGACGACGACGACGATGGAGCCGCGACCCATTTCGGCGGCTTCGGTGGCGGTGTCGCGGCGGGCGGCTGTGTTGGGAGCGCAAGGCTTGAGGCGGCGATCCATCCACCAGCGGCTTTGGGGGAGTGTGGTGCAGGCGCGAAGGTCGGTGATCTCGCGGCCGACGGGGACGCCGAGGATTTGCAGATCACCGCCGTAGTTGCACTGGACGAGGACGCCGAGGGTGTACTGTTTGCCGGCGATGGTGACGAGGCGCGAGGCGGTGCCGATGCCGCCTTTGAAGCCGTTGCAGATCATGCCGGTGCCGCCGCCGACGGGGCCCTCGGTGACGGGGCCGGGCTTGGCGGCGTCGAGGGCTGCCCAGGCATGCTCGGGTTTGACGTGCTGGCCGTTGGAATCATTTAGGGAGTCAAATGTTTCGGCGACGATGGGGTAGGTGAAGACGAACTGGCGGCCGCGGGCGATTTGCCAGTGGATGGCGGCATCGCGGACCACGCCGACGCTGTGGGTGCCGGTGAGGAGGATGGGTCCTTCGAGGAAGCCCGATTCCTCGATCCAGTTGACACCGGTCATGTCGCCGTTGCCGTTCTGATTGAAGGTGGCGGCCATGGTGAAATCCCAGTTGCCCATGGGGCGGGGGAGGATGGCGGTGACGCCGGTGCGGATGGGGCCGACGCCGGGGGTGAGTTTGCCCTCGCCTTGGATGAGTGTGGTGTGGCCAACGGCGACGCCGGCGACATCGGTGATGGCGTTATTGGGACCGGGAGTTCCATCGAAGGGGATGCCGAGGGCGCGTCCGCGAGGGTTCTGCGCGATGGCGGCGAGGCCGCACGCCAGTGCCAGGAGAATGATTCGCATGGGCCGCATTATAGCGGCTGCGGGCATGTCAGGGCAGCTTGGGGAGGCGTGCTCCGTAGTAGATGGCTTTGAAGCGGTTGTCGTCGTAGGCGAAGTGCAAGTACTTGCGATCTTTGCTGACGAAGCCGTCGGGGTAGTTCAAGCGGCCGGGATTGGAGGCGAGATCGCGGCGGTAGGGCCACGTTTTCATGCCGTCAAAACTGACCCACAGCGAAAGGGGATTGCGTTGTTTCGGGTTGGGGTTGTGGAGCATGGCGACGGAATTTTTGCCCAGGTGGTAGATGGTGGCCTTGCTGCCGGGGTTGGGGATATCGGTGGGCACGGCCTTTGACCAGGTGCGGCCACCGTCGGTGGATTCGCACTGGAAGAGGACGCCGCCGAGGCGATCGGCACGGATGATCATGACCATGCGCCCGTCCGCGAGTTCGACGATGTTGTTTTCGGCGAAGCCGCGGTAGTTGCCGTCGTCGCTGATGCGGACCCAGCCGTGGACTTCGAGCGTGCGGCCGCCATCCCTGCTGATCATGACGCCGTTGCGCGGGTCGATAGGGCCGTTGGGGTTGAGGTAGTGCTGAAAGGGAATGACGATTTCGCCGTTGCGGCGGACGATGTGATTGCGGGTGAAGGTGCTGGTGTGGATTTTTTCGGGAAGCGGCTGGGGCTTGCTCCAGGTGCGGCAGGAGTCTTCGCTGATGGTGTACCAGGCGGTCCAGTCGGCGAATTTGCCGTTGTGATTGGCGAAGAACATCCAGCATTGTTTGCCGTGGACCATGAGTTCCGAGGGCACGAGGGCGCGGTTGGGGTTGGATTTTTTGATGCCGAGATCGATGGGTTCCATGGGGCCCCAGGTGCGGCCCTCATCGCGGCTGCGGGAGAGGAAGAGGTCGTTCTGCGGGAGCGGTTCGGTGTCGCCGCCGCCGAGCATGAGCATGACCCAACTGCCGTCAGGGACGCGGCGGAGGGTGGTGTCGCAACAGAGCTTGTTGGGGGACTTGCCTTCAAAGATGAGAGTTTTGCGATCCTGTTTCGCGTCGAGTTCGGGCCGGATCGCCGCGGCCATCAGAAATGATCTTCTTGTCCACATGAGAGCCTCTTTAGTAAACGAACCGCAGGCCGACTTGAATCTGGCGTGCGCCGCCGGCGCTTCCGATAGTGCCGAAGGCGGCGCTGCCGCGCGAGGTGTTGGGCAAGCCGAAGTTCGGCTGATTGAGCACGCTGAAGAATTCGCCGCGCAATTGGAGGTACCTTTGCTCGGTGAAATGGAAGTCTTTGAGCAGGGAGACGTCCATCGTGAAGGCTCCAGGGCCCGTGCCATTGGCTCGGCCAGCGGTGCCGAGGACGCCATCGCCGGGGAAGGCGAATGCAGCCGGGTTGAAATAGGAGCGAATCAAATCGGCGCGGGAGCGGCCGGTGGGTAGTTGCGGGTCGCTGACGATACTGGAGCGCTGAGCGGCGGAAAACGAGTTGAGACGATTGGTCTGTTCGACGACGCCGTAGGGCAGGCCGGTGCGCAATTCGGAGATCAGGCCGAGGCTCCAACCGCCGGCGAGCAGATCTGCCGCTTTGCTGTTGAGGTTCATCAAGCGGCCTTTTCCGATGGGGAGTTCATAGACCGCGCTCGAAACCCAGCGGTGGCGGATATCGTTACCGGAAAGGCTCTTGTCGAGGTGGCGGGCGTAATAGGTTTGCTGCCCCGAGCCTGGTGCGCCGCCCACTTCCGCGGCGGCTTCCACGTCATCGATGAACTTGGACCAGGTGTAGTTGCTGAGGAGGTTCAAGCCTCGGGAGAAACGCTTCTCCACTTTGGCGTTGAAGCCGTGATAGGAGGAGTTGCCCCAGTTGGTGGCGCGCCAGGTGACGTTGCCGTATTGGGGGAAGGGGCGCAGGCGTTGATCCTGGACGCGGCCCCAGAGTTCAGGGCGGATTTCGTTGACGTTGATGGGGCGGCCGCTGACGCGATGGGCGAGGTTGGAAGTGTAGGAGGCTTCGAGGAGGAGCGAGCCCAGCATTTGGCGTTGGATGCCGAAGTTGAGGTGATGGGCGTAGGTGGCGCGGTGATCGGGCATGTAGAAATCGGGGCTGATGCGGACGCGTTCGCCGACGCGGACCGCGCCGAAGCCGGGGCCGAGTGGTTCGGTGGGGGGAGTGGGGACGCCGTCTTTGAGGAGGAACGGCGGTGTGAGCCCGTTGTCGGAGGATTGGAACTGGCGCACATCGCCGAAGCCGACGACGTTGGCGCGGCTGATGGAATCGTCGTAGATGGGGCCGTACATGAGGCCGTAGCCGCCGCGGAGCACCAACTTGTCGCCGATGGGCCGGTAGGCAAAGCCGAAGCGCGGGCCGATGTTGTTTTTGTCGAAGGCGTGGGCGTGGCGGCCGACGCCGTCGCGGCCTGCATAGGTGATGATGCCGGGAGTGCCGGAGATTGGATTGAGCGCAAACAAATTGACGCCGGTTTGTTTGTTGTCTTTCTCGGTGCGCGGGGTATCCATTTCCCAACGGAGGCCGTAGTTGAGCGTGAGGCGTGAGGTGAGTTTCCAGTCGTCCTGGAGGAAGAGCGCGAAGTAATTGGAGACCGTTGTTGTGTCACCGGTATCGACGCTAACGGTGGTGGGCCAACCGAGGAGGAGAGCGGCGACGCCGAAGCCTCGGCCTGTGGCGACGTCGTTGAAGGCGAATGAGCCGGAGCGTGAGGTGCCCCAGATATCGGTGAGTTGCGAGGAGCGCCATTCGCCGCCGAATTTGAATTGATGCTTGCCGCGGAACCAGGACACCGAGTCGATGATCTGGTGCTGGAATCCGGGGCCGGCGAAGCGGTACTGATTGCCGGGGCCAATGCCGGTGAAGCCGGTAACGGAGATGGTGGGAGTGCCGTCCTGAGCGATACCGCGCAGGCCCGCGTCGCCGGCGATGGTGCTGGGGAAGAGCGACGGGTCTTCATTGGTGCGGCGGTTGTAGTTGTAGCGCAGCTCATTGAGGAGAGTGCCGCGGAAGCTGTGGAGCCAATTGGTGGTGATGTGGAACTGGTCAGAGAGCTGATTGATGGTGCTATCGGCGGCGGGGTTGGGATAGACGCGGCCTTGCTCGACGGGGCTGCGGAACTTGAGATAGCGCCCATAGATGCGGTCTTTGGGGCCGATGACGTGGTCGGCACGGAGGATGAAGTTATCGCCGCGGACTTTGTCGACGGAGTTGGTGGCGAAGTTGCGATTGCCGACGGCGGCGCCGGGGACGTTGGGTGCGGGCCAGAGTTGAGCGAGTTTCGCACCGACGGGATCGAGGCGGCTGGTGGGAATGCGATTGCCGGCGAATGGCTGGCGCGAAAGCGGGTCGATGAGTGAGCCGGCGGTGGTGGAGAAGTCGCCACGGGTCTGCTCGACGGAGGGCACGTTGAGGATGCGGGTGACCCCATCTCTGCGCCGTGTGCCTTCATAGGAGAAGAAGAAGTGGGTACGATCGCGGATGACGGGGCCGCCAATGGTTGCACCAAAGACGTTGTAGCGGCGGGGGGCTTCGCCTGGTGAGAAGAAGTTGCGGGCGTCCATGGCGTTGTTGCGGAGGAATTCGTAGAGTGCGCCATGGAACTGGTTGGTGCCGGACTTGGTGGTCATGGAAACGAAGCCGCCCATGGTGCGCCCGAACTCGGCGGGGTAGCCGTTGGCTTCGACGCGGAACTCCTGCATGGCTTCGACCGGCGGGGCGACGCTGGTGATTCCGGTGACTAGCGTCACGCCTTGGAGGTTGCCGCCATCGAGCTGCCAGATCTGCTGGCGCCCGCGTCCGCCGGCGATGGAGAAGTTGACGATGCCTTCCCATGACGCTTCGCCCTGGAAGGAGACGTTGCCCATGAGGCGGATGAGGCTGCCAATGCGGCGGCTGGCGAGCGGCATGTTTTTGATGGTGGCGTTTTCGATCAACTGATTGAGCGATGAGGTTTCGGCCTGAAGCAGGGGAGTTTCCGTGGTGACGGAGACGGACTCGGAGACATCGCCCAATTGCAGCACGGCGTCGATGGGGAGGACCTGGCCTGTTTCGAGCGTGACCTGGCGGGTGTAGCGCTTGAAGCCGTTGCCTTCGATCGTCAGGTCATAAGGACCGGGCTGAAGGAAGGAGAGGGTGTAGATACCTGTGGCGTTGGTTTCGGCGCTGGTGGAGATGCCGGTGGACTGGTTGCGCAGGGTGACGCGCGCCTGGGGAACGGCGGCGCCGGTGGGGTCCGTGATGGTGCCTGTGACGCGGGCGCTGGAGGTTTGCGCCTGCAAGCAGACACACGTTACGTAGGCGAGCCCGAAGGCTCGAAGAAGTACCGACATGGGAATCTCCTTACTTAGATGAGTGCTGGTTCACCGGCTTTGGCCAGTGCCTCGGCGATGCGCTGCTGCTGCGCGGGGGAACTGGGCGGCATGGGCGGACGGGGAATGCCTCCTTCGCGATTGGCGTGGCGCATGGCTGCACGTACGTTAGCGGGAAGGTTGGGAGCATCGATGGCATTCCACAAGCGGAGCAGGTTCTTGTGTAAGCGAAGCGCTTCGGCGTGATCGCCCTGTTGGACGGCGTTCCATTGGGCGACGCACCATTCGGGAGCTGCTGTGAGGATGGCGGCCACTGCTCCATGGGAGCCGAGAGCGAACGAGGGATAGAGCAGCGCATCGACGGCGGAGAGAATACGGACGCGATCGGTGATGCCAGCTTCTTCGCAGAGCAGGAGGAGATCGGCGAGGGCCTTCATGTCGCTGGCGCTTTGTTTGACGCCGATGACGCCGTCGACATCGCGGAGGATGCGGGTGAGCAGGGGAGGAAGGAGGTAGCTCCACTGAATGACGTTGTAGATGATGACGGGGATGCCGCTTTGATCGGCGATGGCGGCGAAGTGGCGCAGCATGGAATCGTCGTCGGGGCGGAAGACGTAGTGGACGGGAGTGACCTGGAGTGCGGCGACGCCGAGATCGGCCACGGCTTTGGCGCGCTCAACGGCGGACGCAGTGGAATTGGTGATGATGCCGGCGATGACCGGGACACGGCCCTTGGTTTCTTCAATGGCAGCCGCGGTGATGCGGCGGACTTCATCGGTGGTGAGCGTGTGGCCTTCGCCAGTGCTGCCGCAGACGGCGAGCCCGTGGACTTTCGCCTTATCCACCAGATAGCGGACATCGGCGCGGAGGGCCTGTTCGTCAATGCCTCCATCGGCGGTGAACGGGGTCACCATGGGGGGAATAATGCCTCGAATCGAATGTAAGTTCATGAATGCTCCAATGGGTAAGAAAGAGAAGCGGCGCGGGCGGCGGCGATGGCTTGCCGCGCATACAGTTCCGCTTGTTGGGGGCGGATGCGAACGCTGGGCCCGGAAATACTGATGGCGCCGATGGTGCCTTGCAGAGGATCACCGACAGGTATGCCGACGCAACTGACCCCGGCTTCGCTCTCTTCGGCGTCGAAAGAAAACCCCTTGCTTCGAGTGCGCTTCCATTCGCGGTGCAACTGTTCCACGCTGCTGATGGTGTGGGGCGTATATGCGGTGAGGCCGTGGCGGGTGACCATCTCAGTGGCTTCGGAAAGCGGGAGGGCGCTGAGGATCGCTTTTCCCATTCCGGTGGAATGGAGTGGCCAGCGCGTGCCGATGTCGCCGCGCGTATGGAGCTGATGCGCGGATTCGACCGCGGCAACGATCAGCACCTGTTCATTGGAAAGGATGCCGAGTTTCACTGTTTCCCCGCTGAGTTCGGCGAGGCGGCGCAATACGGGGCGGGCCTGGGCGAGGATTTCATTCTGGCGGGCGAAGATGAGACCTAGCTCCATGGCGCGAGGGCCGAGGCGATAGGCGCGCGATTCGGCTTCCTGGCGGACAAGATCGAAGGCTTGCAGCGTGCGGAGGAGATTGTGCGCGGTGCTTTTGGGAAGATCGAGGCGGCGGGCGAGATCGGAGAGCGACCAACTGCCTGCATCGCGCGAGAAACAGCCGAGCAGTTCCAAAGCCTTGCGCACCGACCCTACTTCGTAGGATTGCCGGGCCGGAGCATTGTTCGGTATTACTGAACGCTTTGTGGTGCGCGTGGAATGCATGGACGAGTGTCAGTATATTGACGGTGGTTGTGAGGCGTCAATAGGCGGTTCAGGAGCGCTGAACGGCATTGTTATTCGATTGTGATTTCATACCAAGGGGAGAAAGCTTGCCCGTCGGCCTGGAGGTGAACGGTGACGGTTCCGGCGTCGCGTTGGAGGAAGCGGTCATCGAGGGCATCGAGGCGCTTGCCCGCGCCATCGAGGGGGTAGACGCGAAGGGCGCCTTCGGTGAGTTTGAGCGAGACTTCGCATTCGATGCGTTCCATGAACGTGGGCCGCGGCCCGCCGCTGCGATTCGCCGAGGGACGGATGGAGCCAGGGTCCGGTTGCGCGGTGAACCAATCACTCGTGCCGGGATAGTTCACGAGGCGCTGGGGCTGGGCCGGAGTGGTTCCGGCGCGGGCGCGAAGCGATTCTCCGGGGAGGGTGAGGAGCAGGCGGCGGGATTCGGCAAGAGGCTTGTTGTCGGAAGGGGTGAGGAGCGCGACCACGAAGCCGCGGGCTGAGTCTTTGAGCTGGATGCGCATTGCCCCGGCGTCGATGGGCTGTTGGTTGGCATAGCCGATGACGGCAGAGGCGAGCGGGGTGTTGAGAACGAAGAGGCGGCCCGCGGCGTTGTAGGCGAACTCGCCGGTGGATGCGGTGACAGGATCGGCGGCTGTGGCGCGGAGATCGGCGGGTATTTCGCCCTCGCGATCGGCGAGTTCGATGCGATGGCGCAGGGCGTTCAGCGGTGCGAAGCCGAGGGTGGAGAGGAAGGTGCTGACGGATCCATTGCGGCGTTCCATGGTGGCGCGCTCACGGATGGTGCGCGATGCGGGCAGGGCGAGTGGTGTTTCGCCTTTGCTTATCGCGCCGCCGCGGAAGAGCCACGCTGTCTGACCGAAGTTGATCCACTTGGTCCAATCGCCGTTGAGGTCGAAGCCGCTGGGGACGCCGTCGTCCCAGCCGCGGCCATGCGAATAGGCGAAGTGCATGAGGCCGTCCCAATCCTGAAATGCGCCAATGATACTGACCAGCGGATCAAGTTCGGCGGCCTGGCGATTGGGCCAGTTCTGGTTGTATTCGCTGACGGTGAAGGGCATGCCCGCGACGCGTGTGGCGGCGATATTGAGGATGGCGCCGAGGCCGGAGCCGGCCGAGGATGCGTCGCGAATGCGCCAATCGAAGGCATCCCAGGCGGTGTTGGGGAAGTTGTAATGATCGACGTAGAAGTGATTGTCGTGATAGTCGAGGTCGCGATGGGAGTCGATGGTCATGAGTCCGCCGAAGCCGATTTGCGTACCGGCGATGGGCACGAGCGGGCCTGCTTGTTCGCGCACGACATCGCGCAGGGCGTTGAGATAAGCGCGGTCTGTTTCGCTAAGGAAGGCGAGGAAATCGGCGATGCGGCCGGGTGAGGAGCGCTCAGTGGTTTTGACGAGGGCGACGGCGCCGAGGGACTCTTCGGGTTGCATGCCGCGCTCGCCGGCGATGCGGAGCAATGCGCCGCGCACCTGGACGTTGGCCGCGACCTGATCGATGGAGAGGCCGAAGCGGCCGATGCGGTCCATGGCGAAGCCGGCGGTGAAGAGCATCTGGAATTTTTGCCACTGATTGGTGACGGCGATGTTGCGGCCGTTCATGGTGCGCCAGGGACTGACGTCCTGCTTGACGTCCCAATAGACATTGCGGGAGACGCCGGCGGGCAAGTCGGCGCGCAACTCGACCTCGGCGAGGTAGGTAGCGCCGGAATCGACGGAGAAGCCGACCTGCTTGACGATGATGGTGTCGCCGCCCTGGGCATAGGTGACGTCGACGCGCGGGCCTGCTGGTTCGTCTTCGACACGGAGGGAGGCACGGGCGACGCTGTGCAGTTCCACCTGCCAGTTGCGGCCGAGGATTTGTGCGCCATCGGCGACGGCGGGGCGCCAGGCTTCGCGCAGGGCGTCTTCGGTGCGATGCCGGGCGCGGAGGAAGGTGTTCCACTGCGATTGCAGTTCCGTGAGGTAGGCGCCGTTGAGGTTGGCATCGAGGTTGGTGACCTGCCAGTCCCAGAGCAATGACGATTCGTTGTTGATTTCCACCATGCCGAGGACTGGGTCTTCGGCCAGCGAGAGGGCATCGAGAACTTTGCGCACGAAGTCTTTCTGCAGCTCCACCATGCGTGGATAAAAGATGTGCAGGGGTTTGCTCTGTGATGGGATGGCGGGCGTGAGGCTGGGGATGCCGTCGATGGCGGGGCGGAATTGATAGCCGACGTGGAGGTTGAGGTTGGCGTAGATGCCTTCGCCGGCGAGGGCGGTGAGGAAGGTGCGGAGGCGCTCGATGGCTGTTGGGTTCAGTGTGGGGTACGGCCCGGTGGTGAGAAGGCTGCCTGCATTCGATGAGTTGGAATCGGGCTGCGAATCCATGTGATGAAGACGGACGACGTTCACGCCGAGGCGGCGGAGGCGGCGGGCGATGCGGGTTGCGTCTTGCGGGGTAGGGAAGTTCGCGCCAAAGGCGAGGTTGACGCCGTAGAGGCGGACTGCGGTGTCATCGGCGGTGTTGGGCTGGCCGTCGGGGCCGACACGGTAGAAATGGCCATTGCGCGCGTGGAGGCGGCTGGCCGGGGTTAAGGGCTCATTGAGGAAACTGAAGTCCGCCGGGCCGGAAACGGCGTCCTGGTCGACGGCGAAGGGATAGTAAGTCTGGGCGTACGCTGCAACAACGAGTAAGAAAAAGGAGAGCATACTGCTTTCATGATAGGCCTGCTACTCTGACGGAAGTGAATGTAGCGCGTAGTCCATGGCAGACTCCTCTGACGGTGGGGGGAGCTTTGTTTGTTCTGTTGCTGGTGGTGGCTCCTGGCGCCCGGGCGGTGTATCTGAATGGCGCGAGTTTGTGGACGCAGCGGGAGTGGACGTTTCTCACTTCTCCGGCGATGTATATCTGGGCGGGGGTATCGGCGCTGGCGGTGATTCTGCCGCTGACAGCGGTGATGCATATTCTTCCGCTGATGCGGGCGGAGGATGCAGTGCCGCGGGTGATGGCGGCATTTGTCGGATCGCAGGTTGTGATGGCGGTGGTAAGCGCGCTGTTGCTGCATGCGGCGGGGTGGGCCAGTTATCCGTTGCTGAAGGATGGGCAATTGCGGTTTCTACCGTTGTTTCCGTGGCCGGATTGGAAATTCTGGGGGGAGTACCTGCGGCTTTAGTTTGCTGCGGCTGCGATGGCCAGGATGCGGGCGGCGCAGTGGGCGGCTCCGGTGGGTGGGATGGGGTTGGCGGGGCTTGGTTGGCAGCGTAGGGTTTCGATGGCTTCGCTCCAGTGGCCGCTGAGGAAGTCGTTGGGGTTGAGTGGTTGGGTTCGTACGTGTTGGGGAAGTTGGGCGGCGGCGATTTCGTCTTCGCGGAAGCCGGTGCGGAGGGGATAAAGAAGATCGGTACCGGTGGCGGCACATTCGGAGACAATGCCATAGCCGAGCTTGGAGAGGATGACGCTGGATATGGCGACGGTGTCCTGGAAGTTGGTGGTGGCGCGGAGGAGATTGGGGTGATGGGGCGCGTCCGGTTGGAGGTGGAGGATGAGGTGGCCGGGGAGGGAATCGGCGGCGGTGAGGAGGGCTTGCGGGCTGAGGCGGGCGCGCATGCCGAGGAAGATGCGAGGACGCGCGTCAGTGGGCGGGATGCCGAGGGCGGCGAGCGTTTCTTCGGGTGGGCGGCGGCTGACTTTGGCGATCAGCGGCGCGGGTTCGACGCGGGGGAAGGCTTCGAGGCGGGTTGACTGGCCGAAGGGGAGCTGGAGGAGGGTGTGGAAACGGGAGTGGCTCTCTCCGATTTGGGGGAGAACGGCTGGGTGGAAGAGTTCGTAGATCCAGTCCCAGGTGAAGTTGCTGATGCCGATGGCGGGGATGCGGGCGGCGTGGGCGATGTCGCCGGCGAGGAAGGGGATGTCGGCGATGAGGGCGGTGGCGCGGATGGATTGGAGGTGGGCGGCTTCGCGGGCGACGATGGCGGGTTTGGCGGCGAGGATCGACTGCAGGCGGGCGAGGGTGGCGGCGGGATCGATGGAGAGGGTGTCGGGGGATTCGATGGCTCCGGCGTCGAATTCGGCAGGGTGTGTGGGGTGTTGGAAGAGGTGAGCCGGCGCGGTGGTACGGATGGATATCTCAAGTTGAGGTTGAAGTGCTGCCAGGTGGCGGATGACTTCGGCCATGCGCACGGCGTGGCCGTAGCCGTGACCGCTGATATAGAAGGCGAGGGTCATGAAAGCAAAAACCCTCTCCGCGAGGGGAGAGGGTTTCGAGAAGTCTTGGAACCGGGGGTCAGATCTTGTGTTCTTTGTAAGGAACACGCTTGCGGAGCACCGGATCGAATTTGACGATCTGGAGTTTTTCCGTGGTCTTCTTGGGGTTCTTGGAAGTGGTGTAGAAGTGGCCGGTGCCACCGGTGGAGACGAGGCGGATGAGAATGCGAGGCATTAGACTTTTTCCCCCTTCTTGCGGAGATCGGCGAGGACGCGATCGATGCCGAGCTTATTGATGGTGCGCATGGCGCGGGCGCTGACTTTGAGGGAGACGAAGCGATTCTCGCTCGGGACCCAGAACCGCTTGGTGTGGAGATTTGGCTCGAAGCGGCGGCGCGACTTGTTGTTGGCATGCGACACGCGGTTGCCGTATGTCGGCTTCTTACCCGTGACGGCGCATACTTTAGGCATTTGGGGGAATCCTCCAGGAATGAGTACCTAGCCAGTATAACAAAGGGAGGGGGGGATGTCCAAACCCTTATTGGGCCGCGGATGAACGCCGAGTGCGCGGATTACCAGCCTTTGATGATGTTGCAGGTTGGGATCGATTGTTTGAGTTTGGCGATTCCTGCTTCGGTGACCTTGGTTTCGAAGAGGTAGAGGGATTTGAGGGCGGTGAGGCCTTTGAGGTGTTCGAGGCCGGCGTCTGTGACCGCCGTGCCGAAGAGATTGAGATAGGTGATCTTGGTGAGGCCTTTGAGATTTGCAAGGCCGGCGTCGGTGATTTTGGTTTCTTCGAGGTGGAGGGTTTCCAGATCGGTGAGACCTTTGAGCGACGCCAGGCCTTGATCGGTGATGGAGGTATTGCCTAGATGCAGGTGGACCACTTTGGTGAGCTTCGCCACGGGGGAGATGTCGGCGTCTTTGACCGATGCACCCTGGAGGTAGAAGCTGACTTCGCGGCGCTCATCGTTTTGAGCGATGGGACGGACTGTACCACCGGATTTTTCGATGGCGGCGATGAGGGCGGCGTCGGTTTTGGGGGCCTGCATGGGCGACTCCTTCTGGTAGGTCCGCTTGCTTACGCGCGCGGCTCTGTAGATTACGCGCCGGCGAGGACGCCCGCGCCACAAATATTGACGCTCATGCCGAGGGATTGGAACATGGCGGCTTTGGCGGCGAGGGCGTTATCGGCGGAGGCAGCGTCGGGGGCGTAGACACATTGGATGTGATTCGATTTGTGTTTCGCCATGAGCTGGTCGCGTGAGACGCCGTGCGTGATGGCGTGCATGATGGGCCACTGGGGCGTGGTGATTTTCCAGCGTCGCTCGGTTTCTTCCTGCGGGAGTTCGACGACAGTGCCGCGGCCGAGGTCGGCGTTGAGTTTGCCGTCGGCAACGTAGATGCGGCTCCAGACAATTTCGCCGGGCTTGGAGACGCCTTTCACGGTGGCTCCGCCGAGGGGGAAATACATGGGAGGCTGACGTTCGCCGACTGCGCCCGCGTAGCCGTTGGCGAAGTGCGAGGCGGGGACGGCGCCGGAGATTTCGAAGACCCAGATGAACTGGCCGTTGTAGTCCTCACCGTAGCGGACGTCGTGGAGGGTGTTGGAGGGATCGAGGCCGAGGGCGGTCCAGACGCGATCGGTGACGAGGCCGTCGAGTCCGGCGCATTCATCGACTTCATTGAAGTGGGTGAGGGCGCGGCCTTCATAGAGCACGCGGCCGTTGCCGGCGGCTTTGACGGGTGGACGATCGGGGTTATTGAGCAGGCCTTCGACGAGGTCGGAAGCGGGGCACATGTCCTTGAGGCCCTGCTGATATTGGATGCCGATGGCGTCGCAGCCGAAGTCGTCCGCGATGCGGAGGGCGGCGATATACATCTTGCACTGGGCGAGGATCTGCGCGTCGGTGAGGTCGGTGGCTTCATTGGCGCCGGTTTTGAACTTCATGCCTTTGGCGTCGAGCCACTGGCGGACTTGCGAGGCTTCGTCGTCGGAGACGTTGCGCATGGCAGCGACCAGTGCGGATTGGCTGAGACGCTCTTTGAAGACGCCGGTGGGATGGAGGAGTTCGTCGGGGATGATGGCGTTGTACATGCCCATGCAGCCCTCGTCGAAGACGCCCATGATGGCTTTGTCGCGGAGGAGTTTGGCGGCGAGGGATTGGCCGAGATCGCGGGCGGCGGCGGGGAGTGCGGCGAGGTTGAGGGGGCGGGCGTGGCTGGTGTCGTGGACGATGGGTTGGCCGTTGAGCCACTGGGCTAGCCCGGTGGTGAAGGGGGCGTCGGTGAAGTCGACGCTCCAGAGGCTGGAGTATTGGACGCCGGCTTTGGTGAGGGAGCCGTTGAGGTTGAGGAGACCGACGAGGCCGGGCCACTGGCCGGACCAATTGGCGACGGTGAGGATGGGACCTTTGTGGGTGTAGAGGCCATGGAGGAGGTGATGCGAGTATTGCCAGACGGCTTCCACCACGATTAATGGGGCGTCGGGGGGGATTTCGCGAAAGACCTTCATGCCGTAGTGTTGGGAGTCGATGAAGCCGTGTTGCTTTTCGGGGTCGTAGGGATGGCCGCGGCGGACTTCGAAGCCGAGTTTGCGGATGGCGGCCATGACGGCCTCTTCGGCTTGGGCTTGGGCGGGCCAGCAGACGCGATTGGCGGATAGACGCAGGTCGCCGTTCGCAATGAGGATAACGGGATGAGGCATAGCAATTTTATTCTAATGCTGTGGTTGGGTTGGGTGGCGGGGAATTTGGGGGCGTCACGCTCAGGCACAAGCTAGGGATAAGCGCACCACAGTGGTGCACGCGCTAACCTCACGTTATGGCAACCCAACGAAAGACCACGGCGCGCAGATCCGTTCGGCAGAGCGTTACGGTTCCCGCAGCGCTGGTGGGGGCAATCCGACGTACTGCCAGGGAGCAACATCTCTCGATGAGCCTCGCACTGGTTTCTCTTGCGGAGCGCGGTTTGCGTGCCGAGGCGGAGGCCAAAGAGCAACTGAAAGCCAATTACAATCGGTTTCTTTCCGAGAGCGATCCTGCGCTCAAGAACAAGGCCGGGGAAGATCTGATCCGGTCGATTTTCGGAGCCGACGCGATTGCCGAAGATTCAGTTCGCTAACTTGTCCAAGCCGCTTTGGCAGCACCTTCTGCAGGAGAGTGGACGAGCGGCGGATTTCCGTGGCGGACTTGATCGCGCTTCAGGAATGGGTGAAGACCGGACCGATGGCGCCAGCGGGAGACTGGTATAAGGATTTTGGCTCGTTCATCCTTTGCGGCACGGACCAATTCCCGAAGACGGTTCTTGCGAAAGGGATGAGACCTTTCGGGCATCCGATCGACTGAACTTGCCGGACGCAGTTTGTTGGCCAGCCGTTCTCGAACGACTGGAAGGAGGGTGACCATCTCCGGCGTGGGGATCGGCTTCCGCTCAATTGACGGATGGCCGACGATGCAGCCAGAGGAGGCGTCAGCTTGAATTGCAAGCTACCGCAGCGCCAACACTCACAGGACCGGACGGCTCAAAATACGTGAATCCGACAGATGTCGTGCAGATCGCCAAGATGGAGCGTTTCATGAAAATGCTCATTCGGCTTTGGAGCCGGCCTCGTCTTGCGATCAACTAGCTGAACCTTCACATTCTCAAACTTGAACGCGTCCGTTTTGGTGTACGCGAAGCGGTATTCCTCTTGGTAGGCGAACTTCTTGAGCTTGGTGGTCGTGATGAGATCGGGGATTGCCCATCCGTTGCCCGGTAGGTCATGGCCGTGGTAGTAGCGGACCATTCCACATATCAAGGGGGACTCTGCACGTCATCCGGTTGAATGGTTTCATGACATCGGCATATTGTACCGCGATAGGCTGGAAATCAAGCTTGAGGGTTGCGATTGAGGTTGCGGACGATGGAGGCGCGGTAGGGCCAGAGACACGCCCGGAGAACCATAGAAAACGCTATCGGGTCCCTCCCGGGCGCCGCAGTTTGGCGCCTATCGCCTCAGCGATGATTGCAGTGACGAAGCTATTGATACTCACTCCCTCGCGCTCGGCCTGCTTCGTCAATTTGGAGTAAAGTGTGCGAGGCAGACGCTGACGCCATTGGGCGGCTGCGACCTCGGGCTTGGGGATCTTGCGGCCCGACTCCGCGAAGACGTCAAGACAATCGCGCAGGGCTTCTCTACCGTTGGCAATCGCCTCTTCAATCGTTTCGCCATCGGACATACAGCCGGGAATGTCGGGGTATTCCACCAGATAGCCGCCACCTTCCTCCTTCGAAAGTGGGCGGACGGTGAACTGATAGGCGTCAGGATTTCGCTTCGTCTTGGTTTTCACTTTGCTTCACCTCAATTGCGGCGTCGACCAGGGCAAGGAACTGCTTGATGTAAACGGGCTTGATGGGCCGTTTCGAGGGCACCGACACGATCTCCCGCACGCCGTGCGCGCTGAAGACTACGTGACTGCCACCGCGGCCGGGCCGCCTCCACTCAACATGGTTTTCGCTCGCGACCGACTGCATGTCTTCGATACGCCAGCCGGTCTGGACGTGACGCATGCGCAAGAGGGTTCTAGCCGCGGCCATGATCAAATGGTACCGCATCCGGTATCGGATTACTTCAGCTGAGCAGGCGGTGGACTCCCAGACAACGGTCCCGCCCTGCCGGGTGGCGGAGGGAAGAGATATCGATGTTCGCTTAGTGTGTTGATGGAGGAGGCGCTGGAGAGAATGTATAATGATCGGCACGCCGGCCGGGTCTGCTCCGGTGAAGAACGTTTGAACTCAGGAAGGGGTTTTCATGAAGCTTCGGCTCACCATACTGATGCTTATAGCGCTGACCACGTTTGCTCAGACGGACTCGACACAGATTCTCGGTCTGCTTACCGACGCCAGCGGCGCGGTGATCGCGGGCGCGACGGTGACGGCGAAACGGGTTGCCACTGGGGACGTGCGAAGCACCACGTCTAACGAATCGGGAAACTATATTTTTCCGCTGCTCAGCATCGGCGAGTATGAACTCACCGTATCGGCGGCGGGTTTCAAGAGCGAAGTTCGAACGGGCATTGTGCTGCAACTGCAGCAGAAGGCGCGGCTCGATTTCACGTTGCAGGTGGGACAGCAGGTGGAACGCGTGGAGGTGGCGGCGAGCGCGCCGCTGCTGCGAACGGAAGATGCCACGCTCGGTTCGGTGGTGGAGAACAAGCGAATCGTGGAACTGCCGCTCAATGGGCGCAACTTCGCGCAGTTGGCGACGTTGATGCCGGGGGTGAATTTCGGGGCGTCGCGAATGGGGGCTAACGGGCAAGGGACGATTGCCAGCGTGTTGGCGATGCCCGGGCAGATTGCGGGGATTTCGGCGAACGGGCAACGGGACGCGAACCAGAACATTACGCTCGACGGGGTGGTGGCGGTGGACTCGCACCATTCGGCAATGCTGTTCTCGCCATCGATTGAGGCGATCGAAGAGTTCAAGATTCAGTCCGCTGTGTATTCGGCGGAGTATGGGATGAATTCGGGAGCGCAGGCGAATCTGGCGATCAAGTCGGGGACGAATAATTTTCACGGGACGGGGTTTGAGTTCGTGCGCAACGACACATTTGATGCACGGGGATTCTTCCTGTCGCCCACGGCGTCGAAGAACAAGCTACGGCGGAACCAGTTTGGTGGAGTGCTGAGCGGTCCGATCGTGAAGGACAGGACGTTCTTCACGGCGAACTACGAAGGGCGTAGGGAACGGCGCGGATCGCCTGGAGTGACCGCGGTTCCGACGCTGGCGATGCGGAACGGAGATTTTTCGGAGATCGTGCAGCAGGGGAACCGCTGGTATCCGGCCGATACCAACGCTCCATTGAACCGGGCGATACGGGGGATTGGGGCGAACGCGACGCCGTTTGCGGGCAACGTGATTCCGCGATCGCTGATCACGTCGGCATCGAACAATTTGTTGACGGCGAAGAAGGGGAGTCCGTTTGCCGACGGCGGTTTTCTGCCGTTTCCGAATCAGGACGACAGCGCGCGGGCGAACCGATCGACGCTGAACCTGGCGGGGCTCAACAACCAGATACTCGATTCGGACCAATATCTCACTCGTGGCGATCATCGCTTCTCGGAGAGCGATCGTGTGTTCGGGCATTACGTTCTGGTGGACTCGACATTCGTGGATGATCCGCTCACGCGGGTGTTCAAGACCTCGACGGATTACCGGGCGCAGCACTTTGCCGTGGGCTATTCGAAGATTCTATCGCCGTCGCTGTTGAACGACCTGCGATTCGGGATGAACCGGATGCGCGTGGTGCAAGGCGGCATTCAGACGAACACGGATTTCACGCATCGGGATCTGGGGCTGGATCTACGTGTAGTGGCGGATGGAAACCGGACGCTGACACCGCTGGAGGAAGGCGTTCCTTCGATTTCGCTGGCCGGTTACACGGGGCTTGGGTCGGGCAATCCGCAAATCAACAAGAAGATCGTGTGGGAGGGCTCGGACAACGTGCTGTGGACGCTGGGCAAGCACAACTTCAAATTCGGCGGACTGTACCGTGCGAACGTGGTGGATTTTGCCGGGTCGAACCAACCGCGCGGGCAGATGAGCTTCACTGCGGACATTGTGGGGATTCCGGACTCGATGGCGGCTTTTCTGTTAGGGGTGCCGTTGTCAGCGAACTCGGCGGAAGGCATGCCGGCGGGTTATATCCGGCAGACGAAGATGGGGCTGTACTGGCTGGACGATTTTAAGGCGACATCGAAGCTGACGATCAACTTCGGCATTCGCTGGGACTACTTCGGTCCGGTGGAAGACGCGCAGGGAAAGATCCGGACGTTGTCGTTCGAGCAGGGGAAGATCCAGACGATTGGCGGAGTATTGACGCCGATGCTGGTTCCGAACCCCAACGTGCGCGAGGCACTGTATGAGACGAACAAGAAGCAGATCATGCCTCGGCTGGGGATTGCGTATCGACTGAATGACAGCACGGTGCTTCGTATGGGCGGCGGCAACTTCTATAACGCACAACAGACGAACAATTTTTCGATTCTGAATTTGAACCCGCCGTTCTCCGGATCGGCGGTATTTCAGAATGATCGCACCAATCCTACGGCGACGATCACGCAACCGTTCCTGGGCTCTCCGGTGACGGGGTCTCCGGCGGCACTGTTGATGCTCGGATTCCTGGATGAGACGGGGCGCTCGCGGTATCGGAATAACGACATCTGGCAATGGTCGACGGAACTGGAGCGTTCGTTCGCGCGGAACTATATCCTTGGGCTGGCGTATGTGGGCAGCGCGGCTTCGAACCTGGAGAATAGCGTGCAGAACTTCAACAATCCGGATCCTGGTCCGGGGGCGGTGCAGGGACGGCGTCCTTTCCAGACCTATGTCGATTCGAGAGAACCGAGCCGGCCTCTGCCGTTGGGCACGATCCGGCGGAATGAATCGTGGGCGTCGACGAACTACAACGGCCTGCAGGGACGGTTCGAGAAGCGGTTCTCGGCAGGGCTGACGTTCAACACGGCGTTCACGTATTCGCGTGCGCATGCGATCGGGTATGGCGCCAATGAAGGTGCGGGGTTTGGTCCGAACTACCCGCAGAATCCTCGGAATCGCGAAGCGGATTACGGCAGATCGAACATTGACCAGCGGCTGCGGCTGGTGTTTTCGAATCTGTATGAGATCCCGTTTCTGCGGAATGCGAAGGGCGTGAAAGGGCTTGTGTTGGGTGGGTGGTCGTTGAACTCGATTGTCACGTTGCAGTCGGGCTTGCCGGTGACCGTTGCGCAGAACGGCGATTCGCAGAACACGGGGCCGGCGTCGGCGCCGCGGCCGAACGTTGTGGCTGGGGCGAGTGTGCCTCGCGTGTGGGGTCAGCGAAGCATTACGCGGTGGTTCGATACGTCGGCGTTTGTACGGTCTAAGTTTGAAGGATCGACCGGTGACGGTCAGTTCCTGCCAGGCACGCTTGGCTATGGGAATTCGGGCATCGGCCTGTTCGATTCACCGGGGCAGAAGACGTGGGACTTCGCGTTGTTCAAAGAGTTCAAGGTGAAGGAAGGGCACCGGCTGCAGTTCCGCTGGGAGGCGTTCAATTTTACGAACACTCCGCAGTTCGGGGGGCCGGACCGGACGCTGGGCTCGGCCACGTTCGGGCAGATTACCGGGACGCAGGTGAATAATCGGGAAATGCAGTTTGGCTTGAAGTACCTGTTTTAAGAAGACAGAAGACACGTGCTTGTACGGGGCCCTGGCGGACGAAACAGCCGGGGCCCAGGGTTCGGCACTCTTTTGGGGGCACCGATTCGGGACCGATACCCACCGATGTACACCGATGTTTTAGGAGTTTTGGGATTGCGTTCAGGCGGTGGGTTGCCAGGGTGAGAGGGGGATGCCGGATTGGGTGCGGAGGCGTTCGGCGAGTTCGGGCGGGAGGCCGGTGACGCATTCGCCGGGTTCGCCGACCCAGTAGAGTTGCTTGCCTTGCTTGCCGAGGTGGAGGGTGGGGATGAGGTCAAAGAATTTTTCGTCGATGTATTGGGAGTCGCAACTGAGTTTCCAGGTGTGTATGCGGCCTGCGTGGTGGAAGGAGAGGACGGCGATCTCTTTGCCTTCGGGGCCGGTCTGGCGGACGGTGATGTTTTCGATGGAGTCATCGGCGACGGCGGCGATGTCGGAGAGCAGGCTGGCGTATGACGCGGGTTCGTCGATCCAACCGGCGTCGAAGGTGAATACGTGCGGGGGCGGGGTGGCGGATGCGGCGAGCTTTGCGAGTTGATCGGCGAAGGGTTTGGGCGGAGGTTCGGATTGGAAGCGATTGCGGATGAAGTGGTAGGGCATGGAGGCAATCATGACGATGCCTGCCACAAGCAGTCCGATGATGGTGGCGATGGAGGCGAGGACAAGGGCGATGATGCGAAGCGCCTGTTTCACTGAATGGATGATCGGCGGGGGATGGGAATTGGATTAGATTCTTACCCTTTCATTGTTGAACATAACGAGTCACACATTCTCTAAGCGGCAAGAAGATCAACGACTTGCTGTATGGCGGCATCGGCTTTGCGGTAGGCCGCTTCGATTCTGCTGTTGGGGTGGTGCTTTTCGTTGGGGCGATGATGAAAGCGACTGTTGGCAAGGGGTCCGCAGAGTTGTTTGTGAAAGAAGAGAAACAGCAAAGCGACCGAAGCCCCCTTGTCCGAGAGGCGGTAGGCATACCGCTTGCCGTCACGCTGGAGGAGACCGTGAGCTTTCAACTTACGTAGATCGTAGCGAAGTTGATTGAGGCTGTATTTGTCGCTGGACAGCTCGAAGGTGGCCAGAACGGCTTCGTGAATCTGCCTCGTGGACCAGCCGGCGATCTGGGTGCCGCCGTGGAGCAATTCGCAACTGCGCTCAAACAGTTTGTGGATAGGAAAGTTGCGCTTGAAGATGAAGTTGCGGCAGTACTCGATCTGATGGACATAGTAGGCCCGTCGGACATTGATCGAATGCTGTTCGCGCTTGGAGAACTTCGGCCCGACGATGAGCGTCCAGCGGTCCAGTGACTTACGGATCACCTCCGCTGTCAGTCGGTCCGCCGCCGCCTGCAAAGCTGCTGGATCGGCAACGGACAGAAAGGCATTGTCATCCTTACGGTGGGCGATCCTGCACCGCTTCAACTCGGCCTCGATGAACGAATGGCCGTTCAGATAGTAGGTGGTCTGGAAAGGCAGGAATGTCGCCACGCGAATCACCATCGGACCGAGATGCTCATCCCGAATGTAGAAATAGTAGTGCATGAACCGGCTGCGCTGCTGCGCCAGTATCCGGTAGTCCGGGTCTTCGACTGGAAACCGGGGGGCGGTGGACCGGAAAGTAGCGCCTTGTTCCATGCTCTGGAAGATGAAGTAGACGCCGTAGCGATTCTGCTTTTCCATTTTCTTCAAATACGGCAGGACGAAGTCCTCTTTCCGGACTCTCTTTTCGGCCCACTGCATGGGAATGCCTTGCTTGCGCGCGAACGCTTCTACCCACCGCCGGTATTCGGCGGTCCGCTTCCCCAGGGCCTCTTTCGTGATTGCTCGAATCCCGAGAACCTCCCGGAAGAAGTGAACGACTTGCCCTGGCCTCGATAGATGCTCCAGATATCCGTTGATCACGATCCGATCGAAACAGTGGCATACAAATACCAGCAGGCTGCCAAACAGCTTTGTGAACGATTCCATCGGCTCCTCCGTTTTGTTCAGTCTCGACAACCAAACAATCGGCGGAAAGCCGATGGAATCAAAATTTCAAATATCTTTGGCTAGTTTTGACAGGCGGCGTAAGCGGCGGTGTTGTAGTCGACGATGTCGGAGAGCAGGCCGTGGAGGCCGGCCCTTTGGACCGGGACGAAGAGTGGGGATTCGCGGGGGATGTCGGAGGTGTAGATTGTCGCTTGCTTCTGTTGGTGAAGGAGACACGCGCCTGGCGGGCGAGTGAGGGCCGCGATATCGTGGGAATCTGAGCGAGGAGCTTTCGACACGATGAACGATCTCTTGAACCGCATCTCGGTGAATCCCCAAATCTGCGGCGGTAAGCCTTGCATCCGCGGCACGCGAATCTGGGTGTCTCTGCTCCTGGACTTCCTTGCGTCGGGTTCGTCGATGGAAGAAGTCCTGGCCGAGTATCCGCAACTCATACGCGAAGACCTGCTCGCCGCCATCGCCTACGGCGCCGAGATGAGCCGCGAACGATTCGTGGATCTTCCCGGCAGCAGTGCTGCATGAAGTGGAAACTGGACGAGAACTTCGGCTCCCGCACGGCTCACCTGTTTCTCGGCGCCGGTTATGACGCCGAAACGGGTCTGCAGGAGCAAATCGGCGGATCGAGCGACGAGACTTTGTATGCGCACTGCATCCGCGAGGACCGATGTCTGCTTACCCTCGACATGGACTTCGCCGATATTTTGCGTTTCCCGCCCCACGATACACCGGGAATTGCCGTCTTGCGCGTGCCGAGGAATCCTTCGCTGCGCCTTTTGGAGACACTCGTCGCCGACCTCCTGCGCTTCGTTGCCTTCGAACCCATTCGCGGACGGCTTTGGATCGTCGAGCCGGGCCGTGTCCGCGTGCGTGAGGATGCGCAAGCCAAGTCAGACTGATTGAGCCCGGCCCCTACGAGATTGCTTCGCCAACGGCGGGAGGTAGCGCAAATAGCCTGCGATCCGAAAGAAGAACCACGATTGGTCCCAAGAGAGCCAAAAATTGATGTCATTCGGCGCAGGCGGCGTAGGCGGCGGTGAAGAATGCGCCGCGGGTTTCGGCGTTGACTTTTGCGGCGCAGGGGAGGCGCTTGATCCATTTGGCCTTCAGTTGGGGCGTGAGTGTCGCGGCGGGCTCGACGGCGTGATTCGAGTGCGCGTAGGAATACTGCGTGCCGTAGCGGTGCTTGAGGGGGACCATGACGGCGGTGTTGTAGTCGACGATGTCGGAGAGCAGGCCTCGGAGGCCGGCCCATTGGACGGGGACGAAGAGTGGGGATTCGCGGGGGATGTCGGAGGTGTAGATGGTCGCTTGCTTTTGTTGATGCAGGAGGCGCTGGAGGGCGGGGAGGGAGATGGCTCGGGTGTCGTTGTTGCGGCTGAGGGCGAGGTGGGCGGCGAGACCGGCGGCGTGGCCGAGCGCGGTCCATGTCGGTTCCAGGCGAAGCGCGGAATAGCCGACGTGGGAGGCGGAGACGGCGACGGGGACCAGGAGGTTGGAAATGCCTTTGGGCACGATGGTTCCGTAGGGGATCATGAAGGGCGTGGTGGAGAAGCCGAAGTCGCCTTCGAACAATGTCGGATAGAGCGGGCCGGCGGGTTGGTGGCCGTGGGAGTTGAGGGAGTAATCGCCCATGGCGATGGCGTCGGGTTTGAGGGTGGCGCGGACGCTGCGCGAGGCGGGCATGGTGTCGTGTTCGGTGAAGATGTAGTCGCCGTAGATGCGGCGGCCTTCGCGGACGTAGAGGGCGGGCGGGAGGTGATTGTTCCAGGCGTATTCGTCTTTGGCGAGGCCCCATTCGTTGGCTTTTTCGCGGATGTGGGCGGGGACATCGGGGTCGTTTTGAAGGAAGTGGATGAGGCCGATGTTGTGGGCGACGTGGCGATCGTAGATGCGTTTGCGGGTGGCTTCATCGCCGTCGGCCCAGCCGTTGTTTTCGCCGGGAAGCGAGAGGCGGACGACGGCCTGTTTGATGTCGTTCATATCGGATTTGTCGTTGGGGATGTGAGTGAGGCGGATCATGCCGGAGTGGTCTGTGGAGTAGACCGTCTTGACGCGGCCGGAGGTGAGGTGAGGGATGATCTTGAGGAATTCGTCGCGGTTGTAGCCGGGCGGGCGGGGGACGGGGAGGCGGTTTGACGGGCGGTTGGTCATGATGATGCGGAAGTTGGCGCACTGTTCGTTGGTGTCGGCTTCGCCGGTGGAGCCGGGGAGAATTTTGCCCTGGTCAAAAAACAAAACACCGGCAAAACGTTCTCCGTATTCGCGGGTAGATTCGCGTCCGATGCGGTAGGGGACTTTGGCTGCGGCGGCGAGATCGCCTTCGTAGGTGGCATCGATCCAGAGGCGGGCGTTGACGGTGAGTGATCCGGCGGGGGTGCGGAAGGTGGCTTGTTGGATGGCGCTGGCGTTGCGCTGGACGTTTCGCAGATAGTGTTCGGTGACGAGGGTGAGTGTCTTCTGCTCGGCGATCATCTGGCGGAGGATTTTTTCCGAGACGTGGGGTTCGGTGTGGGCTCCGAAGAAGCACTCTTCGGCTTGGATGGAGTTGGGGCCGTAGGTTTGGATGTAGTGCTGGTGGGCGCGGTCCATGTATTCGCGGTAGAAGCCGGTGACGGCTTCGAGGGTGCGGAAATCGGTGTTGGAGAGGCCGCCGGTGAGGAGTCCGCCGAAGTGTTTGGTGGGTTCGAGGAGGATGACGCGATGGCCCTGGCGGGCGGCGACGACGGCACTGGCGATGCCTGCGGGAGTAGAGCCGTAGACGGCGATGTCGTAGTCGGCGGCGAGGAGGGGAAGGGCGAGGAAGAGAAGGCAGGATTTCATGGTTCAGCGGTCAGCTTACACTATTCAAGCTGACCGCTGACGGTCTTGCTTAGATTTCGTCGCGGTCGGGGCGGTCGCGGCGCATTTTGAAGACTGCGGGGGCTGAATTCTCGACGATTTTGAAGTCGGCGGGAATTTTGAAGAGCGAGGCATCGGGCTCGGAACGGCGGAGGTTCTGGACGCGGTAGATGGTCTCGCCAATCTGGGGGTCGTTGCTCTTGGAGAAGATGACCATGTTGAGGTCGTTGGAGTACCAGCTTTCGTTGGTGCTGACGATGGCGCGGTCATTTCCGATGGTGCCGGCGGGGATGGTGTGGGTGTTGCGGGTGCCTTCGACGAGTAGGCCTTCCATGGTTTGGGGGGAGAGCTTCTCGGACTTCATGTTGTTGGAGTCGAAGGCAACGCGGACTCCGCTGGACATGGGCAGGGGCATGGCGGGCATGGCGTTGATCATGACGTCGTGGGAGGCTTGCGCGCCGGCTTCGGCTTTGGAGCGGACGGAGACCTGGATTTTCTCTTCAATGATTTCTTTGCGATTGCCTTCGTCTTTTTCGGTGCGGAAGATGGCGGGTTCGCCCATTTTCACTTTGCGTGCGGTTTTGTCGGTGTAGTTGAGGATGTAGACTTCCTTGGCCACGGGGTCAGTGATGGTGACCATGCGGGGGGCGGCGCCGGAGTTGTTCTGGAAGGGGCCCGAGTTGGCGAAGTTGTTTTCGCGGCGAGTGCGGCCTTCCTTGTCGCGGGCCATCTGGGTGGTGTGCTTATTGACGATGCGGGTGCCGTCGGCGAGGGTGCGGGTGGTTTCGTTGGTGGCTTCGGCGGAGTAGGGCGAGCCTTTTACGATCTTGCCGTCCATGTTGCCGGCGGCGATGAAGTGCATGGCTCCAGCGGCGCTACCGGCCTCCCCGAAGACGAACATGGGTGCTGAGCCGGAAGTGGCCTGGCCGACGATGTGGACCTCACGGGTGGAGGATGAGGTGGTGGTTTGAGCGGCGGCTGCGGTTGCGGTGAGCAGAGCCGCGGTCAGAAGTTTTTTGCGATTCATTCTTGGTTCTCCTATTTTAGTTTTCCGCTCCCTTACGGCAAGCGGCTCTGTAACACAATTCCGATCCCTTACGGCGAGCGGGTCAGTAACATCGATTGCGGTCCGTTGTAGCCGCGGTTGCTCGATAAAGGCCGGCCAGGGGGCCGGCCGCAGGCGAGGGCGCCTGCCCTACAACGGCGGCTAGTAAACGAAGCGGATGGCCTTCGCTAAGCCGTCGCCGCCGAGCAGGACATCGGCTTTCACGATGCCGGAGGCGGTGTCGGGGGCAACGGGTAATCCTAGTTTGCGTAACTGCGCGCCGGGTAATTCCATGCGGACGATGACCACCGGTTCGCCCGATTCGAGGGGCTTGCCGTAGCGCAGTGGGACGAATTCGGTGACGTATTCGGTGTTGCGCGGGGCGGCGGTGGCGCGGCGCAGTTTGGGTTGGGCTTGCGCCACGGGGGCCGGTTCCTCTGGCGTACGGTCAATGACGACAGGGGCGGGGCGCGGGTCTTCATTGCGAACGATGCGCGGTGCGGGCTCGCGGGTGCGGAGCACGGCGAACAGGAGCAGGCCGGCGGCGATGGGGATGACCCAGGCGGCTTTGCGCCAGTTGGCGGCGCGGCGCGATTGATGGCGCTGTTCGAAAGCTGCCATGAGGGCGGATTCGATGGCGGGCGGAGGCGCGATTTGGCCCTGCTGGCGCGACAGTTCGGCGAGCGCGGCGGTGAGGGCACGCTCGGTTTCGAGATGGGCGCGGCAGGCGGAGCAGCCGGCCAGATGCTGCTTCGCATCCTGGCGAGCGGAGTCGCTGAGCCACTGCTGGTGGGCGTAATCGCGGCGAATGGTTGCGAATTCCTGACAAGTCATGCGGAACACCTCATGGAGCTATTGCGCTGCTCCTGATGCCACTTTTCGGTGAGTAATGCCCGGGCGCGATGGAGGCGGGAGCGCACGGTGCCGATGGCGCAGCCGATGGTTTGCGCGGCCTGGGCGTAGTCTAATTCTTCGAGGTCGCAGAGGACGACCACTTCGCGGTAAGGCGGGGGGAGGGAAGCGATGGCGCGGCGAAGGCCATCGAGGGCTTCTTTTTGAGTCAATTCGGCCAGAGGGCAGAGGGGTGAAGCCTGGCCGGGGGCCGGTGCGTCATCCTCGATTTCGAGCGGCAGGAAGGGCTGTTCGCGGCGGAGCCAGCGGTAGGTGAGATTGCGCGCGGCGCCGAGCAGATAGGCCAGCAGATTGCCGCGGGCGGGATCGAAGCGGGACATGTCGGCGAGGAGGGCGAGGAACACCTCTTGCGTGACCTCTTCGGCCGCCGGCGCATTGCCGCACATTTCGAAGGCGAAGCGATAGACGCGCGCGCTATGGTTGCGATACAGGGCGGAAAACGAGTCGGCACAACCGCGGCGCGCTTTTTCGAGCAACGCACTGTCCGGCATACCCTGTAACTGACGCTCCATTGTTAGCTTCTGTTAGGGATTGCCGCGCGGGTGGCGGAAAGTTCCGGAAAAAGGGTTCCGGAGGTTACTTTTCTTCGCCGATGTGTTGGGCGAGGTAGTTTTCGTAGCCCATTTCCTTGATCATGTGGAGCTGGGCTTCGAGGAAGTCGACGTGCTTCTCTTCGTCGGTGAGGATTTTCTCGAAGAGATCGCGGGAGCCGTTGTCGCCTGCCTCGACGGCGCAATTGATGGCCTTGTTGAGGCGGGGGATGGCTTCGTATTCCAGCGCGAGGTCGTTTTCGAGCTGCTGTTTGACGTTCTGTCCGATGCGGAGGGGGAAGAGCTCACTCATATTGGGAGTGGCATCGAGATAGAGGATGCGCTCGAGGACGGCTTCGGCGTGACGCATTTCCTCGATGGACTCCATTTTGGTGTGCTTGGCGAGGCGGAGGTAACCCCAGTTCTCCATCATTTCGGCGTGGAGGAAGTACTGATTGATGGCGGTAAGTTCCGCGGTGAGGACTTCCTGGAGGAATGCGATGACTTTGTCGTTGCCCTTCATGGTGAAGTTTTATTGTATCAATACAGCAGAGTCAAGGTTTGCGTTGGAGGGAGTGGGAAAAGAGCCATTTGGGGAATTCGATTTCGTTGTAGGCTTTGTCCCAGGAGTTATGGCCGACGCCGGGGTATTCGGTGTATTTGGGGTCGCCGCCGGCGGCTTTGATGGCGTCGCGCATTTTCTGGGATTCGGTGACGGGGACGGTGGGATCGGCTGCGCCGTGGAAGATCCAGATGGGCTTGTTGCCGATGCCTTTGGCGGTTTCGGCGTAGGGGTCGCCGGTGGGAGGAGGGCCTTGCGGGACACCGCGGCGATTGGGGCGGACGACGCCGCCGCAGATGGGGGCCATGGCGGCGAAACGGGAGGCGTGTTTGGCGCCGAGGGCGAAGGTGCCGTAGCCGCCCATGGAGAGGCCGGTGAGATAGACACGGGATTTATCGCCCTTAAATTCTTTGATGGAGGCATCGAGAGCGGCGAGGGCCTGGGCTTCCATGGCAGGGTCGGGCCACCAGACTTCTTTGCGGCATTGAGGCATTACGATGACGGCGGGGAAGCGGTCCGCGTGGAAGCGAACCGCGCCGCCGATGCCGACTTGGGATTGTGCCAGCCCGTCTTCGCCGCGTTCGCCCGCGCCGTGGAGGAAGAGCACGACCGGCCAGCGCTTGCTCTTGGTGTAATCGGGCGGGAGGTAGACAACGTATTTATACGTCGTTCCCTGGACCTTGACGGAGCGATTGAGGAAGCCGGTTTCCTGACGTGCGTGGAGCATGGGCAGGATCAGGAGCGAAGCGAGCAGGATGAACTTCATGGAACGATGGTGGCCTTCTTGATGAAGTCGAGGTTGGGGAATCGGGACTTGAGGTAGGCGTTGCCCTGGGCGGTGATTGCGCCCTGATCGGGGCTTTCGCCGTACTGGGCGGTGATTTTGTCGACGACATCCATGCCCGCGCCGGTGACTTCGCCGAAGGGAGCGAAGCCCTGGTCATCGAGGAACTGGTTGCTCTTGAAATTGATGAAGAGCTGGGAGGTGCGGGTGTTGGGGCCTGCAGTGGCGAAGGTGATGGCGCCGCGTTTGTTGGTGCGGATGACGGGATCGTCGGAGATGCGGGTATCCCATTTCTTGGTTTTAGCCGGGTCGGCGGCGAGCCCGAATTGCACCATGAAGTTGGGGACGACGCGGAAGAAGCCTGCGCCGTCGAAGAACTTGTCTTCGACGAGTTCTTTGAAGCGGGCGGCTCCGATGGGGGCCCAATCGGGGTGGACTTCGACGATGAAGCTGCCTTTGGTGGTTTCGAAGGCAACTTTGAAGCTGGCTGCGGGGGGCGCCTTGGGGGCTTCCGTGGCGGGGGCTGGCGTGGGGGCCGGAGTGGCCGGAGTAGCGGCTTCCTTCGGAGGCGCGGGCTTTTCGCTGGAGCAGCCGACGAGGGCGAGCAGTCCTATGGCGAGGAATATTGATTTACGTTGCATCACTGATGATTTTACTTCAGGAGCTCGATTACCAGTGTGCGATAGGGTTTGTTTCCGAGGTTTTCGAGCACGGGAGCGTCTTCGCCTTTGTCGTGCCAGATGACGTCGCCGCTTTTGCGCTCGCGGACGGTTTGCTCCTTGGTAGTGGAGTCGGTACGGCGGTATTTGGATTCGTCGAGGAAGACGATGACCTGGTCGGTGGGGCGGATGTAGCGCTCGCGTTTGACGCCGGGCATGTAGGTGACTTCGGAGACGCGGACTTTTGCGTTTTCCAGTTTGACCTTCTTGGGCACTTCCGCGCCCACGAGGCCGAACACGGCGATCAAGGTGGCGAGGCTGGAGAGAACGGCGGTGAGGATGATTTTCTTCATAGCGATAGATTTCAGAACTTGATCTTGAGGCCGAACTGGAACTGGCGCGAGGTATTGGCCTGATTGGTGACGGTTCCGAAGGCCTGGTTGGTGACCGTGCCGTTGGGGGAGCCGAAGCGCGGAGTGTTAAAGAGATTGAAGCACTCGGCGCGGAACTGTGCGGTGATTTCACGGCTGGCGACGGGGATGCTGAAATTCTTGACGAGGACAGTGTCGATGTTCTGAAGAGCGTCGTTGCGGACGTCGGGGGAGCGAGGGCCGGTGGTCTGAATGGTGAAGGCTGGTGTGGGGGCGAAAGCCGTTGTGTCAAACCACCGGGCAATGGTGGGGTTGTCGAGCTTGGCGCTGCGGCCGAGATTGTTGCCACTGATGCCGACGGGTTGGCCGCTTTGCAGGCGCACGATGCCGCTCAGGTCCCAACCGCCGAGGATGGCGTTGGCCGGTGCGCTCAACGAATTGGCGTAATGGCGGCCCTTGCCGAAGGGGAGTTGATAGACCCAGCTTCCAACGAACAGGTTCGGGGTATCGAAGGCGGAGATCACTTTATTGAGACGGCGATTGTAGACGTCGATCATGCCGCCGACATCGTCGATGGCTTTGGAGCGGGTGTAGGAGGCGAGGAAGGTGAGCGTTGTAGAGAGCCGCTTCTCGGCCTGCAAGGTGAAGGCGTGGTAGGTGTCGTTACCGGCGGGGACGAAAACCTGGGAGACGCCGCCGTCGCCCGAGTACTGCGGATAGGGGAGCAGCGATTGGCGCAGCGAGATTGTGGCGCCGGAGATGGCGGTGCCGGCTGGGACGAGTCCCTGGAAGGGATTGCGCACCTGGCCGTTGAGCGCATTGCCCTGGGCGAGATAAACCGGGTGGAGCTGATTCAGATTCCAGCCGCCGGAGATGAGATGGGTGCCCTTGTTGCCCCAGTAGTTGACCTGGGCGACGACGCTGCCGGGGAGTTCCGCCTGATAGCTGAGGCTGAACAACTGGGCGTAGGGATCCTTGGTGGTGTAGATGGGCGCCTGGATGGTGGCTCCGATGTTGGTAAGCGGATCACGATTGTTCAGCGCGGGGAGCACACCCGCGGGATAGGGGTTGCTGAAACGGTTGGCGTTGGTGAGGCCGCCGTCGATTGTGGCGACCATGGGCGTATCGCGGAAAGCGGCCACCGCTCCCGTGCCGTTGCCTTGAATGTTGCGCGGGGCGAAGAAGATGCCATATCCGCCGCGGAGGACGCTGGACTTGGTGAGCTTGTAGGCGAACCCGAAGCGAGGGGCGAAGTTGGTGCGTGGGGTGGATTGCTGGCTGGATGGGTTTTCTTCACCGACCCAGCGCAGCAGCCCGGCGAGGTTCGGCAGGCCAGCGCGAGTGGCGAGAGGGTGTGGGGCCGTGGGATCGAAGTAGGAAATGCGGCCATACTTTTCGCGGTTGCCGACGTTGATGTCGTAGCGGAGCCCGATGTTCAGTGTGAGCTTGCTGTTGACGCGCCAGTCATCCTGGAAGAAGGCGGCGTAGTAGAGGCCTTGCGTGGAAATGGGCATCAACTGGCGGATGGATCCGCTGTTGGGCATGCCGAGGAGGAAATCGGCGAAGCCATGGCCACCGGCGCCGGTAGCCTGCACCGGGTTGGGGCCCTGGGTGAAGGTGCGGCCGAAGTTGAAGGTTCCGTTGGGCTGGGTGTTCTGGCCTTCGTTGAAGTTGAGGACGCGCCAGTCGGCGCCTGCTTTCATGCTGTGCGCGCCGCGGAGGTGGGAGACGGTGGCGCGGGATGTCCAGGTGTTACGGGGCTGGTATTGAATGAAGGAATCGCTGCCGTTGGAGATGCCGCCGATATCGGCGATGGAGCCCTGGATGAACTGATCGGTGGCGATGGCATTGAGGTTGGCTGGGAAGCCGAGTTGTTTGAAGTCGAAGCCCTTGGAGAGGCCGAATTGCGCGGCCAGAGCGCGGGAGAAGGCGAACTGGGCGTTGACGACGGTGCTGGCGGAAAGCACGTGGGTGGCGTCGATCATGGCCTGGGTGTAGGTGTCGGTGGTGCTGCGGCCGCCGCCGATGGGAAGGGGTTGAGGGCCGGGGACGTAGCGGACGTCCTCCTGTTGAGAGAAGCGGCCGAAGAGGCGGGTTCTATCGCCGAAGTTCTGATCGGCGCGGAAGTCGTATTTGTCGGTGTTGATGGCCTGTTTGGGGCTGCGGACGTAGTTATTGACGTTCTGCTGGAGGGTGGGCGTGGGGTAGTAGCTCATCACCTTCACGGAGACCGGATCGAAGCGGGTGGAGGGAATCGTGTTGCCGGGGAATGGGGAGCGGGTGCGGGAGCCATCGGCGTTGGTGACCAGGGTGTTGGGGTCGTAGACGGTGATGTTGCCGAGGCCGGTGAAATTGCCGGTCTTCATCGCTTCGGTGGGGACGGTGGTGGTGAAGGTGACGGGGAAACCTTGGCGGAGTCCCTCGTAGTCGCCGAAGAAGAAGGTCTTGTTCTTCACGATGGGGAGGCCGAGGTTGCCTCCGAACTGGTGGCGCTTGAAGGAGGGATTGGGAATGCCGGCGCGGTTGCTGAACCAGTTGTTGGCTTCGATGAAGCTGTGGCGCTCAAAATCGTAGACGAGGCCGTGGATCTCGTTGCTGCCGGACTTGGTGATGACGTTGACGATGCCGCCGGTGGTGCGGCCGAATTCGGCGTCATAGGAATTGGACTGAACCTTGAATTCCTGAACGGAATCGACGGGTGGATTGATGATGCCGCGGTTGACATCGGGGGTGGTGTTCGCCGCGCCATCGAGAAGGAGTTCCTGGGAGCCGGATCGGCCGCCGCCGACGTTGAAGTCGGACTTAAAGAAGTTGCGGCCGAGTTCCTGGCCGCCGCCATTGCCGAAGTTCGCGCCGAAGGTGACGCCGGCGGTAAGGCCGACGAGGGCGAGCGGGTCGCGGACGTTGAGGGGAAGGTTCTCAATGGAGCGGGTGTTGACCACTTGGCCGACGGTGGCGGTGGCGGTTTGGAGCAGTTCCGCCGAGGCGCTGACCTGGACCTTTTCCGAGGCGTCACCCACCTGGAGGGTGATGAGGATTTCGACGACGTCGTTCACCTGGAGGGTGATGGGGCCTTGCTCAAAGCTTTTGAATCCGGTGGTGGAAGCGGAGAGCCGGTATTGCGCGGGAGGGAGTGCGGGGAGGCGATAGATGCCGGAAGCATTGGATTCGGTGGAGAAGGCAATGCCGGTGGCCACGTTGGTGGCGGTGATTTTGGCGCTGGGAATCACCCCGCCGGAGGGATCCTGGACGACGCCAGTGATTTGGGCCTGAAATGTCTGTGAAAACGAGGGGGCTGCACATGCGGCGAGGGCAAGCAGCACACAAACCGACCTGAAGCTCATCTTGGAGAACATGCCCACAGTATAGTCCCTGGAGGGACGGCGACACTGGATCGCAGATTGGATAGACTTGACTGTAATGACACTTCAGGCTCTTTGCTCCTTGATATTCTGCGCCGGTTTTGTCTATGCGCAGGAAACTCGTTCCACGATCGTTGGCCGCGTCACGGATGCTTCCGGGGCGGTGGTGATGGGCGCCGATGTGCGCGCCGTCAATAACGCCACGGGTGTGATTGTGGCGGCGAAGACGAACGAGGGCGGGAATTTTACGCTGCCGTATCTGTTGCCGGGGCCGTATCAGGTGCAGGCGGAATTGAGCGGGTTTAAGAAGTTCGTGCGCGATGGGATTGAATTGCGTGTGAACGAGGCGGTGGAAGTGAATATCGCGCTGGAAGTGGGCGCGACATCGGAGACGGTGGAGGTGAAGGCGGAGACTCCGCTGTTGCAGACGGTGGATTCGTCGCTGGGGCAGGTGGTGGATCAACGGCGCATTCAGGAGTTGCCGAGTTTTGGGTCGAGCCCGATGACGCTGGTGCAACTGGCGCCGGGCGTGATCAATTCGACGGACATGCGGCTGGCGAAGGCGGGGTCGTTTTCGATCAACAAGAACTCGCAGTTTTCCACCGACGGGGCAGGGCAATATAACAATGAGTTCACGCTGGACGGCGTGTCGAATACGCAGGCGCAGGGGACATCGGGGCGCGTGGGCTTTATTCCGCCGCAGACGGCGGTGGGCGAATTCAAGGTGCAGACCGCGCCTTATGATGCGACGGTGGGGCACACCATCGGATCGCTGGTGAACGTGAGCACGAAGAGCGGGACGAATGCGATTCATGGAGAGCTGTATTACTGGATGCGCAATTCGGCATTTGATACACCGAACATTTTTCAGAATCGCGCGGGACAGAAGCTGCCGGTGTATCAGGACAACCGGTATGGCGGGTGGGCGAGCGGGCCGGTGATCCGGAATCGCACGTTCTGGTTTTATAACTACGAGGCGAATTCCTTCGGGGTGCCACAGAGTTTTGTGAACACGGTTCCAACGGCGGCGATGCGGCGGGGGGATCTGAGTGGACTGCTGGCGCTGGGAACGAACTACCAGGTGTTCGATCCGCGCACAACGACGCCGAACGCGAATGGGACGTTTTCGCGGACGCCGATTCCGGGGAATATGATTCCGGCATCGCGGCTGGATCCGGTGGCGCAGAACATCCTGAAGTATTGGCCGGATCCCAACCAGGTGGGGACGCGCGAGGAGCGCAATAATCATTTCCGGACGACGAAGGCGTTGGAGGATACGTGGGTGCACCTGATCCGGGTGGATCACAACTTCAATCAGAACCATCGTGCGTTTGTGCGCATGTCTACGGATTTCTGGGAAGAAGACAAGAACCGTGTATTCACTACCGGGGCGAATGGAATTATTCTTAACCGGCAGAATCGGGGGTTCACGATAGACGATGTGAAGGTGTTCAGCCCGACATTCCTGATGAACGTGCGCTATGGGGTGACTTATGCGAACTTTACGGAGAAGAGCATTCAGCAGGGGTTTGATTTGTCATCGCTGGGATTCGCTTCGCGTCTGACGGGGCTGGTGGACAAGAGTATCGCGCGGTTCCCGAACGTGCAGGTAGGATCGTTGACGCAGTTGGCGAATTGGGAGAGCGGTGACGGCGGGAATTTCTCGACGGTGCATTCGATGGGGGCGACGTTCACGAAGCTTGCCGGGTCGCATAGTTTTCGTTTTGGGGGCGATTTCCGTGTGTACCGGGAGAACCAGGGCCGGTATCCGCTGGATGTGGCGCCGCAGTTGGTTTTCTCGTCGACGTATACGCGCGGGCCGTTGAATACGACGGCTGCCCAGCCGGTGGGCGGGGAGCTGGCGGCGTTTTTGCTTGGCGTGCCGGATGGGAGCATGACACGCACGGCGCGGCTGGCGGAGCAGGATATGTGGTTCGGCACGTACCTGCAGGATGACTGGAAGCTGACGCGGAAGCTGGTCATCAATTGGGGGGTGCGCTATGAATACGAGACACCGGTGACGGAGCGGTATGACCGTTCGGTGGCGGGGTATGCGTTTGATCAGGCGAGCCCGATTGAGGCGGCGGCGAAGACGAATTATGCTCCGGTGGCGATTGCGGAGTTGCCGGCAAGCGCGTTCCGCGTGCGCGGTGGATTGACGTATGTGGGGCAGGGCGGGAATCCACGGACGTACTGGCGGGGTGAGAAGAACAACATCATGCCGCGTATCGGGATTGCGTATCAATTGGACACGAAGACGGTGATTCGCACGGGCTATGGATTGTTCTTCGACACGTTGGGTGTGAACAAGACGGATTCGATTGCGACGGGGTTCAGCCAATCGACGCCGATACAGGCATCGCTTGATAGCGGGGTAACGTATGTGGCGACGACGGCGAATCCATTTCCGAATGGTCTGATTGAGCCGGCGGGTTCGAGCGGTGGATTGTCGACGAACCTGGGGCAAGGGATTAGTTTCTTTGAGCCGAGGCGGACGCAGGCGTACACGCAGCGGTGGTCGTTCGGGTTCCAGCGGGAACTGCCGGCGCAATGGCTGTCGGAAGTGATGTATGTAAGCAGCCGGGGGACGCGTTTAGGTGTGTCGCAGAACATCAATAACACGCCGGCGGAGTATTTGAGCCGCACGGGGGTGCGGGATCAGCGGACGATCGACTACCTGGCGGCGAACTCGCGGAATCCGTTTTTGGGGTTGAATCCGATTTACGGGCAGAATATTTCGCGGGCGAATTTGTTGCGGCCGTACCCGCACTTCGGGAACATTACGGTGACGGAGCCGATTGGGTATTCCTGGTATCACTCGCTGCAGACGCGGCTGGAGCGGCGTTTTTCAAAGGGGTATACGCTGATGCTGGCGTATACGTGGTCGAAGTCGATGGAGGCGATTGAGTTTCTGAACGCGGTGGATACGGCGCCGTATGAATCGATCTCATCGTTTGACCGGCCGCACCGGGTAGTGATTTCCGGCATTTGGGAATTGCCATTTGGGAAGGGGCGGCATTGGGGATCGAAGATGCCCCGGGCGTTGGAGTTTTTGGCCGGGGGATGGCAGTTGAATGGGATTATGCAGCGGCAGAGCGGGCCTCCGCTGGGCTTTGGGGATGTGTGGTCTTTGTTTACGGGGAATCCGGATAGCATTGTGCTGTCGAAGTCGCAGAGGAGTGTGGACCGGTGGTTCAATACGGACGCCGGGTTTAACAAGAATGCGGCTCAGCAACTGGCTTCGAACTACCGGTTCTCGCCGCTGCGCTTCAGCCGGATTCGCGGCGACGGGCAATCGCGGTGGGATTTATCCGCGATTAAGAATTTCCGGGTGACGGAGCGCTGGGGCGTGCAGTACCGGGCGGAGTGTTTGAATGCGATGAACCACCCGAATTTGCTTACGCCGAATACGACGCCGACCAACACGGCGTTCGGGACGATCACGGGGCAGGATGTGCCACGGTCTTGGCAGATGGCTTTGCGGGTGACGTTCTAGGAGGGGCGCTGGCAAAGCGCGCCACCGATGCCTTCAGATGAATAGGCCGACGCCGACATGGAAAAAGTCAGCAAGTCTTTTGGCTTGTTCTTTCGTGACGGAGCGTTTACCGGCGAGGATCTCCTACACCCGGCTCTTTGAGCCGACAACGGGCCATAGGTCCTTGGGGGCCAATCCGCGCTGCTCCAACAGGAACGCCACCATGTCGTGTGGTTTGGATTTCTCTCGAGGCGGTATGACCGCCGATTCATAATCGCGGATCAGGTTCGTGAGGAGGTCGAGGAGTTCACCTTCTTCGGGACTCAGGTTGCGTTCGCCTTTTTCCATGAGCGATTCCACGGTGGCGAGCGCACGGCCGTTCTCCGCCGCGGTTCGGATTACTCTGGGAGCTACTTTGGCAAGCAGCATGGCATAACGCTTTTCATCGAGCGTAACTGTTAGAGCTCCCATCTGTTGAAGATTGTCAGATCGCCGACCAGCGATGCCGACGCAAAGGTTCGTTTCAAGTCTGCCGGATTGGGCCAAGCGCCGGATTCGGTCGCATCGGCCCCTTGTCACATCGCATCCGCGGACCTGGGCTCTTGATTGATGAAACTCCCGAACGTTAGAGTTTGACTACAGCGCGGCCGGTTTGTTCTCCACGGCTGAGTTTTTGGATCAGACTCGGCGCTTCGGCGAGGGTGTGGGTTGTGATGTGGGGCTTTACTTTGCCTTCAGCGGCGATGGCGAAGACTTGTTCCAGGTCTTGGCGCGTGCCGAGGTAGCTGCCTTGGATGCGGATGCCTTTGAGCACGATTTCCGTCATGGAGACGGGGAATGTGTCGGTGGTGAGTCCCACTAGAATGAGTGAGCCACGGCGCTGCAGAGTGCTGAGTGCGGTGGGCGCCGCGGCGGCGGAGGCGGTGAAGACGATGGCGGCGTGCGCTCCTCCGGCTTCCTTTTGGATGGTCTTCCGCGCGGCGTCGGGGAGGGTGACGAGGTCGGCGCCTTGAGCCTTGGCGAAGTCGAGTTTGTCTTGATTGGTGTCGATTACCGCGACGTGAACACCTCTCGCTTTGGCGTAGGCCGCGGCGAGATGGCCGAGGCCTCCGAAGCCGGCGATGACGAGCCACTGGCCGGGCTGGACGTTGGCTTCGTTGAGGGCTCCCATGGCGGTCCAGCCGGCACAGCAGAGGGGGGCGGCTTCCGCTGGGTTGAGGTTGGATGGGACGCGGATGATGTTCTGGGCGGCAACGATGGCTTGCGTGGTGAGAGCGCCGTGGCGAGTGTAGCCGTGATTGGATTGTTTGGCGCAGTAGCGGGCGTGGCCGGATTGGCAGGCGTGGCATTGGCCGCAGCCCGCGCCGAAGTAGGTGATGCCGACGCGATCCCCGATGGCGGCTTGGGTGACTCCTTCGCCGAGGGCTTCGACAATGCCGATGCCTTCGTGGCCGAGGATGAGCGGAGTGAGTGGGAGCTTTTCGAGGCCGGTGATCATGACGTCGGAGTGGCAGATGCCACAGGCTTCGATGCGGACTCTTAGTTCACCGGGGCCGGGATCGGCGATGTCGAGTCTGCGGACTTCGACGGGGCCGCGCGGGGCGGCGAGACAGACTGCGGTTGCGGAATGCATTACCCGCTATTTTGCCCCACCCGTGGTGGAGATGGGGGACTTGGTGTGATAGACGGGGTAAGGAGGCTTTTTGTGGAAGGGCGGCGGATTCTTTTGGAGATCGTCACTGACGACGGCGATCGCTTTTTCGAGTTGGGTGTCGCGGCCTTCGCGCCATGACTTGGGGTCGAGCTCCACTTCGATGTCGGGGGCGGTGCCGTGGTTTTCGACGTCCCATTTGCCGTCGGGATTCCAGAAGCCGAAGTGGGGAGCGGTGACCATGCCGCCGTCCATTAATTGCGGGTAGCCGCCGATGCCGACTAGTCCGCCCCAGGTGCGCTTGCCGATGATGGCGCCGAGTTTGGCGCGGCGGAAAAGCCAGGGGAGCATGTCGCCGCCGGAACCTGCGTATTCGTTGACCATCATGACTTTGGGACCGGCGATGTTGGTGGCGGGGGTGGTGTAGTCTTCGCCGTCGCGGGACGACCAGTAGTTCCAGAGCGGACGGCGGAGGTGATCGATGATGTAGTCGGCAGCTTTGCCGCCGCCGTTGAAGCGCTCATCGACGATGAGAGCCTGGCGATCGTTTTGGGCAAAGTAGTAGCGGTTGAAGTAGGTGTAGCCGCCGCTGGCGGTATCGGGGAGATAGACGTAGGCGACGCGGCCGCCGGTGGCTTTATCGACTTTGCGACGATTGCCTTCGATCCAGGCGAGGAGGCGGAGTCCGGCTTCCTTTTCGATGGGGACGACGGTGACTTCGCGGGATTTTTCGCCGGTGGGATCGGGGCCGACTTTGAGGCGAACGCTTTTGCCGGCGGTGCCTTCGAAGAAGGAGTAGATTTCATCGGTGGCGCGGAGGTCGCGGCCGTTGACGGCGAGGATGTAGTCGCCGGTGTTGACGTTGACGCCGGGTTGAGTGAGCGGGGCGCGGGTTTCCGGATTCCAGTTTTCGCCGCTGAAGATGCGGGCGATGCGGTAGCGGCCGTTTTCGAGCGTGTAGTCGGCGCCGAGGAGGCCGCCTTTCACTGGAGTGGGCTTCGGCGTGTCGCCGCCCATGATGTAGACGTGGCCGGTGCTGAGTTCGCCGAGCATTTCCTTCCAGAGGTAGGTGAGGTCCCAGCGGCTGGAGAGGTTGTTGAGGTATTTTTCGTAGCGTTCGCCGAGGGCCTGGAGGTCGAGGCCGTGGTGGTTGGGATCGTAGAAGAAGTCGCGTTCGATGCGGAGGACTTCTTTGTACATCTGCTTCCATTCGGCGGCGGGCTCGATGCGCATTTCGATGTCGTCGGTTTTGACGCGTCCATCGCCGGGTTTGGGCGGGGCGGCGGCGCCGGCGATGATCCATGCGGGGCCTTGTTGGAGGAGGATTTTCTCGCCGTTGGCGGATACTTCGAAGTTGAAGACGCCGTCGGCGAACTTGTCGGCTTTACGCTTGGAGAGATCGAAACGTTGGAGAGTGGTGGCGGGCATGCCATTGCCGATGATGGCGGGGAGTTCGAGGGCGAAGAGGATGCCGGTTTTGCCGGCGGCGAGGCCGTAGTAGTTACGGGCGGGCATAGGCAGGGGGATGGTGCGCTGCATGATGCCGTCGAGGTCGATTTTCACTTCGACTTTCTTCTCTTCGGGTTTCTTGGCGGGCGGGTCCTTCTTCTCTTCGGCGGGTTTTTCTTCGTCGCTTTCGGGAGCGAGTGGGGAGGGATCGGCCTTGCTGAGCACGGTGACGTAGACGTGGCGGGAGACGGGGCGCTGGGAGGCAGAGAGATCGAGGCTGCCGAGGGTGGGGCCGACATCGGTGCTGGCGGTGAGGTAGAGGTACTTGCCGTTGCGATCGAAGACCGGATTGGCGGCATCGCTCATACCGTCGGTGATTTGCGTGGCCTGGCCGGATTCGAGGGAATAGAGGTGGATGGCTTTGAGGTGGCTGCGCAGTTGTTTGGCATAGGCGATCCACTTGCTGTCTGGGGACCAGGAAGCGTTGAACTCATTCATGGAGTCCTGGTAAGTGCTGCGGTCGATTTTGACGGGGGCTTTCTTGTCGAGGTCGAGGTACCAGAGTTGGAGGCGCTTGTCGGTGTAGGAGAGTTTTTTGGAATCGGGGGACCAGACGATGGAATAGAAGAAAGACGGCGGATTGCCGAGGGAGATTTTCTGGATCTCGCCCTGGCCGTTTTGGGGCGCGAGGTGGAGCATGTACTCGCCGGATTCGTCGGAGAAATAGGCGATCCATTTGCCGTCGGGGGACCAGGCGGGGGAGCGGTCGGCGGCGCCGGGGGAGTTGGTGAGGTTGCGGGCGTTTCCTTTTTCGACGGGGACGGTGAAGATTTCGCCGCGGGCTTCGAATGCGGCGCGCACGCCACTGGGGGAGATGGTTGCGCCGCGGATCTGGCGGGTGAGCTTTTCGAGGCGGGGGCGGACTTCGGGGAGGTCGCTGTTGAGGGTGATGTTTACGGGGGAGAGCTTGCCGGTTTTGAGGTCGTAGATCTGGATGGCGCCGAATTGTTCGAGGACGATGCCGCCGGGGCCGGCGGTGGCGGATTTGAAATCGAGGCCTTTATTGTCGTAAGCGACGGCGACTTGTTTCGATTTGGGGTCGTATTTGTAGAGGGAGACTTTGCCGTTGTTGCGATCGGAGAGGAAGTAGACCTGGTTGCCGATCCACATGGGGGAGTAATCGTTGGAGTCTTTGCGGGGGATCGGGGTGACGGAGGAATCGGACATCTGGGCGACCCAGATGTAGCTGGCGCGTCCGCCGCGGTAGCGTTTCCAAATGGTGTCGGCGCGGAGGAGGGGCATGTAGGCGATTTGGGAACTATCGGGGGAGAGCGAGCCGTAGGAGGCCATGGGGAAGGGGAGTTTTTCGGGGAAGCCGCCGTCGGCTGAGACGGAATAAAGCTGCGGGGTTTTGTTGAATGTTTCCCGCGTGGACATGAAGAGGACGCGCTTGCCATCGGGGCTCCAGCCGACGGCGTGGTCGGTTTCGGGGTGGGAGGTGAGGCGTTTGGGGATGCCGCCGGTGGCTGGGACGGTGAATACGTCGACATTTCCGTCATATTCTCCGGTAAAGGCGATGGTGGCGCCATCGGGGGAGAAATGGGCTTCGCCTTCGGCGCCTTTGCCGTTGGTGAGGCGGGTGGCAGGGCCACCGGTGCGGGGCGCGGTCCAGAGGTCGCCGGCGAACATGAAGGCGACGTGGGTTTTGTTCATTGTGGGGAATTGGAAGAGATAGGGTCCATCTGCTGCCAGGGATGAGACGCAGGCCACGAGGAGGGTTGCCAGGGTGCGCATGGTTTCTATTGTAGGGGGGAAATGGGGTGGGGGTTGGGAGGGGGGAGTTTACTTGGGTTTCTTGCCAAGCTGGCCAAGAGGCAGAACTCGTGAATGGGATATGTCGGGTTCCGCGGCCGGATTGCGATTACTCATGACAGATGGGGAACCGCGTGGTGCGGTCATTCCCAGAATTTCCGCTTGACTCGGAGGTTGCGCCATGAATCATTCTCGCCGGATTCTTTCTTCGGCCAGTTCGGTAACGTCGTTTCTGCGTTTATGGTTGTTGGCACTGGCGGTGTTAGCCGGGACACCAGCGGGAGGGGCACCGCTGTCTTCACCTTCCACGTCGGTGCTCTGTAGTGTTGAGGGCAATACGTTCTTTCTTTCCACGCTGTGTGAGTTTGGTGGGGGGCCGGGCGTTCCGTCTTCGGCGCGCGCGGAAGTGACGCTTACGCCGGTTCCTCATGTGATCGCGACGGCAACCACTCCGAAAGAGGGATTCCTTGGGGCAGGCTCCAGTGCAACGGCCCTCTACTACTTCCAGGTGGTTGGGCCTACTGACGGCGAGCTGGTCCCGATTCTCATGGACATTTACCTGCTGTCTCAAAGCACCTTTGAGGCTAAGGCCATCGCCAAGTTAATCATCAATACGAGCGCTGGGCTATTCGAAGGGTTTGAGGTTTGCAGCGACGGAACCTGCGACGAGACCGCGATTTCGCAGACCATCGACTTGCAGGTGCGGACGGGGTCCACACGTGACTCGATCACCTTGTATGCCCAGGCGCAAGCCTTCGTAACGCGATCCACTACGGAAACGGCGTTGGCCGTAGCCGACCCCCACATCTACATCGATCCTTCATTTCCTAACGCCCACCTCTATAGCATTATCCTCAGTCCGGGCGTTGGGAACGAGCCAGCATCCTCCGATGTGCCGGAACCTGCAACGATGAGTCTGGTGTGCGTAGCACTCTGCTGGGTACGGTGGATGGCGCGCAGTCGCCGATCAGGTGATCGCGAGTTGGGCTGACGATCCTCGACTGCTGAAGTCAAAACGGGCCATGGTCGGTGAACTCCCGGATTGGCAATGGAATCTGCGCCCGATCCAAATGATTCGGGCCAGCTTCTCAAAGTCCTTGCCGATCTCTTTGGCGGCTTGGGAATGAGCACCGATGGCGCCGTCACTGGGCTTCAAGCGGATGCGAATTCGGGTTGGTGTTCTCGCTCATGTTAATGAGAGGAGATAAAAATGGGATTTGAAGCCAATGGCAACAGTGTGGCGGTGGCGGAGGCAAAAGTGAAGAATGCCCAGGAAGTGATGCGGCGGGCGTCGAAGGAATGGGAGGCGTTTACCTCCGGTCCCGTGGTGACGGAACTCAATTCGGGACGCGCAATGGATACCGTTGATTTAACCGACTTAATCGTTGGCGTGGTGAAGCTCGTGCGCGGGACGGCTTCGGTGCTGGCCGCCGAACAAGCGGCGCTTATGGCAGTGGTGGATGCGCTGAAGGCTGCGAAGCGGTAGGGGTCTGATACAAGCGGCGGTAAAGTGCGCTGAAGGGGCCAGTAGTGAGTGGGATGAGGATGGCAGTGATGACGATGCTGATCACTACGACGAAGTAGGTGAAGTCGCGGGCGCGTTCGGCTCCTGCGATGTTTGCGGCTACGGGGATGGAAACGAGAACGGCGGATACGAGGCCTTTGGGGGCGAGAGTGGACATGAGACTCGCGTCCTGCCAAGGGATTTCGGAACGGGTGGAGATGAGCCGCACGGTGAAGAGGCGCACCACATAGATGGCTGCTACCGTGCCAAGAGCGACGAGAGCGAGCCAGGTTTCCGTGAAACGGATGGATACGCCGAGGTAGATGAAGAAAAAGACCTTCAACAGGAAGAGCAACTCGTTGAGGAAGATGTGATCGAAGTGGGCCAGTTCGCCGAGTTTGCGGCCGCGCAGGAAGGGGATGCGATCGAGGCCCATGCGGGGATGATTGCTGAGCGTGGCGCCGAAGGCGAGGGCGGCGATGGCTCCACTGAAGCCGAGGATGTCGGTGAGACCGTAAAGGACGAATACAAAGGCGAGGGTGGTAAAGGCGGTGTTAGGGGCGCTGCGGACGGTGTTCATCAGCGTGAGCCAGACGATGCCGCCGGCCACTCCGATGAGTCCGGCACAGAGCAGGGAAGCGAAGATGCTGCCGATGATTTTGGCGGGCTCGAGTTGGCCGCTGCGGGCGGATTCCATCAGGCCGAGCAAGAGGATGATGGTGAGGACGTCGCCGAGGGCGGACTCGAGGATGAGGATGGTGCCTCCGGGGTCGCTCATTTTGATGCTTTTGACGAGGGCGATGACGACGGCTGCGGAAGTGCCACCGAGGGCGGAAGCCATCATGGCGGCGGTGAGCGGCGGCAGTTGCAGTGAGTAGATGCCGATGGCCAGGACGATGGCAAAGGTCGCCAGCATTGTGGTGAGAGTGAGCCGGAGAGTGGAAGACCAGACGCGGGGAAGGACAGAGGGGTCAAGGGTGACTCCGCTTTCAAACAAAATCAAAACAAGAGCGATGGTGCTGATGACACTTCCGGCTTTGCCAAAGGCTTCGGGGGTGACTTCGTGCGTTACGGGGCCGAGGATGAGTCCAAGCAGCGTGAGCAGCAGGACGTCGGGCACACGGGTTCGTTGAAAGAGCGCCACAAAGTAGTGGGCAAGGAACACGATGAGCCCGATGAATAGGAGTGACTCGGCCATAGTATAGTGAGTGGTCAGTCTTAAGGATAAATGGAATGGCAACCAGAATCATACTTTTTTGGATTGTTTGTGGAGCGGCGCTGATGGGACAGACGGTGAAGGAAGAGAAGGTGTACGGGCGCGATGCCTGGGTGCTGGAGAACGGGCAGATTCGAGTGGCGCTGTTGAAGGGCGGCGGGCACATTGCTGAAGTGCGGCTGCTTAGCGGGGATTCAAAGAAGAACGTGAACCCGATGCGAGTGCCGCATTATCCGACGATTGATCCGCATAGCTACGATCCGGCGGTGCACGATGCAACCTATGGGAGCGATCCGCACCGGTGGCTCTCGTCGGGCTACATGGGGCATTTGTTGTGTTTTCCGTTTTATGGGCCGCCGTCGAGTCCGGAGGAAGTGGCGGCGCGGCTGGGCAATCATGGCGAGGCTCCGATTGTGGAGTGGCAGCGAATGAAGGTGCAGGAGACGGAAGCGGGGATGACGTTCTGGTATGCGGCGTGGCTGCCTCGGACACAGTACCGGGTGGAGCGCGCGGTGACGCTGGCAAAAGGGACGCGGCATGTGAAGGTGGAGGAATGGGTGGAGAATGTGGCGGGGTATGACCGGCCTTTCCAGTGGATGCAGCATGCGACATTCGGGCCTCCGTTTATTGAGCCGGGGAAGACGGCGCTCGATACTTCGGCGACGCGGGGAATGGTGGCGAATGAGGAAGTGGCATGGCCGGGAGAAGGCGGAAAGCTGCGGTTGATGACGGGCGTGGAACGCTCGGGCGGGTACGTGCCGCTGCAGATGGATCCGGCGCGGAAGACGCAGTTTTTTACCCTGTACAACCCGGCGATGCAGGTGCTGATCGGGTATGTGTATCCGGCGGCGCAGAATCCATGGCTGGCGGACTGGCAGGAGAATAAGCGGAACACGATCAAGCCTTGGAACAACCAGGTGATTGCGCGGGGGCTGGAGTTCGGGAATTCGCCCTATGCGGAAGGATTGCGGAAGGCGGTGGACCGGGGGAAGATGTTCGGGGTGCCTGCGTATGGGTGGATTGGAGCGAAGCAGAAGCTGAAGAATGAATACACGATTTTTCTGGCCGAGGTGCCGGAGAATTTCGGCGGTGTGAAGGATGTGGTGGTTAAGGACGGCGCGCCGCAGATCGTGCCGCGGTAGTGATGGCGATCGGCGGCGACGGGATCGTATTGCTGATTTCGCGGTCGGTGCGGTTGTTGGGGTTCGGGGCGATTTCGGTAGTGCTGGTGCTGCATCTTTCAGCCGCCGGGTATGGCGAGGCGGCGATTGGGCGGCTGCTGGCGTTGACGATGGTGGGCGATGCGGCGATTACGCTGTTGGTGACTTTGTCCGCCGATCGGGTGGGTCGGGCGCGAATGCTGCGGTTGGGTTCGGTGTTGATGATTGTGGCGGGGGCGGTGCTGGCGCTGACGGCGAATGTGTGGTGGCTGGCTCCGGCGATGTTTCTTGGAGCGATTAGTTTGAATGGTGGAGACACCGGGCCGTTTCTTGCGATTGAGCAGGCGGCGCTGACGCACAGCTTGGAGGCGGGGGACAGGACTCGGGCGATGGCGTGGTACATTCTGTGCGGCTCGCTGGCGTCGGCGGTTGGTTCGATGCTGGCGGGTCTGGGTCCGGCGCGGGTGGTGTTTGTGGGGTATGCGTTGTGCGGTGTCGTGTTGCTGGGTTTGTCGTGGCGGCTGTCGAAGGGGATTGAGGCGGTGGGGCGCGAGTCGATTGCGCCGCGGTTTGGATTGCACAAGTCGCGCGGAGTGGTGATGAGGCTGTCGGCGTTGTTTTGGCTGGACACCTTGGGGTCAGGGCTGGCGGTGCAGAGTTTTCTGGCGTTCTGGCTGCACCAGCGGTTTGGGATTGATGTAGCGGTGGTGGGGAGCATCTTTTTCGGGATGAATTTGCTGGCGGCGTTTTCGGCGCTGGTGGCGGGGCGGCTGGCGGCACGTATCGGGCTGATTGCGACGATGGTGTGGACGCACATTCCGGCGAATCTGCTGCTGATTGCGCTGCCGTTTGTTGGGTCGCTGGAGGCGGCGATCGTGGTGTTGCTGTTGCGCGGGTGTTTGTCGCAGATGGATGTACCGGCGCGGCAATCGTATCTGATGGCGGTGGTGGAGCCGGATGAGCGATCGGCGGCGGGAGGGATTACGGGGTTGGCGAAGAGTGTGGCGAGCGCGATGTCGCCTCCGGTGACAGGGGCGCTGTTCGCAGCCGGGTGGATGAGCGCGCCGTTTGTGGGCGCGGGGGTGCTGAAGGTGATCTACGATTTATTGCTGTGGCGCGCGTTCCGGGGATTGAAGCCTCCGGAGGAGCGGTGAGCGTAGGGCTCAGAACATAAAGCGCAGAGCGAACTGCATGACGCGCGGTGCGCGGGCAGCGGTGAATTCGCCGAAGCGGGCGTTAACCTGGCGGCCTTGCGGATCGAAGCGCGCTGCGGCGTCGAAGGTGGAGAATTGTGTCTGGTTCCAGGCGTTGTAGAGTTCCCAGCGGAACTGGACGCGAATGGCTTCGCGGATGGGGAAATTCTTGAAGACCGTCATGTCCCAATTCTGATTGCGGGGGCCGCGGATGGGGAAGCGTTCGGAGTTGCCGATGGTGGCGCGGGCCGGGGCCTGGACGACTTCGGTGCGGAGGTTGCGGGAGAAGGAGCGCTCGGATTCGGGCAGATTGGGATTGCCGGTGAGGAAGACGCGCGCGCCGTCGGTGGGTGAGCCGGTGATGTCGGTGGCGACGGTGTTGGAGAAGGTGATGGCGAGCGGCTGGCCGGTGGAGAAACTGTAGATGCCCGAGGATTGCCAATTGTGAAGTACGGCGCGAAGCAGGAAATGCGGGGCGCGGATGTTGGGGACATCGTAGAGCCAGTTGAAGCGGAGGGTGTGGGCGCGATCAAAGGAGGACGGGCCGTAGTTCCAGACGCGGCGGCCGACGAGGTTGCTGACGTTGTCGCCTTCGGCGCTGGAGTAATCCATTGCTCTTGACCACGTGTAGGCGAGCCCGTATTGGAAGCCGCGGGAGAAGCGGCGATTGGCGCTCGCCTGGAGGGAATGGTAGTTGGAAGAAGACGCGAACTCGGCGTGGGAGATGTTGCCGTAGCCCAAGTAGGGGCGGAGAAAGCTGGAAGGCAGAGGGACGTTGGCAGCGGCGGGATCGGCGTTCTGGGGGAGGAAATTCGTGCCGAAGGGGATGGTGTTGAGGTTGCGGCGCCATTGCAGATTGCGGCCGAGCGTGCCGACGTAGCCGACATCGAGGATGGTGGAGAAGCCGATGTTCTGCTGGATGGAGAGGCTCATATTCATCGAGGACGGGATCTTGCTGACGGGGTCGATGGCGGTGAGATCCTGCGGGAAGCTGAGTCCGGTGGACTGGCGCAGGTCGGAGAAGGTGCTGTAGTACACGATGGGCGAATTGACGATGGGTTGTTGGGTGAGGGCGTTGACGAGGAAGCCGGCGGGATCGCGATTGAAGAAGAGGCCGAAGCCGCCGCGGACGGCGGTTTTGCCGGTGCCGAAGGGGTCGTAGGAGAAGCCGAAGCGGGGGCCGAGTTGGATGCCGCGATCGTTGAGGATGGCGGTGCCTTCGGCGCCGACGAGGAGGCCGTTGTTGGGGTCGCCGGTGCCATCGGCGATGGCTCCAATGGCGGCGGCGGGGAATGTTGCGCCGGTGACGGGATGGACTCCGACGCGGCGTCCGCCGACCAGCGCGGGACGGATGAGCTGGACCTGTTTGGCGCGTTGGAAGCGGGATTCGAGGAAAGAGCTGAGGAGGTTGTCGCGGACATCGAAGGGCGGGATCCACTGGAAGCGGATGCCGTAGTCGAGAGTGAAGCGCTTGTGCACCTTCCAGTTGTCCTGAACGAACCATTCGACGTTGGTGGAAGTGTAGTAGGTGTAGGGACGTGCGGAGGCTTCGGTGTAGGAGGCGAAGACCGAGTTGAGGGCATTGGCGTAGGGATGGCCGGTGTCGAGCGGGTTATTGGCGTTGGTGCCGAACTCGAAGGAGCCGTTGAAGGGGAGGGCGTTGTAGGATCCTCGCCAGATGCGATCGATGTAGAAGCCTGCTTTGAGGGTGTGGCTGCGGAGAGATTTGGTGAGGTTATTGGTGATGTTGATGGTGTCGTGCGAGGCGGCGTGGGGGAAGCGGCCTTCGATGCGCAGGTCGCCGGGTTGGGAGATGCCGGCGAAAGTGGCGGCGGGGAGCATGCCGAGCGGATTCGTTTGATTGGTTTTCTGCGGCACGTTGAAGCCTACGGTCTGGCGCTGGTTTTTGGTGAGTTCGGCGTCGGAGGTGATGTCGATTTCGGGGCGCTGGCTGAAGCCGATGTTGAGTTCGTTGATGAGGGTGGGGCTGAAGACGCGGGTGTAGCGGCCGGTGTAGATGCGGCCCGGACGGCTGGTGTTCTGGACCATCTGCGGCCAATTGGCGCGGGCGGTGCCGGGGAGGCCGAAGCCGCCTTCGTTCTTATCGGAGCTGAGGGTGAAGGAACCGGCGATGGAGTTACGGGGGTTGAGGTTGTAGTCGATTTTGCCGGTGTGGGTGCGGAGCGGGGTGATGTTGGTGGCTTGGAACACGTAGTTGTAGCGGCCGGCGGAGATGGAGCGGTCAGAGAAATTGGGCATGGGGAAGACGCTGAGAAGCGCTTTACCGCTGGGGTCTACTTGTGAGGCGGGGATGATGTTGTTGGGAAATGGATTGCGGGAGTTGGGATCGCGGATGACGATTAAGCGGTTGTTGACGTCGAGCGAGGAAGAGAAATCGCCGCGGCGTTCGAGTTCGCTGGGCATGGTGCGCTGGGTGATGGGCTGGTTGACGACGAGGGGCCAGAATTCCTGGGACCAGAAGAAGAACAGCTTGTCGCGATCGCGGTTGAAGCCGGGGAGAACGACGGGTCCGCCGATGTTGTAGTTCCAGGTGTTGAAGCGGTAGCGAGCCTTGGGTTGGCCCAGGAGGTTGTTGAAGAAGTTATTGGCGTTGAATTGCTCGTGACGTTTGAAGTAGGAGAGCAGGCCGTGGAAATCGCGCCCTCCGGATTTGGTGACGATTTGGACGTTGGCTCCGGAGAGGCGGCCGTACTCGGCCTGGTAGTTGCCGAGGAGCACTTTCACTTCGGCGACGGCATCGAGGCTGATGCTGACGGTGTTGACGTTGTTGTTGCCGATGGCGTTGACGGTCATGCCGTCGACCATGACGGAGTTAGTGGAGGCGCGGAGTCCGTTGACGTTGACGTTCCAGTTGCGGGAGATGGCGTCGGGTTCGCTGAGGTCGACGACGCCGGGGAGGAGGCGGAGCAGGTTCATGACGTTGCGCCCGCGGATGGCGATGTTTTCGACTTGTGCTCCGGTGAGAACGCCGGAGCGTTCGGAACTGGCGGTCTGGACGGCGACGACCTGATCTTTGACGACGATTTGTTCGTTGGTCTGGCCGATTTCGAGGGTAAGCGTGCCGAGGGAGAGGAGTTCGGAGGCGGTGAGGCGGATGGCCTGGCGTTCGAGGGTTTTGAAGCCAGGGGCGGAGATGTGGAGGACGTATTCGCCGGGCGGGAGGCTGGTGAAGAAGAAGGCTCCGGTGGCGGAGGTGACGCTTTCGCGGACGGCGTTGGTGGAGGTTTGAACGAGGCGCAACGGGGCGGCGGCGATGGCAGCGCCGGAAGGATCGGTGAGGGCGCCTTCGATGGAGCCGGTGATGGTTTGGGAATAGAGGGAGGAGAAGGCGAGGAGGAGCAGAGGGAGCAGCATGGTTAGGGGCAGTATATACCCCCCAAAAAGGGAATTGGGCGCGGGATGATTGAACCCGCGCCCAGGTTGGAGTTGCGAATGGAAACCGCTTGCTCACGCGCGCGGCTCAGTAAATCCTGTTAGAAGAACAGATTCTTGTTCGTCTTGACGATGAGGATTTTGCTCTTGGCGCCGGTTCCGACGTTCGTTCCGCAGGTGGCCGCGGGGGCGATGTCGAAATCGTTGTCGTTGGAGATGGCGATGGTGTTCCAGTCGAGGATGGTCATGCCTTCGATTTTGGGCAGCATGCCGGCCACGGTGGAGAGGTCGATGATGAGTTCTTTGGGAAGAACCTTCACGTTTTCGGCGAGGAGGCCAGCATCGTCGAGGGCTTCGAGCGAGGGGCTGGTGGCGGTGTCATCCCACTTGGAGTTGAGGATGTTGGTGGCGCGGGTGAGGTCGACGCGGTAGATTTTGGCGACGGCGTCGGTGCGTTCGAGAACGAGGAGGCGCCAGGGATCGAGAGCCGCGACCGCCGAAATCTTCATTTCGGTGGGGTTGGTGTGGTTGAACTCGGTCACCGGCTGGAAGCGGTAGACGTATTCAGCCTTCGTTGTTTCGCTGTAGGCGTCGAAGGCAAGGATGCGAGTATTGCGGGAAGCATTGCCGATGGCGGCAGTGGGGTTTGAGAGCGGGCTCTGCAGTGCGCCGTACAGAGTACGGAGATCCCAACCCAGGGTTACGCCCTCAAAGCCGCGGTTCTGTTTGCGTTTGTCGCCATAGATTTTGGGCAGAACGTTGGAAACGGGGTAGGCCGTGCCGGGCAGGTCAACGCCGACGGGGAGGAAGCGCTTGGAGACTTTGCCGTTCGGGGAAACGCGGATGAAAGACGGGCTGTGCTCTTCGACGAGCCAGAAATTGCCGTCGAGGGTGCGGACAACGTCTTCGGTATCGAGGCCATTGGGATTGAACGGGATGGTGGTGACACCGTCACACTCTCTGGCCACTTCATCGCGGCTGGAGTTGGTGATGCCGGTGACGGCGGTGCCGTTGGGGTTGAGCAGCGGCAATTTCTGGAGCACATCGATGGCGCCGTTGGAATTGGTGCGCACCTTAACGAGCCATGGGGTGAAGCCGGGCATGGGCCAGGTACGGAGGCTGCCGACGGTTGGGTTGGGGCCACGGTCTGTGACCATCCAGTAGACGTTTGGTCCTTCGAGGAAGGAGCGGTACAATCCGCTGCCGACGCCTCCAAGGAGGAAGCCGTGGTCATTGGGGATTGTGCCGGGAAGGACGGCGTTTTGGAGCGGCCCGATGGGGAGGTCGGGGAAGGTATAGGAAGCAGTGATGGTGCCGGATTGAGCGAACAAACTGCAGGTCGACAAGGCCAGCCCAACAGCGAGATTCCGGAGGTTATTTTTCAGTTGCAGATCCATTTCTAATTGGTCCTCTAACGCGCCACGCTTGTGGGTTACAACTGCGTGACTACTGCAAACGATTTTGCGCCTGGTGCAATTGAATTGCAAGAGTGGTACTAATGGGGAGGAATGTCTATAGCGTATTGTGAATAAAAGGGTTAGTAGCTCTGTAAGGGGTTTCTGAGATGGGTATAAGGGACGAAAGAATGAGATCTAGATTACGGTACTAAGATTCACTGCATCCCATGCGGTTCGACGTGGATGAGGACGTCGGCGACCCATTCGAGGTCGGTTTGGAGGCGTTTTCTTACGTTGGTAGCGATGTCGTGGGACTGGCGGACGGTGAGGTCGGGGTCGACTTCGAGGTGGAGGTCGACGTGGTATTGGAGGCCGGTTTTGCGGGCGAAGCATTTTTCGACGCCGAGGGCGCCGGGGACAAGGATGGCGGTGCGGCGGACTTCGTCGAGGAGTTCGGGCGGGGGCATGGTGTCCATGAGCTGGAGGGTGGAATCGCGGACGACCATGAGGCCGAGGAAGATGACGATCATGCCGACGATGATGCCGCCGATGGAGTCGGCGGAAAGGAACCGCGCCGGGTCGTAGAGGGTGAGCGAGAGCGCGGCGAGGGCGACGATACCGGAGAGGATATCGACGGAATCGTTCCAGGCGTCGGCGCGGAGTCCGTTGCTGCCTGTATTGCGGGCGATCTTGAACTTGGCGGCGCTGAGGATGGATTTGGCGGCGATGGAGACGATCATGGCGTAGACGGCGAAGCCTTGCGGGGGTGTGGCTTTGACGTAGAGGCGCTGCATGGAGGAGATGGCGATGCCGCCGCCGACGAGGGCGAGCATGACGCCGACGGTGAACCCGCTTAGCGTTTCGATGCGGCCGTGGCCGTAGGGATGATTGTCGTCGGGCGGAATGGCGGCGAGGGCGAGCCCGAAGAAGACGACGGCGGAGGAGACAACGTCACCCGCTGCTTCGACACCATCGGCAACGACGGCGGTGGATCCGGCCAGCCAGCCGACGGTGATTTTCAATGCGGCAAGGGCGGCGCTGACTGCCATGCTGACAATCGCGATCCGCCTTGCTGTCATCGAATGGGACATTTAACGCTGGTTGGACTTCAGTATTTTCTTTCTTAGTCGGATGGATTGGGGAGTTATTTCAACAAATTCATCTTCGCGGATGAATTCGATGGCCTGTTCGAGGTTGAGGAGGCGCGGCGGGACGAGACGGATGGCTTCATCGGCGGTGGAGGAGCGCATGTTGGTGAGCTTCTTTTCCTTGACGATGTTGACGTCGAGGTCGGCGTCGCGCGAGTTTTCGCCGATGATCATGCCTTCATAGACTTCAGTGCCGGGAGTGATGAAAATTTCTCCGCGTTCCTGGAGGTTGAAGATGGCGTAGCCGGTGGCTTTGCCGGGGCGGTCGGCGATGAGCGAGCCGGTGGGGCGCATGGGGATCTCGCCCTGCCATTCGATGAAGCCGGCGAACAGCGAGTTCATGATGGCCGTGCCCTTGGTGTCGGTGAGCATTTCGCTGCGCAGCCCGATTAAGCCTCTTGATGGGATTTTGAATTCGCAGCGGACGCGGCCGGAGCCGTGGTTGACCATCTTGGTCATCTTGCCTTTGCGTGTGCCCATCTTTTCCATGACGACGCCGACGAACTGTTCGGGGCAATCGACGGTGAGGAGTTCGAGGGGTTCATGGAGGACGCCATCGACTTTGCGGGTGAGGATTTCGGGTTTGCCGACCTGGAGCTCGTAGCCTTCGCGGCGCATCATTTCGATGAGGATGGCGAGTTGGAGTTCGCCGCGACCCATGACTTTAAACGCATCGGGGCCGCCTGCTTCTTCGACTTTGAGCGAGACGTTGGTGAGCAGCTCTTTGTTGAGGCGGTCGCGGAGGTGGCGGGAGGTGACGAATTGACCTTCACGCCCGGAGAAGGGCGAGTTGTTGATGGTGAAGGTCATGGCGATGGTGGGCTCGTCGATTTGGATGGGGGGCAGCGGGTTGGGTGTATCGGCGTGGGAAACGGTTTCACCGATGGTGATGCCTTCGACGCCGGCGATGGCGAGCACCTGGCCGGGGACGGCGATGGTTTCATCGACGCGTTTGAGGCCTTCGAAGGTGTAGAGCTTGGTGATTTTGGTGCGCTGGATGGAGCCGTCGAGTTTGCAGACGCTGACTTCGTCGCCGAGGCGGAGCGTGCCGTTGATGACGCGGCCGATGGCGAGGCGGCCGAGGTAATCGGAGTAATCGAGGTTGGCGACCTGCATCTGGAGGATGCCGTCGGGGTCGCCGGCAGGGCCGGGGATATGTTCGATGATGGCTTCGAAGAGCGGGCGGAGGTCGGCGGATTCTTCTTCGAGGGAGCGCTTGGCGAAGCCTTCCTTGGCGTTGGTGTAGATGATGGGGAAGTCGAGCTGGTCTTCCTTGGCGTCGAGGTCGATGAAGAGGTCGAAGACTTCGTTGAGGACTTCCTGGATACGCGCGTCGGGGCGGTCGATTTTGTTGATGACGAGGATGGGGGGCTGGCCTGCTTCGAGCGCTTTCATCAGCACGTAGCGGGTTTGGGGCAGGGGGCCTTCGCTGGCATCGACGAGGAGCATGACGCCATCGACCATGGTGAGGGCGCGTTCGACTTCGCCGCCGAAATCGCTGTGGCCGGGGGTGTCGACGATGTTAATTTTGACGCCTTTGTAGTGGACGCCGGTAGTTTTGGCAAGGATGGTGATGCCGCGTTCGCGCTCGAGGGCATTGGAGTCCATGACGCGGTCGGCGACCTCTTCATTGGCGCGGAAGATGCCGCTCTGGCGGAGCATCGCGTCGACCAGGGTGGTCTTGCCGTGGTCGACGTGCGCAATGATGGCGATGTTACGAATTTTCTCGTTCCGGGTTTGTTGCATGCAGGGTGTGAGGGGAAATAACTATTGTCGCATGGATGGCGGGGTGAAGAAACCGTTTGGGTGTGAGTGGCGTCTGTAGCGACGAATGTGGATCTGGTTGTTTGTTGCGGCGATGGCCTGGGGGCAGAGTCCTGCTGGGGATGAGATGTGCACGGTGGCGGGTGTGGTGCGAAACGCGGCGACGGGGGCGCCGTTGCGGAAGGCGATGGTGCGGTTGGGGCACCCCCAGGGGTGGAATCCTCGGGCGATGTATATGGCATCGACGGACGAAGAGGGCCGTTTTTCGATGAAGGAGGTGAAGGCAGGCCTCTACCGCATGTGGGCGGAGAAAGGGGGATTCGTCAAACGGGAATACGGCGTTACGGTTGTCAACCGGCAGGGCGCGTTGCTGCAGTTGACGAAGGGGAAGAGCATTTCGGACATGGAGTTCCGATTGCAGCCACAGGGGGCGATAGCGGGGCGTGTAGTGGATGAGGATGGGGAGCCGCTGGTTGCGACGTTGGTGCAAGCGCTTGTTCTCCGGCAGGTGCAGGGGACTCGGGAATTGCAGATGGCCGGATCGGCGGTGACGAACGATTTGGGGGAGTATCGGATCTACGGGATACCGCAAGGCAGATATTTCGTTGCTGTGAACCGGAGCGGGACCGGCCTATTGGCACAGGTGGAACGCAGCTCGTCTGCAGGAGATTATCCCCTCACTTTTTACCCGGGGACGGTGGACTGGAATGGCGCCACCGCGATGCCTGTCACACCGGGAGCAACGATGCAGGGCGTCGATATTCAATTGCGCAAGGCGGCGATGTTCCGGATTCGAGGGCGGGTGACCGGGCTCCCGACGAAGAGTGGCGGGGAGGTGGAGGCGCAACTTCGGGGGGATGTGGGGATGCGCGTCCTGGTTCGGAAGACTGCTTATTGGAGCGCCGCGGACGGGGCGTTCGAATTGAGCGGCTTGCTACCTGGGACGTACGTTGTGGGGGTGAGGCATTGGGAACCGTCGCAGCAGGTGTATCTGTCGGCACGAGAGGTTGTGGTGGTGCCGGAGCGGGATGTGGATGGAGTGCGGCTGACGCCGGTGAAAGGGGTTCCGATTCGCGGCCGATTGAGGATCGAGGGAGGCGGTGCGGTGGGGTGGCAGAGTTTGTCCGTGGTGTTGTTTCCGCGGGAAGTAGTTGCAGGTTACTCGTACGCTTACGCTTCCGTGGGAAAAGATGGAGAGTTTGAACTTGCGGAGGCGGGCGGCGATGAGCATTCGATTTCCGTTCGCGGGGCGCCAGAGGGATATTTTGTGCAAAGTGTCCGCATGGGGGAAATCGATGTGTTGCGGGACGGCTTGCAGGTGGTGGGCGGTGCGGTGCCGGGGTTGGATGTAGTGTTGTCGTCGAAAGGCGCAGAGGTTTCGGGTGTGGCGGTGAATGCAGACGGGAAACCGGCGGGACGGGCGACGGTGTTGCTGCATCCACTGTTTGGCGGTGCCCGGCGGGTGAGTGATTTGCAGAAGATGGTGGAAACCGGAGCCGATGGCAAGTTTCGCTTTCACAGTGTCACTCCGGGTGAGTACCGCTTGTATGCGTTTGGAGCGGATGCACCGGATGGCGGTGATATTGATGGCCTGGAAGAGTACGAGGCGCAAGCGGCGCATCTCCGTCTGGAGGAGAGCGGCCGCGTGGCATCGACAGTTAGCGTGCGAAGTAGCCGCTGATTTCCACGATGACGTGAGTGGGGCGGTAGGAGAAGAGATCGACGTATCCGTTCGTGCCGGCGGCGACGATGGCGGAGTTGGTGATAGTCTGCCCTTCGAAGGCATTGAGTATGGAGGCATTGGGGCGCGGCTGGCCCGTTGGAAAGAGCGTGAGGAAGGGCATCGGGGAGCCGCCGGGAAGCGCGGTTACGTTGAGTGCGTAGGCCTTGGCCGTGGCGGGGATCGCTGGGCACTTCGTGGAATGCAGGAGGGGAAGGAGGCGGGTGGCTCCCGTGCCGAGTTGGGGTGGACCGAAGGTATCGGTGAATGCGATGCTCTCTGTATTGGCAAGGCGGCACTGCACAAGGGGGTAGTAGTAGAGGCCTTTCACGCCGTCGTCGAGGGCGAAGTAGCCGGTGATGTCGACGATGATGTCCGTGCGATCGAACGCGAAGACGTCGATGGCGCCGTTGGCGCCTGCGGGGATAATGACGTGATTGGCCACGACCCGCCCTTGAAAGGAGTTGATGCTGGAGACGTTTGGTTGTGAAACGCCGGATGGCCATGCGGTGAGGTAAGGTAGGGGGCCTTGGGGGACGACGGTGACGGTGGCGGAGTAGGCGGAAGGCGACGCCGGCAGGGAGCAGTGCGGTGATTCAGGAATACGAAAACGGCGGGTTTCGCCTGTGTTGAGGGTGGGAGGACCGAAGGGGCCAGCTGGGTTGCGGTACTCGGCGCGGGTTTCGATGGCTCGGCATGGAGTGACGGGGTAGTAGGCGACTCCTTGCGTGTCCAGGATACGCACCATGTAGCCGGTGACATCAATGATGAGATCGGTGTTGGCCGAAGCGAAGACCTTCAGTGTGCCGCCGCTTCCCACCGGGACAACGGCGGTGTTGGCGACGATCTGGCCGTCCGGGGAACTGACGGTGCGGAAGTCGGGGCGCGATTCATCGCCCGGAAATATGGTGACGAAATCGAGTGGGCCACGGGGAATCGCGGTGACGTTGAGAATGAGCGCACTGGCCGTTGAGGGGATCGGGCAGACGGTGGACGAGGACAGGGTGAGCGTTCGGGTCTCGTTAGCGGTGAGGAATGGCGGGCCCAATGGGCCGGAGCGTCCTTCGAAGTTGTACTCGGGGCGGGTCTCCATGATGCGGCACGGAGGGAGCGGGACGAACGACTGCTTGTGGATGTGCGGCTGCGGCCGTTGGATGACGATGGGGAACGTAGTGGTGCTGGAGCTTTGGGCGCTGTCGCGAACGGTGATGGCTGCGCGGTAGGTGCCGGCTTTGGGAGTGAAGCCGAAGAGGGATCCGGAGTTTGGGTCAAGGGCGAGGCCGTCGGGGAGGCCGGTGTGGCTCCAGGTGTAGGGGGGACGTCCGTTGGCCGCCTGGAGGACTTGGGAGTAGGGGCTGCCGGCGATACCGCCGGGGAGGGTGGTAGTGATGCGCGGTGTGGGATCGGGCACCGTGAGGGTGACGGGGATAGTTTGAAGCTGCGTGCCAATAAAGATGCGCACAATGCCTGTATAGGTTCCGAGACTCAGGCCGCTGGGGTTGGCATAGATGACGAAGCTTTGAGTTCCCGAGACCGCGTTGGCCGACGAGGATGGGTTCGTGCTCAACCAGGATCCGCCACTGTCTGTGGAGACCGCGGTGACGTAGAAGTATGGTCCTGTGGCTGTGGTTTGGGAGAGGGTGACCACCTGGGAAAGGTTGCCCCCGTCGAGATGGACGGCTGTTGGGACGACGGAATATCCCGTGATGCTGCTGCCTGGCGACGCCACCGGCGCAAAGGCTACCGCGATGTCCTGAATCTGGTTGCCGGTTTGGACGCGCACGCTACCCATGTAGGTGAAGCCGGCGGTGAGGCCGGAAGGATTGGCGGTGATCGAGAAGGTTTGTGGACCAGGAACGGGAGCGATGGAAGCCGGGGGTGTTACGGAGAGCCACGAAGCGCCGATTGCCGTGACGGCGGACGTCAGATACGAACTGGGCGGGGTGAGGCTGGAGGGGGTCAGCGTAACGGATCGCGAAGTCTGTCCTCCAGACAGGGTGATCGACGTCGGAGTTACGGTATAGCCGGAGTAGATTGCCAGAGAGACGGGGATCTCAACTGGGTCCCTCTGGCCTGCGATGGTGATTTGGAGGTAAGCGGTGTAGAGGGTATCCGCCGGAGGAAGCCCTATGCCGGAGAACGTGAGATGAATCGTGTGGAATACTCCGCTGCCAGCGCTTCCGGAGGTGATACTGACGAAATCGGCTCCTGCAGTCAACTGTGCTGTGTACGAAAGTGGAAGGCCATAGTTGGAAGAGAAGTTCACGGATGCAGTTGGGTTGGCCGAGCCATTGGAGTAGTAGCGATAGACGGCGGGCGGATCGATAGTGAGGGCGTAGCGGGTCATGTTTAGGATGACCGGGATGGTGAGTGCCGTTGCCGGATTTCCCGGTCGTTGGAAGACGACGTTGCCGGAGTAGACGCCTGGGGGAAGATTCGGACGGACGCGGACTTCCACGGAGTTGCCGGAAGGGCCTGTAGTACCTGAGGAAGTGACCTCAAGCCAATTTCCGGATCGGGTAAATGGGGTACCCCAGAAATCGACGGGGCCAGTTGCCCACGAAAGGTTGAAGCTTTGCGACAAGAGCGGGCCGTCAGGGTCGTTGAAAGCGATCTGGGTGACGGTTTGGCCGCCTGAGACCAGGCGGAATTGCGCGAATGCCTCTGCGGAAAACAGCAGGATAGGCGCAAAGAGCAAGACAACCTGCCGCGAACACATCAATACTTCCATCGTACTTCTTTGCGGGAAACCTTTCCGAGGGAATTGTCGTCTGTAGCGACAATGTGGTTTCTAACACTCCTGTGCGTGGCAATGGCTTGGGGGCAGACGGCCACCAAGCCGGAGGAACTTTGCAAGCTGGATGGCGTGGTGAAACACGCGATAACCGGTGAGCCGGTGCGCAAAGCAACCCTTTATTTGCAACCGATGGATTCGCGCGGAATGTCGATACCTTCGACGACAGTTACGAACGCGGAAGGCAAGTTCTCGATGAAGGAAGTGGAGCCGGGGCAATACCGGTTCTATGCGGATAAGCCGGGGTTTGTGCGGACGCCGTATGGCGCCACGCCGATGAACCGGCAAGGCACGACTGTGACGCTGGCCAAAGGGCAGGCGATGAAGGATGTCGAGTTCCGGATGCAGCCGCATGCGGTGATCACCGGGCGGGTTTTGGATGAAGACGGCGATCCGGTGCAGTATGCGCAAGTGCAGTTGATGTCGTATCGCACCATGCAGGGCAAGCGGCAATTGATGCCCTCCGGTGGGGCGTCAACGAATGACCTGGGTGAGTACCGGATGTTCGGAATATCGCCGGGCCGTTACTACATGGCGGTGACGCATCGGGGGTCGTTCATGATGGCCAGCGGCGTGGACCGCTCGGCGGCACAGGCTCCGGATGAAGGATTTCCCACGACATACTATCCGGGGACCGTGGATCTGACTGGCGCGACACAGTTGAACATCGGCGTGGGAGCGATGCTGCAGGGTGTGGATGTTCCGATGCGGAAGGTGCGGACATTCCGGCTCAAGGGGCGTGTGGTGGGTATGCCATCCGGGGCTCGGGGCGGGGAAGTGTCGGCGGTGACGAAGGGGGTTTCGGAGATGATGATGTACTCGATGGGGCGGAATAGCACGGCGTGGCGGCCTCCCTCGGGTGACTTTGAGATGCGCGGCCTGCGCCCTGGGACTTACGTGGTGAGTGCGATGTTCTGGGAGGGGCCGCAGAATCAACTGGCGGGGCAGGAGACGGTGGAGATCGGCGAGCGCGATGTGGAAGGTGTGACGATTCGGCTGGGGGCCGGCGTGGAAGTGAGTGGATCGGTGCGGGTGGATTCTGATGTGGCTGTTACGGCGAAGTTGGAGGAGATCAACATCATGTTGAACCCGGTGCAGCCTGCGATGCGGCCCACGCCCACATTTTCGAAGGTGCAGCAGGATGGCGCGTTCCGAATGACGAACGCGATTCCGGACAGCTACAACTTGCGGATATGGGGGATGCCGCCGGAGTTCTATCTGAAGAGCGTGCGGATGGGTGAGGTGGATGTGCTGGAGAACGGGCTCACGGTGACGGGGAGCGCGGTTGCAGGCATGGAGGTGGTGGTGTCGCCGAAGGCCGCGGAGGTGACGGGAACCGTGGTGAACAAGGATGGAAAGATGCTGCCGGGCGCGGGGGTGGTGTTGCAGCCGCTGTTTGGGAAATCGCAACGTCTGGGAGAGTTGCTGAAGGTAGTGACATCGGATCAGAATGGGAGCTTTCGTATTCGCGGCGTGACACCCGGGGAATACCGGCTGTATGCCTTTGAGGCGGATCCTTCGGAAGTGAGCGATTTGGATACATTGAAGGACCATGAAGCGAAGGCAGTGACGCTGAGTTTGAAGGAAGGTGCAAAGGAGATGAAGGAATTGAAGGCTGTGGTGCTGGAGAATCGTTGAGGATCGCGTTGCTGCATAACCCGCGGCCGGCGGCGATTCCTTCGGGGCTGCCGGACGATTGCTTCGAGGAGTACGACGGGGCGGAGACTGTGGAGGCAATTGCCGGGGCGTTGCGTGGATTGGGTGTTTACGTGGAGCCGGTGGTGGCGGATCGCGGTTGCGCGCGGGCGCTGGAGGACGGCGGGTTTGATTTTGTGTTCAACATCGCCGAAGGGAACGGGCGGCGGAATCGCGAGGCTGTGCCGGCGGCGGTGTGCGAGTTGTTGGGGTTGCCGTACACGGGATCGGATCCGTTGACGCTGGCGCTGACGCTGGATAAATGGGCGGCTCGGCGGATGGTTTCTCCGGAGGTGCCGGTGGCTCGTGGTGTGCTGCTGCGCGGGGATTGCGATGGGCTGCAGGGGCTGCGATATCCGGTGATGGTGAAGCCGAATGATGAGGGATCGTCGAAGGGGATTCGGGCGGATTCGGTGGTGATGTCGTTGGATGATGCGCGGGTGCGTTCTCAGCGTTTGATGGCGGATTATGGGTGTCCCGTGCTGGTGGAGGAGTTTCTTCCGGGTGCGGAGATTACGGTTGGGGTGATGGGGAATGGCGCGCGGGCTCGCGTGCTGGCGGCGATGGAAATCGCTCCGGTGGATGATGCGGCGCCGTTCGTGTATTCGCTGGAAGTGAAACGGGATTTTGCGCGGCGGGTGCGGTATCACGTGCCTCCGCGGGTGTCGGATGAAGTGCGGGCCCGCGTGGAGCGGATGGCGTTGGATGCGTACGCACTGTTGGGGTGCCGGGATGTGGCCCGGATGGATTTTCGGTTGGATGGGGACGGGGCGCCGTGTTTTCTGGAGTGCAATCCGCTGCCGGGGTTGAATCCGGAGAGCGGGGATTTGGTGATCCTATCGCGCGGGTTGATGGAGTATGATGCGCTGGTGCAGGGAATTTTGCTGGAGGCTCTGGGGCGGACGGGGGTGCGGCTCGGATGAAGGTGCTGGTGTTGTACTCGCACGTTCCGGAGGTGCGCGAGGCGGGGCGATTGGGGATTGAGTTCGATATGGGGCCGGGTGTGGAAGGCGTGGTGGAGGCGCTGCCGGGATCGGTGGCTGTGGGAGTGGGCGGTGCGTTGGGCGAAGTGGTGGGCGCGGTGCAAAAACATTCCCCGGATGTTGTGTTTAATCTCTGCGAGGCTCCGTTTGGGCGGCCGGACAGGGAGCATCATGTGGCGGCGGTGCTCGAATGGATGGGCGTACCGTTCACGGGGAGTGGCAGCGAGACTCTGGCGCTGTGCCGGAGGAAGCGGCGGACGAAGGCGGTGCTGGCCGCGCGTGGGATTGCGGTGCCGCGTGACGGCGTGTTTCCTTGCGTAGTGAAGCCGGAAGGGGAAGACGGGTCGTACGGGATTCATTGCGATTCGCTGTGCGATTCGGCGGATGAGGTGGAGCGCGCGAAGCGGCATTTCACGGGCGAGGCGCTTGTCGAGGAGTTTTTGCCGGGGCGCGAGTTTGCGGTGTCGCTGTTTGGACGGACAGCGCCGGAGTATGGCGCCGCGGGAGAGACCTTGTTTCTGGAAGGGATGAAGCTGTTCACGTACGCCGCGAAGTGGGAAGTGGGGACGCCGGAGTTCATGAATACTCCAATGCGGTATGCAGTGGGTGAAGATGGCGAATTGCAGCGGGCGGTGATGGCGGCGGCGCGCGGGGCTTGGGAAGCGGTGGAGGCTCGCGGGTATTTGCGGGTGGATGTGCGGCAGGATGCGGAGGGGGTGCCTCGGGTGTTGGATGTGAATCCGAATCCGGCATTGGCTCCGGGGGATGGCGCCGGGTTGGCGGCTGAAGAAATGGGGTGGACGTTCGCTGAGTTGATCCGGCGGCTGGTGGAGTGGGCATGTTGATGCGTGCGTTGTTGACGGCGGATCGGGGAGCGGTGTCGCGAATGCTGGTGGAGTGCGGGGTGTTTTCCGGGGAAGAGATTGCGGCGGCACTGGAGATTTTTGATAGCGGGGAGTATGCGCTGTTTGGCGCGGATGTGGATGGAGTGCTGGCGGGGTATGTGTGTGTGGCGCGGATCGAGCTGACGCGATCCACGTGGTATGTGTACTGGCTGTGCGTGGACGGGCGATGGCAGCGGCGCGGCGTGGCGACGGGGTTGATGGCGCATGCGGAGGAGTATGTTCGCGCGCAAGGCGGGGAGCGGCTGGTGCTGGAGACAAGTGGACGTGCGGACTACGCGGGAGCTCGAGCGTTTTATGAGAAGGCGGGGTTCGCCGTGGTGGGCCGGATTGCGGATTATTACAAGGCGGGCGATGATTGCGTATATTATTGCAAGGTGATTGGGTAGGAGGGTGAGATGCTGAATTTCACGAGATATCAACCTGCGGGACGTGTTGTGCGACACAGGATGTTCGCCATCGTCGACAGGCTGCAGACGATGTATGGGCCGCGTCTGGAACTGGTACGGCTGGACGGTGACTGGCTGACGTTTCGGGTGCTCGGCGTGGTGGAGGCTACGCTTTTACTGGAGTTGCAGAAGAGAGCCGTGGAATTATTCGGGCCGGATCTGAATGAATACCAGGTGACTGCTCCTTGTAATGGGAAGGGCGCAGAGGGTGTGAGCGTTCGATGGGTGGGGTACAACCGGCAGAACGAGGCGGACTATTCGGGATTCTGGTTCTACTGACGGGTTATGGCAGCGGAACTGCGCGTATTGAATCTGGCGGAGGCGAGGTTCGAATGTACCTTTGGGCGCGGCTGCGAAGGGATTTGCTGCCGCAATGGGAGACCGCCGGTGTATCCGCGGGATGAGGTTCGAATACAGGAGAATCTGGCGAAGTTTCTTCCTCTGATGCGGGCAGAGGCGCTGGAGTTGCTGTTGCGCGAAAGCTATCTGACGCGGCGGAAGAAGGCCGGGTATTTCTCGCTGCGGGTGGTGGGTGGCTGGTGCATTTTCTTCAATCGGGGATGCGTGCTGGAGCAGGCGGGGCGAGAGGAAGGGGAGCGGTTGCGCTACAAGCCGGTGGAGTGCGCGCTGTTTCCTTTGGAGAAGAACGCGCGTGGGGAGTGGTTTGTGCGGCAGAAGGGTTTCGCGCGGGAGGATTGGGATCTGCCGTGTTTGGATCCGGCGGCAAGCGCGCGTGCGGCTGAGGATTCGCTAAGGGAAGAATTGAAGCTGGCAGGCGAGTGGGAAGCGGACCCGGAAGGCGTGCTAGGCTTTCCTTCGTGATGAAGATTGGGATTCATGGATCGGAAGCCGATCGGGAGTTAGCGGAACAGATTGGGGACCGGCTAAAGGCGGGGTTGCGGATGGAGGTCCGGCGAGAAACGGGCGGCCGTTTCGTGGACGTGCTGGGAGCATTCTGGGATGCGGATTTCGTTGTGGTGTTGTTGTCGAAGGACACGGCGCCGGCGCGGTGGGTGCGGGAAGAATGGCAGCGCGCGCTGTGGGAAGAACCGGAGGAAAACGGGAGCCGGGTGTTGTGCGTGTTGACCGGGGATTGCCGGCATCCGGAATTGATGGAGCGGCGGCGTCCGCGGTATCGCTTCCTGGATGCACGGGGGAATTCGCAGCCCGTGGTGGGTGCGTTGCGCGAGTGGATCATGGAGGCGCGGAGGGGTGATCAACCGCGGCGGTTTCTGCCGGGAGATGATGTCTCGGCGGTGGATGCGGCGGTGCTGGAGGCATGGCGGGAGAACGCCGTGGAGATGCCGGGGATTGTGGCCGCGCAGGGTCCGGCGGGCGCGGGAAAGACCGATCTGGCGCTGGAGTTTGTGCGGCGCTTCTACTTGGAATTCGAGGATGTAGTGTGGGTGAGTTGCGCCGGAAGAAGTGCGGCGGAAACCACGGGCGACGTGGCTTCTTTGTTGGGGATGAAACTGACGGCGGGTACGGAAGTGAGTTGCAGCCGGTTGCGGAAGGTGATGAAAGATCGGCGGCTGTTGCTGGTGTTGGACGGGGCGGATCGCGTTGGGCATCTGGAACTGCTGCCGGAAGGCGGGTGGACGTCGGCGGTGGTGACGTCGCGGATGGAGATGGGGGAGTTTGAGCCGGTGGTGTTGCCGAAGCGTCATGTTGTGGGCACGTTGGAACCATTTGCGGCGTGCCGCAAGGATGCTCTGTGGCCTGCGGTGCTGCATCGGATGGGGTTGCCGCTGGAGGGATTGCAGTGGCTGGACCGGCAGGGTGGATGGATGCGAGTGCCGGGCCCGGTGGCGGGGAAGGTTCCGTTGGAATGGGGACGAAAGCACGCGGAGGCGGCGTTGTCGCTGGCGCGGGAGGATGCGGGAGAACAAATATTGCCGGATTTGTTTTTAGCTGTGAGGCGGCTGCTGGAGCGGGGGGATTTGGCTTCTGCCGCGGAATTGGCGCGGCGGGGGGAACGGATCAGCCGGTTGGCGCACCGGATGCCGGAGCAGGTGGAGATGCTGCGACTGGTCTCGGAGGCGGCTTGGGACAAAGGGGACACGGCGATTTGCGACGCGTTTGCGCGGGACCTGGTGCCGGTGCTGGAGGACATGGGAGATGTGGATGAGGCGCGCATGTGGCACGCCCGCATCAGCCGTGAGAGCGGGCAACAGATGATGCTGCCGATGGAGATGGACGTTTGAAGGCTACTTGCCGACGATCCAGAGGTAGATGCGGCGACCGCCGATGTCTTCCTGTTTTACCGGTTGCCAGTCGCCCATGGAGAAGCTGTGGGAGACGATGCGGGTGCCGGGTTTGAGTTCTTTGAGTAGACGGGGCTTCAGTTTTTCGTTGACTCCGGGGAGGAGATAGAGTGTGATGACATTCGCTTCCTTGATTTCCGCATCGAACAGATTCTTTTCGACGAATTTCACTTTGGCCGAGACGCCGTTTTCCTTGGCGTTGTCGTTGGCCTCTTTGATGCGGTCGGGGTCGAGGTCATAGCCGATGGCGCGGGCCGCTCCGAATTTTTTGACGGCGGTGACGACGATGCGGCCGTCGCCACAACCGAGGTCGATGACGGTGTCGCTGCTTTTAACGCCTGCGAGCTTGAGCATGGCATCCACGACTTCCTGCGGGGAGGGGACATAAGGAACGTCGAGATTCTCGTTGAATTGCGCGGCCGCGGGTACGGAGAGGAATCCCAGGGGCAGGGTCAATGCGATTGCAAGGATGGATGTGCGCATAGGGCGGACTATACCACGTTTCATATGGCTTCCAGTTCTTCTTCGATCAACTGTTTCTGGTAAAGGCTCGAATAGGCGCCGTTGAGGGCAACCAATTCGTCGTGAGTGCCGCTTTCGTGGATGGCTCCGTGATCGAGGACGTGGATGACATCGGCTTGGCGTATTGTGGAGACGCGATGGGAAATGAGGATGGTGGTGCGGCCTTCGAGAAGGGTGGCAAGGCCGGTGAGAATGCGTTCTTCGGTGACTGTGTCGACGCTGGAGAGGGCGTCATCGAGAATGAGGATGCGCGGGTTGCGGAGGATGGCTCGGGCAATGGCGACGCGCTGTTTCTGGCCGCCGGAGAGGGTGATGCCGCGCTCGCCGACCATGGTTTCCAGCCCTTGGGGGAATCCGGCGATGTCGGTGGTGAGGCCGGCGATATCGACGGCGCGTTCAATGTCTTCGCGTTTGGCATCGGGGACGCCGAGGGCGATGTTATCGGCGATGGTGCAACTGAAAAGGAATGTTTCCTGCGGGACGAAGCCGATGACACGGCGGATGGCTTGGGGATCGAGGTCGCGCAAGGGAATGCCGTCGAGAGTGACCTGGCCGATGGTGGGGTCGATCATGCGGGGGATCATCTGGGCGAGGGAAGTTTTGCCGCATCCGGTGTGGCCGACGATGGCGACGGTGTGGCCGGCTTCGATCTTTAGATTGACGTTGCGGAGCGCGTCGCCGGTGGGATGGGTGAGCGTGACGCCGTGGAATTCGATTTCGCCTTTGACCGGCAATGGTAGTGTGGCGGGGTTCGCGGGTGAGGCGATGGTAGGCTTTTGGTGAATGATGTCGTCGATGCGATTGAAACTGGCGAGGCCGCGCTGGATGAGGTTGACCACCCAGCCGAAGGCGATCATGGGCCAGACGAGCATGCCCATGTAGGTGTTGAACATGACGAAGCTGCCGAGTGTGATGCGCTTTTCGATGAGGCCGTAGCCGCCGGCCCACAGGACGCCGAGGAAAGTTGCGCCAACGAGGAATTGCAGCAGGGGCATGAACATTCCGCCCAGTTTGGCGAGTTTCACGTTCTGTGCCACGTAATCCTGATTGAGCTTGTCGAAGAGGGCGACTTCGGCGCGTTCCTGATTGTAGGCGCGGACGACGCGGACTCCGGCGAGATTCTCCTGGACGCGGCTGCTGATGCCGGCGAACTGGGTTTGAATCTGTTCGAAGCGATCGTGGATGCGGCGGCCGAAGAAGATGACGGCGATGCTGACGAGCGGGGCAGGGGAGAGCGCGATGAGGGTCAGGCGCCAATCGACGCTCATCATGACGCAGACGGCGAGGAGGAAAGTGAGTACGGTTTCAAACCAGTACATCACGCCGGGCCCAAGCATCATGCGGACGGCGTTGAGATCGCTGGTGGAGCGGGAGAGAATATCGCCGGTACGGTAGCGGGTGAAAAAATCGTGGGAGAGGGTGACGAGGTGGGCCCAGAGATCGTTGCGGAGATCGAATTCCACGTCGCGCGAGATGCCGACGAGGATGATGCGCATATAGAACTGAAAAATGCCCTTGAGGAGGGAAAGCAGAACGAGGCCGCCGCAAAACCAGAGGAGAGTGCGAAGGGAGAAGCCGGTGGTGAGGGAATCGATGCCTGCTTTGATCAGAAGCGGCTGGCCCACGACGAGCAGGTCCTTCACGATCAGACAGAGGAAGCCGAGGGCGAGGCCGGAGCGGTAGCGCCAGAGGTACGGCCACATTTTACGGAAGGCCGGAATCATATACCCAACCAGTCTGCCAGAGTTTTGAGCCACTCCTGGAAGAAGACTTTGCGGGCTGGGCGGGATTGCCACCAGGTGGCGGGATCAAAGCCAGCAGTGGGGGCGGCGATCATGCGGGTTTGGATTTCCGGCATGGTGCGGCGGAAGATGGCTCCGGCGCGGCGGGTGTGGAAGTCGCTGGTGACGATCAGGACCTTGCGGAGATTGTTCTGGAGCAGATACTGACGGAAGGCGAGCGCTTCGTCGCGGGTGGAATCGGAGTGATGGTAGACGGAGCGGAACAATTCGCGCGGGTAGCCTTGGGTGATTGCGTAGTCGATGGCGAGGTCTGCTTCGTTTTTGGCGTAAATGGCTGAAGGGCCGCTGACCAGGGCGAAAGGGGCAAACTTGCGGCGCACGAGGTCGCCGGCGGTTTCGATACGCTTGCCGGCGAAGTCACCGGCGAGGACGATGATGGTGTCGGCGGGCTCAGGCTGGCTGGCGCTGACAAGGTAGTTGCCGAGGAAAGGAAGCCAGAGGGAGTAGGAGAGAGCTGTGGCGAGGAAGAGGAAAAGCAGGAGCCGGATGGTGTAGCGGCGCAAAGTTGGGAATTACTCTTCGTTGCGGTCGAGGCGCCCAACGGATTTAAGGCGCTGGAAGAGGCGCTCGACATCGGCTTCGTCTTCGGGGCGGAGGAGTTGGTACTTCGGCGAGGCGAGGGAGCGGCGCTCATTGTTGGCGGATTTGTTTTCGCCCCAGAACTCTTTGTAAGGGATGCCATCAATGGTGGCTTCGCGCGACATACGGCGGAGTTGGCGGAGGAGCATGTTGGAGGCTTCCATACCGCCGGGATAGACAAGGAGAAGGCGCTTGCCGTTGCTGAGGGTGAGGTACAGGAGGAGAGGGCTGATGAAACCGGTTCGATCAACCTGCTTGATGTCTTCCCAGGGAATGATCTTCGAGCCGATGGCGAGGTGCGCTTCGTGGATCTCAATCGCAGGAAGGCAACCGAGAACAAGCAGCACTGCGCCGGAGGCGAGGAGCAATCCGGTGGGGACCCATGAAAGGGGGAATTGAAAGGCAAAAGCTGCGCAAAACAGAGCAAGTACTAGAGCACCGACCCCGGCATACTGATATTGCTTTGTGGGCAAGTAACGCGTCATCCCATCTCCGCTTACCTTTAGACTACCCCTGTGGGGCTTCCAGGTCAATCAGACTGTCCCCCGAGCGACGTTCTCATCTTAGCAAGCCACGGATTGAAATTGTCTCGGGGGTTTGGGGGGAGGGCTAGTACGCCCGTATGCGGGGGTGATAGGATGCTCGGGATGGATCGCAGGACCTTTCTCTTTTCTTCAGCGGCGGCGGCTTCGGCGGCGGCTTCGGCGGCGGGTACGGGATGGCAGGCGGGAGATGTGGCTCATCTTTTGCCTACGGCGAATGATAGCCGGATTTTGTTGAAGGCGTCATTCCGGCGGCGGGTGGAGGCTCCCGTTCTCCGGGTGGGGAAGAAGAGGGTGGTGGCGGGGCGGGCAACGGACACGCAGGGGTTTTTCTGGTCGTTCGATGCGGAGGGATTGGCGCCCGGACAGGGGTATCAACTGGAGCTCTTGGACGGGAAGAAGAAGGCGCTGTGCGATCCGTGGACGGTGAAAACATTTCCCGCGCCGGGTGAGATGCCGGGGCGGTTCCGGTTGCTGATTTATACGTGCGCGGGTGGGGATGAGCGGTTGCGGACTCCGGCTGGTGTGCGGAATTTTCTTCCGTTGGCGGTGAGGCAGCGGTTGTTTGACCGTGCGCTGTCGTTCGCACCGGATGCGGTGGTGGGAAATGGGGATCATATTTATTGGGACTTGCGGCAGACGGGGGCTCCACCGCGATATGCGGAGGATGTGCTGGCGGCGACTGGTCGTTTTGTGCGGACCGTGCCGGTTTTTGGGACGGAGAATGAGGGCGTGCTGAAGCGGGTGTGTGAGGCGCAGATCGGGAAGCTGTATGGAACGCGGTTCCGAAGTACTCCGGTGTTCTTCCTGCAGGATGACCACGATTACTTCGAGAACGATGATGCGAACGCGCAGATGGTAACGTTTCCGCCGGATCACTTCATGCTGCAGTTGGGGCGGGGGACGCGGTCTCTGTATTTTCCGGAGTTTTTGCCCGATGCGGAACGGCCGCTGGGGTTGCCAGGGGCGTCGGCGGCGGACAAGCCGCGCGGGGTTGGGGAGAGTTTCGGGACTGTGCGTTTTGGGCGTTTGGCGGAGGTGGCGCTGTTTGATTGCCGGCGGTATTTATCGCTAGCGGGGCCCAATGCGTGGGTTGTGCCACCGGAGGTGGAGGGTTGGTTGAAGGCACGGGCGGCGGATACGCGGGTGAGTCATTTTGTGAATTTGTCTTCGATGCCTCCGGTGTATAGCGCCGGGAAGTGGGGGGATTGGTATCCGGATATTCTGGGGCCGGATGGGAAGCTGACGTTGAAGGTGGAGAAGCCGTATTACCAGGAGGGGTGGCTGAAGCAGCACGACCGGTTGATGGAGACACTGTCGGAGATGAAAGGACGGATTCCGGTGTGGATCAGCGGGGATATGCATGCGCACGGGGAGGCCCGGATGACGCGCGGGGCGTCGGTGGATCTAAAACAAAATCCGGTAAATGTGTTTTTATCGGGAGCGCTGGGGACGGGGAATGGATGGCCTTCGGGGGGAAGGCGGACACGGCCCTATCCTTCGCAGGCGATTGAAGTGGAGGAGCGGTTGCAGGCGTTGGAGGAGAACGGGTTTTTGATTGCGGATTTTGATGAGGCGTCGATCACGGTGCGGTTCTTCAAGTGGCTGCCGAAGGATGGGGAGGCGGCGATTGATGCGCTGGAGCCGTTCCGGGTGACGGTGATGAAGCGGGGGTAGTGGCGCCCACCGATTCCGGGGCTACTGGACGGAAGATGGTGGAGCGAAGCGATCGGGGTAGCGGCTGAGTTTGAGGATGGTGGCGGGGTCGTCCATTTTGACGAGGTTGCGAAAGGCTTGTTTGCGGTTGGTGGCGGCCTGATAGTAGGACTGGCAGATTTTGTAACCCATGTAGTAGCCAAGATCGGGAGGGCCGACGCGGTTGGGGTCGCGGCCGTTGTAGAGCCAGGCGCGATGGCGGTCGGGCTTTTCGATGTCCTGCTGGAATTGGGCCCAAAGTTCGTGCTCGTGGCTGTCGCCGTAGCTTTTCACGGCCTCGTTGATGTGACGGCCGGCGGTGATTTCGGCGATGAAGTCGGCGCCTCCTTCGCGCATGGAAGCGCCGAAGAGGAGGCCGGCTTTCGATGGATCGGTGTTCTGTTGGAAGTGGACGAGTTCGTGGGCGACCATGGGGATGAGGTCTTCGAACTTGAGGCGTGCTCCTTCGCCGGCGAACATTTCGGCGCCAAGAATGAGGGCGCGAGGGGAACTCATGCCGCCGGAGTTGCGGCGCCCGATGACGATGTAGAGGGCAGGGAATACGGCTTCGGGATAAAGCTTCTGGAACTTGCGGTAGACGTCGCGGATGGCGTGCTCCATCGTGGCGGCTTTTTCGGTGTTGGGGCGGACGCGATCGTAGTAGGCGCGATCTTCGAGAATGCGGGCGGCGAGGGCTTCGGCGCTGATGATGCGATCAGGGGTGAAGTCTTTGACGCCGTCGCTGGCCTTGTTGAGGTATTCGGTTTGGAGCGCGGCTTGGAGCCGGTCCGGTTGGGCGCCGGAACGGCTCCAGGAATCGTAGGCTTTCCAGAATAACGCCACGTCACTGGTCACGATGACTGCTTTCTCCGGGTCGCGGTTGCTATCGGAGCCCTGTGCGGGGAGAGGACAGGCGGTGAGCAGGAAAAGGACAAAGAGAGCGTTCATTCGGAATTCCCAGGTTATAGTTATAACCCAAGGCCGATGCTGACTTGTGGGACGACGAGAGCGGTGGTTGCGGCGAATTTGGGTTGATCGATGCCGGTGGTGAGAAATGCTTCGAGAGTGTAGAGTGCATTGGGATCGCCGGTGGGCGCGGGCCACGGCACGTCGATGGTGGCCGTCCAACCGGTACCGATGTTCACGACACGCTCGGCTTGCGCAAAGGAGCGGAACATGGACCAGGTGTAGACGGAAACGCCCGAGCTGTTACGGACGATCAGGTCATAATCCTGCGACGAAGGGAAACGAACCGGGATGGACGGAGCGAATCCCATGTCGACGCGGAGTGTGACTTGCCATTGGCGGAGGCGCGGATCGGGCACGGCGCTGATGCTGAACCGGCCGCGGTCGCCGCCTTCGATGATGGAGGTGCCGACACGAGCGTAGACGAGTTCATAGGCGCGGGGACCGGCGATGGAATGCACCACGCGGCGGACCATGCCGATGTTTTCGGCGTACTGTTCGTGATCGAGACCGGCATCGTTGCAGATCGAAGTGCGGTAGCGGATGACGAGGGTGTCTTCCCAACTGCCGCCGGGCCCGTTGTAAGGTGTGCGTTTGGCTTGCGTCTGGCCCTGCTGGGTGCATTCGCGATAGGGGGACGTCCACCAGGCTTCGCCGGGCTGGAAGGAAGTGAGTAGTGTTTCGCGCTCACTGTCCTCTTCGAGGTAGACGAGCTGGCCGTTCTCATCGTTGCGCACCCAGAGCTGCTTTTGTGCGTATCCGTTGAGGCTATGGTAGACACGGCCGTTGCGAAGAGCGAGGGGAACACCAACGCGGACGGTGAGGGATTGTCCGGTTGTCGCTTCTCGATAGGTCCATGTATTTCCATTCGCCAGGGGTAAATAAGTTGCGCCGTAAAGTGCACCGGCGGAAAGCGTTGCCAACAGGGCAACGGGTAACGAACGAATCATAGTGAAGAGTCTCCTTGGTTCTGCTGCATCGGCGGAACCTTGTTTTCACGCACTGGGTCTCTAACCATACACGCGTAATGTGGGTTGGAAAGAGATCTGTTTTTTGTGAGAGTTTACTCGCCGGCCTGGAGGCGGAAGCGGAGGAAGACGCTGACCGCGGCAGGACGGGAGCCGTAATAGGGCTTGAGGGCGTTGGCGATGGCGTAGGTGGTGACGTTGAAACCGGCGGCGGTGCGGAGGGCTCCGGTTTTGGCGAGTTCGCGGGTGTAGCCGACGGTTAGTCCGCTGACGTTGAAGGCGCGCTTGCCGGTTTGTTCGTACAGTTCGTGGGCGAGGTCGTGGTCGTTTTCGAAGAGTTCATCGCGTTGCGACCATTCGAGGCGGGCGGTGAGGAGATTGCGGCGGGTAACGGGGCGCACGGTTTCGGCGAGGAATGAATTGGTCGCGTAGCGGCCGATTGTTTTTTTGTTGCGGGCCCAGATGATGCTGGTGGACCAGCCTTGTGGTTGCGTGTAGTGGAGGGAGGCGGTAGTGCGTACAACATCATCGAGGTGAAATGTTTCGGGGCGCGTGATGCGGGCGGCGGAGAACTGAGCGAGCCAGTTGCGCGAAGGCTGCCAGGTGAGGCGGCCGGAGTAGGAATCCATCTTGCCCATATCGATGTTCCAGCGATTCTCGTTGGGCTCTTTGCCTCGGAAGCCGCTGGCTTCGATGCGGAACTGGCGGTATTTGAGGCCCAGGGTGAGGACGTTGTTGGCGATGTGGGTGGAATCCTGCCAGTGGTGGCCGAGAGTGGCTTGCGGGAGTTCCATGGCCGATGCGCGATGGGGGAAAGCCACGGGGCCGAGCGCGGCATCGCCGGTGGGGGCGTAGTAGATGTTGAGGATGGTGTGTTCGGCTAGTGGGCGCGCGTAGTGGATGCTGAGTTCCATGATGGCGTCGTGGGGGTGCTGGCCGTCGACGATTGGTTTGCCATTGGCGGATTCACCGGTTTGGAAGAGCAGCGGGTATTGTTTGCCGGTAACGGTGAGCGGATCGAGGGAGACCATGCCGCGGAGCATAAGGCTGCCTTTGCCTAGATTGCGCGTGGCGGCGAGCATGCCCCAGTTGGCGGAGTAGATTTTGTCGCCGCCGCGGGGACCGGATTGTTGGGTGCCGACGAGGAAGGCCTGGCCCATCCACATGAGGTTCCAACTGCCGGCTTTGGTCATGGCCATGGGCATGGGCCAGGAGGCGGGATTGAGACTGGTGCCGGAGCTGAAGCTGAGGAGATAGGAGGAGGCTTCATTCGGAGCCGAGGAGTCGGCTTCTGGTTGGTGGTGGTGGTGTTCGTGCTGGGCGGATAGGGCGCCGGCCAGGAAGAGGATGATGTGGAGTATTTTCATGTTCGTCTTTCTTGTTGAGGCTGACGAACATGGTTCTTGTTTCTTACAGGTTATTTTTGCGGCAGTGGCAATCGAGGCAGCCGTGTGTGGCGCACATACCGCAGGCCGTGGTGACCTGCTTGCGGAGGGCTTCGCGGGCGCGGTGGACTCGGACTGCGGCGTTGTTTGCTGAGATGCCTGCATGAGCGGCGAGTCCGGCGAGAGACTGGTCATTGAGATCGACGGATTCAATCGCTTCGCGGTACTCAGGTTTCAATGTTTGAAGCAACCCTTTGACGCAGTGGCAGATGCCGCCGTGGAAGGGTTCGTCGGGCTCCTGATGGGTTTCGAGGTGGTGGACGAGTTGATCGGCGACGCGGGTGGAGGAGGCGCGGTGGCGGTAGTAATCGATGATGGCGTTGCGGAGGAGGCGGTAGAACCAGGCGACGACGTTTTCTTCGTCGCGGAGGGCGCCGCCCTTCTCCAGACCACGGACGAAAGCCGCCTGCAGAATATCTTCGGCGGCGGCTTCGGAATCGACTCTGGCTTTGAGGAAGGCGAGGAACTGGCGGCGGCTTTCGAGGAGCTTCGCCATTGCGTCTGGTGAGAGTGCGTCCTGCATCCAAGGGAAGCCTAACACGGCTGTCAAGAGCGGAGTCGAAGGCTGTTGGCAACCACGCTGGCAGAGGAGAGGGCCATGGCTGCGCCTGCCATCGTAGGAGTGAGCTGCAGTTCGAAGAACGGGTAGAGCACTCCGGCGGCGACGGGGATGCCGATGACGTTGTATAAAAACGCCCAGCCGAGGTTTTGTTTCATGACTCGGACGGTGCGCTGGGCGAGAGTGATGGCGGAGACGACGCCTTCGAGATCGCTGCGCATGAGGGTGACATCGGAGGCTTCGGCGGCGATGTCGGAGCCCGAAGCCATGGCGAGGCCTGCGTCGGCCTGGGCTAGCGCGGGTGCGTCATTGACGCCGTCGCCGACCATGGCCACGGTGCGGCCCTGGCGTTGGAGCTTCACGATGGCCTCGGTTTTCCCGGCAGGTAGGACTCCAGCGATGACTTCAGCGATGCCTGCCTGGCGGGCGATAGCTTCGGCGGTGGCCTTGCGATCGCCGGTGAGCATGAGGAGACGCATGCCTCGGGCCTGGAGCTTGCGGATGGCGGGGATGGATGTGGCTTTGATGGTGTCGGCGACGCTGATGATGGCGGCGGGTTGTTGATCGACGGCGAGGAATAATGGCGTGTTGCCCTGCGCAGCCAGTCGATCGGCGGTGAGGGCGAGATGGCCGAAGTCAATGCCGGATTGATCCATGAGCTTCTGATTGCCGATGAGGGTGCGGCGGCCGTTGACGATGGCGGTTGCGCCGAGTCCGGGGATGGCCAGGAAATCAGTGGCGTGCGGGATGGTGAGGGATTGCTCGATTGTTGCTTTGGTGATGGCTTCGGCGAGAGGGTGTTCGGAGAGTCGTTCCACAGCGGCGGCGATGGCGAGGACCTGTGTTTGGTGGAAGGCTCCGGTGGTGGTGATTTCGTTGACCGTGGGGCGGCCTTCGGTGATGGTGCCGGTTTTGTCGAGGACCACTGTGTCGATGCGGGTGATTTTTTCCAACGCTTCGCCGCCTTTGAAGAGGACTCCCGATTCGGCGCCTTTGCCGACGGCGACGGTAACTGCTGTGGGCACGGCGAGTCCGACCGCACAGGGACAGGCGATGATGAGCACGGCAACGGCTGCGCTGAGGGCGGGGATCACGCCTTTTTCGGGGGCGAGCAACATCCAGGCGACGAACGTCGCGATGGCAATGGAGATGACTACGGGGACGAAGACGGCGCTGATGCGATCGGCGAGTTTTTGCATCGGAGCGCGGGAGGCCTGTGCCTGGCGCATGAGCTTGACGATTTGCGCGAGGGCGCTGTCTGCTCCGGTGGCGGTGACGGTGTATTGAAGGGCGCCCATGCGGTTGAGGGTGCCTCCGATGAGGCGGTCGCCGGAGGTTTTCTCTACGGGCAGCGGCTCGCCGGTGAGCATGGATTCATCGACGGCGCTGTTGCCTTCGGTGATTGTGCCGTCTACGGGGATGCGCTCGCCGGGTTTGACGAGGACGGTGTCCCCGATGCGCACCTGGGCGATGGGGACGCTTTGTTCCTGGCTGTTGCGCAGCACGAGGGCTTCGGTGGGTTGCAGGGAGAGAAGCTTCTTCAGGGCGTCGGAGGTTTTGGCGCGGGCACGGCTTTCGAGCAGACTGCCCGTGAGGACGAGAGCGATGATCATGATGACCGCTTCGTAGTAGACCCCGTGGTGATGGAAGTATGCCGGGGCGAGTGTGACCGCGAGGGAATAGAGGTAAGCTGCTGCGGTGCCGATGGCGATTAAGGTGTTCATGTCGGCAGTGCGATGGCGGAGGGCGGTGTAGGCCCGGGTGTAGAAATCGCGGCCGGCCCAGCCGGCCACCACGGTAGTGATGGCCAGCATGACCCAATGCATGGCGGGTCCGGTGTAGAGCATGGCGAAGGCTCCGAATAAGCCGCTGAGGATGGCTTTGCGGCGGAGGTCGCGGAGTTCTTCCGCGTGGGCTTGCTCCTGAGCAGCTTGCTCGTTGGCGATGGTGTTGGCGTCCGTGCCGGGCTTCGGTTCGGGCGGCTTGCAGCATCCGCAACATTTTGTCTGTTCCATGTTGTTAGCCCTCCACCTGAATGTTGCCCCGGAGCATGTTCATGCCGCAGGTAAACGGAAGACTGCCGGGTTGGGTTGGGGTGAACTCGATGATGGTCTTCTCGAAGGGTTTCAGGAATCGGCGGATGCCTAGCTCGCTGATTACCAGCTCTTCTGAGCAAGGGGATTTTTCCTTGCGATGGAAGACGAGGCGGACTGGGGCGCCGGATTTGACGCGGACTTGAGAGGGCGTGTAGCCGCCTTCGACGTCGATGTTCACTTCCTGCGTGCCGCCGGCGGTGGTTTGGGCGTTGGCGACCGCTTTCGGGGCGAGGAAGAAGTACCAGTTGACGAGCGCGATGGCGGCTGTTCCGGCCAGCGCGATGATCCAGGGGTTCATTGTTTAGCTCCTTTGCAAGTGGGCTTGCATAGGTGCTGACGGAGGCCCCTGACAAACCTTACAGTAGGGGGGAATTAGTTGAGAATTAGTTGAGTTCCGAGCGATGCGGGTGCTTCCTTTGAATTGTGTTCCTAAATAAAGGCTATCGTGCGACGGCGACCGAATGCGACAGACTATTGCCAATGTTTGCGGACAGTTGAAAGGTAGGCCACTGACGGCGACGCAGACTTTTCCAGGCGAGCCCGCTCTGCCGCCCATTCAAATCGTGCCGCAACTGCCCCTGCTGCCAAGGTCGTTAGCCCCCCAGCCAACAGTGCATGCGGAGCTGGAATCAAGGCGAGCCCAATTGCTGCGAGACTGCCGGCAGCCACGGTGTTTGTAGTGGCTCTCAGGATGCCTGGCCAAACCTTCAACCTTCCGGCGGCAAATTCAGCATCGTATTTCCTAAGTTCGGCCTGAATACCCGAGAGCACCTGCCGTGCTACAACAATCCACTCTCTTGCGGAGGGGACAGCGCGTAATTGACCAAATCTCAATTCCAGGTCGTCAACGAAATGCCTGCGAAGAGCTGCAGTCTCCTCGCGGAATCGAATGATCTGCTCGAACGTCGCTCGATTGAGATGTTCCTCGGACAGCGTTTGTGAAAGTAGAACGGAAGCTGTTTCTATTGCGAGATGACGGACGACTCTGTCTGGAAGCGGGCTAGTAGAAGTATCTTCCCCCAAAGTTCGCCCTGCCTTCATGAGCATTAGCCGATGATGCATCGCACTATCTGTGACAGGCGCAAGGTTCAGTTTCTCAGCCAATTCTAGGTGGAGACTGATGGCTATTGCTGAACCGGCTGCATACGAGAGACTCCAGGCAAGGTTGGCGTCCCCTTTGCGAAGGAGATGCGAATGGAATTCCCTGTTGCGCTGCAGTGCTTCAAGGAATCTGCTTGGAAGCTTGGGCTTAAAGGCTTGCCACGAGCTTTGACCAGCGTATGGGATGCTCGGCATTGAATACCTGCTTGGGGTGGATGCTTCTTCCACCCACTCTCTGTCCATAAGATCTGCCAAGGCTGAGTTAGCCGCAAGGTTGAATGCGCCGCTACCGGTGGAAGGTGTAACCCTCTTAATGCATCCCTGTTCAATAAGCATAGGGAGTTCGCGATTCACCTCCTTGTATGCGGCGAATTCGCCGTCGTGCGCTTCAAGGTCGTTGAAGAGCTTCGCTCTCCATTGATGGTCGTCCACCGGGTCGACAAACGTAATTTCATCAAAAACCAATAGCATCTGCTTCATCGAAGCTGGCTGGACGCACCTCGAGAAAGGATAATATAGCCCAGCTAATGCTCTGCCCATTCGAAGTTACCGTTGGCTAATTATAAGTCAGGAGCGATATTCCACGTCAGCTTCGTATAGGCAACGTTCCTGGAAACGGTGGATTTCGTTAGACTTGCAAGTCCAGCGCAAGAAGTTTGCAAAATGGTGGAACTCCCCCTGCGCGACAGGTTTCGTACTACGTATTCATTTCGGGACGTCCCAGACGACGGCGCGGGAGGTGGAAGTAGCGAGGGCGTTCTTGGCGTCGTCCACTTGATAGTAGAGGGTGACCACTTTGCCTTTGCCCACTTCGACGGAACTGGGGTAGCCGCAATCGCCGTTGGGGGCGGAATCGGAGAGAACGATATGTTTGCCTTTTTCCCAGGCGCGGCCGTCGGGGCTGATCATGGCGTGGACGCCTCGGGGTGCGTTGCGTTCGCCGAAGACCATCAGCACGCGGCCATCACGGAGTTGAATGAGATCGGCTGGGTGCTCACTATCGGCGGTGATCTGGTTGGGCTTGGACCAGGTCTTGCCTTGATCGGTGGATTCGGTGATGGCGATGTGGCCACCTTTTTCCGAACGCATGGCGGCGAGGAGACGGCCGTCTTTCAGGCGCTGGATGCCGGTTTCGTTGAAGTGCTCGCCGAGGAGAACGGGGTTGCCCCAGGTTTTGCCATTGTCCTTCGAGGTGAAGATGTAGCTCTGATTGCCACGGGCATCGAAGAATTCGAAGTAGACGGCCATGACGACGGCGCCATCAGGGAGCTGGATGATTTTTCCGTAGGGCGAGATGTGGCCTTTGTTGGCGTAGAACTGGTGGATGGCTGCGTCGCGGATGGGTTTGGACCAGGTTTTCCCGTTGTCCTTGGAGAAGATGAGGTAGACGCCGTCGAAGATGCGGTCGTTGCGGCCGCCTTTGAAGCGGAGGCCGGTTTCATCGTAGCCGGATGCGATGGCATACGAGAGGATAATGGTGCCGTCTTTCAATTGGCCCAGGGCGGGATTGCGGTCATCGAATTGTTCGTCGATGGCGGTCCAGGGCGCGGACCATGTTTTGCCGCCGTCGGAGGAGCGGATGAGATCGAGGCGCCCTTTGACTCCGATGTGCGGCGCGCCGGCGCGGATGACGGCGAGCACGTCGCCGTTCTTGAGCCCGATGGCGACGGGGAAGTAGCCGAGGCCCTTGGTGATGACCTGGTTGGGGAAGTCAGCGGCTGCAGCGAGTGCGGCAGCGGTGATCAGGAAGAGAAAGAAACGATTCATGGTAGTTTTCGGAACTGCTCCATTGCGGAGTTGGATTTTTCCTGCTGGCCGGTGCGGCGGTAGCTGAGCGCGAGTTGATACCAGCCTTGCTTCATATTTGGATTGGCTTTGACGGCCTGTTCGAAGTGCGATGCGGCGGTTTTGTCGTCGGATTGCGCGGCGGCGAGTTTGCCGAGTTCGAAGTGGGCTTCGGGGTTGGCGGGTTCGAGGATGATGGCTTGGCGGAGCAATGTGGCGGCGAGGTCGGGTTTTTGCAGCTTGGCCTGATTGCGGCCGTATTTGAGGAAATAATCGGCGGAGGAGCGATCGAGGGTGACGGCTTTGTCGTAGGCGGCTTCGGCTTTCTGTAGTTCGCCGACTGCATCGTAGACATCACCGAGGGCGGCGTAGAGATCGGCCGCGTTCGGTTCGAGTCTGACCGCGGTTTCGTAGGCGCGGAGTGCTTCGTCGTTCTTGCCACCGGCGTATGCTGCCATGCCGGCAGCGGCGTGGATCTTCGAGACTTTGGGAAAACGGGTGCGGGCTTTGGTGAGCAGTTGCGCGGCTTCGGCGGGGGCATCGATGCGGAGAAGGGTGACGGCGAGATCGTAGAGGGTGTCGGGGTTGTTGGGATCGAGTGTAACGGCGCGGCGGAGGGATTGCGCGGCTTCGGGGGAACGGCCGAGCGCATTGAGGGCGGCGCCGCGCAATGAAAGATGATCGCTCGTGGCGGACGGATGGTTATCGAGAAGCTGCAGGGCTTCCGTGGCGCGGCCTTCCGAGAGCAGGGCCAAGCCCAGGTTGAAAACAACATCCGGCTGGCGGGGGTTGAGTTTGAGAGAGGCGGCGAACTCATCGATTGCTTCCTTCATGCGCCCCTGGTCGGAGAGAAAAAGCCCATATTGCAGGTGAAGTTGAGCGTTGCGGGGGGTGGCGGCGAGTGCTTTCTTGAGGTCCTGTTCCGGGGTTTGCGCCGGGGCAATAACGGATAAGAGGACGAACAAGGCCGCCAGAGAAGGCCTGTGCATCGCCCATAGTATATAGTGTCTAAGTACCCGCTTCCAGGAAGAAGTTCCCAGACAGTCTTGCAAAGGAGCTTACGCTACATGTTTTTGTTCAGTCAGGGGCACACCCGCCGCCTGTTTTGGGGCCTGCTGCTTAGTGCTTACGCGCTTACGGCACAGGTTCCTACCGCTGTGTTGACGGGAGTTGTGAAAGACTCCACGGGCGCAGTGGTGCCGAACGTCAAGGTCACCGCGACGAATACCGGAACGAATCTCGCCCGGTCGGTGGTCACGGACGAGTCAGGCAACTTCCGCATTGCGCCGTTGAATCCGGGGCCGTATCGAGTGGATGCCGAGGCGAGTGGATTTAAGAAGGCCACGGTGCCTCAAGTGATTCTCGAAGTCGGTCAGCAGGCGCGAATCGATGTTGACCTGCAAGTGGGCGACGTGACGCAGACGATGGAAGTGACGGGGCGGCCCTCGCTGGTCAATACCGAGAGCGGGCTGATTGGCGGTGTGATCAACCAGTCGCGAGTGTTGAGCCTGCCCTTGAACGGGCGCAACTTCATGGAACTGACGACGCTGACGGCGGGCATTGCGGAAGGCACGGGATCGGCGGCGATTGTGAACAAGCGCGCGCCGACGGCCGCGGGCATGCCGCACCAGGACAACAACTACCAATTGGACGGCGCGGATAACAAGGAAGCGTTTTTCAATAGCTGGAATCTGGGTCCATCGGTGGACGCGATTCAGGAGTTCAGCATTCAGGTGGGGCAGTATTCGGCGGAGTTTGGCTCGGGCGGCGGCGCGGTGATCAATGTGGTGACCAAGTCGGGGACGAACGCGTTGCACGGGACGCTGTGGGAGTTCATGCGTAACAACGTGTTTGACGCGCGGAACTACTTTCTGACGCCGACGCAGACGATTGCGCCGTTGCGGAGGAACCAGTTTGGGGCGGCGATCGGCGGACCGATCATCAAGAACAAGATGTTCCTGTTCGGGAACTACGATGCCACGCGCATCCGGTCTGGATCGTTCCGCACGGGCATGGTGCCGACTTCCACTCAGTTGGGTGGAAATTTCAACGGGTACAGCAAAGCGATCCGAGACATCCGGACGGACCCGGTGGTGCCGTTTCCGAACAACATCATTCCGGCGTCGCGGCTGGATCCCATTTCGCAGGCGCTGGCGAAGTATTATGCGTCGCCGAACAATCCGAACCCGGCGCAGAATTTCAGTATCAATGCGTCGAGCAGCAACACGGTGGATTCGGGGCTTTTCCGCTATGACTGGCGCATGACCGATAAGCACGATCTGATGGTGCGCTATGGCATTCAGAACATCGATTCGTACACGCCGGGGACATTTCCGTCGGTGGGTGGATTGATTGTTCCGCAGAAGCCGCAGAACCTCGCCGTGAACGTGACGTCGATTGTGACATCGAAGCTGTTGAATGAATTTCGTGTGAGCTACGGGCGGCAGATTCACCGCCAGCGCGGGCAGAATTCGGGCAACCCGATCGCGGCCAATGCGGGGGTGCCGTTTGCTCCGAAGGAAGGCAGTGGCGCGGGATTCGTGGAAGGTCTGGGGATGAGCAACACGATCTTCTCGGCGTTGTCGGAACAGCAGCCTTGGTTCCTCACGGTAAACAGCTTCCAGTGGTACGACGGGATCACGTGGTCGCAGGGCAAGCACAACATCAAGGCCGGGTTTGATATCCGGCGGCACCGCGCGGATGCGTTCCTCGGGACGCGGTTGAACAACAGCTACACGTTCACGGGGCAATTCTCGGGCGATGGGTTCACGGACTTCCTGCTAGGTGACATTGCGTCATCGTCAGTGGCGTTGTCGCCGAACGAGACGGGGCGATTCCGCCGCACCATTTTGGCCGGATATGTTTTGGACGACTGGAAGGTGAGCCCGAAGCTGACGTTGAACGTGGGCCTGCGTTACGAGTACGGTCAGGTGCCGGTGGAAATCGGCGGGCTGACGCCGTCGTTCGATCCGACGCTGGCCAACGGGCAGGGCGGTCTGCGGTTCCCGAAGCAGAACAAGAACGCGGAGCCGTTCTACCGTGGCGTGCGGCCGGATCTCGGGTTCGGTTATCTGGACCGGGAAACGCTGTTCAACTCGGATAAGAACAACATTGCGCCGCGGTTTGGATTTGCGTATCGTCCGATGTCGGGCAATCGCACGGTCATTCGCGGTGGATACGGAGTGTTTTTCTCCGGACCGCAGTTGATGAACCTGGTGCAGAATTCGGTGACGGGTCCTCCGGCGCAGTTGTGGGCGGGATACACGTCGGCGCTGACGCGTCCCACACTGACGTGGGCAGGAGATATCAGCAATCCGAACGGGTCGCTGGCGACGGCGATTTTCGGGTTGTTGACGGGTCCGGAAAACAACTGGATTGACGGCTACACGCAGCAGTGGAGCTTGAGCGTGTCGCAGGAGTTGAGCAAGACGATGGTGTTGGAAGTGCAGTATCTCGGCTCCAAAGGCACGCATCTTGAGAATGCCCTCGACTACAACGCCGTACAGCCTGGCGCCGGGGCCCTGCAACAGCGCTTGCCTTTCCCCAAATGGAACCGTGTTTACGGCTTCAACAGCAGTGGCGCCGCCAATTACAACGCGCTGCTGGTCACAGCCGAAAAACGGATGGGCAAGGGCCTCATGTTCAAAGGCGCTTACACCTGGAGCAAGACTCTCACCAAGAACGGCGCTCGCTCGGCAGGCAACGTGGGACAGGTGCAGAATCCGTTTGATCTGCGGCAGAACGATGGGTTCTCTTCGGACAACATTCCGCACCGGTTTACGGGGAATTTCCTCTATGAACTCCCGTTCGGACGGGGGAAGGCTCTGGGATCGAACCTAAACAAGGCCGTCGATTTTGTTTTGGGCGGCTGGACGGTGTCGGGGATTGTGACATTGCACAACGGCTACCACGTGGCTTCGAACATCGCGGCGGGCAACTGCAATTCGTCGGCGCAGAATCTGTGCCGGCCGGATTTGATCGGCGATCCGCTGCTGGGTGGAAACGGGTTGGTGACACCGCGCTGGAATCGTGACGCGTTTGATTGGCCGTTGAACACGGCGAAGCACCCGGCGCAGGCTCCGCGATTTGGTTCGGCAATTACGAACCTGCTGCGGGGGAACTCGGTGAACTCGATGGACGCGGGGATTTTCAAGAACTTCGTGATCAAAGAGCATTACCGGTTTGAGTTCCGCACGGAGATGTTCAATGCGCTGAATCACACCAATTTCGCCACGCCTAACGCATCGGTGGAGAATCCGAACTTTGGGCGTACGTTCTCCACATCCATCGGTCCACGGACCATCCAGTTTGGGTTGAAATTCTATTGGTAGACAACAACTATCGTTGGAAGCTGGTGGCGCTGCTCTTTGTGATCGGCGCCACCAATTATGGGGACCGGACGGCCATTTCGTCCGTGTTTCCGCTGCTTCGCTCTGAGTTCGGCGCGACGGATGTCGAACTGGGAGCGATCGGCACCTCGTTTTTATGGGCGTACGCGATGGCATCGCCCATGGCGGGGATTTTCGCGGACCGTTTTTCGCGGAGCCGGATTGTGGCGGGAAGCCTGGCCGCGTGGAGTCTGGTGACGCTGATTACCGCGTTCACCACCAGCGTGAGCCAGATTCTGGTGAGCCGGGTGATTCTGGGATTTGCGGAAGCGGCGTATTTGCCGGCGGCGATTGCGCTGATTGCCGATTACCATTCGTCGAAGACTCGGGCGACGGCGATTGGGATGCATACGGCGGGGTTGACGTTTGGGTTGATTGCTGGTGGAGCGGGCGCGGGGTATGTAGGCGAGACGTACGGCTGGCGGACGAGCTTCGTGTTTCTGGGTGTGTTGGGGTTGGTGCTAGCGGCGTTCGGGTGGTTTTATTTGCGGGACAACGTGTCGGCAGTGAAGGAAGAGAAGGTGGCGGCGCGGCCGTTGCTCGAAAGCGTGTCGACGCTGGTACGGATTCCAAGCTACCTGATTCTACTGTCGCAGGCGATGATTGTGTCGATTGGGACGTGGATTTTTCTGAATTGGCTGCCGCTGTTTTTCAAGGAACAGTACAGCCTGAGTCTGACGGCGGCGGGGTTTGCGGGGACGTTCATGCTGCAAGGCGCGGCGACGATTGGGCTGATCTGCGGCGGGTTGTTTTCGGATAAGGTGTCGGGCACGCAGCCTCGTCGGCGGATGCTGATTCAGACGGTTTGCTACTTCCTGTGTGCTCCGTTTTTGCTGGCGTTTCTGGGGCATCCGGATATTTACTTTTTGAACGCCTGTATCTTTGCTTTCTCGTTTGTGCAGAGGGTGGGGTTGTCGAATGAGACTCCGCTGGCGTGCGATTTATTGGAGCCGCAGCACCGGTCAACGGCAGTGGGGTTGATGAATACGATGAACTGCTTTGCCGGCGGGATTGGGATTATGGTGGCGGGGTTTCTGAAGTCGAGCTATGGGTTGGGGGCAGTGTTTGCGGGGATTTCGTTGATTATGGTGACGGGGGCATTGCTGGCGGGGACGGGCTACTGGAAGTTTCTTGGCAGGGATCTGGAGAGGAAGCACGCGTAGCTCCGGGGAGTGCTTCAAGGGGCCGCGACTGAACACAGGTGAAGCCGCCGACGCCGGAGTTCATGCGCCCCAATCGGGATGTGAATGTGTATCCAGAACATTAGTGGATGGTTCTGGTTTTGCGGTTCATGTAGTCCAGGAGGAGGTATTCGCCGAGCGTGTAGGGCGTGGTGAAGTAGGCTTTGCCGCGGCAAAGCTCGGTGACTTGCTGGACGAATTGGACAAGGCCGTAGTCGCTGGCGAGCATGAAGGTGTTGATCATGATGCCCTGGCGCTTGCAGCGGCCCACTTCTTCGAGCGTGCGGCTGATGACGAGCGGGTCGAGGCCAAAGGCGTTGCGATAGACCTGGCCATTCTCGAGCGTGAGTGCCGAGGGTTTGCCGTCGGTGATCATGATGATCTGCTTCATGTCTTTGCGCTCCTGCGCGAGCAGGCGCTGGGCGAGGATGAGGCCTTCCCGGGTGTTCGTGTAGTAGGGGCCGACCTGGACTTGCGCGAGTTCGCCGATGCGGACTTCTTCGGCGGAGTCATGGAAGAGAACGCAGCGGAGCGTGTCGCCGGGGTATTGCGTGCGGATCAAATGCGCGAGGGCGAGGGCGACTTTCTTCGCCGGTGTGAAGCGATCCTCGCCGTAGAGGATCATGCTGTGGCTGCAATCGAGCATGAGCACGGTGGCGCAGGAGCTGCGGTATTCGGATTGATGAACGTGGAGATCGGAATATTCGAGGTTGAGCGGGAGCGCGACGCCGTCGCGCTGCATGGCGGAGAAGAGGGTGGTGCTGACGTCGAGGTTGAGCGTGTCGCCGAATTCGTAGGGTTTCGATGCGCCACTCGATTCCACTCCGGTGGCGAGGTCGCGGGTTTCGTGCGAGCCGAAGCTGGCTTTGCCGAGCGAGCCCAATAGATCCTTGAGTGTTTTGAAGCCGAGGAAATCGATGGATTTGTCGGTGATTTCGATCTCGCCTTTGCCGGGGGCATCGCCGGCGCCGCCTTCAGCGCTGTCGCGGACGTAGCCTTGATCCATCAGCTGCTGGGCAAGGCGGTTGACGAGCTGATCGATCTCGTCTTGCGACATGTTGTTGAGCATGTCGCGGAGCTGCTGCGCACGCTCTTCGTCGAAGAGGCGTTCTTCGTAGAGGGCGGCTTCGATGGCGCGGCGCAGCTCTTCGAAGGTCATGGGACGGTTGGGGTCGGGATAGTAGGGATTGTCGAAGCCGCTGCGGAGCAGGAATTCAGAGAGCGCCTTGAGGAGATCTTCGGAGGGGATCTCGATGTCCTCCGGACGGAATTTGGAATAGCGGATAAACTTCATCGGCTTCCTCAGTTGTATTGCTGGCGGCGTTGTTTGCGGCTGAGACGGGGCTCGTCGTCGGGGCCGTCCTGTTGTTCGTTATGACGCCGGCGTTCTCCGCCGCTGAAGCCCATCTCTTCATTGCGGCTGATGCGGCGGTGGGCATAAAGGCCTTCGAGGACGAACTCGGCGGCGGCGACTTTGCCTGCATCGTCTTCGCCGGGGCCGACACCAAGGGCGGCGGTCTTTTCGAGCAGCCCGTTGATCTTCTGCAACTGGTCGAGAATTTCGGCGGCGGGCAGATTGGCGGGGACTTTGAGCGTGCCGCCGGCTTCGAAGAAGTTGACGATGGAGTTCATGTTGACGCCTTCGAAGTAGTTGGAGAAGATGCGGGCGACAGCGAGGCGGATGAGGTCGCGGGCAACGGTTTCCGAGCCTTTCAGTTCGCCTTCGTACTCGAGTTCGAGTTTGCCGGTGATGGAGGGCAGCGCGTTGTAGAGATCGGCAACGCGGGCCACGGCGGAGGCATCGCCGCAGCGAATGGCGCGGGCCTCGGCGTTGGAGGCGACGTTTTCCGTAACGGTGATGGGAAGGCGCTGGGAGACGCCGGAACGTTTGTCCACCTTTTTGTCGTCACGGGCGAGGAACGCGACCTGTTCGATCACTTCCGAAATGAAGCGGGGGACGTTGAGCGAGACGGGGGATTTGCGGCGAAGCCATGCTTCCTGCGCGGTGATGGCCATGCCTTGGTCGACGGTGAGGGGATAATGGGTGCGAATTTCGCTACCGATGCGGTCTTTGAGGGGTGTGATGATTTTTCCGCGCGCGGTATAGTCCTCGGGGTTGGCCGTGAAGACGAGCAGAACGTCGAGCGGCAGTCGCACAGGGTAACCTTTGATCTGCACATCGCCTTCCTGCATGATGTTGAACAAGCCGACCTGGATTTTTCCGGCGAGATCGGGGAGTTCGTTGATGGCGAAGATGCCGCGGTTGGCGCGGGGCAGAAGGCCGTAGTGGATGGTGAGTTCGTCGGAGATGTCCTGGCCGCGGCGTGCGGCTTTGATGGGGTCTATATCGCCGAGCATGTCGGCGATGGTGACATCGGGGGTGGCGAGCTTCTCCACGTAGCGTTCGGCGGCGGTGAGCCAGGCGATGGGCGTGTCGTCGCCGCGGTGGAGCACAAGTTCACGGGCGTAGCGGGAGATGGGGTGATAGGGATGATCGCGGATTTCGCTGCCCGCGATGTAAGGGGAAACGGGATCGAGCAGCGTGGTAAGCATGCGGATCAGCCGCGTCTTGGCCTGGCCGCGCAGGCCGAGGAGGATGAAGTTGTGGCGCGAGAGGACAGCGTTAACGACTTGGGGGACAACGGTGTCTTCATAGCCGACGATGCCTTCGAACAGAGGCCCCGGATCGCTGAGCCGGGAGATCAGGTTGTCGCGAATCTCGTCTTTGACGGAGCGATGCGTGAGGCGTTCTTCGGAGAAGCGCGGGTCGCGCTTGAGCGCGCCAAGTGTGTTCGGTAGGGAATGCATGTCGATACTCATCAGCGCCACCTCCGGCTATTCGGGATTGTAGCAGACCACCGCCGTAACACCGCCAACAATCGGCGTACGGTTTTGATATGCTCTAAAACCTGAATGATGCAGAACGACCTATCGGAGATGGATTTTCAACGCTTCTGGCGAAGGCTACAACAGATTGGCCTCAATGCTTACGAAGCGCGATCTTATTTAGTGCTGGTGGGACACCCGCGCTTCAAGGCGCTGGAATTGGCGGCGCGCGCGCATGTTCCGCGGCAGAAGATCTATGAGGTTTTGGACAGCCTTGTGGAGAAGGGATTCGCACAGGTGGTGCAGGAAAAGACGAAGCTCTTTTCCGCGGTGGAGCCGAGTTTGGCGGTTCCTGGATACCTGCAGCGGCGGCAGATGTCGTTGGAGCGGGAGCTGACGGAACAGGGGCGGCTGGCGGGTTCGCTGATTGACGATTTAAAGACCGCTTATTCCGAAGGACAGGAAGGCCGGGGGACGCTGGACTTTTTGCGGATTGTGAGCGAGCCTTCGCAGAGCGGTGCACAGTACCGGACCATGTTGCGCGAGGTGCGAAGCGAGTATCTGGAGTTTTCGCGGCCTCCCTACGCGGTGGATCCGCTCGATGAGCAGTTGGTGAAGAGCGCGCGGGAGCGGGGGGTAACGTGCCGGTTGTTGTTTGAACGGGATGGGTTGGATGAGAGTGACCATGCGCGGCTGGCGGAGTATTCGGCGGCGGGGATTGAAGTACGGCTCACGGATTCGCTGCCGATGAAGCTGGCGTTGTTTGATGGGAAGCTGGGACTGATTGCGTTGCTCGATCCGGTGATTACGAAGCCGGCATGGACTTCCGTGGTGTTCAATCACGAGGGGATGGGAGAAGCGATGAAGGGGTTGTTTGACGTGCATTGGAAGAAGGCCGAGGCGGTGAGCCTTCCGGAGACGGTGGGGAGTTTGGGGTAAGCCACGAATGCGCACGAATGGACAGCAATCAGTCTTCGAGGTAGCGCGGGTAGTCTTCTTTGAGTAGGCGGGACATGGCGCGGTCGGCGAGCAGGCGGCCTCCGGTTTGGCATTTGGCGCAGTAGTTGGTTTCGTTGGAGGCGTAGCGGATGCGCTGGATCTTAGCACCGCAGTCGGGGCAGGGAAGGCCGTAGCGGCCGTGTACGGCCATGCCTTCGCGGAAGGCGGTGACTCCTTCGGGGAATGCGTTGGCAGCTTCTTTGCGCAGTTCGGTGATCCAGTGTTGCAGCGTGTCGCGGGTGGCGGCGAGGAGGCGGGCGATTTCGGGGTCGGTGATTTTGCTGGTGAGCAGCAGCGGGCTGAGGCGGGCTCGGTGAAGGATCTCGTCGGAATAGGCGTTACCGATTCCGCTGAAGAGATCGGGGTCGGTGAGGGAACGCTTGAGGGTGTGGTTTTCCTTGCGGAGTGCTTCGGTGAATGCTTCGAGGGTACAGTCGAGCGGTTCGATGCCGTGGCGCTGGAGGGAGTTGAGTGCGGTTTCTGAGTTGGTGAGGTAGAGCGATGCGCGGCGCTGGGAGCCTGCTTCGGTGAGAAGAAGCGCTCCGTTGGGGAAATCGAGGGCGAGGAGGGAATTGCGGCTGGCGATGGAGGCTCCGCGTTTGCGCCAGTGGAGACGGCCGGCGATCATGAGGTGCAGCACGAGCCAGTGATCGTTGTCGAGGCCGATGGCGATGCGCTTGCCCAGGCGGCGCAGTTGAGTCACTGTGTGGTTTTGGAGTGCCGCGGGTTGGGGATCGATGGTGCGGAGGAGGAATGGGCTGCCGAGGCGGATGGCTTCGAGCGGCTGGTGGAGGATGCGGGTGGAGATAGCTTCGATGTAGACGGCGATGTCCGGCAGTTCGGGCATGTGCTGTATTATTGCGCGGCCGGGAATTCGACGGAGAGGATCCAGGGTTCGAGGTTGGCGCCGAAGCGGAGACGGACTTTGTAGAGCGGTTCGGTTTGGTTGTCGGCGCGGACCTTGGTGGGGAGATCGCGGAATTGCTGTTGGAATTCGTGGGGGACGTGAATGACAGCGGGCACATCGCTGATCCAGCCTTCCACCTTCGTCGACCCGGCGCGGACGCGTACCGATGCGGGAAGGAGGATGATTTTCGAGCGATCCGGGAAGCGCTGCCGCATGGTGGCGAGGTCAGGGCCGATGCCGATTGGGACGAGGCGCGAGCCGTGGGTGAGGAGGCGCTTCTGGCCGAATTTGGGGTCGCTGTTACGGATGGCTTCTTCCTGCTGTTTCCAGGACGCACCTTCGTATTCAAAGGCCGCGATGACGCTGCGGGCTTGCTGGCGGCGGTAGTGGTTGTAGGCGTTGTGGGCGTTGGCGGGGCGTGATAGATCGAAGCCAACGGCTCGGAGATCGGCCTCGGTGATGTAACGGCTGTAGTCACCGGGGCTGTAATAGCTGCCGCTGTATTCGAGGCGGAGGAAGACTGGTTCGTGCGAACCGTTGCTGTAGTAGACGAGTTCGCGGTCCGTGAGTTCGATTTCCGCGTCGGGCGAGCCACTCCGATTGGCCGAGGCGTGGCGCAAAGCGACGGCGTTGGCAACCAGAACGATGAGGACGGCGATGTGAAGACCGTTGAGGCGCTTCATGCGGTTGCCTCCGTGAGAAAGCCGCGCAGGCGTTTCAGCAGATACATGATGGCGATGGCGATCAGGCCAACGACCGCGAACATGACGTAGTTCGGAAGCCAATCCCACCACCAGCGGAACAGACGGATGTAGAGGCAGATGGTGAAGAAGCCGGCCGAGGCGTAGACCACACTCATCCAGGATTGGCGGATGCCGAGCCAGATGGCGGCGGCGCTGAGAGTGAGGCCGGTGATCTCATAAAACAATTCAATGGATTTTTGTTGCCAGGGGAGATAGCTCCAGTGGCCGCTGGCGATTAAGGCGAGCAAGCCGAGATATACCGTGAACATACCTGCCATGCGGTAGACGATGGGGAAATCGGTGTGGCGGCGATGCTGCAGCAGCAGTGGAACGGCGAAGACGGAGGCGCCGGCGATGAGGAAATGCTCGGGGCGCTCGGTGAGGGTGAGCCAGTGGTGGCCGCGCAGCAACGTGAGTTCGGCGGACAACCAGGCGAGGAGCGTGACAATGGCGGCTATGAGCGGGATACGAAGCCCGTAGTGATAGGCGAGGGCAAAGGAGAACGCGCTCCAGGCAATCAGCGCGTTGTGCGAGGAGACGAAGTTAAAAGTTTCGCCGAGTACGGCGAGGTTGAGGACGAAGCTGGCGATAGTCACCATGCTGAGGAGGGCGGCGAAGTAGAGCGTGCGCTCCTTGCGGGCAGCATAGTCCGTGGCGGCGAGTGCGGCCAGCGGCGCAAGCAGGACGATGCCGACTTGCGCGGCGGTGGAGAGCGAACCCCAATAGTACTGGAAGAGCAGAACCAGCGCGATGCAAAGCGAGAGCCCGCCGAGGGTGGAGGCAATGCGGAGTCCCCAGGAGAGCTGGCGCTCACCGGCCGTGGTGTCGATGTCGAACTGACGGCGATAGGCGTCGAGCCTGGTGTCGATGTAGTTGTTGAGAGTGAGGCGCTGGTCTTCGGTGAGGGAAAGGATGCCTTCGGCTTCGAGTTGCTGCCATTGCTGGCGGAAGGCGTTGAGACGGTCGGCCTCCTGCTGGGCTTGATGACGCGATAGTTCGGCCATGCGATTCCACTATCACATACGCAGACGAGTGGTGTGGTGTTCTGTGAAGTTGCACCAGCAGGGGTGGGCGTGCGTCAATCGTAAGTTTGTACTTTCCATGAAGAAACCTGTTTTTGTGAGCGCGGACGAAGCGGTGCGGATGATCCCGGATGGGGCCGCGGTGGCTACCGGTGGATTTGTGGGAAGCGGGCATGCGGAGGCGTTGACCGCGGCGCTGGAGCGGCGGTTCGTGTCGACGGGCGGTCCTCGCGAGTTGACTGTGGTTTATGCGGCGGGGCAGGGCGATGGCTGCCAGCGGGGTTTGAATCACCTGGGGCACGAGGGGCTGGTGCGGCGGGTGATTGGCGGGCACTGGAACCTGGCTCCCCGGCTGGGTGCGCTGGCGGCCGCCGGTGTGATTGAGGCGTACAACTTTCCGCAAGGCGTGCTGTCGAAGTTGTTTCGGGAAATTGCGGCGGGCAATCCGGGAATGTTGTCGAAGATCGGGTTGGGTTCGTTTGTCGATCCGCGGCGCGGCGGTGGACGGATCAATGCGGTGACGACGGAAGATCTGGTGCGGGTGATGGAGATTGATGGCGTGGAGATGCTGTTTTATAAGGCGTTTCCCATTGATGTGGCGCTCGTGCGGGGGACTTCGTCCGATTCGTTTGGGAATATTTCGATGGAGCATGAGCCGCTGATTGGAGAGATATTGCCGATGGCGCAGGCGGCTAAGCGGGGTGGCGGAATCGTCATTGCGCAGGTGGAGCGGATGGTGGCGGATCATTCACGGAATCCGAAGGATATTCGCCTGCCGGGGATTTTTGTGGATGCGGTGGTGGTGGCTCCCGGCGAGCTGCATCCGCAGACGTATGACCGGCAGTTTGATCCCGATTTTGTGCGGCAGGGGCCGCTCGATTCGATTGATCTGGGAGTTTTGGAAGATGGGCCGCGGCGGTGGATTGCGGCGCGCTGTACCCAGGAATTGCGGGAAGGGGATGTGGTGAATCTGGGGATCGGAATTGCCGAGGGAATTGCGCGGATTGCATGGGAACGGAAGATGCTGGACAGGGTGGTGATGACCGTCGAGGCGGGGGTGATTGGAGGAGTGCCCGCGGGCGGGTTGAGCTTCGGGTCAGCGAGCCTGCCGATGGCCATCATCGACCAGCCTTCGATGTTTGATTTTTACGATGGCGGTGGATTGGATATCGCGTTTCTCAGCATGGCGGAGTGCGATCAACATGGAAACGTGAATGTGAGCCGCTATGGGGGACGGATTCCGGGGTCAGGTGGATTTATCAATATTGCGCAAACGGCGAAGCGGCTGGTGTTCGTGGGAACGTTTACGGCGAATGGTCTGGATGCGGTGTGTGAGGATGGGCGGGTGGTGATTCGTGGAGAGGGACGGTCGCGCAAGTTTGTGAAAGATGTGGAGCAGATCACGTTCAGTGCGGCGCAGGCGGCGCGGGATGGCAAGGAAGTGCTGTATGTGACGGAGCGGGCGGTGTTCGCTTTGCGCGGTGGGAGATTGGAACTGGTGGAGGTGGCTCCCGGGTTGGACCTGCGGCGTGATGTGCTGGAGCTGATGGATTTCGAGCCCGTGGTCCGTGAGGTGCGCGTGATTGCGGCCGATGTCTATGGGCCACGAATGCACACCGACGCACAGGAATAGCGGCAAGCTCAGTAGAGCCTGTCATGGGCGTTTAGCGGATTGTGTGAGGTCTTTCTGGAGTTGGGCGGCCCGGGTGTGGAGAGTACGAAGCTGGCGGAGGTCTTCTTCGGCGAGGGAAACGGCGTTCTGGATGCGAGAGAGTTCGTTGCCTGCGGCTGCGGTGCCTTCGCGCATGGAGTCGAGGCGGAGACTGAGGGCTCGAAAGAGATCGGTGGCTTCGCGGTAGCGGAGCTGGATGTTGTTCATGAAGGCTTCGCGGCGGCGGGCGAGGGTTTCCATGTCGTCGAAGACTTGTTTGAGGTGCGCGGCCTGCTTGCGGGTCTCGTCGGATTGCTTGCGGAGATCGGATTCGAGTTGTTGGAGACGCTTGTTGCGCACCTCGAAATCGGATTGGGCCTGCGATGAGGCTTTGGAAGCGGCGTCGAGTTTGGCGGAAAGCTCGGCCATTTCCGCTTCACGGCGTTTGAGCTCGGCGGTTTGCTGATCGCGGGTGGCGGTGAGCTGCTGCTCGAATTCCGTCAGCTTTGTGCGGACTTCGCTGAGCGCCTGGTTTTGGGAGGCGATTTCTCGATCTTTTTCCTCGATCAATTTGAGGAGGTCGGCGTTGGACGCTCCAGGGGGCGGGGGCTCGGGTTTGGCGCCAGGTTTGGGTGCGGGGATGGAAGTGGCAGGAGCATCACGAAGTTCGGCGAGCTGCTGCTTGAGATTCTCGATTTCTTCGCGCAATGCGGCTTCGGCGGAAGGCGCGGGCGTGTTGGTCTGGACCGGAAGGATGGGGCCGCGGTGGCGGGTCTGATAAACGACGATACCGGTTACCGCGAGTGCGGCGAGGATGAGGACGGGGAGCAGGCGTTTCATTTGGGGGGCCCTCCAGGGGGCTTGACGGCAGCGGCGAACGGGGCCTGTCGGCGAGTGCGGAAGTGGAATTTGCGTCCTTCGGCTTCAAGCGAGACTTCGAGCTGCTTCTGCTTGCCGGGGCGCCATTCGGCATCGACGCTATGCAGGGCGACAATGGACTGCAGCGTTTTGGAAATTGCCGTGGGGATATCGGCGAGGCTGCGGCAGAATTCGGCGCTGCCGCCGCTGGCGGCTGCAAGATCGAGGATGCCGGTTTGGTAGGCATTGTTGAGCCGGTCTGTGTAGTAATTGAGCTGGACCGCGAACACGGGGGTATCGCCGCGGTTGAGACGGCCGGCGATCTGGCGGATCTTTTCGTTGATGAGGGCCTCGGGAAAGCGGCGGCTCATGTCGCCGGAGTCACTGGAGTTGACCACCGGGTTTGTGTAGTCCTCACGGTAGTTGCCTATCGTGGAATCGCTGACGAAAAGGACGGCGACGCGGACTTTGGATTTGGCTGCGACGCGGTCACCGAGCTGTTGCGCCTGTTCGATGGCGTTGAGGAGGCCGGCGCGTCCGGTGACGGCGGCCGCTTGCAGCGTTTCCTTGAGCTTTTCCCGGGATTCCTGGGGGTCGAGGAGGACGCGGAGCCCGTCCTGAGCGCGGAGCAGCGCGACGCTGGCGTTGGCGGGGAGTTTATCCAATTCTTCGAGGAGTGCGTTGCGGGCAGGATCGACGAGGGTGAGATCGCCGGCCCAGTCCAGCACGAGAAGAACGAGGAGATCGTTGGACTGATCGAGGAGTCGAGTGACTTTGAGCGGCTTGCCGTTGACGGAGAGCTTCAGTTCAGGAGCTTTGGGCGCTGTGCCGTCCGAGAGCCAGAAGGGGATGCGGATGCCAGTGGTGGTGGGTTTGACGGGAGGCGGAGGTTCGGCGGCGAGCGGGTGTGCCGCAAGCAGGAGAGCCGCTGCCAGCGTGGCGTGTTTCAAAACGAGAACCTCATGCCCAATTGAATGACGCGTCCGCCGATGGAACTGATGATCTTTCCGGCATTGACGTTGGGCGCCGAAGCGGGGCCGATCATGGTGTCGGGGTTGCTCCAGTTGGCGTGATTGACGAAATTGAGTCCCACCATGCTCAGTTCGACACTTTTTTCGCTCCCGATAGGGATGCGTTTGTTGACGGCAAGATCGTGGTTCTGATTGGATGGCATGCGCAGGGTGGGATGGGTGCGGGAGGCGTCGCCAATAGTGAAGTCGGCGGGCTGAGCGAAGGCTGCGGGATTGAACCAAAGATCGGGGCCGGGATTGGGTACGTGGGGATCGACGCCGGGAACAACGTTGACGTTGAGCGCATCGACGACGTTGCCCGTGTTGTTGAACTGCGGGCGGAGGTAGAGTGGATCGCCGCTGATGAGCGTGGTGACGCCGCTGAGGCTCCAGCCATCGACCAGGTAGCGCCGCCAGCCGGGGAAGGAGAACAGGATGCGGTTGGTGCCGATGGGGAGTTCGTAGTTGTAGGTAAGGGTGAAGCGATGCGGCGTGTTGCCCGCGGTGAGCGACCACTCGTTGTGACGATTATAGTAATCCTGGACACCGTAGGGGCCGGAGTAATTATCCATCTGCTTGGAGATTTCGTAGTAGGCAGACATGGAGAGGCCGCCGGTGGCGCGCTTGTCGACGCGGACGTAGGCGGCATCGCGTTTGTAGCGGCCTTCGGGCCAGGACGCGTAGACGTCGAAGCGCCGGTACTGCGGGAAGGGGCGGAGTGAGCGATTGAAATCTTCGTCGTTGAGCTTGTCGCGGTATTGGAGCGCGTCGAGGTGGATGGCGTTGGGATTGGAACTGCCGCTGCCAAGCAGGAGATTGCGGCCGTAGGAATGGCCGACGCCACCGGTGATGAGGAAGGCGTAAGGGAATTCGCGCTCGATGGAGAGGCCGGCCGATTGGTAGGTGGGCTGGCGTCCTGTGGGTTCGATCAGATCGGCGACAGTGTCGTTGGCGGCTTCGGGGCGGAAATCGGGAAAGCGCTGGCGGGTGACGAGCCCGTCACGGAGGCGGACGGCGGGGTCGAGTTGGGGGTTGTCGCTGATCCAGGTGGGCGTGCCGTTGAAGGCTTGCGTGCCCCATTGCACGGAGTAAATGGGGATGGCGGAATAGCTGCGCGAATAGGAGGTTCGGATGATGGTGTTGGTTTGGCCGGGGATGTTCCAGGCGAGGCTGGCGCTGGGCTCGGCATTCATGCGGAGCGGTTGGAAGGAGCGGGGCTGGCCGTTCTGTCCGGCGACGATGAGGGCTCCGGGACGGCCGTTGGCAGGGTTGATGGCGGAGAACGATACCGTGGACTGTCGATTGTAACGCTCGACGCGAGGAGTGTTGATTTCGTAGCCGACCGAGAAGGAGAGGTTCAGGCCTTTGCGGAGTTCCACTTGATCGGATGCGGAAAAGGTGAAGCGGGAGCGGCGGAAGTAGGAGGGCGAAGCCACGATGCTTTTTTCGGCGAAGCTGGAGAGTCCAATGAGGTAGCTGGCGAAGGCGTGGCCAGTGTTGACGATCCCGGGGAGACTGGTGATGCCAGAGGTGAAGGTATAGGCGCCTTCGGGGTAGTGGGGAGCGTAGATGTTCACGCGTTCCCGGATCACGCGGCCGACGACGCGGAGGCGATGCTTTTCGCGGCGCGTGGACAGGCCGTCGGTGAGGACCATGGTGCTGCGGGCGCTCTTCATGATCGCCGTGGGCAAGCCCATGGAGGTGTAAGGGGAGATGCGGTAATTGGGGAAGACGCGGCCGTTTGCGTCGAGCCTGGGCTGGTTTTCGATTTCGTCGGAGGAGACGTCGAGGCTCAGGGACTGGATGGTTTGGGCGGACTTGGTGAAGACGTGATCGACAGTAGCGCGGCGGCTGGTGCGGGAGCGGATGGCGTTGCCGGGATTGGCGATGGTTTCGAAAATGGGTGCGGCGCCGTCGGTGCCGTTCGAGTAGTTGATGCCGCCGCCGAAGCGGTGGCGGGTGCCGAGGTTGTGGTCGATGCGGGTGATGATGCCGTTGGCTTTGTTGAATTCCGGGAGAAAGGCGAAGTAATTATTGCGGAAATAGGGGCCTGCGTCGGAATTCGGCGCGGGATAGTACTGGAGGGCATTGACGGCGACGGGATCGAGGCGGGCAGTGGGAATGCGGTTGTTGGGGAAGGGAAGGCGGTTGTACTGGAGGTTGCCGGTGGTGACGGGCTGGGATTGCTGGAAAGCGGGGTTGGGGGCCGTGGTTTCGGGGTCGTAGATGGGCAGGGGGGCTCCGGCGGAGTCGACGGTGCTGCTCCAGTCGCCGGTGCGCTCAGGCATGGTGGGGATGGTGCGGAGGGAGGAGCGGCCTATTTTTTCGCGCATGCCCTCGTAGGTGAAGGTGAAGAAGGTGGCGCGCCCGCCGTCGTAAAGTTTGGGGAGGAGAACGGGGCCGGAGATGTTGCCGCCGAATTGGTTACGGCGGAGGATGGCTTTGTTGCCGCCGCGCTGGAAGACTTCGTGGGGGACAGCGTCGAGGAAATCGTTGCGGAAGTTTTCGAAGAGCCGGCCGTGCCAGCGAGGGCCTTTGCTGGTGGTGGATGCGGCTTTGACGGGGGAATCTTCGCGGAGGCCCATGGCGCGGGATTCGGATTTGAAGACTTCGGCGGCTCGCTGGAGATCGGGCGAGGGTGGGGATTTCGACTGACCCAACGCCGCCCACGAGCAGAGGAGGATCGCTGCTGCTGGGAGCAGGGCGGTCATGAAGATATTTTAACCTTTGTGGGGTGAGGAGGGGAAGGGGTGGACTAGGGCGATGTGACGTCGAGGGTGCCCATCATTCCCATGTCTTCGTGGTCGAGGATGTGGCAGTGGTAGACGGTACGGCCGGGGAAATCGAGGAAAGGAATGCGGATGCGGCGTGTGGAGTTGCGCGGGACGAGGATTGTGTCGAGCCATGTGGGGGTGGCCTCGCCCGAGGGGGTGACAGGTTGGAAGCGATGGACGTGGAGGTGGAAGGGGTGGTCCATGGATCCGCGGTTCTCGATGACCCAGTCCTCGGTTGCGCCAAGGGCAACGGTGGTGTCAGTGCGAGCGTGATCGAAGGCGCGCCCGTTGATAAGGAAGGCCCCCATCATTCCTTCGCTTAGGAGGAAGCTGCGTGTGATGGATGGGGCCGGTAGGGGAGCGATTGAGGTGAGCGATTCGGGGAGATGGGGCGTTTGGGCTGCAGAGCCGGTGTATTGCAGGTGGCCAAGGATGGAGGGTTGGGAGGGGACAGTGGCGAACATGCCCATCCCGCCGCGGTCATAGGGGAGGTTGAGGATACGGTAGGAACCGGGTTGGCGCTTGGCTTCGATCCACAGGTCAGCACGCTGGCCGGGAGCGAGCAGCCAGTCATCGGCCCAGAGTGGCGCGGGCAGCGTGTTGCCGTCGAGGGCGAGGACGGCGATGGGGTGCTCTTCGACAGCGAACCGGTAGTGGCGGGAGCAGGAGGCGTTGATGAGGCGGAGGCGGAGTGCTCCGCCACGTTCGATCTGAAAAGAAGGCTGCAACTGACCGTTGATGGCCGTAATGGCGCCTTCACGGCCGCGCATGCGTTCGGGCATGGAAGGCTCGGGGATGCGGCCGTTGCGGTCGACGGTGAAGTCCTGGAGGATGGCAGTTTCGGAAGGCACGGCTGCGATTTCGGGAATATCGTCGAGGCCGCCATGGATGAGGATGGCGCCGGAGAGACCTCGGTACACTTGCGGCGCCGTTCGTTCGTGGATGTGCGGGTGATACCAGAAGGTGCCGGCGGGGTGATCGGTAGGAATGGTCAGCTCGTAGTCGAATTGTTCGCCAGGCGGGATGGCAAGGAAGGGATTGTCGCCGTGGCCGGAAGGCGAGACATGGAGGCCGTGGAAGTGGAGGTTGGTGGGCTCGGGGAGGGTGTTGATGAGCCGGATACGTGCCGTGTCTCCGGGGTTGAGGTGCAGTGTGGGGCCGGGGAGGAGACCATTGTAGCCCCAGTATTCCATGGTTCTATTGGCTGCTAACGCGGTGGTTGCGCGCGGTTCGAGGATGGTGTCCATGGAGGCTGCCCCGGCCGTCGCGGCACTGCAGGCTGCCAGGAAGTGGCGGCGGCTGAGGATGGATGGGGGCACATTGGGTGAGATGCGATGCGTGAGCTGAAGTGACAATTGGGTGATTGGGGGATTTCGCGCGGAGGTGCATGGAGAGGGCGCGCTGATTTTGCATGCACTTGCGGGATGTACCCGATTGGTATGTGGAGTGCATCGTATTAATGCGAAGGCCATGGGCAGCAAGTTCCATATCGGGTTCGCGGTTCTGGTGGTGGGGTTGTTGTTGGTGAATCCGATTGCGGTTTGCGCGGCGACGAAAGCGCCTGCGCATCCCTGTTGTCCAGTTCCGCAGCCTGTGATGACGGACTGCGCGGGTTGCTTGTGCGCCGGGGCCGAGCCTGTTTCCTACAAGGTGTTACTGAGCGAGGATTTCGCGGGGGTGACTCCGGAGGAAGAGGTTGAGTTAGTGCCGCAGGGCGCGACTGTGCCATTGGTGGAGTCCTGGGTGGCGCAAGGTCCTCTATTCCTTCTCTTTCACCAACTCCTGGTGTAGTTCCATTCCGAGTGTTGCATCTGAGTTTCCCGCTGTTTGGAGCGGGCGGGTTTCTTACATGGAATGGATATATTCAGGAGATAAAGCGATGAAATCGACATTGTTTGTTGTGATGATAATGGGAGCCTTCTCTTTGTACGGACAGAGCAGCAGGATGGCGGAAGGCCGTTATGAGATGAAATACGGCAGGCCGATGCCGGGCACACAGGTTCGGACCTTGGCTGGGACTGAAGGGCAGGCTTGTTGCCGGCGTAGTCATAGCGTGGCCGGGGCAGAGGCTCGGAATGCAGCGAAGTACGGGCGGCTGAGTGCGGCGGGTGAAGCTCAACAGAACCGCGCGCAGACGCAGGTGGCGGCGCACGTGATACATTGCGTGTCGATGGGACATTGTGACCGGGTGGAAAGCGCGGTGGCCCGGGTATCGGAATCCGCGGCGCGCTTTCAGGAGAAGTATGGACGGGCGGTGAAAGCGGATACGCCCGGTGCGGAATGCCAGGAAGCATGCTGCAAGCAGGCGGAGTGATACACTATCTACTTCCCATGTCGCTAGAGATCCGCGAGCGCGAAAAAGATACTGTTATCCTGCTTGATATTAAGGGCCGGCTTACCGTAGGGGACGCCGTTGCTTCACTGCGGGAACATCTGACGCAACTCATTTCGTCCGGGAAGGCGAACATTGTGCTGAACCTGTCCGGGGTCGATTATATCGACAGCACTGGTTTGGGAAGCATGGTGATCTGCTACACCACCGCCAAGAAAAATGGCGGGATGTTGAAGCTGCTGAATCTGAGCCGGCGCAATATCGAGTTGCTGGTCCTGACGAAGCTGACCACTGTGTTCGAGGTCTTCGACGATGAGCAGAGCGCGATCAATAGCTACTTCCCGAACCGCGAGATCAAGCGGTTCGACATTCTGTCGTTTCTCGAGCAGCAGAAGAAGACCGGCGAATAGGGTGGCATGCGGCTGGTAATCATCGGCGGCGTGGCGGCGGGGTTGAGCGCGGCCTCGCGAGCACGGCGGTTGGACGCGTCGCTCGATATCACTGTGCTGGAAAAGACGCCGCATATTTCCTATGGGGCGTGCGGGCTTCCTTACTACATCGAAGGGCAGGTGCGCTCGCTCGATCAACTGAAGGTGTACACACCGGAGTTTTTCGCGCGGGAGCGGCGGATACAGGTTCGGACGAAGGCGGAGGTGATTGGGATTTCGCATGGCCGGCGGGAGTTGACGCTTTCCGGCGGTGAGCGCGTGCCGTACGACAAGCTGGTGATTGCCACTGGGGCGCGGCGGGAGATGCCGGCAGGAGAGAATCTTTTCAAGTTGGATACGTGGGCCGATGCCGAGCGGCTGCAGGCGTTTTTGCAGCAGCGGCGGCCGCGGCGCGCAGCGATCGTCGGCGGAGGATACATCGGGATGGAGGCGGCGGAGGCGCTGCGGACGCAGGGGCTCGCAGTGGAGATCTATCAGCGCAGCGGGGATTTGCTGAAGCGGCAGGATGCGTGGTTGACGGGGTTGGTGGCGAAGCACCTGGAACGGTGCCGGGTGGTGGTGCATTGGAATTACGGCGGCGGTTTGCCGGATGCGGATCTGGTCATCATCGCGGCGGGGATGAAGCCCAATGTGAAGCTCGCTGTGGATGCGGGGATTGAAGTGGGGCGCACGGGTGCGCTGCGCGTGACGGAGCGGATGGAAACGAATCTGCATGGAGTGTATGCGGCGGGGGATTGCGCGGAGGCGATGCATCTGGTGACCGGGCGAGCGGTGTGGATGCCGCTGGGTACGACGGCGAACAAGATGGGAAGGGTGGCGGGGGGGGCAGCGGCGGGCGCTCGGGAACGGTTTCCGGGGATTGTCGGGACGAGCATTGTGCGGGTATGCGGACTTGGCGTGGGACTGACCGGGTTGTCGGAGGCACAGGCTCGCAAGGAGGGGTTCGTTCCCGTGTCGGCGCAGGTGGCGGGATTGGACAAGAACCGGTATTTCCGGGGGAAGGCCGTGCATGTGTCGTTGACGGCGGACCGGCGGACGGGGCGATTGTTGGGTGGAGCGGTGGTGGGTGAGGAAAACGTGGCGGGGCGGACGAACGTGATTGCAACGGCGCTTTATCAACGGATGCCGGTGGAGGATTTTGCGCAACTCGATCTGGCGTATGCTCCGCCTTTTGCCACGGTGTGGGATCCGCTGCTGGTGGCGGCGCAGCAACTGGACAAGTTGCTACACTGATTCAAATGGCGGCGAAATCCGGCAAATCCATGCTTGCGGCTGGGGCTACGGCTCCGTCTGTCGGGTTGCGGGATTTGAATGGGACACTGGTTCCGCTACAGCAGTTGACGGCGGAAGGCCCGGTTTTATTGGCCTTTTACAAAGGCAGCTGCCCGGTCTGCCAGTTGACGCTGCCGTATCTGGAGCGGGCTCGCGAGAACGCGAAGCTGCGCATCGTGTGTGTTTCGCAGGATAGCGCAACGGACACGAAGGAGTTTGCCGAGGCATTCCGGCTAAGCATGCCGATGATGACGGATGGGCGGACTGACGGGTATCCGGCGAGCAACGCATTCGGCATCACGCACGTGCCGACCATGTTTCAGGTGGAGCCGGATGGTGTGGTATCGCATGCCTGGACGGGCTGGTCGAAGGCGGACATGGTTTCGCTGGGCGAGCGCACGGGAGTAGCAGTAATTCAGGCCGGTGAGCAGGTGCCGGCGTTTCGGCCTGGTTGAGGCTCGCGAAATTAAGAGTCTCCCGGGTGGATGATTTTGGATGGAATTTTGAGGAATTATGGCGTCGAAGATACAAGAGGTTCTGGGAAGCGCGGCCGCACTGGCCAAGGGAATGGGCATCACGTTTCGCGAGATGCTGCAGCCGACCATTACGGAAGACTATCCGGACGGACCGGCCATATTTCAGGAGCGCTTCCGCGGCAAACACGAATTGCAGCGCGATGAGAACGGGATGGAGAAATGCGTCGCGTGCTTCCTGTGCGCGGCGGCTTGCCCGGTCTCGTGTATCTACATTGAAGGCAAGGAAAACACCGAGAAGGTGCGTATCTCCGGCGGGGAGCGCTACGCCGAGGTTTATAACATCGACTACTCGCGGTGTATTTTCTGCGGGTACTGTGTAGAGGCGTGCCCGACGGATGCGATCACGCACGGGCACGGGTTTGAGCTGGCTACCTATAGCACTTCGACGCTGGTGCAGCGCAAGGAAGACATGCTGGTGCCGGTACCGGCGGGCGCGAAGCCTCCCGTGATTCATGAGGCTCCGGCAGCCGGCGGGCACTAAGCCGCCTTGGGCAGCCTGGGCTTGACCTGGGCTACAGTTTTCGGCGGAGGTCCGGGCGGCCTGATGAGCGGCGGATTTGAATGCAGAGCTTTCGATTCGAGTGCCAGAAGGGATGCGTGCGGTGCTGCGAGGCTCCGGGTGTGGTGCGATTGGCGGCGGGAGATGCGGACGTTGCGGCACGGCACCTGGGGATGGGGACGGACGAATTCCACTCGCAGTATGTGATGAAGGGCGCCGATGGTCTGTTTCTACGGCCTGTGGAAGGGACTCGCTGCCCGTTTCTGCTTGCGGACGGCTGCGCCATTCATGAAGCGAAGCCGACGCAGTGCCGCCTATATCCATTCTGGCCGGAGATTGTGGAGACACGCCAAAGCTGGAGAAAAACGGTGGAGTTGTGTCCTGGGATCGGGAAAGGGCCGCTGATTCAGATTGAGGATGCAGTGTTACGGGCGCGGGAGATGAAGACGGCGTTTCCGGAATGCTACGATTTCGCGAATAGGGGGCTGAACATGCTGGGAGTAAATCCATACATTGCGTTTTCCGGGAACTGCCGGGAGGCGATTGCATTTTACAAGGACGCATTGAGCGCCGAGGTTTTATTCACACAGACGATGGGGGATTCTCCGATGCCGGATATGGGACCGGCGGAGAATATCATGCACTGCACGCTGAAGGTGGGCGATTCGGTTCTGATGATGTGCGATGATCCGCGCGGCGGTGCAGCATCTGGAGGGAATATCAGCCTGGCAATCGGGCTGAATGATCCGGCGCGTGCCGCGGTGTTGTTCGAGAATCTCTCCGCGGGCGGCACGGTGATCATGCCGCTGGGGAAAACGTTTTGGGCGGAAGCATTCGGGATGGTGGCGGATCGGTTCGGAGTGAAGTGGATGGTGAACTGCGACGCTCCTAAGTAACCTTCATCACCAGGAAAGTCAGATCGTCGTATTGGGCCGCATCGCGGATCCACTCGCGCAGGGCCGTGGCGATACGCGTGGAGATTTCGGGGGCGGGGAGATGGGCGATGTCGCGTAACAGCGCTTGCAGCCTTTCCTCGCCATATTCTTCTTCGGCTGGGTTGAGCGCTTCGGTGACTCCATCGGTGAAAGCGACCAGCACGTCTCCGGAGCGGAGTTGCACGCTGCCCTCTTCGTAGACGGCTTGCGGGAAGAGGCCGATGACCATGCCGCCGGTTTTCAGCTCTTCGATATCGGAGGGGAGTGCACGGACCAGATAGGGCGGGTTGTGACCGGCGTTGACGTAACGAAGCAGCTTGCTCTGTTCGTCGAGCTGGGCGTAGAAGAATGTGGCGTAGCTTCCCGAGCCGGTAGAGGTTTTGAGGAAGCGATTGACGCGTGCGGCGAGTTGAGGGAGCGAGTGTACGCCTTCGCTGGCGACCATGCGTAGCGATGCCTGAACGACGGACATGACGAGGGCCGCGGCCACCCCTTTGCCGGCGACATCGGCGAGCGCAATGCCGAGTTGCTTGTCGCCCAAGGGGAGGAAGTCGTAGTAATCGCCGCCGACGGTGCGTGCCGGAAGGCTCATGGCGGCGAATTGAGCGGCGTCGATCTCGGGCGGCTTTTGCGGAAGGAGACGGCGCTGGACTTCGGCGGCGAGATCGAGGTCGCGCCTCAGTTTTTCCTGTTCGACGATGCGATCGGTGAGGCGGCCGTTCTCGATCATGAGAGCGAGTTGTGGTGCGGCACTGGCGAGGAGTTGGCGCTCGTCGATTTGGAATGAGGTGCCGTCAAGGGCAGGTCCGGTGAGGAGGATGCCGTTGAGGTCTTTGCGCGTTCGAAGACCGAGAGCGAGACGGGCGCCGCAGTCGCGCAGGATGCGGAGTTCCGGGGTGCGTGCTGGTTTGTTGGTCTCAGCCCAGCGGAGCCATGCGGCGATATCCGCTTCGCTAATGGGAAGCGGAACAGTGAGGGATTGAAGGCGTGCACAGAGGAGACCGTTTGGCGGCAATTGGAGCGGCGGGCGATGGGACTCGAAGTGTCCATCGGGCCGGGCATCCAGTACGATGATCCACTGCGCGGAGATCCGTTGCCGGATGGTTTCCAGAGCTTGTTGCATCGCCTGGTGGAAGGACGCTGCTCCGCGCGATGCTTCCACGAGTTCCTGGAGGAGCTGCCCTTCGGAGACGACGGGTCGCGACTGATCCTCCGACATGGCGTCGCGGATGCCTGCGGCCATTCGGCGGATACTGCCGCGAGCGGAGAGCCAGAGCGACTCCTGCTGGTTGCGAATGGCCACCATGGGGGAGAGCAGAGATGCCCGCCACGCGGGAACGATGGATGCACCCGCTGTGACCAGGACGATGATGGCAGCGGCCGCGAGAATCGGGATCGCACCGGACTGTCGCAACTGAATCAATTCGGGCAGAATCCACATGGCGCCGAGGGTCGCGGCTAAACCGATGAGTCCTCCCCATGCGGCCATGCGCAAGCCGCTGCGGACAACGAGCGAGAGTAATTGCGATGGCTCAGCACCGAGAGCCATGCGGGTCCCCATCTCCACCACTCGCTGACGCACAGTGAAGCTCACAACCCCGTACACACCGAGCGAGGCGAGCAGGAGCGCGACAAACGCAAAGAAGGAAACCATGAAGCCGCTGACACGTTCCAGGGTCAGTGATTCAAGAAGTATCTGCTCCATGCTGCGGACTTCGTGAACGGGCTGCAGCGGATCGGCATTGCGAATTGCGCCGAGGACTTCGCGCGTGAGGCGGTCGATGGGCAAGGTGGACCGGACCACGAACTGCATCGGATTCTGGTAGGAAACGCGATAGGAGATATGAACCTCAGGGACGCTGGCTTTACCGAGGCCATCGTTGCGGACGTTGCCTACGATGCCTACCACTTGTGCTCTCGTGCCTTTGGGACCGCCAAGCCGGCACATTGCTCCCAGTGCATCCTGGCCAGGCCAATAGAAGGCAGCCGCGGTTTCGTTGACGAGGATGGGGAGGAGACCTTCGGGCGGCTGGTCGGTGCCCAGCAGGCGGCCTCGTTTAAGAGGAATTTTCAGGGCCCGGTAGTATCCGGGCGTGGTGATCATCAAGGCCTGCTTGGCGGAGCTGATTGCGTCTTCGCGGCCGGGAACATAGACGCTGGTGACATAGCAGCAGCCGGCGAGTGGAAGTTGATTGACGAAGCCGGTGTCGGATACGCCCGGGATGGCTTCGATCGCTCGAATGATACGCTCTTGAAATTGCGCACGCGGTCCACCCTGCTTCATGATCTCTTCGGGACCGGTGAGGTGGAACGTGAGTACCTGGCTGACATCAATGCCTGGGTTGGTTTGCATGAGCCGGCGCAAGTCGAGGAGGAGCGTACCGCTGACGGCGAGCAAGGCCAGGGCAAGAGCGATCTCCGTTATCACCAACCCTTGGGTGATTCCGCGGCTGCGGGCGCTGGCTGAGGCGCGCACACCTTCATTCAGTACGTCGTTGGGAGCCATGCGCATCGCCTGATAAAGAGGGGCCAGGCTGGCCAGGGCGCTGGAGGCAATCGCCGCAGCGGCCGCGAAGAGAGCGACGCGCCAGTCGATGGTGAAGTCGCCGACGTGTGGGATGTAGCTGGCGATCCCCAGCATGAAGCGGATGAGCAGTTGACTGAGGAGAAGCCCTGCTGCCGCGCCGATGAGGGCCACGACCAGACCCTCTTCGAAGAACATGGTTGCCAACTGGGTGCGATTGGCGCCGAGTGCCAGACGGATGGCGGTTTCCTGCGCGCGGCTCACGGAGCGGGCAAGCAGCAATCCGCCGACATTAGCACAAGTGAGCAAGAGCAGCACGAGCGCGGCGCCGAGCAGCAGACGCAGCACCTGGCGGATGTCTTTGGTGAACAGTTCGCGCAGCAGGTCGAGGCGGCCTGTGTAGTCGCGATGCCCGACGGGGTCTCGAAGAACGATAACTTTGGCGATGGATTCTACTTCCGCCTGCGCCTGGGCAATCGTGACACCGGGCTTCATTTTGGCCATTGCGAAGTAGATCGTGGCGTTGGGATTCTCAGTGGTCTTTGTCGATAGCGGAAGCCACACATCGGTCGGCGCGTCACCATATGGACCGGCGAGTGGGAATCGGAATTTCTGGGGCGTCACGCCAAGGACGGTGTGGATCTTTCCGCTCAGTGTGATTGCTTTGCCAACGATGTTAGGATCGGCGCCGAGCTTCTGCCAAAGGCCGTGTGAGATGACGGCCACAGGGTCTTGTGTCTCTTCGAACCAGCGGCCAATCAGCGGGGGAACACCGAGGCTGCGGATGAGCGGCGCCGTGACTTCGACGGCGGTCAAATGCTGGGGCTGACCAGGTGCGGTGAGGTTGCGATTGCCGAGTTGCATCCAGCCAACGGTTTCCAGACTTTGGGCCTGAGCGTAGGCATCGAGTTCGGCGCGGGAAATCGAACTGCGGGAGTCGGGGTCTTTGAGGGAACCGTTCAACAAAGAAACGAAGCGGTCGCCATCGGGATAGGGAATGGGTTGGAAAAGTAGTGTGTTGACGACGGTGAAGATCGCTGTAGCGGAACCAATGCCGACGGCGAGGGCCGCGATTGCGAACAAGGCCGAGCCCTTGGCGTGCATCCAGGATTGGTAAGCGCGGACCAACGGGAAGGCCATTTCTAGGGATTATCGCCTAAATTGTGCCAGCCAGGCGGCTGCCGTGATGAAGTCAGTGGCGTGGCCCCCTTCGAAGATTACGATGCGTGCGGTACCGGCGGACCGCTGCAGCAGTGTGGGGAATTTTCCGTTGGGCTGTGGTGTGGGCAAGGCGATGGATGCGGGAACCTGTTGCTGTTCGGCCATGTGACGGATTTCCTGTTCCTGGAATACCGCATCCTGCTTTCCGTTTGCGATGGCGAGGGTGTTGAACGCCCAAAAAGAGTGAGGAACCGGTACTGCGCCAGTGTGGCCGTCATGGATGCCGACGTGGATGGAGATGGGGAGTCCTTTTGCTTTGGCGAGGTAGGTGAGGGGGGAGCGCTTGTGGTACTCGGCGTCCGTTGTGGCGCTGGGTGGGCCGCCGCAGCATTGCTCCATCATTTTGGCGTAACGCAGTCCCTTAGCTTGCGAATGGGTGTACCAGGCTTTGAGGTCGCTAATAGGAACCCAACTGGAGACCGCTGTCCAGAGTTTGGGATGACGGCCGGCCATCATCAGAGACATATGTCCGCCGCCGGAGCCTCCCACGAGGTAGATGCGCTTTCCGTCGATCTTCGCCGTCTTCTTTGCATAGGCCACGGCGTTGACGATGTCGGCCACCGCAAGGTCGGAGCCACATGCCTCGGGGCGGTCGTTGGGGCCACGAAAATCGGGAGAGAGGAAAACCCAGTGACGGCGCGCGGCTTCATCGCGGATTATTTTCAGTTCGCTGGAATTGTTGTAGGAGGCGGACCAACTGTGCAGATGTACCAGCAACGGGAACGGCCCTGCGCCTTGCGGAATATCGAGGATTGCCTTCTGGCCGTTGATGTCGACGTCAGCGGCGAAGGCTGTCGTGGCGAGCAGCAGCAAGGATAAGATCACCGGCCGGTCTCCGTGCGGAACAGGAATCCCTCGATGGTGGTGACGTACAGTGTGCCGTTGTCCGCGAAACAGCAGTTGGTTGGGCGTGTGCACGGTGCGTTGTGACGTTCGATGATTGTACCGTCGGGGGCGAATACATATATGGATGGGCCAGGGCCACCCTGTTCCCAACCCGCGGTCGCCACGATGTTCCCTTCGCGATCAAGGCACATGCCGTCGATGCCGCGGTGAGCGCCGAAGTCGTGGAGAATGGCCGCTTCGCCGAGGGACAGGTCCGATTGGATGGGATAGGCACGGAGTTGACGCTGCTCTGTTGCGAGCCTGCCGCTTTGCGCGACGTAGAGTGTTTTCCCGTCTTTGGAAAAGAGGAGGCCGTTGGGACGAGTGGTGTCGAAGGTCAGACGCGTGATGCTGTAGTCGCCGCCCGGTTGAGGATCGAGGCGGTAGACGGAATCGTGATCAAGGTCCTTATGTGTTCGGTCTGCGCTCCATGGGCCGGCGGCGTTCTCATAAAAAGGATCGGTGAACCAGACGCGCATATCTGCGTCAACAATGAGGTCGTTGGGGATATTGAGTCGCTTGCCCTCGAATCTGTCGGCGAGGACTTTCTCGGAACCATCGGGTTCATAGCGGACGACGCGGCGGTTGTGCTCATCGGCGCCGCCGACACATGCGTAGAGGCGGCCAAGCGAATCGTAGGCGAGGCCGTTAGCGTAGTTCGTACTCTCGCGGAAAATTTCCAGGTGCCCGGTGGAGGGGGCATAACGCATGATGCGACTTTGCTGAATGCGAGTGTAGAGGAGGACGTTGCCGTCCCATACAGGACCTTCACTCACACCGCCGTATGCTGGATCGAGTTCTTCCCATTGCCAGTTCATTCCCTGATACTGTACCGCATGCGCCTGGTCGCGGATTAGTGAAGTGGAATGGGTGTGCGGGATTGTTCCAGGATGGCTTGGTCCGTCTCCGAGAGGGCGGGAAAGAGATCGAGGCCGGTGAGTGATTCGATTTCGTCCACGGTTGTGGCGAAGCCGGCGAGGGGTTGGCGGAGATTTGCGGCGTTGGGGAGGATGATGGCGAACACTTGCTTCTGCTCGCCGTGGACGGCGAGGATCGCTTTGTAGAAGTGAGAGGGAACGGCGACGTGGTTGGGGCCGATGGCTTCCGGGGCGCTGGTGAAGAGCGTTCCGGTAATGATGTAGAGCGCATCGGCGTTGACGGCGAGACGTCGGACTGCGTCTTCCAGTTGACGCCAGCGGCCGAGATTGAGGGAAGGTTGCTGGGGCGCTGCGTTGGAGAGAAGAAATGTTTCCCGCGAGTTGGCAATGTCGCGTGCGGGGACAAGGTGGCCGCGGTGGAATCCGCTGTGCGTGTAGTCGGTGTTGGTGGCGCCATGGAACTGGAGCGTGTGATCGGCGCGGAAATGCGAGGGGCGGGGAGTGGCGGGAATTTGAAGTTGTGCGGCGGTGAGTTCGTACGCGGTCCAGGCCGGTACTTTGTGCGCGGAGTCGTGGCAGATGGTGAAGGCTTCGTGCACGACGAGTTCGTGATTGGGGGCCTGGCAGGCGGGCAGTCCGTAGCGATCGGGCTGAGCGGTAAGGATGGGGAGGAGGGCGATGAGTAACAGCACGCTTATTTATCGGCTGTTCTGATTTATGCGATTAGGATTTGATGAATATATCTACCAAATAAAATCCTTGGCGGAATCACGGCGGGCGTAACCATCGAGCACATGCACGACGCGCAGCTTTTTCAGCTTGGTGGGAGACAGTGCGCCGAGGGGGAGATAGATGATTTTCCGCCCGAGGTGATTGGCTATGGATCTGAAGATGCTGCGCGGTGGACGAGGGCCCGCGTAGACGACGTATTTCTCAACGGAGTAGTCCAAACCCGCCATTAACAGGCGTTCCGGCTTGGTTTCAGCGAAGTGATAATCAGGATCGACCCAGACGTTGTACATGCGGCGCGGGGGGAGCGTCATCAGTAGGCCGCCGTATTCGGCGCGCCCGATGCCGGGGCCCACCATGTGGTCGAAGGGGTGTGTCGAATAAAACGCCATATCGGATTCATTTGCGTTTTCTCCGAGCCAAGTGGTCATGTAGGTGTAGCGATTATCCCGGTCCTCATCGAAAATGACGATGACCGCGCCCACTTCGCCGGCGAGGCGCTGCATCTGGCGAACGAATATTTTTCCCTGATGCCAATTGCGAATCGTTTCACGGATGTCGACCCCATCGTGCAGGGAGGTGCAGAATGCTTCGACGCGGGTGCGCTCTTCGGAAAGGATGCTCTTGCCTTTGGATTTGAGGAACCGGCCGTAGTCTTCGATGACGATGTCCTCGGGCGGATAGGAACAGATGGAATTACCATCCAACTGTTCCGCCCACTCGCCGGGGCGTTTCTCACGCTTGTGAGGTTTGAGGTTGTGGGGGCGGGAAAGATGCTTGGGGCGTGGAACACGGCGGCGGATGCGGAGTTTGCGAGTGTCGAGGAATACTTCATCGGCGCTAAAGGGCGCGGTTTCGATGTCGGTTTCTTCCTTCTGGGCAGAGTAGCGGTTGGCGGTCTGCCACACTTCCCATGCGTAGTTGTCATCGGCGACGGAACGCGCGGCTACAGTCAGATCGTAGAGGCCGGCGATGAGATCTCCGCTGATGTGGGCGAGGTTGCGAGTGAAGCGCGCCATCATGCGGCGCTGCCAGTGAACGATCTTGTCTCCGGTGATGGCCTGGTAGGCTTGTTCCGCTTCCTTTAATAACTCGTATTGGAGGCGGGGGCGATCCGGGAAGGCGCCGCGATCGGAATCGCGCCAGCGGGTGTACCGCTCCTGAAGCCACGGCGTTTCGGTAGTGATCTCGGCAAGGCAATCGGGATGAGGATTGACCAGCCGCGCGCCGAGCGGGGGACCGGTGTCGGGTTCGGGCTGCGGGGTTTCCATCGCGTCGAGGACAGCGTCCAGGAGGTTGAGCGACAGCACCACCACCGTGCGCGCGTACGGATCGGCGCCTTGCAGTTTCCATGCGATGGCGGAGGCGTGGCGTTCGACATCGGCACTGCGGGTTTGGGGGAAGAGACGAAATTGCTCGATGTATTTTTCGAGGCCGATGTGCTCCATCGCGTAAGGGTCGGGATAGGCGCCTTTGACGTGGGGACGCTCATGCGCATCGGGCTCGAGGAGAAGAAGTGTTGCTCCGATCTCGGAAGCGGTGCGGGCGGCTTCGACGAACGGGTCAGTCACTTCGACGGGCCAAACCACGGGGTCATCGAAGTCGTCTTCGCGCAGGGCGCAGAGAACAGCGGAGATCTCGGGGAGGCGCCGCAGGGCGTGGCGCAACGGCGCTTCATAACATCCGGGCAGTTCGATGGCTACAACTTTGGGTTGAACCGCGAGGAGGATGTGGCGCAGGCGTACGGCAAATTCGGCGCGCCCTGGGACGACGGGAAAATAAGTGAACTCGCCGCGCGTGAGATTGTTGGGATCGAAAAAATCAGGGGCGGGGAGCATAGCGCAGCGCCTCTTCGCCGAGCGTCTCCACGAGTGATGTATGAAGCGCCTGGCGGTAGCTGATTTCATCCTTTGCCATGCGCTGCAGTTTAGTGGCGTAGCGGGCAATATTGATGCCGTCGCGGACGGTGTAGCGCTCTTCGGCAGAATGGGCGGTCTGGAGGAAATCGGTGACGTATTCGAGGATGCGGTCTTCGCAGAAGGGGAGGTTTTCGCGGAGGATGGCCATCTCTTCGTCACGCTCCGGGAAGTCGATGAGGATCTGCGGCTGAAGGCGGGAATGGATGTATTCGGGCAGGTCGAAGGTGGAGGCATCGTCGTTCATGGTGGCGACGAGGCGGAAGTTGGAATGGGCTTTGATCTTGACGCCGGCGACGATGGATTCCACATAGCGGCGGTTGTCGAGCAGCGGCGCCAGACTGGCCCAACTTTTCTCGCTCATGCGGTTGCCTTCATCAAGGATGGCGATGCCGCCGCGGATCATGGCGCTGACCAGGGGGGAGGCGACGTAACGAAGCTTGCCTGCTTCTTCGATCACAGGAGTGATGATGAGATCTTCGGGCCGGGTGTCAACGGTGGCCTGCATGATGTAGATTTCCTGGCCCAGCCGTTTGGCGGCCGAATAGGCGAGTGTGGTTTTTCCCACGCCGGGCTTGCCGATAAGACGGGGGTTCATGGGGAGGTCACGCTCGTCCACAACCAACCAGGCGGCGAGCAGTTGACGCATCACATCCTGTTGGCCGACCCATTCAACGGGCAACTCATCGGGGTGCGCGAGGTGAACCGGCACGCCTTCGACAGAAACAATCATAGAGGCTATTCTGACACGGTACGAGCCGTCTCACATATGATGAAAACCTGATGCTGCGTCGCGAATTTTTGCTTACGATGGCTGCGCCCGCGCTGGCGCAGCGGCGGCCGATGCCGAATATAGTCCTGATTTACGCCGATGATTTGGGATCGGGGGACTTGGGCTGCTATGGGAATCCGTCGATCCGTACGCCGCACTTGGACAGGATGGCTGCGGAAGGGATGCGGTTCACGCAGTTCTATTCGGCGGCGCCATTGTGTTCGCCGAGCCGGGCGGCGTTGATGACGGGCCGCTATCCGGTGCGGAGTGGGATCAACTTCGTTCTGTTTCCGGATTCGAAGGGTGGGCTGCCTGCATCCGAAGTGACGATGGCGGAGATGTTGCGGGCGAGGGGGTATGCGACACAGATTGTGGGTAAGTGGCATTTGGGGCATCTGCCGGAATACTTGCCGACACGGCACGGATTTGATTCCTACTTCGGCATTCCGTACTCGAATGACATGAGCACGGCGACGAATCCTGTTTACGATGAGATCGACAAGCAGTTCGGCAGGACGCGCGCGGCCACCGTGCTGGCGCGGTACAAAACGTTGCCAGGCATTCCGTTGATGCGGGATGAGAACGTGATTGAGACGGAGCCGGATCAGACACAATTGACGCCGCGATACACGGAAGTGGCCACAGGGTTCATTCGCAAATCGGTGCAGGCGAAGAAGCCTTTCTTCTTGTACTTCGCGCATACGTTTCCCCATGTGCCGCTGTTTGCCAGCGCGCGGTTCCGGGGCAAGAGCAAGCGCGGTTTGTATGGCGATGCGGTGGAAGAGATGGATTGGTCAGTGGGCGAAGTGATGAAGATGCTGGCGGAACTGAAGGTGGAAGAGAACACGCTGGTGCTGTTCAGTTCGGACAATGGCGGGGCAGTGAATCTCGGTGAGCATGGTGGATCGAACGGGGCATTGCGGGAAGGGAAGGCGACGACTTGGGAAGGCGGAGTGCGCGAGCCGTTTCTCGCGCGATGGAAAGGGCGGATCGCACCGGGACAGGTGTCGCATGCGGTGGCGTCAACGATGGATATTTTCCCGACGCTGGCGGAATTGACGGGCGGAGTGCCCAAGGAGAATCCGGCCCTGGATGGGGCGGATCTGGCGCCGTTGTTGTGGGGCAAGGGGAGCCGCGAGCAACGGGACTTCTTCTACTATCACGCGGGTCAGCTAAGAGCCATGCGGCGCGGGCCCTGGAAACTGCATCGGGTGGGGCAGGGGTGGGAGCTGTACAACGTGGAGACGGACATTGCGGAGAGATTCAATGTTGCGGCGGCGCATGAGGAGTTAGTCGCACAGATGGAAGAGGCTGTACGGGTGCAGGAGGCCAGTTTTACCAAGGCCGTGTCGCAACGCTGATCCTACTTGATGCGGGTGGCGGTGAAATCGCCTTCGACGCTGAACTCGACGGCGAGGACTGTGCCGGTGATCTTGGATGCGGACTCGATGGCGCCGTTATAGACAACGGTCACGGCGCCGCCTTCGGAATCCGACTTGTATGTCCAGGTGACATTTTTGCCGTCAACTTTCCCGCTGATGCGGATGGCTCCGCGATCGGTTGAGCATTCGCCGGTGAGAGCGTTCTCTTTTTGGCTGAGTGTGCACTGCTGAGTGCTTTCGCGCCCAGCAGCGCTGCGTTGGATCTGCCATTTGCCGCTGAGGGAGTCTTGAGCCGAGGCGGAGATGGCGATGAAAAACAGGAGAGCTAACATAATTGGAGTTTAGTCGCCGGCCGCGCGGAGCGTGGGGGCCTCGCTGAACCAGGACGCAAAGGGCAGACCGACGGCGGCGATCATGGTGGCTCGGCCGCTGAGAGAACTGGGGCGGAGAGTGAGTGCGCGGAAATTGGCGAAGGCGTCGCCGGAGGGGAATTGCTCGCGGATGGCCGCGGAGACGGTGGTCCAGGCTTCGGTGACCGCGCCGTCAACGACTACGACATCTGCGTTCAGTAGCCAGACGGCGTTGGCGAGCCCGAGGCCGAGATAGCGGCTGGTGGCGCGAAGTGCTTCGATCGCTTTGGAATCGCCACTGGCGGCGAGATGGCAGACGCGCTTGATCTGGGCGGCACTGTCGCCGGGGTTGTTGCGATTGCGACCGCCGGAGAGACGGGCGTAGCGTTCACTGGTGGCAAAGTTAGAGGCGAGTTTTTCGAGACAGCCGGGGCTATCGTGCGGGCTGTCCGAAGCGGCATCGGAGACGATCATCATCTGGCCCATTTCCCCCGCGGCCATGTTGGGGCCGCGATAGAGACGGCCATCGAGCACGATGCCCATGCCGACACCTTCGCCGACCTTCACGAATAGCAGGGTATGACTCGATTGGACCTCAGCGCTGCCGTGCTCGTATTCGGCGAGGGCAGCGGCTCGGACGTCGTTCTCCACACGCACCGGGAGCGCGGTTTTGGCTTGGAGCGTGTCGCGCACCGGGACCGCGATCCAATTGGCATCGTTGCCGAGTTCGACAACGCCGGTGTCGCTGTTGACCAAACCGCGAGCGGTGATGCCAATGCCAACGAATGTGGCGTTGCGATAGCGCGGGCGGATGGCCTGCACGTGGCGGGCGATCATGTCGAGCGTTGCTTCCGGTGTGTCGGGGGTGCGGTAATACTTGGTCTCGATCAGTTGGCCGGAGAGTGTACCGACGGCGATATGCGTTTCCCAGTTGAGGATGTCGACACCGATGGAGAGAAAGCGGGTGTTATCGAGGCGGAGGCGGATGGCGGGGCGCCCGCCGGTGGAATTTTCGGCTCCTTCTTCGACGACGAGGCCGCGTTCGAGCAGGCCGGCGGTGATGCGGGAGATGGTGCCTTCGGTGAGCCCGGTGGCGCGGGCGATCTCGGCCCGCGACAAAGGTTGGCGCTGCCGGAGCAGTTGAAGGATGGCCGCGTTATTCGTGGTGCGGACCTGTCCGGGCCGGAGGACACGCTTTTTTGGGCGCGGGCTGTACATGGCCGGGCTTATACTTTCTTTATGATGACAACTAAGTCTACGCGGAACTCGGCATTGGCGTCAATGATTCTGTTTTTGGGCGCACAGGTGGCAGGCTCAGCGCAGACCGTGAGCGGGCCCCTGGTGGTAAATGAACGCTGGCCGCAATGCAGTGATCTCGCCGGGTGGACTCGCGATGTGATGCGCATTGAAGGTGTAGAGAAGGCATCGGAGACGGCGCAGGGGAAAGCGTTCTTCCGCTGGCTGCGGTTGTTTTCGCGGATGGCGACAGGCGGGATGATTCAGGCGTATGAGGGTGAGGAAGGGAAGGAACGATACGTCACGGACGCGCACAAGAATCTGTTCGTGTATGGGTGGGGATATTGCGATACGACAAGCCGGATTGCGGAGGCGGCCTGGTGCGAGTACAAGCGTGAACGCGAGTCGGCGGAGCGCGTCTGCGTGATGCACGACAATGGTGGCTATCACACGATGTACCGGCTGCGGCTGGATGGGCGGTGGGGAGCGTTTGATCCGCGCTATGGCTACTACATTGTGGACCGCGACACGCCGGATGCGGCGGTGCTGGATTGGAGGGAAGTGGGGGATGACAAGCGGTTGCTTGCGAACAAGGGCTACCGTTACCGGAGCGCTCCGTTCTTTGAGTTTTTTGGCGTGGAATGGGAGCGGGCGTTGCTGCTGCATCCGGCCTATTTCGCGACGGAAGCGGACTGGGTGAAGGCGGGAAAACCGGCAGAGCATGTGTTCGGGAATCGCATGTATCAGATGGGCACGCGCTATCACGATATGGATTTTCAATTGCCGCCGGGTGCGGTCATTGAGCGGTTCTGGGACAACTCGGCACGGCAGTTTTATGTGCCGAAGGGCGCGCACACGAACCGTGAGGAGGCGTTTCTGCCCGCGGGGCGATTCTACCGGGTGACGGAAACGATGTTCGATGGCAACTGGCCGAAGCATGATCCGAACTATGCGTGGGCAAAACCGTATTTGGCTGCGGTGCCGAAGGACGAGGGATACAACGCCGGGGTGAGCGGCGGGCAGACCATCGGGCAGGCCTGGGGACGGATGCGCGTGCCGGTGGCGAAGAATGCGGAGGGCGTGTTTGATTTCTACAGCCCGTTTGTATTGACGGCGGGGCGGTTGGCGCGCGGAGCGGGCTATGAGATCCGGACGCTGCGGGCGAAGGTGTCACATGCCGGGGAGACTGATGTTTGGTCGGCTTGGACAAGGGTTGGCGACGTTTTGCCACTACAGGGTGTGTACCGGTTTCAACTGCGCGGGGGAATGGGCGGGGCATCGGTGGATCTCTATTTCGAGAACGGAATCATGACCCTGCCGCGACTGCTGGCGGGGACGAACATGGTGCACTGCAAACTGCGGGATGCATCGCGGTTGGCGGGGGAGTTACGGATCCGGTACCGGTATCGCGCGGGCGGGGAGAAGAAGGTGCACGAGAAGCGGTTAGGGCGGGCGGATTTCCGTGGGAACACGGCCAGTTACCGTTTGGAGGCGCCGGGGCTTACGCGATGTGATTCGGTCGAAGTGGCGTACTTACTTCCTGATAGCAAGTAAATCGGAGGCGAGTGGGAAAGAAGGGTTGACATCGGGCGTCGATCGGGTTACATTCAGCGATAACCATGATGCAGGAAAGTTGTCGTTCTTGTATCCAATTTCTTGTGGTCTGCAAGTAAGTAGCAATGAGGTGCCCAATGAATTCTCGCTTGCGCTTTTTGATGGTGGCAATTCTCTGCGCCGTGATGCTTCCGGCGCTACTGGTGGCCCAGTCCGGAACCGGCGTGGTGCGTGGAACAGTCCAGGACGCGACGCGGTCCGCGGTTCCGAATGCCAAACTAACCTTGACTCATCGCACGACGAACATTTCCCGCAGTGCGGTTTCCTCCGAAGCGGGGATTTATTATTTCGGCTCGGTGCCCCCGGGTTCGTACAACCTGGCGGTGGAGCTTTCCGGATTCAAGAAATGGAGCGGATCGCTGCTGCTGGAAGCCGGACAAACGGCCACAGTGGAGCCGATGCTGGAAGTGGGCAGTGTCGATTCGGTGGTGGAGGTGTCCGGCGCCGCGCCGGTGATCACCACGGAGAGCGCGGAAATCGCCGATGTCAAGGACGCGCTGCGGATCCGGCAATTGCCGTTGGACGGGCGCAGCGTGGCGACCTTGTTTGATTTGACGCCCGGTGTCGAAGGTGGCGGTTCGCCACGCGTGAACGGCATGAAGGTCGGATCGGCCGAGATGCTGTTGGACGGCATTTCGCTGGTGGACCGGTTCGGAGGCGGGTTACGCGGGGGCGTTTCACCCGGACTCGACACGGTGCAGGAATTCCGCATTGAGACGTCCGGGTCGAATGCGCAGTATTCGCGTCCGGCCACGGTGACGCTGGTGACAAAGAGCGGCACCAATGAGTTTCACGGATCGCTGTTTGAGACTCTACGCAACAACGGTGGCGGATTGCGCGCGCGGCAGCGGCAGGACGGCAACACGCCGGCACTGCTGATCCGCAATGAATTCGGTGCTTCGGTGGGTGGGCCCGTGCTGATCCCGAAAGTCTACAATGGCAAAAACAAGACGTTCTTCTTCGCCGCCTATGAAGGATTGCGGCAACGGCAGAAGAGTTTCTATTCGGACGTGGTGCCAACGCCGGAGATGTGGCAGGGAAATTTTGCCGGGGTGATTGATTCGAACAACCGGCAAACAGCGATCTATGATCCGCTGACCACGACGGCAACGGGTACGCGCACGCCGTTCACAAGCAACATTATTCCGCGGTCGCGCATCGCGCCCGTGCTGGGCGTCATGGAATCGGTGACGCACGTGCCGACGGATCCGATCAATCCCTATCAAGGGCAGAATATGCGTGAGTTTTATCCGATCAATCAGAACTCCAACACACTCACGTTTCGCGGGGATCACCGGTTTACGGACAAGGACAGCATTTCCGGCCGGTTGACGCGGACGGTGCTGGATCGGAAACAGTTCGGAGGAGTGTTCGGCGCCCCGCGTCCGGATATCAGCAATGGATTCGGGACGGGGCGAACGGACGCGCGCATCTACAACGCCTATATTCGCGAGACACACCTGTTCACACCGAACATGTTCACCGAAACGCAGATTGCGGTGAACCGTGCGCCGAAGAGTTCGGGCACCCTGGCGGACTTCACGGACTGGCCCCAGCAGTTGGGATTCCCGAACCCGTTTGGCGCCCGCGGGTGGCCTTCCATCTACACGGACAATTTCGGCTGGGACGCGGACAATCGCAAGGATGAGAAATTGACGGGCCACGTGCTGGAGAACAACTCGACGTGGATTCGGGGCCGGCACACGGTGAAGTTCGGCGGCAAGTTCCGGCTGGAGTTCAACAACATTCAGGAGCTGCAGCAGAGCCAGGGATCGCATGATTTCGCGGGCGATTGGACGGCGCAGTACGATGCGGCGAGCGACAACGCGGTGCCGTTCACGGGCGACGGATTGGCGGCGATGGCGTTGGGTCTTCCCACGTATCTTTCGAACCAGTACAACCGCGGCTTCTTCTACTTTGAGCAGAAGGAAGTCGGACTGTATGTGCAGGACACGTGGAAAGTGAACTCGCGGTTGACGCTTGATTTCGGCATGCGCTGGGACAAATGGACGGCGTACAGAGAGAAGTACAACCGGCTGGTGAACGTGGATCTGCGGAACTTTGCGAACCGCTTCGAAGTGATCACCCCGGGAAGCACGACGATGGAAAGCCTGCCGGGCGTGCCGCCGTCGGTGCTGGCATCGTGGGCGAAGCGCGGGTTGACGTGGCGTACGGCGGATGCAGCCGGATTGCCTGGAAACCTGCTGGCCGCGGACAACAACAATTTCGGCCCCCGCATCGGCGCTGCGTTCCGGTTGAACGACAAGACGGTGTTGCGCGCGAACTACGGCGAGTATTTCTGGACGCTGCCTTTGTCGCAGATCCTGCAGGCGTCGCGGACGAACCCGCCGTTGAACCTGCGCTTTGAGAACAACATTTCGGTGGCCGATGGCACTTCGACGTTCGCGGTTCGGACCGCGCCACGGCCGGACTTTTTCGTCGGCCGTGCGGTGGTGAATACGCAGGGCATTGTGGCATTGCCGGACACGGCGCGTCCGATGGTGCCGCTCGATGCATTCGGATGGAAAGATGCGCGGGCGCAGACCTGGCACCTGACCTTCGAGCGGGAAGTGATGCGCGAGACATCGCTGCGGTTGAGCTATATCGGCAACCACGCCCGCGACCTGGAGCAGAAGTACTCGATCAACCAGCGCGAAGCAGAGTTCAACTATGTGGCGCGGACGGGGCAGAATCCTCCCGGCAATCGCGATTTGATGCGAGTAAACAAAGACTGGGGATTTTCGAGTGCCACCAATCGCACGGGTTTCTCCGACACACACAGCTTGCAGGGCGAACTGGAGCGGCGCTTCTCGAACGGGCTGCAGTTCCAGTTCTTCTATGTGTTCACGCGGTCTTTGACAACGTCGGATGCGGGCGGATTCACATCGGGCAATGGGAGCATCAACTCGACGAACGGCATCTACCAGGTTCCGGAGAATGTGCAATTGCTAGGTGGCGGCAACCTGACCTACGATCAGTTGCTCAAGCTTGGGAAACAGAACTCGACGGAAGTGCCTCCGCAGCACATTCGCTACAACGCCTACTACGATCTTCCCTTTGGGAAAGGCAAGAAGTTTGGCGGCAGCGCGTCGAGCGGATTGAATCATGTCATCGGCGGCTGGCACATTGCTTTGAACGGCGACTGGCGCGGCGGCCGCTGGATGGGCATCAATCCGGCGCGTTACCTGTTCGGCGATCCGACGCTGTCGGCGGATGACCGGCTGACACTCACCTTCGCAGGCCGTCCGCAGCGGCTGTGGTTTGCGGGCGACTTCGATCCGCGGCTGGCGACAAACGTGGACGCGGCGGCGCTGCAGAAACTGGTTCCTCTGGATCAGGGGCAGCGCATTCTGCGCCAACTGGGGCCACGGTTCGACAACCGGTTGCCACAGACGCTGGCCAACGGAACGATCCGCCAGACGCCGATCACAGACACGGTGAGCTGGAACTCGCGTGCATTCATGCTGGGGCCTGGCGCGTGGAACACCGACGTGCGGTTGCTGAAGAGCTTCGATTTCAGCGAGCAGCGCAACGTCCAATTCAGCGCGGACTTCTTCAACTTCTGGAATCACCCCGTGGACGGCAATCCGAACAACACGACTGGACTGCAGGATCTGAGCGTACAGGCGAATGGTCCGCGCATCATCCAGTTCTCGCTTCGGGTAAACTTCTGATTCATGCTTTGGACAGCGATTGTTCTTATCGCCGGCGGCCTGCAGGCTGAGCCGCCGGCTACTCCTCTCTGGCTGCGCGGGCACGCCGTGATTCCAACGCCGCAGAAGGTGACGCTGGGCGTGGGGGACATCGTCTTCGATGAGTCGTGGAGCTACCGGGCAGAAGCGCTGCCGGTAACGCATATCGCGATTCGCTCGCTAGCCGGAGACTTACGCGCGTTTCATGGCTTGACGATCGGCGCCGCCGCGAAATCGAAAGTGGTGCGGCTGGCGGTGAGCAAAGGCGCGACCGGCGTGAAGGCGCAGGGCTACACGTTGGAAGTGAAGCCCGGCGCGGTATCGATCACGGGCAACAGTGACGCGGGTCTGCTCTACGGTGTGCAGACTTTTCTGCAATTACTGAAGCCGGGGCCTCGGGGCGCACTGCTGCTGCCGGAGGCGTCTATTGAAGACTGGCCTGCGCTGGAGATGCGGTTTCTCCATTGGGACACGAAGCATCATCAGGACCGGATGGAGACGTTGAAGCGCTACCTGGATTGGGCCGTGCGCTTCAAGGTGAACCGGATCGGGTTCGAGTTGGAAGACAAGTTCGCGTATCCGTCGGTGCCGGATATCGGCGCGCCGGGGGCGTTCACAGCGGCCGAGTTGCAGGAGATTGTGAACTATGGGCTGGAACGGTTTATTCAGGTTGTGCCTGTCATTCAATCTCCGGCGCATCTTTCCTACGTGTTGAAGCATCCGCGGTATGCGCATCTGAAGGCGGATGGGAATAACTATCAGGCCGATCTTTGCAACGAGGAAACGTACAAGCTGCTGTTCCGGATGTACGATGACGTGATCGCGGCGACGAAGGGCGTGGATCTGTTCTTCGTTTCCACGGACGAAGTTTACTACGCGGGTATGGGGAACAATTGCTCGCGGCCTTACAACGAGGAGAACCGTAGTATCGCATGGGCGGAGTTTGCCAAGCGGGCGCGGGATCATCTCGCTTCGCGCGGGCGGCGGATGTTGGCGTGGATTGAATATCCGCTGCTGCCGCAGCATCTAAAGATCATTCCGCCGGATGTCATCGACGGCGTGATGGGCGAGGAGGAGTATCTGCCCTTGCAGAAGGCGGAAGGCAGGCGGCAGTTGGTGTATGTGTCGATGCAGGGGGCGGAGTTTCTGTTTCCGGATCATCTGCCGCTGGATGCGAATCTCGGCGATTCACCGGCAGCGGGAGATGACGATCCGCTGGAGTTTGAACGGGGCGTCGCGGCGGGGCGCATTCGCAGTGTGTTCTCGCAAGTGCCGTCGGCGCGGGTGTGGGGAGCGAACCCGATTGGATTGTTCGGCGCGGCATGGGGCGATTCGGGATTGCACAATGAGACGTTCTGGTTGGGATGGGCCGCGGCGGCGCGCTATGGATGGCATCCGGGATCGCCCTCGCCGGAGCAGCATACGGCGGAGTTCATGAATGTCTACTATGGGCCGGAGTCGGCGGGCATGGTGGAGGTGTATCGCATGATGCAGCGGCAGGCGCGTGCCTGGCAGCGCACATGGGAACGCGTGGTGAGCAAGGTGCGTGGGCCGGGGTATGGCAACTCGTACGGCAAGGGAAGAGGCACCACGCGGTACGATCAGACGCTGCGCATGCCGCCGCTTCCGGAGGCGGGATCGCTTGCGATGAAGCCGGAGTTCGCGGCGAAGTATCGCGAGTATTTACGCATGGCTTCGGCGCGCCAGTTGGAGAATGATCAACTGGTGCATGCGCTGCAGGAACAGATCGGGCGTGGGCCGCGCAATGCGTACAACCTGGAGGTGATGCTGTCGCTGGCGCATTTCGTCGGGCATCACTGGCGGCTGTTGTATGCCCTGGCGGACGCGGAGCGCGATTTAGATCGCGCGCGGTCGTTCGCGGCGAAGGATCCGGCACAGGCTGTGGGCCATCTGGTGTCGGCGTACAACCGCATTGGACGCGCGGAGAAGGAAGGCCTGGCATCGTACACCGCAGTGCAGGCCACGTTTGAGAAGAGCCAGTTTCCAAAGGGCCGCACGGTGGGCGGAAGGCAATTTGTGCAAGTGCTGGACGACGTGAAAGACCACTGGGGCGCGCGTACGGCGGACCTTGGCTACATGTTCGCGGCCGAGAAAAGCATGGGCATGGAGCAATGGCGAGGCAGCCTTCGCAAACTGCTGGAGGCATTTGCCAGGCAGCACAACGTTCCGGTGAAGGGTTTGGCCGAGGCGCGGCTTGAAGAGTAAAGAGCCCTCGCTGCGGCGGGTTTTGTCGCGGCGCGATCTGATTGTTTACGGGTTGGTGATTCTGACGCCGACGGCGCCGTATCCGGTGTTTGGAACGGTGCAACAGATTTCCGGAGGCCACGCCACGTTGAGTTATCTGGTGGCGATGGTGGCGATGTTGTTCACCGCGGCGAGTTATGCGCGAATGGCGGCGGCGTTTCCGGTGGCTGGTTCCACCTACTGCTTTGTACAGCGCGGGTGGAATGAGCATCTCGGCTTTTTGGCAGGTTGGGCGATGTTGCTGGACTACTTTTTGATTCCGTTGTTGAGCATCGTCTACGCGGCATTGACGGCGGCGCGGCTGCTGCCTACGGTGCCCTATGCCGTTTGGCTGGTGCTGTTCTCGCTGGCGATCACGCTGGTGAACGTGCGCGGGATCAAGGCGACGGCGAGGGCGAACACGGTGTTGATGGTGGTGCTGTCGACCTCGGCGGTGCTGTTTGCAGTGCTGGCGATCCGGCATGTGGTGGCCTCGGGCGGGTCGCTGTGGTCGCCGGTGGCGATCTTCCATGAGCAGACGTTCACGCTGCGTTCGCTGATGATGGGTGCGGGCATTTCGGCGTTGTCGTATATCGGCTTCGACGCCGTGACCACACTGGCGGAGGAGAGCCACAATCCGGAATCCGATGTGGCGTTTGCCACGGTGTTGACCTGCGTGCTGCAGGCGGCGATCTGCGCGGTGACGGTGTACCTGGCGACGCTGGTGTGGCCGGATTATAAGGCTTTCCCGCAAGTGGAGACGGCGATATTGGATATCGGTTCGCGGATCGGCGGGCCGTGGATGTTCGGTTGGATCACCATGGCGCTGCTGGTGGCTGGGCTGGCGTCGGCGATGACGGGGCAAGCGGGTGCGTCGCGGCTGCTGCTGGGTATGGGGCGCGATGGCGCATTGAGCCGGTGGCTGTTCGGGCATGTGGATGAGGCATCGGCGGCGCCGCAACGGGCGATCTGGTTTATGGGGGCGCTGTCGCTGGTGGGATCGATGCTGGCGGGGTTTCAGATGATCGTGGAACTTCTGAATTTCGGTGCGTTCTGCGGCTTCACGCTGGTGAATCTGAGCGTGATTGTGCATTACTATTTCCGGGGCGGACGGCGCGGTGGGAGCGACTTCTGGCACTACTTCCTGTTCCCGCTTTTGGGAGCGGTGGTGTGCGTGTACTTATGGCTGAGCTTAAGCAGCGCGGCACAGATGGCCGGGTTTGCGTGGCTTGGCGCGGGGCTGGTTTATCTGGCCGTGCTGACACGTGGATTCCGGCTGGCGCCGAAGAGATTGGAGCTGTAATGTTGCAGCGCGAGAGACTGCACCAAATTCTGCAGGACCTGGTGCGAACTCCATCGGAAAACACGCCTCCTGTGGGCGCGGAAACATCCTGCCAGGAATATGTTTCGGCGCATTTCCGGCGGTGCGGCTTGCAGACCGAATCGTACCGGCCGGATGAAGTGAACGGGATTCGGGAGCATCGATGGTATTGGCCGGGCCGCGATTACACCGGCCGGTACAACATGGCCGGACGGAGAAAGGGGCAGGGAGGAGGGCGATCGCTGATTCTCTCGGGACACATCGATACGGTGCCGGCGGGGTCACAGGCATGGACTCGCGGCCCATTCAGTGGGGAGATCGACGGCAATCGCCTGTATGGGCGCGGCGCCAACGACATGAAGGCAGGGGTTGCGATGAACCTCTATGTCGCCGAGGAATTGCAGCGCCGGGGTGTGACGCTAAAAGGCGATCTGCTGATTGAAACGGTGGTGGATGAGGAATTCGGAGGCGCCAATGGCACTCTGGCGGGGCGCGTTCGAGGCGATGTGGCGGATGGCGCGATTATTACAGAGCCTTCGTTTCTGCGGGTGTGTCCGGCGCAGCGGGGCGGCCGGACGGCGCACATTACCCTGCGCGGCGCCGGTGGAGTGTTGACTGCGGACAAGTTTCCTTCCGGGGTAATCAACGCATTGCGATTCTTCCTGAACGAAGTGGAGGCTTTCGCGGCGAAGCGGCGGGCGAAGGTGGAGGTGCATCCGATGTATGCGGCGTGCGCCGATCCGGTGCCGGTGTCGATCACCAAGATCACGACCGGACCCTGGGGCTTTCGCGAGCCGATCACCAATCCTGAGGAGTGCCGCATTGAGATGTACTGGCAGATGATGCCAGGAGAGATGCAGGAAGACGTGGAGCGGGAGTTTTTCGCGTGGTTGCGGAGCCTGGCGTGGAAGGAGCCGCAGTTGTTTCCCACCGAACCCGCGGTGGAACTGCCGATTCGATGGATGCCGGGATCGTTTACAGCGGCGGCAGATCCATTGGTGGAGGCGATGTGCGCCTCTGCGGCGGCGGTATTAGGCCGGATACCGGAAGTGGCAGGGATTGAAGGGCCATGCGATTTGTTTCTGTTTCACGAATTCGGCATGCCTGCGTTACTGTGGGGGCCGCGTGGCGGCAACACGCACGCCGCCGATGAGTATGTGGAATTGGACACGCTGGATCAGGCGGCCGAGGCGCTGCTGGATATGGTGTGCCGTTGGTGTGGAGTGGCGGATCAGGGCTGATCGTAGCCGGTGAGGCGGCGCACCCAGATGTTGCGGTAGCGCACGGGGACATCGTGATCCTGGAGGCCGAGCGGTTCTTCGGCGCCATGCGGGGCATACGTGCCGACGACGCGATGGGCCATTCGCCCGACGATTTCCTTGCGATGCTGGGTGACCACGCCGTTGTGGATGACGGTGACGTAGCCGGGTTTCGAAAGCTTCTGGCCTTCAAATTTCGGAGCTTCAAAAATGATGTCGTAGGTCTGCCATTCGCCGGGCTTGCGCGAGGCGTTGACCAATGGCGGCCACTGGCCGTAAATGGAGCCAGCCTGGCCGTCGGCGTAGGTGGGGTTGTTATAGGAGTCGAGCACCTGGATTTCGTAGCGGCTCATGATGAGCACGCCGGAGTTGCCGCGCCATTGCGAATCGCCGGTGATTTCGGTGGGGGACGCCCATTCGATGTGATACTGGGCGTCGCCGAATTTTTCCTTGGAGACGAGCGTGCCGGCGCCGGATTTCACTTCCATGTAGCCGTTGGCAACGGTCCAATTGGCAGGCTTCAGGCCTTGCTTGGTTTCCACCATCCACTTGGAAAGATCCTTGCCGTCAAAGAGCACAACGGCATCGGATGGCGGCATGCCGTACTGTGCACCGGGGCTAACGACGCGCGGTTTGGGACGGGCGATGTCGTGCACTTTCCATTGCTGTCCGGGGAGCACGGGCGTGTCGCTGTATCCGGTGGGTGAGGTGCGATAGCCGGGCTTCTTCGTGGCTTGGGAAAGCAGCAAGCCGGTGGCAATGGTGGCCGCGATGGCGGCGATGATGAGATTGCGGAGTGACATGATTAACCTCGTTTCAATTCGGCTTGCGCGGCGCGATAGAGCGCGCGGATGTAGCCGATGGAATAGCCCCAGCCCGCTTTGCGTCCACCCACCATTTCAGGCACGTGGTCGGCAATGAGATTGCCGCGGAAGTCGACTTCGACGAGGGTCTTCATGAGCTTGTACATGTCGGTGTAGCCGTTGTCGACGAAGGTCTCGGTGAAGTTGGGGATGGGGGCACTGACGTTGCGGAAGTGGATTTTCCAGAGCTTGCCGATCTTGGCGAATTCGCGGGCAGCCGAAAACACATCTTTGCCGGTATGTTTTCCGCCTTCCATCCAGGTGCCGCAGCAGAGGCAGACTCCCACGTTGGGGCTGTTGGCGATTTCGAGAGCTTTCATGTAGCCATCGAAGGTGCCGAAGATGTGGCGCGGAACGCCGCCCAGTTCGGGCACTGGCGGATCATCGGGATGGATGCCGATGCGGATGCCTTGCTCTTCGGCGACCGGGGCCACCTGCTTGATGAAGTAGGTGTAGTTTTCCCACAGCTCTTCCTTGGTGAATTTGCGTCCGTGTGTGAGCGGGCCTTCGAAGACTTTGCCGGCCCAGTAGCCCTTGGCGGTGTCCTGATGGAAAGTGCGGGCCGAAGCGCCGCCTCGGGTCTGGCCGCGTTCCGAACTCCAGATGCCGTTGCCCATGTGAGCGTATGTGGTGTACTTGAGTCCGGCACGGCCGAGGTTGCGAAGGAACTGTTTGTACTCTTCGATCTTCTGATCGCGGCCCGGAAGGTTGAGCGTGACCTCGGGCATGTTGTGGACGTTGCTGTTGCCGATGTTCCAGACTTTGAGGCCGGCGCCTTCCACCTTCTTGACGATGGCCGCGTAGCGTTCGTAGTTGGAAGTGGGCCCGCCGGTGGGAACGTTGACCCATTCGACGCCCATCTGTTTGGCGAAGGTGAGTTCGTCGTCGGGCACCTCGGTGGGGATCTGCAAGGAGATCTTGATGCCGGGGGCGAGTGGTTCGAGCGGCTTCTTTGCCGCTGGGGCGGTAGCAGCGCTTGCGGCGGCGCCTAATGCGAGTTGGAATAACTCTCTGCGGTGCATGACGGGGACCTCCGTGCGATTGTACCTCGCCGGCCTCCATGCGGGCGCGGAGAGCTAGAAGGCCATCAACTCGCGCGCGAAATCCTGATTGATGGTGTGAGGCGGAATGATGCTTCCAAGCATATAGAGCGGAGCGCTCCGGTGTTTCGCCGTCTTGAGAAGGGCGTAGAGGTCGAGGGAGACATCTTCGCCAGGAAACATATCCCGCGGATTGAGAATAGTCCACTTGACGATGCCCAGATGACGAGGAAAATTGTAGGCGAAGTGGAGGAAGAGGGGCCGGTAGTCGAGGATATCTATGACGAGGGCCCGGGCGCGGTTCTTCACCATTTGGACCTTGTCGTTACGGTTTGCAGGCCAGTATTCCTTGTCGTACCAGTCGTGAGCCTTTTGCCAGTATTGTTCATTGAGTGTGCGGGCCCAGCGGAGCCAAAGCACCATTTCGATATATGTGGAGAAGCTGGAGCGCAGGCCTTGTGTTGTTTCCACTTGCGGCGCAGTACGGATCCACGGATGGTTGAGAAACAAGTCGTGAGCAACCGGGATCATGATGCGTTCTTTGCTCCCTGTAGCGTTCCACTTGGCGCAATCGGCGACCCAGGTATTCATGTAGTCTCGGGTGCGGTTGATGCTGTCGGTGAATGCGGTGATGGGCTTGGTGTTGGCGGGCGGCACCTTCGGATTGGCATAGGCAGGCGCTATCTTTTCCATAATCTGCTTCTGGATTTTTGAGGCGATGTCTTTGCCTTCGTTAGCGGAGCGCTTGCCGGCTTCGGCGACTACCTTGGCCACAATTGGGCGGCTGGTGGAGAAGGTGGACCATGTTTGCAGGGCTCGTTTCTCCACGGTGTTGACCAGCAATTGCGCGCGCGCGGACAGGATGGGAGCCATCGAGATGGCGGCCGGACCACCTATCATTGGCAGGAAGACAGCCGCCAGATCGAAGCAGAGTTTGACGCGATCGGCGGCGGCCTTGGCTCTTGCTTCCTTGGCGCTGTTGATTTTTTTGAGAACCTCGACATGGGTGTCGACGGCCGTATCCCATGCTTCCGAATAGACGCGGCAAACCTCCGACCATCGGTCCGATGCCTGGTTCAGCGCGGTCGTCATTTCCAGGATCAGCGCTGAATGATCCACTTTTTGCTGTAGCTCTTTGTCGGCCACTTTATCCTCCGTTGGAATAAGCGGGAAGAAGAGCGGAAATGCGCGGAAAGGAATCCAGCCGCTTTAGCGTTTGGGAACGGCCTGATCATAGGTGCGGCGGCGCGGGACCGGCGCTTCCAGAAGCGGCAGTGCTCCGTTTTTCTCCGCCTCTTCCCACCAGAGTTTCTTCAGCTCTTCCAGTTTTTGTGGGTACTGGGCGGCGACATCGTCGGATTCTGAGAAATCCATTTCGACGTGATACAGCTCCCATTTGTCGGTGTCGAAATCCGTGCCGGGGGTGTGAATGCCAATCGCCTTCCAGCCTTTGTGCCAGATACCCCGGCTGCCCCATAACTCGTAATACTGGCGATCGCGCGGGTCGGAGGCATTGGGGTTGTCGAAGGTCGGGCGAATGGTCTTGCCTTGCATCGGCATCTGACACACTCCATGAAATGATGCCGGGGCCTCCACACCCGCGATATCGAGCACCGTTGGAGTGATGTCGATGACATCAACAAACTGCTTGCGGAGGCCGGTCTGCCTGATGCCCGCAGGCCACGACACAAGAAACGGCGTTTGCACGCCACCGGCATAGGGCCAGAGCTTGTAGAACTTAAACGGAGTGACAGAGGCCGAGGCCCACATGCGCGGATACAAGGGCTGCGTGGTCGGTGAGCCCATTTCATCCAGGCGGCGATGCATTTCGGCGATCGTCGTCTGGTCGCCATAGGCGCGAGAGAAGTTGCCTTTCACTCCGGCTTCCGGCGCGCCGCCGTTGTCGGAGATAAGGAAGATGGCCGTGTTCTCGAAGAGATGTTTCGATTTGAGGTAATCCACGACGCGGCCGATTTGTTCGTCGGTGTGTTCCAGGAATCCGGCATAGGCGGCCATGAATCGGGCGTAGACGGCTCGCTGTTGATCGTCGAGATCCTGCCACGCGGGATCGCCGGGATTGCGCGGCGGTAGTTTCGTGCCAGGCGGGATGATGCCCATTTCGAGCATGCGCTTGTGGCGCTCTTCGCGGATGCCGTCCCAACCTTTGTCGTATGCCGTCGCGTATTTATCGACGTAACGCTTCGGCACTTGAACAGGCGTGTGGGTTGCGCCGAAAGCGACGTAAAGGAAGAATGGCTTCTTCGCGTTGTCGGCGAAGTGGTCGTCGAGCATCGCCAACCCACGGTCGATGATGTCGACGGAGAAATGATAATCCGGCTTGTTGGGCGGCTTGACGGGATGATTGTCTTCGAACAGATCGGGCTTGTACTGATCGGTCCAGCCGGAGGGAAAGCCGTAGTAGCGGTCGAAGCCTTTCTGCAGGGGCCAGTGCTCGCGGGCGCCGGCGGCGCGCATGTCGCGGGTGGGGACGAGGTGCCACTTGCCGACGCCGTAGGTGGAATAGCCGTGCGAATTGAGGATCTGGGCGACGGTGGCTGCGGCGGGCGTGACGCGGCCTCGGGAGTGGGGATAGCCCTGATCGTCGCCGGCCAGTTCCTTCATGCCGATGGCGTGGCTGTTGCGGCCGGTGAGCAGCGAGGCGCGAGTGGGCGAACAGATCGCCTTGCAATGAAAATTGTTGTATTGAAGGCCGCCTGCGGCGAGCGCGTCCATGCGGGGCGTATTGATTTCCGAGCCGTAGCAGTGGAGGTCTGAAAAGCCCGTATCGTCGAGAACGATGTAAACAAAATTCGGGGTTCCTGTTTTGGGCTGGTGGACAGCGAGCGGTGCGGGTTTCGATGCTGCAGCGGTGCGCCCGATGACGCCGGAGAACTCACGCGCAGGTTGAGGGGCGGGGCAATCCTGGGCCGCCGCCAGGGCCGTGCCGCCGAACAGGGTGGAAAGCATTCGGCGCCGCGATAGTGGGTTGTGGCTCATGTTCCTTTCGATCCTTATGCAATGCCGCGGCTGCTGTCAACCGGTGGGAAGGCGTACAATGGAATCACGAATCGATCTCGCTCATGCTTAGGTCAATTGCGTTGGTCCTGCTTGTGGCGCCCATCCTACCAGCAGCGGAGTTGTTTTCCTGGCACTCTTTCGACATTGCAGAGAGACTCACAAAGAAAATCGATATTCAGGTCACGACGCGCGTGCGGACGCGCGATGAGTTTCAGTTGTTAAACCAGTTTCTGGGTGGCCCAATGCTCACCTATCGAGTAAACAGCCGGTTGTTGTACTTCGGCGGATACTGGGCGCAGCCCGGTCACGAAGCAAACAAGCCGTGGTTGATGGGGCATCGCACGTTTGCGGGCGTGGACCGGCGGTGGGCGCTGAAGGATTACACGTTGATTGGGCGGCTGACCTATGAGCGCCACTATGGAGCGGGAAGGCAGGACCACAACCGCTACCGCACTTATACGCGTCTGATGTTCCCACGGCGCACGGTTGTTCCTTTCCTGCAATACGAATACATGGTCATCCGGCAAGGATTCTTTTCCTCGCGGCAGACCGGCGGTTTGCGGTTTCACGTCAATCCACACGTGATGTTGGATGTGAGCTACCAATACGACGTGCGGCGTGCTTCCTGGGGCGGCAATCGCAACGCGATCATCACATCGGTTTCATTCCGCCGCTCGGAGCGATAGGTTACTTCAACAATCCCGCAGCGTAGTCGAGCACCGAACGGCGCAACTGGTATTCGTAGCGCGCCGTCACTTCGGCGATCTCAGCAGAGAAGCGCGATAGTTGCGCCTGATTCAATTCGACGATGTTGCCGAGTCCCAGTTCATAGCGTGTCTGCGCCAGGCGCAACGTGCGGCGGGCCTGTTCCAGCAGCTTCGCGGTAACAGGCAGGCGCTGGAAGGAATCGTTAGCAGCGAGCCAGGCGCGTTTCACGTCGGCGCCAATGCGTATCTCGGCGTCGAGCAATTCCATCTCGGCGATCTTTACTTTGAGGTCGGCGTCGCGGCGGCGGGAGCGGTTGAGATCGCCATTGTAGAGAGGAATGTTGAGGTTCAAGCCAACGCCGGAGTAGCGCGTCTTGAGGCGTTCATCGCCGGCGGGGACCACACCCGCGACCCCCAGCCCGGTGAGGGTAGGGTAGGCGAGACGCCGCTCGGCTTCGGCGAAACTGCGGGCTGCTTTCACCAGCAGACGGCGCGCTTCCAGTTCCGGCCTGGCGACGGATTCCTTTGCCATTGCCTCAGCATCTTTGCTCAGCTCCAACGGCGCCGGGGCATCGGCCAGGGAATAGTTGACGGTTTCCTTCATGCCCATCGCCGCGGAAAGATCAACAAGCGTCGAGTTGAGCCCAGTAGTGGCGTTGGCCACCGCGAGCTCAGCTTCGGACACCGAGACTTCAGCGAAACCAACATCGAGCGTGGAGCGGAGATTGCTGTCGGCGAGCGCACTCACCTGTTTGAGGACGAGGCGCCTGGCTTCGAGTGTTTCGCGCGCCACGCGTACGGTAGACTGCGCCAGCAGCGCATTGAAATAAGCGCGGCGGACTTCGATGCGGATGTCGGCGCGGGAGGCATTGACTGTTTCCGATGCCGCTTCCACGCGCGAGCGTGCCGCGGAGACGATGTTTGAAGTACGGCCGAAATCCCACACCGGGCCCGTGATCACGATGCCTGAGGCAAAGCGGCTGAAGATGCTGGAGGCATTCAAGCCGCCTCCCGCGCCGATGCGCGACAGATGATCGGCGGCCGATGCGGTGACGTTGGCCGAGACTACTGGTTTGTAGGCGGAGCGAGCCTGGGTCACGATTTCTTTCGCCGAATCGACCGTGAGCTGCGTCGATTTCATGCGCGGATGATTCTGAATGGCGAGCGACTCGGCCTGATCGAGCGTCAACGGTTGCTGCGCCCAGGCCGCGCCGCAGACGAACAGCAGAGCGGCGATCTTCAAGCTTCTTCCTCCACGGGGAGACCCGCTGTGGCCGGCCGGTCGCGATAGACCGCCAGGTACGCCGCGGGCACGATGAATACGGTGAGCAACAACGACACACCCATTCCCCCGATGACGGCGCGCGCGAGCGGGGCATAGGCTTCGCTGCCGGTGCCGAGTTTCAACGCCATCGGCATCATGCCGATGATGGTGGCCAGAGACGTCATGAGAATGGGGCGAAGACGCACGCGCGCCGCCATCTGCACAGCGTCACCCAGTTCCATGCCGTCCATGCGGAGCCGGCGCGTGAACTCGACGATCAGAATCGAGTTCGAGACGACGATGCCAACCATCATGATCACCCCCATCAGCGATTGCACGTTGAGCGTGGTTTCGGTGGTGTAGAGCGTGGCCAGCACGCCTGCCAGTCCCATGGGAACGGCCAGCAGGATCAGCAGCGGATCGAGGAAGGAGCGGAACTGCGCGACGAGGATGAGATAGAGCAGCGCAGTGGCGAGAACCAGTCCACCGGCGAAGCTTTTGAAGGAAGCACGCATAGCGTGGACGGAGCCACGCAGATCGATGCGCACGCCTTTGGGTAGCTCCTTCTTCGACAGCACGTGTTCAATCGAAGCGGCTGTCTTTTCCAGGTCTTCGGTGTCCAGGTTGACATACATGTCCACCACTTTGCGCAAACCGTAATGGGCGATCTCGGTCGGGGAAACGCCGCGGCTGACGGTGCCGACGGAGTCCAGCGTGGTGGTGGCTTTGGAGAGCGTGCGCAGCGGCATCTGCGAAAGGTCGGAGACGGCCTTGACGCTGCGTTCAGGGTACTGTACCGCGAGGTAATAATCGTTGCCGCTCTTCGGATCGGTCCAGAAGGTGGGTGCAATCATCGTGTTGGAAGAAACGGAGGTGATGAGGTTGCTGACGATTTCGCGCGCGCTGAGACCCATCAGCGAAGCGCGGCGGCGATCGACATCCACGCGTAAGGCCGGCAGATCGAAATCCTGCGGGATGTAGACATCATTGACGCCGGGCAAACGGCGAATCTCAGGCGCAAGGCGCGTAGCGACGCCGAAGATCGACTGCATGTCGGGGCCGCTCACCTGAACGTTGATGGGCGCTGGGGAGCCGAAGTTGAGCACCGCATCGACGAAACCGCCGCTCTGGAAGTAAGTAGTGAGTTCCGGCATCTCGCGGCGCAGACGTTCGCGTACGCGGGCCATGTAGGCGTAGCTGCCGGTGGTTCGCTTCTCTTTCAGGCTGACCTGGACGAAGGCCATGTGCGGAGCGGCATTGCTGGTGTAGATGGCGGAAAAATCGGGCACGACGCCGACGTTGGAGACCAGCATCTCAAGGTCGCGCGGGTCGACGATTTCGCGCACCATCTGCTCCACGCGCTTCACTTTCGCTTCGGTGATATCGAGGCTGGTGCCGGATGGCGCCTTCATGTTGACGATGAACTGGCCGGCGTCGGTGCGGGGAAAGAACGCGGAGCCGAGCTTCGGATAGAGCAGCAGGCTCAATGCGAAGCCCGCCAGCAGCACGGTCACCACGGTCATCGGATAACGCAGCAGACCGCCCAGGATGCGGTCGTAAACCGTCATCAGTTTCACGAACAGTACGTTGAAGTGATAGAACCAGCCGACCTCCCGCCCCGTGTGGTGATCCTTCTCGTGAATGAAGCGGGCGCAGAACAGCGGGACGATGGTCATCGCCACCACGTAGGAGGCGAGCAGACTCAGTACGACCGTGAGTCCAAGCGCCGTGAACAAATCTTTGCTCACGCCGTAAAGGAACACGACGGGGAGAAAGACTACCGCCGTGGTGAGTGTGGAGGCCAGCACGGGCAGAGCCACTTCGTTGGCGCCATTGCGGGCGGCGACGCGCGGCGATTCACCCTGGTCCATGCGGCGGAAGATGTTTTCCAGCACCACCACCGAATCGTCGATCAGGCGTGAAAACGCCAACGCCAGCCCGCCAAGGGTCATCGTATTGATTGACCCATTGCCGAGATACAGCGCGACGAACGCGGCCAGCGCCGATAGCGGGATAGAGAAAAACACCGCGACCGTGGCGCGCATACTGCCGAGGAAGAGCAGGATCATCGTCGAGGTAAGGAAGATACCGATGCCGCCTTCACTCAATAGCGTCTGAATAGCCTGCTTAATGAAGCGCGATTGATCAAACACCACTTCGGCCACCAGGTTGTCGGGCACATCCAGCAGGTTCTTCACTTCGTTCTTCACGGAGTTGACCACGGCGATGGTGTTGGTGTCGCCGCCCTGGCGCAGCACCGGCTGATAGACGGAAGGCTGGCCATCGACACGGACGATGTTGAACTGTATCTGGGCTGCGTCACGGACATTGGCAACATCGCCGACATTGACCGCGGCAATACCGTTCGTCTTCACCGGCAATTGGAGGATGCCGTTGAGATCGGTGAACTGGCTGTTGGTGAAGATGGGGTAATCGACGGGGCCGATGCGGATGTTGCCGGACGGAAGAATGACGTTCGATTCGTTGATGGCGCGCACCACGTCCATCGGGCTCATCTGGTAGTTTTCCAGCTTGTTCGGATCGACGTAGACCATGATCTGGCGGTAGCGGCCACCGAAGGGCGGAGGCACGGCCGCGCCGGCGATCTTGGCAACTTGCGTCCGGACGCGGTAATGGCCGACGTCGCGCAATGCGGCTTCGGTCATGCCGGCGCCCTTCAGCGAGATGAGACAAACGGGGATGCTCGAAGCATCGAAGCGCAGAACGTAAGGCGGCAGCGTCCCGGGAGGCATGCGGCGCATTTCCGCCAGCGCCAGATTGGCAATGGTGGAAACGGCGGAATCGGGGTTGGTGCCGGGCTGGAAGTAGATCTTGATGAGGCTCGTGCCCGGCAGCGAACGCGACTCGATGTGCTCGATGCCG
>JAFDVS010000064.1 GCA_018268935.1 Acidobacteriota bacterium | reverse complement strand
GTTTTCTCCCGCATCGCCCGCGGTGACATCTTCTTCTTCGAAGTCACCTTTCCCGAAGGCAGCAACCTCTTCGACATGGCGGGCATCCTTGAGCAGCAACGCATCCTCACGGCGAAAGACTTCATCGCCGCGGCCCGCGATCCGGGGTTGATCAAAGATCTCGCCCCCGAAGCGCCCAGCCTCGAAGGCTATCTCTTCCCGGCCACCTACCGCCTCACCCGCCACACCACGGCGAAGCAATTGACGCGCGACATGACCGCCCGCTTCCGCCGCGCCTGGAAAGAACTGGCCTCCGGCGCCCCCGTGCATTCCACGGTCACGCTCGCTTCGCTCGTCGAAAAGGAAACCGCGGTGGGCGACGAAAGGCCCCTCGTTGCCGCCGTGTTCAGGAATCGCCTGGAACGCGGCATGAAGCTCGATTGCGATCCCACCACCATCTACGCGGCCCTGCTCGATGGGCGCTATCGCGGTACCATCTATCGCTCCGACCTCGAAAGCCGCAACGCCTACAACACCTATCAGAACGCCGGCCTGCCGCCTGGCCCCATCGCCAATCCCGGCATGAAGGCACTGGCCGCGGCACTGCATCCCGCCAATGCCGGACACTTGTTCTTCGTGGCGCGCCCGGATGGCTCCGGCAGCCACATATTCTCGTCCACTGTCGAAGCCCATAATAAAGCTGTAGCGGAGTATCGCCGTGGCCAGCGGAAGACGAGTCACTAAAAAGGAGCAATTGCGTCTTGCCCTGTCGACACTGCTGGAGCGGCTTGCCATCACCCTCATCGATGAATCCACCGCACGAAACCTGCGCGCGGAACTGCCCAAAATGAGCGACCGCATGTTCCGCAATCTGCTCCGCGAATGCGGCCTCCCCCTAGCCCCGCTGGTGGAAGGCGTCCGCCAGGACGATTTTCACGATCTGGAACGCACTCTGCTTTTGCTCGCGCAGGAATACGACCAAGCCGGCGCCGCCCGCCGCAAGCAAGTCCGCGCAGCCGTAATAGAAGCCAAGAACCACGCCAAACTCGCCGCGGCCAACGAAAAGGTCTCCCCCGAGAAGCGCCTGGAAAAAGAGGAAATGGTCCTCTGGATGCTCACCTGGCTCGAAAACCCATCGATTTTCGAGCTCTGGGCCCCCCTGCGGCGAACACAGATGGCTACGGCAACAGCTCGATCAACTCCACCGCGATGATGTCCCCGTCCAGCTTCCCGGAAACCTTCGCTTTCAGGTCCTTGTCCTTCGATGCCGACTTCAGCTTCGCCAGCGCCATGGCATTGCCCTGTTCATCCAGTTTCACGAACTTCCCGTCCGCCAGCACCACACCGTAACCGCCTTTGGCGCAGGCCAGCGCGCACTGCCGCGTGTGTCCGGCCACATCCTTGCCTTTGCACAGGACATCGACCAGCGTTCCGGACCACGAATCGGCCAGTAAGACGGCCGTGGAACACATCAGGAGAACGGACAGTTTTTTCATTTGAAACTCCCAGAGTGGATGGTGACTCTAACATTGTAGACAGATCCGCCGAAGATAGGTAGTAGGTCTGCCGGGTCTTGCCAGTTCCCTGTGGGCAATTTATACTGGCAGTTTCTGGGCTACTCGCTGGGAGATTTACCGAAGTGCCTCGCTACGATGATTTTGATCCGATGGCTACCCGCCGGGAAGCGGCGATGTTCTACGGCCTCTTTCTGCGCGGTCACAGCGCGGACGACATCCGGAAAGACATCAGCATCCCCAAGAACACGTTAAAGAAGTGGATGTCCCATTACCGCAAGGATTCGGGCCTCCGCGAATCACTGCAACGCGTCTACGAATACCGCCGCCAGGTGCTCGCCATCTTCGACGAACTGGTTACCAACGATCGCAACCGCCTCCAGTAGCTACTCGCTTTCTCCCGCCACCACCACCTTCGGGGCAAACCACGGATACAACAACGGCAGCAGGAATAGTGTCAGCACCGTGGACGTTCCCAACCCGCCGATCACGACACTGGCCAAGGGCCGCTGCACCTCCGCGCCGCTCGAATGCGACAGCGCCATCGGCAGGAATCCCAGGCTCGCCACCAGCGCAGTCATCAACACGGGGCGCAGCCGTGTGGCTGCACCACGCACTACCGCTTCGGAGGTGTCTAGCCCTTCCGCCCTCAGCCGGTTGATATAGCTCACCAGCACAATCCCGTTCAACACCGCAACACCGAACAGCGCAATGAAGCCCACCGACGCCGACAGGTTCAGATTCATCCCCCGCGCCCACAATGCCGCAATCCCACCCACAAGCGCGAACGGCACGTTGAGAAAGATCAGCAGCGCCAGCCGGAACGAACCGAACGTCGAATATAGCAGCCCGGTGATGATCACAATCGAGGCCGGAATCACAATCCCCAGCCGCTTCATCGCCCGTTCCTGATTCTCAAATTGGCCCCCCCAATCCACCGTGTACCCCGGCGGCAACTTCACCTTCTCCGCGATTCGCTTCTGCGCTTCCACGGCAAAGCTGCCCAGGTCGCGCCCGCGCACGTTCGATTGCACCACGATCCTCCGCATCGCATTCTCCCGTGAAACAAGCTCCGGCCCGCGATCGGCTTTCACCACCGCCACCTGGCCCAGTTTGATGCGCTCACCGCCCGGCGCCGAGAGCGGCACTTCCCGCAGCGCTTCCGGGTTTTGGCGGAACTCATCCGGTAACCGCAGCACCACCGTGAACCGGCGCTGCCCTTCAATCAATTCGCTCACCGCGCGGCCCGCCACTGCGGCCTGCACAGCGTCGCGCACATCGGAAACATTCAGCCCGTACCGCGCCAACTGCGCCCGGTCGGCTTCCACCCTGACTTCGGCCGCCCCCGATGTGATCTCCATCTGCGCATCCGCCGCTCCGGGCACCCCCGAGAGGACCTTCAGCGATTGCTCGGCCAGATGCTCCAGCGTATGCGGATCGTCCCCAAAAATCTTCAACGCCACGTCGGCTTTGATGCCGCTCACCACTTCGTCCAGGCGCATCGCCATCGGCTGAGTGAAGTTGTACGCTACGCCCGGAATCTGTTCCAGCCGCGCCGCCATCTTGTCGATCAGCTCTTCCTTGGTCTTCGTCCCGGTCCACTCATCGTAGGGCTTGAGCAGAATATAAACATCCGCTTCGTATATGCCCATCGCCTCCGTGGCCAGATCGGGCCGCCCGAGTTTGGTCGCCACGCCCGTCACTTCGGGAAATTCCAGAACCGCCTTCTCCACCCGCTTGCTCACTTCCACTGAGTCCGAAAGAGAAATGCCGGGCAGTTTCTTCGTCGTGATCAGCAACGAGCCTTCATCCAGCCGCGGCATGAACTCCGTGCCGATGTAGCGCAGCGAATCAATCGCCACCACCACTGTGATCAGACCCAGCGCCACCACGATGACCCGGTGCCGCAAGACGAACCGCAGCATGCGCGTGTAGATGTTGCGGATGGAGGTGAACCAATCGTCGCCGTGCGGTCTCACTCCTTTTGCCAGAGCCATGTTCGTCATGGCCGGAACAAACGTCAGCGCCAGCACCAGTGAGCCCAGCAGTGCCGAACATACGGTGATCGCCATCGGCCGGAACATCCGCCCTTCCAATCCTTCCAGCGCAAAGATGGGCAGATACACGGCAATGATGATCGAGACACCGAAGAGAATCGGCCGGGCCACTTCTATCGACGCACCCAATACGCGCTCAAAGGGATGGAAATGCTCATTCGGCCGGCGCTCCAGCCGCCGCACGGAGTTCTCCATCATCACCACCGCGCCGTCCACGATCATCCCGAAATCGATCGCTCCGAGGCTCATCAGATTGGCCGAAATGCCGAACACCGCCATCCCCATGAACCCCACCAGCATCGACAGTGGAATCACGGCCGCCACAATCACCGCCGCGCGCCAGTTGCCGAGAAACAGAAACAGCACGGCAATCACCAGCCCGCCTGCCTCCAGCAGATTCTTCTTCACCGTGGCAATGGTGCGGTCAATCACCAGCGATTGGTCATAGAAGGGAACAATGCGGACTCCGGACGGCAATTGCAGCGAAGCAATCTTCGATTTGACGCGATCCAGCACCTCGCGGCCGTTCTCACCCTTCAGCATGATGGTCATGCCCGACACCGTCTCGCCCTTGCCGTCACGCAACACCGCGCCGGAACGCTGCATCGGCTTGTCGGAGATCACAGCCACCTGCCGCAGCAGCACCGGCGAGCCGCCCTTCGAAGCCAGCACAATGCTCTCCAACTCGTGCGCCGACTGCACCCGGCCCAGTCCGCGAATCGTGTATTGCTCCGACGCGTGCTCGATGTAGCCCCCGCCGAAGTTGGCGTTATTCTCCTGCACGCGATCAAACACCTCGCGCAGCGACAGCCCATACCGCAGCAGCTTCACCGGATCCACTTCAATCTGCACCTGCCGCGTTTCACCGCCCCATGTGTTCACTTCGTTGATGCCGCGCACGGCCCGCAACTGGTTCTTGATCGACCATTCATGCAGCGTCTTCAGCTCCATCGCCGACATCGTCTTGCTTTCCAGCGTGTACTGATAGATCTCGCCAAACGCAGTCGCCACCGGACCGAGCGTGGGCTCCAACCCCTGCGGTATCCGCGACCGCACTTCCTGTATCCGCTCATTAATCCATTGCCGCGCCAGGTACACATTCACCGAATCTTCAAACACCACCGTCACCATTGACAGTCCGAGCTTCGACACGGAGCGCACACCCTCGGTGCGTGGCAGCCCCATCAGCACCACTTCGATCGGATACGTGACCAGTTGCTCCACCTCCGAGGGCGGCATCCCCGGAGCCTCGGTGATCACCACCACCTGGTTGTTCGTCAAATCGGGAAACGCGTCAATAGGAATGTGGGCAATGACGTACAGACCCACGGCCACCAAGATGGTGAGCCCTGCCAGCACCATGAACCGGTTCCGCAGATGAAACTCAATGATGCGCGACACCATCGGCTTACTCGAGTGACCCTTTCAGCAACTGCGATTTCAACGTGTAGCTTCCCTTCGTCACAATCACGTCGCCCGCCTTCAACCCCTTCGTCACCTCCACGTCGCCACGCAACACCCGGCCCGTTTCCACCTCGCGCGCTTCGAACGTTCCAGGCTTCGATTGCACAAACACCACGTTGCTCTTCTCAATCTGCTGCAGCGCCTCCTGCGGAATAAACGCCGCTTGCGCCGTGGCCCCGGCGGCAATCTCGGCGGAAGCATACATCTCCGGTTTGAGCTTGCCTGCGGGGTTTGCCAGTTCAATCCGCACCGGAACAGTGCGCGTGGACGGGTCCAGTTGATCGCCCACTCGCGTGATCTTCCCCAGGAATGCCTGATCCGGATAAGCCTGCACGTTCACCCGTACGTGCATCCCGGCCCTGATCTTTCCCAGGTTCTCTTCGTTTACCGCGGCGATCATCCACACGTTGGATAGATCCGAAATCAGAAACAACTCATCGCCTTGATTGGCCACCGACCCCGCCGTGACATGGCGGTCGATGACCACACCGTCCGCCGGAGCTTTCACCGGAATCAAGTCGCCTTCATGATCCGCATCGCCCGGCTTGTGTTCATCGTGATCATCCAGCGGCACTTGCAAAAACTCCACCAGGTGCAGCTTGGTGCGCTCCAGTTCCGTCTCCGCATTCTCCAGAGCGCTTTGCGTATTCTTCAACTCCGCTTCGGCGTGCTCCAGTTGCTCCAGCGAGCCTGCCTTCAGATCGTACAATCGCTTCGCCCGGTCGCGGTGCCGCTGCGAATAGGAGAGCGCCGTCTTCAGCCGCGCCAGTTCCGCCACTGCTTTGCGATATTCCGCGCGCCCTTCATGAATGTCGTGGCTGTGCATTCCCGCCAGCAGTTGATCCTTCTTCACCCGATCGCCAGGGAACACCAGCACACGGATGATCTTGCCGTCTGTAACCGCGCCCACGTGCCAGGAGCGATTCTCATTCACCGTGATGCGCCCATTCGAGGTGATCGTTTCGGGAAGCGCTTGCGATTGCACGGTCACCATCTGCAACTGCGCCTGCTGCACCTGCTTTTCGTCCAGCGTGACTTGCTTCGAATCAGCCGCCGGGGCTTCGGGCTTTGCAGCCTCCGCCTTCACTGGCGCGGGCTCCGGCTTTCCAGAGCAGCCAATCAGTATCGCCAACCCAACAATTACGATGAGCCTCATGGGGCCACCCCCAATGCTGTTTCCAGTTGAACCGCGCTTTGCCGGTATTCCGAGAGCGCGCGTTGATAGAACAATTGCGTCTCAATGCGGACGCGCTGCGCATCCAGCAGCCGCAGCAGGTCGGCGCCGCCTTCGCGATAGGCCGCCTCGGCGATACGGGCCGTATCCTCGGCTTGCTTCCGCATCGTGAGCAGGGATTCACCCAATTGCCTGCGCCGCAACTCCACATCGCGCGCGGCTGCGGCGATCTCCGCCTTGATCAGCGCTTTCGTCGAGGCCACGGTGGACTCCGCCGCCCGAATGTCCGATTCCGCCGCCGAAATGTTGCCCTGGTTGCGGTTCTGAAACGGCAGATCCACCTGCACGCCGCCGAGCAGGGCATCGTTGCCCGTCGCCCGCTTATACCCGAACAGCAAATCCACATTGGGTTTCGCCATCACCTGTTGCAGACGCAGATTGGCCCGCGCGGTATCGACGAACTGCATCGCCAGTTTCACCTCCGCCCTGCGCTCCAGCGCCTCCTCCACGTTTACCGCCGGGGCATCGGGGAGAGGCTCCAGCGGATCGCTGAACGTTGCGGCGGGAAACTCCGTCCGGCCCATTTCGCGAAACAGGTGAATGCGTGTCCGTTCGGCTTCGAGTTCCGCTGCGTTGAGAGCGATCGCCAGCCGCTCGCCTTCCAGCCGCACGCGGATCAAGTCCGCCTCGGCAACGGCGCCTTCGCGCACCCGGATCTCGTGATACTCGATGATGCGCTGGAAGCTGGTGCGGTCTTCGCGCAACAGCGCGGCGATGCTCCCTGCGCCCACCGCCGCCCAGTAGGCCAGCTTCACGCGCCCCATAATCTGAGAGCGCAGCAGATCGCGCTCCAGTTCCGACCGCCGGATGTTCGCCGCTGCCAGGTCCACTCTCCGGTCCCGCTTGCCGCCCGTCTCCAGCGTCTGCTGCAGATAGGCGAAGTTGTCCGTATCACGCCAATACACGAAAGAGGAATTCAGATAGGGACGCGTATTCTCGCTTTGCAGAATCAGCTTCGGATTCGGCGCCAATGCTGCTTGCCGCCGCAGTGCCTCACTAACGGCAATACGATCCGCGCTCGCTTGCAATGCCGGGTGCTCTTTTACCGCGGAAGCCACCGCGTCCTGTAACGAAAGCGCGTTCTGTGCATCGGCACGAATTGCTGTGAAAAAAATCTGTAAAAGAACAGCGGGCGTCAGACACCGCGAAATCATGTCGGTAACCTATCACTCTACCATGCACGCTAGACTGGACAGATGAGAATCCCCATCTATCAGGTAGATGCATTTGCCGCCGTTCCCTTCACAGGAAATCCGGCTGCAGTCTGCCCGTTGGAGGAATGGCTGCCCGATTCGGTGATGCAGCAGATCGCCGCCGAGAACAACCTCGCCGAAACGGCGTTCTTCGTTCGCCAAGGCAGCGGGTACGCCCTTCGCTGGTTCACTCCTCTGGTCGAAATCGATCTCTGCGGGCACGCCACGCTCGCCTCGGCGTTCGTATTGTGGGAAAAACTCGGCTTCGCCGGCGGCCTCATCTCCTTTGAAACCCGCAGCGGCACGCTGACGGTATCGCGTAACGGCGATGTACTCGCGCTCGACTTTCCGGCTCGCCCACCGCAGGCGTGCGAAGTACATCCGGCTCTGCTGGTGGCCCTCGGCGGTTCTCCGCGCGAAGTGCTGGCCTCGCGCGACTACCTGGTGGTCTACGGCAGTGAGGAAGAGGTGCAGGCCCTCAGTCCCAACATGAATGCCGTGGCAAGGCTCGACCGGTTCGCCGTCATCGCCACCGCGCCCGGCAAGCAGCACGATTTCGTCTCCCGCTTCTTCGCGCCGGCGCAGGGAATACCCGAAGATCCAGTCACCGGATCGGCGCACTGCACGCTCACTCCTTACTGGAGCGCGAAGCTCGGCAAAACAACACTGCGAGCCAAACAAATCTCGCCGCGAGGCGGAGAACTGCTTTGCGAGGATCGCGGCGAGCGCGTTTCGATCGCGGGCAAAGCAGTCCTTTATCTCGAAGGCTCTATTTTCGTTTAGCCCGCGCCTTGCGCTGATGCCTCTGCGCGTCAACCACAGCGATGGCTGTGACGTTGACGATATCCGCCACTTCGCAACCGCGTTGCAGCACGTGCACAGGCTGCGACAAACCCATCAGAATCGGGCCGATCGCCTCCGCCCCGCCAATCCGCATGAGCAGCTTATAGGCGATGTTTCCCGATTCCAGATTGGGGAAGATCAGCACGTTAGCCCCTTCCCGCAAAACACTGAACGGGTACGTTTCGCTCAGGATGTCGGGCGCCACTGCCGTATCGGCCTGCATCTCGCCATCCACAATCAGGTGCGGCGCCTGCTGATGCACCAGCTCCACGGCTCGCCGGACCTTGTCCGAAAGCGGATGCCGTGAACTGCCGAAGTTCGAAAACGACAGCATCGCCACCCGCGGCTCAATGTCCAGCCGCCGCACCGTGTCCGCCGCTTCGATCGCGATCTCCGCCAGATCCTCGGCCGTCGGCTCAATGTTGACGGTAGTATCGGCCAGGAAGTACACCTGCCCGCGCGGAGTGATCAGCATGTACATGCCGGATACCTTGCTGCATCCCTCCCGATGCGGAATCACCTGCAGCGCCGGGCGCAGCGTATCCGGATAGTGGCGCGTGAGGCCGGCCACCAGCGCATCGGCGTCGCCGAAGCGCACCATCATCGATCCGAACGACACCGGATCGAGTATGGCCGCCGACGCCTCCTTCTGCGTCACACCCTTGCGCTGCCGCAGCGAATAGAACTCCGCGGTGTAGCGGGGCAGGGAAGGCGACTTCTTCGGATCAACGATGTGGAACGAGCCGGCGTCCAGCCGCAGCTCTTCCGCCCGCTGGCGGATGCGTGTCTCATTCCCCAGCAGAATCGGCTTGGCGATGCCTTCATCCAGCAGCACATCGCAGGCGCGAAGAATCTTCTCCTCCTCGCCTTCCGGAAATACCACACGCACCGGATTGCGCTGTGCTTTGTGAATCAGGATGCGAGTGACTTCCGTCGCTTTGCCCAGCCGCCGCGCCAGTTGTTCCTTGTACTCCTCGATATCAATGGGCAACTGCGCCACACCCGTGTCAATTGCGGCTTTGGCCACCGCCGAGGCCACCCAGATCAGTACCCGCGAATCAAATGGAGTCGGGATGATGTACTTCGGCCCGAACTCCATATGCTCCACGCCATAGGCACGCCGCACGGCATCAGGCACGTCTTCCTTCGCCAGCGCGGCGATGGCTTTCGTCGCAGCAAGCTTCATCTCGTCGTTGATCTTGGTGGCCCGCACATCCAGTGCACCGCGGAAGATGAACGGGAAGCCGAGCACGTTGTTGACCTGGTTGGGATAGTCNNCTGGTTCGGATAATCCGAACGGCCCGTGGCCATGATCAGATCGCTGCGCGTGGCCACGGCCAAGTCATAAGCAATCTCAGGATCGGGGTTCGCCATGGCGAACACGATAGGATTCGGAGCCATCCCCATCAGCATTTCCGGCGTCACACAGTTGGCGGCGGAAAGCCCGAAAAACACATCCGCGCCTTTCAGCGCATCGGTCAGTGTCCGCGCCTCGGTCTCCTGCGCGAAGCGCTCCTTGTATTTGTTCATGTGCTCCGGGCGGCCCTTGTAGACCACGCCCACGGTGTCGCACATGGTGATGTTTTCGCGCCGTATGCCGAGCCGGGTGAAATGCTCGGCACAGGCGATGCCGCTCGCCCCAGCCCCGTTGAACACGGCTCGAATCGTATCCAGACTCTTGCCGGTGATTTCGGCCGCGTTCAGCAGCGCCGCGCCGGNNCGCCGTGCCATGCTGATCATCGTGAAACACCGGGATCTTGAGGGTGCGCCGCAACTCCTCTTCGATCTCAAAACATTCGGGAGCGCGAATATCTTCTAAATTAATGCCGCCGAAAGTTGGCTCCAGAATCTGGCAGGTGCGAATGATCTCCTGCGGATCTTTGGTATTGAGTTCGATATCGAACACGTCGATATCCGCGAAGCGTTTGAACAAAACACCCTTTCCTTCCATTACCGGCTTTCCAGCCATGGCGCCGATGTTGCCCAACCCGAGAACCGCTGTGCCGTTGGTAACGACAGCAACCAGGTTCCCTTTCGCCGTATATTGGTACACCAAATTGGGGTCTTTTTCGATTTCCAGACAAGGAACCGCGACCCCGGGCGAGTATGCAAGGCTCAGGTCGCGCTGTGTACGGCAGGGTTTCGTCGGAACAACAGCGATCTTCCCTGGCGCCGGTGAGGAATGGTACTCAAGGGCGTCTTCTTTTCGAATAGACATTGCGCTTCTATTGTGGCAGGGTGCGCACCAAGCCGGGTAAGGTAAGATTGAAGCGGGCTACTGCATTGTCGATTCCTCCTACTCCTCCGGCCTTAGAAAGCATGGGCGACCGCCCATTCTCGTTCTATCCCCCCGTCGTCGGAGTGGAGCACAACGAATGGCTCTACAAACAAGCCACCTGGTCGGAAATCCTCGTCACCAACACAAAGACAAACATGGAGGTCTGGGTTCCCCGCCGTTTCCTCGGTGAACTGTCCAAAGTCGATGAGCCCGTGATGATCGTCGGCCTCAAGCGCGAACTCGAATATCGCGCCGGTTCGTTATGGCCCTTTGAGCGCCGCGTCATCGAGATGCCCAAAGCGGTCAACGACTACGCCCGCCCGCCGGTCAGCGAAACCCCCGCGCCGCCGACACGCCTCCAGGAAATGCGCGCCAGCGAAGGCGCCGAATCGCGCATTGGAAAAATGATGGCCATTGCCATGGCTGTCATGCTCGCCATCACGTTTGCCGTGGTCAGCTTTTATCGCAGCAAGAACGATCCGACGAACGTGGAATTCGTCGGCATTGAACAGAAAGCGCTCAATCTCAAAGCAACAGACGATTACCACGCCGTGGTGCGCCTGCTCGGGCCGCCGAGAGAAGATCGTTTTCGCGAAGGTGCCGGAGAACTGCAATACCGGCTGTTGGGCTACCCCGACCAAGGCATCTACATCGTGCTCATGGGCCTGGAGCGCGACAAGGCCCGCTACATCGGAGCCTTGGATAAGAACTGGAAACCCGTCCATTCCGTGGATCTGCCCGGCCATGGCAACACCCGGGCAATGTTGAACAAGCTCCCGAAATTCTGACGCCGGTACTAGGACGATTTTCGCTTCGGCCCATTTTATCGCGTGGCCTTCTTGTGTAATCTGAAACACCGTGCGTACGACACTATTTTCCATTGCCACCCTCATCATCGCCGCTGCATCGGCCAGTGCTGGGCTCGTTACCTATGATGCTGTCGGACACGCCGATGTCAGCGGCTTTGTCACCTTCAACCTTCCCGCCGGGTCTGGCGTAACCATTGTGTCCAACTCCCTGGTCACAGCGCTGTCGATCGTGGTCGACGGAGAGAGCTTCGCTCTTGCCGATGTGTTGACCAGCGATAGTACCGTCTTCGACTTCGGAGTGAACCCGCCCGCCATCGTCAACGGAGCCGGCTCGCTCGCCACCAACGGCAGTGCCTATCTCACCCTGTTTGGGGGCTTCGACGGCGACGCCCGCATCCTCACGAACTCCCGATTTTACGAGGTGCTGTGGGTGGCGCGTGACGGCTCCGATGTGCCCGAGCCTGCCACCATTGTCGTCGTCATCGCCACCTTGGCGGCCTTGGCTCTCGTCCGCCGCGTGCGTTCCGCCTAGCCTTGTTTTCACACGCCCGCCGAATTCAGTATCATCACAGTCTATGAAGAAACTCCTCCTCACCACGATTGTGCTTGGACTGTCCGTGGCCGCCTCCGGCGAAACCTCCGACGAAGCCGCTGTGCGCGCTGCCCATGAAGCCTTCGTCAATGCCGCCAAAGCAGGCGACGGCGCGGCGTTGAACAAGCTGCTGGCCGATGGCGTCCAGTACAGCCACTCCAACACCAAGCTCGAAAACAAGCAGGAAGCAGTGGCGGCGCTCGTGAAGTCGAAAGGCAATTTCGTAGTTCACTCGCAGACCATCCACGTCTACGGCAAGGCCGCAACCATCCGCGCCAAAGTGACGGCCAAGAACCCCGCCGGCGACATTCCGCTCACCATGCTGCAGGTGTGGGTGAAGAACGGCAACCAGTGGCAGATGATCGAGCGCCACACCACGCGTATCCCTGCCCAGTAAACGTCTGTCGGGCATCCCAGTCATGAACAAACTACTCGGGCACCTCACCTGGGGCGCGATTGCCATTCTCGGCGCCTACAGCCTGGCAGGCATCGCCATGAATCGCGGCGAGACGGTGAACAGCATGTGGCTCGTGCTGGCGTCGGTCTGCGTGTATTTGATCGGCTTCCGGTTCTATGCCAAATTCATCGCCGCCAAGGTGATGGTGCTCGATAACAACCGCGCCACTCCGGCGGAGCGCTTGCGCAACGGCCACGACTTTGAGCCCACCAACAAGTGGATTCTCTTCGGCCATCATTTCGCGGCCATCGCCGGACCGGGCCCGCTGGTGGGTCCCACGCTCGCGGCGCAATTCGGCTTCCTCCCCGGCACGCTGTGGATCATCGTCGGCGCCGTGCTCGGCGGAGCCGTGCAGGACTTCATCATCCTCTTCTCCTCCATGCGCCGCGATGGCAAATCGCTCGGCCAGATGGCGCGCGAAGAGATCGGACGCCTGGGCGGAATCACCGCTCTGCTGACCGTGCTGCTGATCATGATCATCCTCCTCGCGGTAGTGGCGTTGGTGGTGGTGAATGCCCTCAAAGGCAGCCCGTGGGGCACATTCACGATTGCAGCCACCATGCCGATCGCCGTGTTCATGGGCCTCTATCTGCGCTACTGGCGCCCTGGCAAAGTGCTCGAAGTGTCCTTGATCGGCTTCGTGCTGGTGATGGGCAGCATCTTCGCCGGTGAATCCGTGGCGCACTCTCCCACGTTTGCCCCGTGGTTCACGATGAGCGGCATCGCCCTTGCCATCGCGGTGATCATTTACGGCTTCTTCGCCAGCGCGCTGCCGGTGTGGCTGCTGCTTGCTCCGCGCGACTACCTCAGCACGTTCGTGAAGCTGGGCGTAGTGTTGTTGCTGGGCGTCGGCATACTGTTTGTCCGCCCAAATCTGGAACTGCCGGCTTTCACCCGCTTCACGGACGGCAACGGCCCCATCTTCGCCGGAAAGATCTTTCCGTTCTGCTTTATCACCATCGCATGCGGCGCTATCAGCGGCTTCCATTCGCTGATTTCCTCGGGCACCTCACCGAAGATGGTGGCCAAGGAGTGGCACGTCTGGCCGGTGGGCTACGGCTCGATGCTGCTCGAAAGCTTCGTCGCCATCATGGCGATCATCTCCGCCAGCGTGCTGCAACCGGGCGTCTTCTTCGCAGTCAATTCTCCCGCGGGAATCGTCGGTACGACACCGGACGCGGCCGCCGCAACCATCACCAGTTGGGGCTTTCCGGTAACAGCGGCGCAGATGGCCTCGCTCGCCGCCGACGTCGGCGAAGAGAGCCTCTACTACCGCACCGGCGGCGCGCCTTCTCTCGCGCTAGGCATGGCGCATATCTTTGCCTCCAGCGGCGGCGGCAAAGCGCTGCTCAGCTTCTGGTATCACTTCGCCATCATGTTTGAGGCGTTGTTCATTCTCACGGTGATTGACGCCGGGACACGTGTCGGCCGCTTCATGTTGCAGGACCTGCTCGGCAATGTCCACAAGAAGCTGGGCGAAACGAGTTGGATGCCCGGAGTGATCGGCTCGAGCGCGCTGATCGTCATCTCCTGGGGCTACTTTCTCATTCAAGGTGTGCGCGATCCGCTCGGTGGCATCAACTCGCTATGGCCCTTGTTCGGCATCGCCAATCAGTTGCTGGCGGCGATTGCGCTCTGCGTGGCGACCACCATCCTCATCAAGATGCATGGAGCGAAGTACATGTGGATCACATGCACGCCGCTCACCTGGCTGGTGATTGTTTGTTACACAGCGGCATGGCAGAAGATCTTTTCCCCTATCCCGCGAATCGGATTCCTGGCGCAGGCGGATCAACTGCAGGGGCTGCTGGACGCGGGCAAAGTGAGTGCCGCGAAGCTGGCCGAAACGCAGACGGTAATCTTCAACAATCGCCTCGACGCCGTGGTGTGTGGCCTGTTTCTGGTGCTGGTGACGACCATTCTGGTGGACTCGGTAATCCTCTGGGCCGGCATTCTGCGCGGCACGCGTGAGGCCCGGATCAGCGAGACGCCGTTCGTCATGTCGCAGCTACGCGCGGAGGAAGTATGAAGCGGTTCTTCCAACTCGTCGTCGGCCTGCTCAAGGAACTTGCCGATGAAAATGCCTATGAACGCCACCTTGCCGCCCACGGCCGAAAACACTCCGCCGAAGAGTGGCGGCATTTCTGTGAGCACCGGTTGAAGGCGAAGTACATGCGGGCGAAGTGCTGCTGAGGCGGCTCACCAGATTGTGCGCACGGGGTACTTCTCGAAAACGGAGTCCGGACTCAGAATTGTCATTCCATGCAGGATCGCCTGTGCAATCAGCATTCGATCGAACGGATCGGCATGCAGATCGGGAAGGTTAGCTGCAAGCAGCGCAGCCTCCTCATCGACGGGAAGTGAGGCGACTCCGCTTTGTTCGCGAATTTTAGGAATATAGGAAGCGGCCCTGGCGGGCAACGGCAGGCGGCCCAGAGAGCTTTTGATAGCGATTTCCCAGGCCGATGCACTGCTCAGGTATCGCTCGTTGTCAGCGTCCATAAACAACTGCGCGGCACTCTTGCTCAAGCGGGAAGAACCCGAAGCAATCCACAGGAACGTGCAACTGTCGATGAGTAATTTCACTGTCCGGAGAATGCCTTCAGGATGTGATCCGGCAAGGGGTCCAGAAAGGAGTCCGGCACCTCGAATTCTCCCTTTGCAACCCCAATTCGCGGCTTTGGTTTGTTTGTTTTTCTGATTGGGCTCAGTTCGGCGACAGGCTCATTCCGAATGCACAACTGGAGTGCTTCCCCTGGCTTCAATTCAGCGACGAGGCGGGATAGATGCGTCTTTGCCTCGTGCATATTGATCCGCTTCATACCTTCATTGTGAACTAAGAAGTGAACTAAATCAATGTGCTACCTCTTCGATCGAGCATCGGCACTGTAGACATAGGCGTGCCCCCATGGGTCATTCGGAATTGCATTCGCGTTCAAATGCGGCCCGTTCCAATGCGAGCCTTGGTTGCCGCGTTGCACCAGCGCCTCCAGTCCTTCTTCACTGGAAGGGTAACTCCCCATAGCAGCCATTTTCTTATTGAGGGCACAAACCTCCCAATGGAACTACCCCTACGTCGTTCATCTCCAGTGTTCCGCCTTGCGTCACGTTGAACGCGAATGCGTGGATGGGATCTTTTCCCCTTCCGATGACAAAGACGTGTCTGGCCCCGGTGAAAGTCGAGGAGATTGTGAACTCTCCCGTTGCGGGGTTGATTGAGGACTCGTCGTACAGATTCCCCGAATCTCCGAACATGGGCATTGCCCGGATCCACCAATCGCCTTCGATTCTGCAACCGGCAATGCGCCCCTTGACCCTGGTGCTACTGACGCATAGTCCTGTTTCCTTCAGCCCAAACCTCATCGAAGTACGTTGTCGGCAACTACCGAGAAACGCACGCCCCACGCCTCTTTTCCAGGCCAGCGTTCTAAAGTCCACCAATAGCTCTTGCTGAAGCAATTCCTTCGGAAACCAGATGGTGTCTCTCGACAGCACCAGTCGTGGGTCGATCTTGACGCCTTCCGGCAATCGCTGGTCCCCTACACGCACGGCGACAATCTGAATCTCCACTCGATTCCCGTCAGGATCATAAGCAGGAAGGTCAATGCTGCACTCCGCACCGGCTGCGGACAACCGAAAGGCGGAACACAGCATCAAGAGGCACGGGCGCGAGTGCCTTATCCGGCGAACCTCCGGTAGATCCTCTCCCCCCGCTCCAGACTGCGCAAGCCCGCAAAGTGCGGATCCACCACAGAGTACGGAAGGTTGTGATCATGCTCGCGCTCGGCTCTTTCCATCCAATCGAGAGCCTTGCCCCGATCACCGCAGCGCGCTTCCACTAACCCTACCAGCGACGGCGCAGTCTTCTCCATCCCAGCGGAGCGCAGTATCTCCATCGATCTGCCATACTGCCTGGGTCCGCCCGATTCGGCCCACAGATGGGCCAGCGCCGCGGCAAAGCGCTGGCTCTTCGGATCGAGCTGGAAAATAGAACGGAATTCCCCCTCTGCTTCGCGCGTTCGCCCTTGCGCCTCCAATGCCCGGCCGAGCATCCACCGGGCTACGGGCCAGTCCGGTTCCCACCGCAGCGATTCGCGCGCCAGTTCCTCGGCCTCCTGCCCGCGCCCCGCATGCAGCAAGGTGGTGGTGGCCGCAAAGCGCAGAATCTTCGAACGCGGCATCACGCTCAGCGGTTTGGCGATCACCGTGAGAGCCTCCTTTGCCCGGCCTCGAATGGCCGCGGCATCGGCGTAGAAGCGATAGGCCTCCACGTGAAACGCGGAGCGCTCGATGCACTTGCGCATCGCTGCTTCCGCCGCGCCGATGTCCCACTCCTCCAGCAACCCGAGATAGCCGCAGACGAAGTTGCCCGCCACCGAAGCCGGATCCAGCCGCAAGGCGCGATTGGCCGTTTGCGAAGCCCGGGCCAACATCCCGCGATCGTATTCCATGGTCAGCCGATAGACCCACGCCAGTTGCGCCAGAGGCTCGACAAAGGTGGGGTCGATGCGGGCCGCTTCTTCCAGCAGCCGCGCACCTTCCATCAATACTTCGATCCGCGTCCGGCCCTGCTTCTCCTCCGTGGTTTGCAGGGTGAAATCCTTATACGGACGGACGGCGCCGAGGGCACGCCGATAGGCGGCGAGAGCATTCTTCCGGGTTTCCGAAGGCTGGCCGGCCCGCTGGATGCCCTGCAACTGCCGGGCGATGGAGGCTGCGGCGTCGCGCGCCTGTTGCTCGCTCCCACCTTGGGCTGCGTCCCAACTGGAAGACCAGACACGGAAGTCGTAGCTCACTTCGCGCAGCTCAGCCATCAGCCGCAACCGGGAAGCGTCTTCCCAGCAGCGTCCAGCCATGGCGGTGACACAGTAGGCGGCGCCTTGGGATTGCGTCTTCAACTGATCCAGATCCTTGGCCTGGATCACGGGGATACGCAGAAAGCCGAGTTCGTTGGCGAGGCGGTGCAGCAGTTGAGCGGCGTCATCGGTGAATCCGCCGCGGCTCGCGGTTTCCCCGGCGACGAGAATGACCGGCGGCGTCGGGGCCTCCACGCGATGGCGCAGCACGACCGCCGCGGCTGCGGCCATGCCGCCCATTGCCGCACCCCCAAGAAGAAGCCGCCGCCGTGAGACCGCGGGCGCAGCGCCAGGCTGCTGCTCCACAAACCGCGCCACATATCCGCCCTTGGGGATCTCGATACGGATCGCGGCGGGCCCGGCGGCTTCATAGTAACGCTCCAGGCGGGCACGCAATTTGGAAGCCTCCACACGAACCGTCGATTCCTGTTTCGGATCGTAGTCCGCCGTCCGGTCGAAGACCTCGAGGGCGATCGTGTATTCCTTCAGATCATCGATTGAGCCGGTGAGCGACTTCTCCACAATGTATCGAAGCAGCCTCGCCTGACGCCCCGCCTTGGCGAAGGCATCACTGCGCAGTACCTCTTCCAAGTGGTTTCGCACCTTGATGTTATCCATGCCAGTAACTCCCAGGTAACGTCTATTCTACCCCTGGAAACGACTCGGCGAAGGGGGTTGTATGATGTGATGCCCTATCGGAGGACAATCATGCTGCGTTTTCAAAATGCAGTGGGGTTCGCGGGGACTCTCGCCCTGGCTTGCGCTACGCTTTGCCAGGCGGGAGTCGCCACGTTCGCTACTACTGCTTTCGGTGATAACCGACATTCCGGGACGGGCTCCGGCTACTCCCAAACCTACGCCGCCACAGCGGCCACCAGCGGCGGCCCCGTCTATTCGGGCCAGAGTTTCCCCTCGCCCGGCGACTGCGGCCCCCTGTGTCTCATCTCAGGGTTCAACGAGTACGGTGAGGCCTCGATCGAGGCCGCCACCGGCCATGGGCGGTCCTACGCTCGCAGTGTATTCAGTGGCACTTTCGGAGCCCTCGATGCCGGCTTCGCCGAGGCGGGATTCACTCTCACCGACACTCTCGAAGTCGATTTCAGTTCGCCGCTCTTTCTGACCCTTGACCTGTCGCTGGCCAACCACGCGGTGTCCGCCGGTTCCGGCGAAAACGAGTTCGCAGTCTGGTCGGCTGTGTATGAAGCCACGTTCACTGCTGTCGGCGAACTGTTTCCGTCGCTCCAGGTGCGCATCGGGGTCAATCGCAGCCTGGACGCGGGAGTGCTGGATACCTTCTACCGAATCGGTACGATTGACGACTCCGGGACACACGAGATTGAGTCCGGCGATTTCCTGCCCGACCGCTACCATGTGAAAGTCGAGGTGCCTAATCCGGACTTCGTGCCTTTCGTTTCCTACAACCTGGAACTGACGATGTACGTTCACGCCACCTGCCAGACCTTCGGCGCCCCTGGCTGCAATGCCCTTGTCTCATCTCCGAACTCGAGTTATATCTCCCTGGACGGAAACTACACTTCGCAGAATGGCTATGGATACGCAGGAGTGGTGGATGCAGTTCCAGAGCCTTCCACCATGGCTCTGTTCGGCGCCGCCTTCGTCCTACTCGCGGTCACCCGCGGTGTTCGCCGCGCCGGAACAGCCACTTCTCCAATTCGACGGCCCAGAACACTACGGAGCTTGCCGCCACGGTGATAACCAGATCCGTGAACGGCAGAGCCTCGGTCTTGAAGAACGTCTGCAGGAATGGAACGTAGATCAAGGCAATCTGCAGCACGACGGTCAGTGTCACCGCGGCAATCAGCGGCCTGTTGGAGAACAGACCGATGCGGAACAGCGACTGATGTTCGGAGCGGATGGCCATCACGTGCGCCATCTGCGACAGGGTGAGGGTGGTGAACAACATCGTCTGCCAGTGCGAATCGTTGGCCTTCCAGTAGTAGTAGCCCAAGGCGAGCGAGAGCAGCCCCATCAACAATCCAACCCAGATCACGTGGCGCCCCAGACCGCGGGCGAAGATGCTTTCCGACGGCGGATGCGGCGGCCTGCGCATCACATCGGGATCGGCGGGTTCGACGCCTAGGGCCAGCGCAGGCAGGCCGTCGGTGACGAGGTTCATCCACAGGATCTGCAGCGGCAACAGCGGGAGCGGCATGCCGAGGAAGGGCGAGAGCAGCATGAGCCAGATCTCGCCGGAGTTCGTCGCCAGAATGTACTTGATGAACTTGCGGATGTTGTCGTAGATGACCCGGCCTTGTTCCACGGCGGCGACGATGGTGGCGAAGTTGTCATCGAGCAGCACCATATCCGCGGCCTCTTTGGCCACATCGGTTCCGGTGACGCCCATGGCCACACCGATGTCCGCGCGCTTCAGGGCAGGAGCATCATTCACGCCATCGCCGGTCATGGCGACAATCTGCCCCTTGCGCTGCAGGCCTTCGACGATGCGCAGCTTGTGGGCCGGGGAGACGCGGGCATAGACGGAGGTGTGATCGGCGGTTTGCTCTAACTCGGCTTCCGGCATCTTCTCCAGTTGCGCGCCCGTCACCGTTGCCGCGTCCTGCGGTATTCCTAAGCCGGCGGCGATGTAGCTGGCTGTCAATGGATGGTCGCCGGTGATCATGACGGGGCGGATGCCTGCCTTGCGGCAAGTCTCCACTGCCTCGGCCGCCTCGGGACGCGCAGGATCAATGATTCCGATCATGCCAATCAACGTCAGGTTCTGTTCGGGGTCGCGCTCTGTGGCATCCGCAAGCGAACGGAAGCCGACGCCGAGCACTCGCATTCCTTTGGCGGCCATGGCTTCGTTCGACTCAGACAGCCGCCGCCGCCAATGCGCATCGAGCGGCGTCTCACTTCCATCCACCCACACGGAAGAGGAAATGTCGAGCAGGCTATCCACGGCGCCTTTGGTGAAGGCGACTTGCGCCGAGTGTCCGTTCAGCGCATGGCGAAGTCCGTCGGGGATCGCGGTGCGATCTCCCGGAATCTGGTGAACCGTGGTCATGCGCTTGCGCACGGAATCAAAGGGCACTTCGCCGGTACGCGGAAAGGCGGAGTCGAGCGCGGCCTTCTGCAATCCGAAGCGGGAGGCAGCGGCCGTAAGCGCGGTCTCAGTGGGGTCGCCCAGATCGTCGGATGCGGCATCGTTGCACAAGGCACTGGCCGCCAACAGGAGCGCCGTATCGGGACGGGTTGCCCCCACCGGGCCTTCGGCGTTCTCCACGCGGTCCGCCAATTGGAGCATAGTGGCCGTCATGCGGTTCTGCGTGAGCGTGCCCGTTTTGTCGGAGCAGATCACGGTCACTGAGCCAAGCGCTTCGACGGCGGGAAGCTTACGGATCAGCACCCGCCGTTTGAGCATCCGTTGTGCGCCCAGGGTGAGGGCGATGGTGACCACAGCGGGCAGTCCTTCGGGCACGGCGGCGACGCCGATGCTCACGGCCGTGAGCAGCATCAATTGCAGATTCTCCCCGCGCACGAGTCCGAGTACGAAGATGAGGGCAACGATGGCCAGAGCCGCGGCAGCCAGGCCTTTGCCGAGATGTTCCAGCCGCCGTTGGAGCGGCGTTGGGGCGCGATCGACGCGCTGGATCATGGTGGCGATATGGCCCAGTTCCGTGCGCATGCCGGTATCCGTGACCACGGCGGCGCCGCGGCCCACGGTGACAAAGGTGCCCATGTAGGCCATGTTGCGCCGGTCGCCGAGTGGCAACTCGGGGTGATCAATGGCTTCGGTGATTTTGTGTACCGGCTCCGATTCGCCGGTCAGCGCGGCTTCCTGGGCCTGCAAGCCTGCGTTCTCAATCAGGCGGCAATCAGCCGGGACGTAGTTGCCTGCTTCGAGGTACACGATGTCGCCGGGCACAAGCTGGGTCGAGGGGATTTCGCGAACGAGGCCATCGCGGCGCACGCGCGCGGCGGGCACCGAGAGTTTCTTGAGGGCAGCCATTGCCTTTTCGGCGCGGTATTCCTGAGTAAAGCCGAGGATGGCGTTCAGGACAACGATGGCGCCGATGGCGATGGCATCTTTGAAATCGCCGAGCAGTGCGGACACGACGCCTGCGATGATGAGGATCACCACCATCAATGCAGTGAGTTGTTCCCACAGAATGAGCCACGGCGATTTGATGCCAGTGCCGGTGAGTTCGTTGGGGCCCACCTGGACGAGCCGTTGCGCGGCCGCAGCTTCGCTCAGCCCGCTCGCATCGGCGCTTCCCAATTCCCGCAACACATCGGCCGACTGGCGCCGGTGCCAGTCGCGTTTAGACGACTCCATAATCTTATATTAGGGGAGGAAGGGCGGGCAGTCTCTCCGCAAATTTACGGAATATCGAGTGGGTGACCCCGAACCGGATCATCGTCCGCTTTCAGTGTTGGGGAAGCGGAAAGTTCCCGGTTTCAAAGAAAGGGCATCACATGAACTGCAAAGACACAGGAAAGAATGAACTGCCAGTCCGTCTATTTGTTCTCGACGAACGGACCGCGAAGCCTTTACCGGGCGTCATTGTTGGCCTTGAGGAAGTGGGCGGCCCCGCCGGTAGCCGCCGGCGTCTGGGCACCCTGCAGACAGACGCCGCTGGATACGTTTCCTTCCGAATTGGCAAGCCAAGGTCAGGTAAAGTCCTCGTTTCGCTGAACGCACAGAAGCCGGCGGAGCTTACTCTGGATGTGACAAGCGAAGCAATGCTCAACTCGGCACACATGGTTCGTGTATCTCCAACTGACCTCGACGATCTGGACAGCCCAGTTACTCTTCCGGCAATCGTACGCCCTGATCTTGTCGACAAGATGATTTCTCCTGCATCGGTCGGTTTCGTTCCCAATAGCGGCAAGGGTCTTTGCACGCAACTGGTCCCGTCCTCCTTCACAACACAAGAGTTCGAAGCCTTCCAGGTGATCGCGAACACGTGCCAGCCGACGGATCAGGCTTGCGAAGGCCGGCTTCCCGTGGTTGCGGGACGGATGCTGACGTACTCCGTCAGGTGGACTCCCGCGGGATACTCCATTGGATCCCTGCTCAATACCGTTCCACTCGCCCCTTGCGAGCAGGTCAGCGTTTCCATCGCCGGATGGCAGAGGCGCGAGGTGGCCTCGCTCGATTCCTCGAAGATGGAGAACGTCTTTGAATGGCAGGCGTCCGACCGCAATCAACTGCTGAATGAGACCATGAACCTGGCCTCCAAACAGAAGACCTCCGCGTGGCAGATCGCCGCAACGGGGAAGAGCAACCAGAACATCAGCGGCTCGGGCGAGAACAAGACGAGTATCTCTCCGGCGGATTGGCTGGCCAGTGAGCTTCCCATCAAGTTCACCTCAGATATCACATCGAAACTTTCCTACGCTCACGATTTGACGGGGATACTCGGAGGGGGCTTCAGCGCGACGAAGAACTCGACGGATATCGCCGCCGGCACGACGCAGGTTTTTTCAGAACGGATCCGGCAGGAAGCGGGTCAAGTGGCATCGGCTCGCAGCACCGTTGTTTTTCAAAGCGCCGTGAACGAGACGCGCACCTTTCAAGGAAGGACCATCCGCAATAACAACCATTGCCACACCCTTACGCTCAACTACTACCAGATTGATCAGAACTACGAGGTGACCACCTCCTATCTGGGTGAACGGCCGGTGCTGCTTCTGCCATTCGACAGCGCCGTCGTGTTCGACGCCGCCAAGGCCTACCGTTACTCGCAGGTGCTGCGAGATGCTTTGCTCGACGAGTCACTCGATAGCTGCTTCGACGGACTGGCTGAATACCTGTTCTGCGGTAAGAAGAAAAGCGTGAAGACCTTGCGCTTTTTTGCGACCAATCTCTTTTCCGATGGCCCATTCGGCATGAAATCGAAAGTGTTTACCGTCACGTTGAAGTTGACTGACGGAACCGTGCTTGGCCCATTCCAAGTACAAACCCTTGACCTCTCGGCAGGGGAGAAATTCTGGTTCGAAGTTTCGCTGGATACTCCGATTCGGCGCGATGAACTTGCCACAATCACCTTGGCATCCTTTGGTGGCGCCGTTCAGGGACTCAACGTTGACTTAGGCGGAGAGGCGATCACGCTGGCCGATGGTCTGCTGCCTTTGTCGCCAAATGGAACGTCCTTCCCTTTGCCAGTCAGTCCGAACAGTGAAGCCGGCAACTGCTGCATTCAGAAGCTGGTGGGTCACCTCAACACCCACAGCCGGTACTACAGCACCCTGATCGCGATGGCGGAGTCCCGCGACGAACGCATCGCCCGTTGGGCCTGCTGCCGATTGTCCGACGGGTCGTACCTTCTCGACCACATCGATTTGACGCCCTTGACCGTATTCGGCAACCACCTTGTCTACGCAGCCGGGGAGATCAATCCGCCCGATGAACCAGTCGAATCCACGCATATGACCACACTCCCTACGCCGGGCGTGCATTGTGAGGGGATCCTCGGCCGTTGCGGCACGTGTGAAAAGATCGACGAGAGCACCAACTGGAATTGGACCGATTGCGGCTGCAAGGATGAGGCACCGGCACCTTCGCCTTCGACTGACGGAGGGGTAACGAAGGTGGGGGACCTGAAGGATATGGTGACTACAGCGTTTGCCGCGCTGGGGATTAAGGAACTGGCCGATGCACCAGCAAGCACCTTGTCTTCGGTGCTCTCCGAACTCATCAAGAAGGCGGAACTCTCGCCGTCCGATGCCAAGGATCTGCTGCAGAAATTGCTAGAGGACCAGAAGGCCTTGGTGGACGCAAAGGGGTGACCTACGGAATGAAGGTACGCAGGATGGTGCCAGTGCCGCGCACCAGCAGTTCGTTGCCCGCGGGCAGTTCGTAGACTTCGCCGGGGAGGAAGGGTTCGCCGTTGATGAGCCCTTCGCCGGCAAGCACGATGAGGCCGGAGACGCGGTCCATTGGGTCCTTGCGCAACTCCTCCCGCACTTCCAGTTTCTCGGTGTGGAAGTAGGGGCACTTTACGGGCAAAGTGGCTCGGGCCGTGCACGGTCCGAGACTGGAGACTTCGAGCGCTTTGTCCAGATGCAGCTCACGCGGACGGCCGTAATCGTACAGCCGGTAGGTGATGTCGGAATGCTGCTGGATCTCGCACATCGCGAGGCCGGCGCCAACTGCATGCACCGTGCCGGCGGGGATGAAGATGGTGTCGCCGGGCCGCACCATGACCCAATTCAACATTGCCTCAATGGTTCCGGAAAGCGCGCCATCGCGCACGGCATCCTTCGTGATCGGCTCGCGGAAACCGGCTGCCACCTTCGCGCCGGGCCCGGCACGGAGGATGTGCCACATCTCGGTCTTGCCGTTCGATCCTTCGTGCTCGCGGGCAAAGGCATCCCAGGGATGCACCTGCACTGAGAGCCGCTCCGTGGTGAAGAGAAACTTGATCAATGGGAGGTTCGGCGAATCGAACCACACTTCACCTATCTTCTGGTCCGGTTCCGGAAACCACGGGGCAAGCCCCGTCGATCCCCAGATTTTCTCCTGGAACGACGGGGCTACACGATCAATGTTGGGCAATTAGCGCAGCTCCTTAAGGAAGGTTTCAATGCGATCGAGGCCGCGGGTGAGGTCTTCCATGGAAGCGGCGTAGGAGATGCGGACATGCTTTTCGGTTCCGAAGGCTTCACCCGGAACCACGGCAACCTTGGCCTGCTCCAGGAGCTTCTCGGAGAAGTCCATGGAGCTCTGGATGCCGCCCTTGCCGAAGGCGACGCCGATGTTCGGGTAGGCGTAGAAGGCGCCTTTGGGATCGGCCACTTTGACGCCGGGCATGGCGCGCAGCCGGCCCAGCACATAGTCGCGGCGGGTGCGGTATTCGCCGAGCATCTGCTGCACGGACTCCTGCGGTCCGCGGAGAGCTTCGACGCCGGCCTTCTGAGCGATCGACGTGGGGTTCGAAGTCATGTGGCTTTGCAGCTTGCCGATGGCGCTGATGACCGCGGCGGGAGCGAGGCCGAAGCCGATGCGCCAGCCTGTCATGGCGTAGGTTTTCGAGAGCGACCCGGCGACCAGCACGGACTCCTTCGCGCCGGGAAGAGCGGCAATGCTGAACGGCTCACTGCCATAGAGGAAGTGGCAGTAGCATTCGTCGGTCATGAGGTAGATGCCGCGGCTGGAGGTGAGTTTGAAGATCTTTTCGAACTCTTCCTTCTCGATCACGGCGCCGCTGGGGTTCGAAGGCGAATTGATGATGACGAGCTTGGTGCGGTTCGTGAGATGGGGCTCAATCATGTCCGCGGTGAGCGTGAAGCCCGCGTCCTCGTCGGTGTCAACGAACACGCACTTGCCGCCGGCATAGTTGACGACGTCCTTGTAGGTGACCCAGTAGGGCACGGGAATGACTACTTCATCGCCGTGGTTAATGAGCACCTGCATGAGGTTGAAGATGACGTGCTTGCCGCCGACGGTGACGATGCACTCGTTGGTCTTGTAGCTGGTACCGAAATCTTTGGCATGGCGTTCGCAGATGGCTTCCTTCAACTCCTGAGTGCCACCGGCGGGAGTGTATTTGGTGAAGTTGGCGTGAATGGAGCGGATGGCCGCTTCCTTGATGTTGTCGGGGGTAGGGAAGTCCGGCTCACCGGCTCCGAAGTCGACGACATCCACTCCGGCGCGGCGCAGTTTGTCCGCGGCGGCGGCCACTTTCATGGTGGAAGATTCGCTGATCAGAGAGATGCGATCAGCGAGTGCTGCTGCTGTTGTACTCAATGCGGTTACCCTTTCCAAGCGCTGTGTGCGAACAAGCGGTCTTTCAAACGCTGCTCGACGAATGGCGGCACAAGGCCGCCGATGTTCCCACCCAGTTTGATCACTTCCTTCACCAGGCGGGAGCTGACGAAGGAGTGGGCCTCGGAGGCCATCATAAACACGGTTTCGATGTTGGGGCGCAGCTTGCGATTCATGAGCGCCATCTGCAATTCATACTCGTAGTCGGAGACGGCGCGAATGCCGCGGACGATTAAGGAAGCATTCTTGGCGGCGGCGTATTCGACAAGCAAGCCATCGAAGGTATCGACTTCGACGTTGGTGTACTTGGCGACGGCGAGGCGCATCATGTCGGCGCGTTCTTCGAGCGAGAAGAGGGGCTGCTTGGATTCGTTCTGCAGCACGCCCACGATCAGACGGGAGACGAAGCGAGAGCTGCGCTCAATGAGGTCGAGGTGCCCGTTGGTGATCGGATCGAAGGAGCCGGGATAGACGGCGACTAGATGTGTTGGCGCTTGCCCCACGGTGATAAGTATTGATTCTATCAGGAAGGAGGCGGGAACGGCGTCATGCTAGACTGTGCGGGAATGGCGGATGTAACCCAGCTTCTAGAAGCATGGCGTGGAGGCGACACTTCTGCTCTGGACCGCCTGATCCCGCTGGTTTACGACGACCTCAGACGGCTGGCGCGGAACATGGTGCGGGGCCAGTTCGGGACACCGGCGCGCGGCACCACGCTGGTTCACGATTTGTATCTGCGGCTGGCGGGGCAAACGCATCCGGAGATACAGAGCCGGGTCCATTTTTTTGCGGTGTCGTCGCGGGCCATGCGCCAGATCCTTGTGGATGGGGCGCGGCGGATGCAGGCGCAGCGCCGCGGGGGCGGAGCGGTGGAGACGCTAGAGGACAACGTGGAAGCGGCTGACAGCCGCGGTTCGATGGATCTGCTCGATCTGAACGAGGCGCTGGACCGGCTGGCGCAACTCTATCCGCGGCGGGCGCAGATTATCGAACTTCGTTACTTTGGAGGCTTGAGCGCGGAGGAGACGGCCGAGGTGCTGAGCGTATCGACGGAGACGGTGCGGCGGGAAATGCGGATGGGGGAAGCTTGGTTGGGGGAACTGCTGGGGCCTACGGGTTAGAGCTTCGAGTCCACCTCGGCGACGATGCGCCGCAGCTCGTCTGTGTTGACGCTGGGGATCTTCTTCCAGCGGTCGAGGGCTTCGTGCAGATAGCGTGAGCTGGCCTTCCACTCGCCTTTGCCGCGCAAGGCGTGGCCGATGCCTTCGACGGCACGCGCGGCGGGTCCGGTGCTGTCCTTCTTGAGCATGGCATAGGACTCGCGGTAGCTGGCCCCGGCTTCGTCCCAACGTTGGGCGGCGAGCAGCGCCTTGCCGAGGTTGTTGAGGCTGACGCCGATGTAGCGATGGCCGGCGGGGTAAGTTTCTTTGCGGATAGCGACCGCGGCGCGACAATGGGGCAGTGCATCGAGGGGCCGCTTCATCAGCGTGTAGAGCCCGCAAAGGTTGTTGTAGTTCATGGCCGAGGTGGGGTGGTTGTCACCATAGATCTGACGCGTGAGGGCGAGGCTTTCGAGGGCGAACGGTTCGGCGGTGGTGAAGTCATTCATCGACATGGCGACGACGGCGACGGAATTCAAGCCGAGAAGCAACTCGGGCTTGGGGCCGGTGGATCGGAGGATCTCGACGGACTTGCGGGCGCATTGCATGGCCGCGGGGTAATGAGCGACACCGGCCATGTATTCGGCGTTGGCGGCGTTGTTCCACATGGTGCCGGCCTCGGCGGTGCGCTCGCGGCCCAAACGCTGCAGGATGGCCAAGGCGGCGTCGTGGAGGCGGCGGGCCTGGTCGAACTTCCGGCTTTCGAGCATGGCCGAACCCTGTTCCGACAGGGCCTTGGCGCGCTCGATGCTGTCTCCGGGTCCGGCCAGTTGTTCATGTTCCCTGGCGAAGCGCATGAGCTTTGCGGGCTGGGACATTTCGCGATAGACATCTTCGAGGGCCTGGAGCGTCTGGAGGCGTGTTTCATTGGATGCTCCTCTGGCTGCGGCAGCGTAGGCGTCGAGGGCGGTCCGCTCCGCCACTTTGAGCAATCCCAGCCCGTAATAGGCTTTGCCGATGGTGCTGCCGACGAGGGCCTGTAGATCGGGATTGCTGGTTTCGCCAGCCATGCGGCGGGCGCCTCGGTCAAGTAACTCGCGGGCGGTGACCTTGTCGCCTGCGCCTTCGCGCGGGTCGGCCACCTGAAAGACGCCGATGAGGAAGCGGGACAGCCACTGGGCGTTGTCGCGTTCATGGCGGGCGATGTCGCGCTCCTGCTGGAGGCGGCGCGATTGGACGAGGGCGGTGCCGATGAAAGCGACGAGCAGCAATGCAGCGAGAACGGTGGCCGTGACACCCCAGGGATTGCGGCTGACGAACTTTCGGGCGCGATAGGCGAAGGTATCGGGGCGGGCCAGGACGGGGCGGCCTTCGAGGTAGGCACGGAGATCGGCAGCGAGTTCGGAGACGGATTGATAGCGGCGCTCGGGCTCTTTGCGGACGGCCTTTAACGTGATGCTGTCGAGTTCATCGCCGATGGCCTTGGCGGCGTGCGATGGCGGGGGCACGTCCTGGCGGGCGACGGCTTCGACTAATTCGGCGGGCGCTCCGGTGGTGGTGCGATAGGGGCTCTGGCCGGTGAGGAGCATATAGAGGACGATGCCGAGGGAGTAGACATCGCTGAGGGTGGTGATCTCACGGCCGAGCACCTGTTCGGGGCTGGCGAACTCCGGGGTCATGATGTGCGTGCCGGGCCCGGCTGCGCCACCGTCCGCCTGGAGGACTTTGGCGATGCCGAAGTCGAGGAGTTTCACCTGGCCGTCGGGGGTGACGAGGATGTTCGACATCTTTAGGTCGCGGTGCACGATGAGGTGGCGGTGGGCATACTCCACCGCGTCGCAGACCTGGAGGAAGAGCCTGAGTTTCTCTTTGAGCGGGAGGAGGGCGGTATGCGCCGCCAAGTCCACGCCATCGACGAATTCCATGACGAGGTAAGGGGCGCCATGCTCGGCATCGCCGCCATCAAGCAGTTGGGCGATGTGGGGATGATGGAGGCCGGCCAGTATCTGGCGCTCCTGGCGGAAGCGTTCGCGCATGGCCTGCGATGCGATGGGCAGATGCAGGAGCTTGACCGCCACCTGTTGTTCGAACTGGCCGTCGGCGCGCTGGGCGAGGTAGACGGCGCCCATGCCGCCTGCGCCGATCTGGCGGACGAGGCGGTAGACGCCGAGGCGGTCCGCGCGGAGGCCGTTGTCGAGCAGGAGTTGGGAAGAGGTTTCGATGGCGCCGGCGAGGCGAGTGGCCACTTCGTTGGAGCGGGCCAGCATCGCCATCACCTGGCGCCGGGTTTGTTCATCGGGGCAGAGCTGTTCGAAGGCGGCTTCACGCTCGGCGTGGTCGAGATCAATGAGCTGTTCGAGGTATCGATCCAGTTCGGCGCGCCGCTCCGGGTTCATAGCACTGCCAATTCTATCCGAGCGTGCGGTGGCGCTTCAGAGCGAGTACTGCCAGGGCACCGGCGAGAGCGAAGAAGGTTCGGGGCTCGGGGACATCGGCGGCAACGGGTCCGAATTGCACGGTGAGCGGATCAGTGAAGTCGAGGGTTCCGTCGAGGCGTTCGAGACTCAGGATGGTGTAGCCGTAGAAGGGGCCGTCCGGAATCGGGCCGGTTTCCTCATGGCCGTCGAGTACCTGCTTGCCGCCGGTGGGCGAGTCGAGAAACCCGCTGGTGGTGAGGCTGTACAACTGGTCGGGGCCGACCTCGATGAGGTTGGTTCCGCTGTAGGTTGGCACGCCGGTGAAGATTACGGTGTGGATCGTCCACTGGAGCAGGCCATCTACGGCTGGAAACTGTGCCGCCGATGTGAGGATGCCCTGGAAGTCCATGGCGACGGTGGGGTAATCGGAGCCTGTGAAGTCGACCCGGAAATTGGCTGGTTGGATGCCGCCGAATGGTTCTGTTCCTGTGGAAGTAAGCAGACCTCTCATGACGATGGCGCTGCCTTCGACGGAAGCGCCGAAGGAGTCCCAATTGAGTTGGCCGGCGCCAAGGTGGGTATAGAGTCCGGAAGCGGCGGCGCCGCCGTTCGGGTCTTTGATGAGGGTGACCGATAGAGTACCGGCGTAGCCGGGAAAGGAAAAGAGAACCGCGAGCGCGGCGAGTGTAAGTTTCATGAGCATTGCTCCTCCGTCACAGGGATTACGCAATCGATTCGTGAAATCCCACAGCGGCTATGCGGCCTTTTGGTTGGGATGAGAAAGGACGGGCGGAGCGTCCTTGCCGCAGCAGCGTTTGAACTTCAGTTTGCTGCCGCAGGGGCAGAGGGCGTTGCGCGGGGTTTGGGGTTCGTCAGTTTCGACGGGTGTTGAAAGTGATGAATTGTGATGAATTTCGGATTCGGGAGCGGGTTCCTGGTGGAGGGCGGCGTTGTAACCGGCCACGTAGGCGGCGTCGAGGAGTTCGTCGTTGGCTTGTTGCTTGGGGGATTGGGGTTTTTCCGGGGTGGTGACGAATTTGATGATGGCGAGGGCGGTTCGGACGCGGAGAGCAGGGGAAGTGGCTGGGTCTTCGAGGGTGTCTTTGAGGATGCGGATGGCTGTGGGAGCGAGGGTGTTCATTCCGTCGCGGTAGGTGTCGATGTAGGCGCGTTTGGTGGCTTCGAGGGTATCGCGGAAGGCGGGGATATGGCGGCACCAGTGGTGGATGGTGGTGCGATGAACGCCGATGGCGTCGGCGGCTGCGGTGGCGGACAGGCCGGATGACAGGGCCTTGATCGCTTCGATTTGTTTTTGGTGGAGGTCTTCCATGGGGGTCTCCTGACTGGAGGGTAGCAGGGAGTGGTGTGGGGGTGTTTGGAAAATATGAAGGTATTTCTTAGTTATGGAGTTGTAATTGTTAAAGATATAAATATTTGGGTTGCTTGTGATCGGCGTTTATCCGTGTTCATCAGCGGCCAATAAATTGGGTCGAGAGCTTTTGGGCCAGGAATGCACTGTCTGAATGGAGGCCGCCGATGAACGCCGATGAACGCGGATTTAATGAGTTGACGGAGAAGGTGCTTAGCGCGGTGTTTGAGGTTTCGAATACGCTGGGGGCGGGGTTCCTGGAGAAGGTCTACCGGCGGGCGCTTTTGCATGAGTTGCGCTTGCGAGGGATTCAGGCCGCGGGCGAAGTGTCATTCTCCGTGACTTACAAGGGCCATGGGGTGGGGGATTTTTTTGCCGATATCCTTGTGGAAGGAGTGCTGGTTGTCGAACTGAAGTGCGTGGAACGGCTCACTAACGAACATACCGCGCAGTGTATCAACTATTTACGCGCGTCTGGCCGGACATTGTGCCTGTTGATCAATTTTCAGAAGCCTAAGGTTGAGTGGAAACGGATTGTCTGCGGATTCCAGCGCGACGGAACGTCGATGGGACAGTGATCGCACGGCCTGCGAGAATGAGCCCGGCGAGGAGGGCGAAGAGCGAGAGGGTAGCGGGTTCGGGGACGCTGGTTTCGGAGTCGTCGAAGAGTTGGAAAGCGAGGTCGTAGTCGCAGGAAGAGCAACCGAAGTAGGAAGGTATGGGTTGGAGATCGGCGGGGAAATTACCGAAGAAGGGTTGGGTGAGGGCGTTCCCTCCTGTGCGCGTGGCGGCCCATAGCGATTCCGAGCCGTCGGCGGCGGTTAAGGACAAACCCTCGTGGAGTTCGAGCCAATAGGCGCCGGCGGCGAGGGCAACGGGGGCGAAATTGAGATCGATCTGGTAGGCATGGAGCGGGCCGCCTCCGTCGCCGATGTTTGTCATGGTCAAGCCGGAGGCGGTAGCGGCGGTGACGAGAGTTCCGACGGAGCCGGCGGCGTTGTTATAGATGGCCATGGAGATGTTGCCGGAGAACATGTTAGTGGGGTCATCGTTATTGAAGACGAGCCAGAAGCGGATGGCATTGAGGTTGGCGGGGCCGGTGAGGGTGAAGTCGTCGACGGTGCGGAAGTTGGAGATGCCGTTGCCGGCTTGGTGGTTGGGGACACCGTTGTTGTAGAGGAGGGCGGCTGGGGCGAGGGGAGTGCAGAAAAGAAGAAGGACGAGGGGGGCAGCAGCACCAGATAGATGAGAAAGGGTGATTGTTGATTTGGGCATGCAACCAGGGTGGCGCAGCAGGGTGGTGATTTGGCTCATGGAGATGGGCTTTTGTGTCCATGTGCGGGGTAGTACCAGAGGCTGATGCGGAACTTGCTCCAGGCTAGAGCCTTACGTGCCGGCTACGCCGGAGCCTGGATCGCCGGCGGCTCGCCGTGATCGAGCCGCCGGGTTGCAGGATATGGGGAAGTTCACTGGCGCAGACGTTACAGGCTGTGACGGCGTTTCAGGATTGCGAGGGCGATGCCGGCGGCGACAAGGGTGATGGCGGCAGGCTCGGGCACTTCATCGGCCGAGATCTGAAAGTTCGGTCCGAAGTAGCCGTCATCAAAGGTCTGTCCCTGCGACCCAGTGGGTGCGGTAAATACGCCTGAGAATTGTACGTCAAACCGCGTGCTGCCGAGCGTGATTCGGGGGTCCGTGGTGGCAGAGGCGAAGCGGGTAATGGCATCGGTGTTGTCGCCGTTGAAGGCGCCGGCCAGATACTCCGTATTGGCTGCCAATACCACCGGTGTAATGGCGACAAACCGGAAGCCCGAGTCCAGGGTGCCTGCCGTGCCCGAAGGCACGATTGCGGATGCGATCAGGGTGGAGCCATCGGCTGTCCAAATACCCACCTCGTGGGACTGGTTTAGCCCGTCCGAGCCACTGTCATAGAAGCCAAGCTGGCTAATCGTCACCGGGGCGGCATTGGTGAAGAAGTTGAAGCCCTGGGTCCGGGTTGGGAACCCTGTGGTTTCCGTGCCGCCCGTAATGGTGATGGCGGCCGCGGATGCTGCGTCGAATGCGCACGCGGACAGAAGAAGGGTGAGAAAGAGAGTTTTCAAGCAGTTTCCTCCGAGTATCGGTTCCAGCTTATGGATTGTTACGATATCGAACGTAACACGGAAAAGCTCACAGTAGCGCCAATGGGAAGAAAATACGTAGGGAATACGTATGACAGGCCGAATGGGCTAGGGTAAACGATTGAGGCTTTAGAAGTTGATGCGGGCTCCGATGATCATGAGGCGGTTGCCTCCGGCGGTGGTGATGCGGCCGAAGTTGGCGCTGTTGATGTCGAGGGTGGGGTTGCCCCACTGCGGCGTGTTGGAGACGTCGGTGGCGTCGGCCTGGACGATGAATTCCTTGCGCTCGCCGATGTGGAAGATCTTGCGGACGTTCATGTCGAGGCGGAAGGAGCCGGGGCCGTAGAGGAAGGCGGGCATGAGGTTGCCTAACTGGCCGGCAACGGGGTTCTGGAACAGGAGGCGGCCGGAACTGTCCTGAATGGCGAATAGGGCGGAGGATTGACGGATGTTGCCGGTGGTGGTGAGGGCGGCGCGGGAGGGATCGGGGACGGAGGAGAGACCCTGGAAGTAGACGACGCCGTTGCCGGTGCGTTGGGCGTGGCCCATGCCGCCATCGACGGGTCCGGTGACGTAGGGTGTTTGGAAGTTGGCGAACTGGTTCCAGGAGGAGCGGCCGGAGGTGACGGTGAGCGGGGAACCGGTGAAGTTGTTGAAGATGCCGTTGATTTGCCAGCCGCCGACGATTCTGTCGAGGACTTTGCCGGACGCGCCGAGGAAGCGCTGGCCTTTGCCGAAGGGGAGTTCGTAGGTGGCGCTGTTGCGCACGATGTGGGTGATGTGGAAGCCGAGGAGGCGGCGGTCCTGGCGGCGGTTGCGGCCGTCGCGATAGCTGGCGAGGAAGGATTGCGTGCCTCCGTCCTCTTCGCCGAGGGTGCGGCTCCAGGTCCAGTTGCTCTGGAAGGTGAGGCCGCGGCCGAAGCGCTTCTGCACTTCCACCTGCATGGAGTGGTAGTTCGAATTGGCGAAGTTGCTGAGGTAGAGGGCGCTGATGAATTGGGGGCTGACGACGAAGAAGTTTTCGGGGAGATTGGCGCGGCGGAGCAGGCCGCCCGCGCCTGAGTCGACTACGGTGCGGTTGAGGAAGTCGCCGACGAGGGCTACGCTTTGATTGGCGATATTGGCGGCCTGGAAGGCGCGGACGGCGTCGGTGCCGGTGATGTTGACTCCATCGACGAAGCCCAGATTGGCTACGGTCAAACCCTGGAACATGGCGTTGAAGAGGGGGGAGTTTCCGCCGGTGGCGGCGATGCGGTAGGCGTCGAGAAGGCCGTTTTCGAAGATGTTGATCTCATCCACGTTGGAAGCGCGGACGAGGCGGGTGCCTTTCGTTCCGACGTAGCGAACGTCTAGTGTAAGTTGGGCGGGGAGTTGGCGTTGGACGGAAAAGTTGAAGTTTTGGACGTAGGGGTTGCGGAGGTTGGGATCATAGGCGGCCATGGTCTGCGCACGGTCGGTGAGGGGGACGGTGCTCAAGGGTGTTCCGATGGGAGTGAGCGGCAAGCGCAGGCCGGCGAGTGTGAGAGCGCCACTGGAGCGGAAGGTGTTCGTGGAGGCCATACCGGGGATGGCGGAAAAGTTCTCGAGGTTTCCGAAGGCAAGCCGTTCATAGCCTATGGAATAGCCGGTGCGGACGACGGTTTTGCGGTCGCCGAACAGGCCGAGCCAGTTGGGGAGGGCGTAGGTGATGCCGACGGCGGGGGCCCAGTTGTTCCAATCGCGGCCGTAGATGCGGGTGCCGGGGTTGGGGCTGCCTTTGCCGATTAGTTCGACACGGGTGAGCGAGCCTTGGGCCAGGCCGGGTTTGTACATGGCGGCGAAGGAGTTACCGGAGGGTCCGAAGATGGCGTTGCCGCCGCCGACGAGGCCCTGCATGTAGCCGCTACGCTCATTGGGGGAGCCGAAGTACTCGTAGCGGACGCCGAGGTTCAGGGTGACGTTGGGGGTGACCTTGAAATCGTCCTTGAAGAAGAACATATATTCGCGCTGGCGCCAGACGCGGTTGTAGTTGAGGCCGGGGAGGAACTGGGGGTTGTTGACTCCGGAGGCATTGAAGGTTTGGGTGGCACTGGCGAGGGTTCCGGTGACGTCGTTCAGGAGAGCGACGGCGAGGGCGGAATTGGCTCCGATGCCCGATACGGCCTGGACGCTGGAATTGGGGATGCTGCCGCTGCCGAAGTTGGCGCGTGGCACCACTCCGAAGGAGGAAAGGGAATTGGCGCTGGCGAAGCGGACTTCGGCGCCACCTTTGAATTGATGCTTTCCTCTGACCCAGGTGGTGTTGTTGGCGTACTGATAGACAGGGGAGATACGGCCTTGCGGATCGTTAGAGTTGTCGATGGGGTTGGTGACGCCGGAAAAGACGGGGAGGAAGGAGGTGTTGCCGAGTTGCGGGAGGGAACCGGCGCCGGCGCCTTCCCAGGGAGCGTAGAAGCGGATTTGGGCGCGCTGGCCACCGCCGCGGAATTCGTTGGTGAGGTTGGGGCGGAGGGTGGAGGTGAGATTGAAGGAGTAGGAGAGGTTCGGAACCTTGAGATTGCCACCGGGGGAATCGGGGTAAGGCTGCTGCATCCAGGCGTTGATCACGTCCTGGCGCTCTTTGGTGAAGCTGACGGTGAGGCGGTGAAGGTCGGTGATGTTGTGATCGATCTTGGTGGTGTACTGATCGATGTCGTTGGTGGCGCCGCGGTTCCAGGTGTAACCGGCGGTGTTCAGGCCGTCGCCGGTGCGGAAATTGTTGGGGGCGGGCATGGCGTTGAGCAGGCGGGTGGCGAAGCCGGTGGGGTCGAGGCGGTTGCGGAGGGGATCGACCTGGAGCAGGTTGACGGATTGCAGTGCGCCGGACCCGGCGGGCTGGACGGGATTGCCGCTGAGATCGACGGTGGGGACGAGGGCGTCGACGTTGCCGTTGAGCCGGTTGGGGAAGAAGCGAAAAATGCCCTGGCGGGCGGTGGGGGTGTAGACGCGGGAGGTGACGGCGGCTTTGGTGCTCTCGCGCTGCGCATCGTAGAGGAAGAAGAAGAAGGTTTTGTTTTTGCGAATGGGACCGCCGAGTTTGCCGCCGAACTGGTTGCGGAGGAAGGTTTGGCGGGGGCTGATGGGTTCGCCGGTGTTGGGGTTGAGGCCGCGGGCGTTGTCGAACCAGGGGTTGGCGTTGAAGAGCGTGTTGCGGTGGAAGTAGAAGAGGCCGCCGTGGAATTCGTTGCCGCCGGAGGGAGTGATGAGCTGTACGTGGCCGCCGCCGCGGCCGTATTCGGCGTCGGCGGGCGAGGTGATGACGCGGATCTCTTCGACGCGGTCGACGGTGATCTTGGTAGTGGAGAAGTTACCGGTGTTAATGAAGGCGTCCTGGACGTTAATGCCGTCGAGGGTGATGCTTTGCATGCCGACGCGCATGCCGGCGAAGTTCGATCCGTTGACGCCTGCCTGGAGACTGATGAAGCCGAGGGCGTTGCGGGTGAGGTTGGGGAGGCTGAGGATGCGGGCGCCGCTGATGACGTTGCCAACGCTGCTGGTGGCGTAGCCGAGTACGTTCTCGCTTTCGGCTTTCACTTCGACAACGCTGGTGACCGCGCCGACTTCGAGGGTGAAGTTGAGATTGAGGCGGGTGGCGACTTGCAGCACGATGTCTTCGTAGCTGAATTTCTGAAAGCCTTCTTTTTCGGCGGAGACGCGATAGCGGCCTTGGGGGAGGGAAGCGAAGAGGAAGACGCCGCGGTCATTGGTGACGGAGCGGGTGATGACGTTGGTGGTGGTTTGTTGGGCGACGATGGCTGCGCCGGCGACGGGCGCGCCACTGGCATCGGATACGACGCCGGAGATACTTGCGGTTACGGTTTGGGCTTGGATTGGGAATGAGGCGAGAATTGCCAAAAAAGAGGCAATAGAAATAGATTTGGACACGGTATATCTCCCTGAGCTTGCGGTAGTCTTGTCCACTAGCTTAGGGATGGTTGGGGGTGTGGTCTATGTGCTCGGGCGTTACAGGTGTTGCGGATGCAAGTGAGTGACGGCGGAACAATACGCGCTGTTCAGTCGGGGCGTTTGACTTCGTAGGGGATTTCTTTGACGCCTTCGTCCATGCCGACGATGCGGACGACGCGGCGTTGGGGTGGCCCATCGGAAGCGGCGGCTGCGGCAGCGGCGGGAGGCAGTTGCGCGGCGGCGGATTGCGGCGCGGCTACCGCGGTGGTGGTGGTGACGGTGGATGCGCGCAGTTCGTCCATGCTACGGCCGAAGAGTTTGGCGTCGATGGAGACACCCATTTTGACGTGCTCTTTTTCGTTGACCACCTTCAGCCGCCGCGCCACTTGGGCGAGCGACGGCTGCTGGTGATAGGTCAAGGCGGCAAGCTGGAGAAGCGCCGGCAATCCTGTCGCCAGCATCTCCCCAGCCTCCTCCGTTGCCCCCTTGATCCATACGGTGGCATCCAAAGTCTGCCCGACCGTAATTCCGAATTCGACGTTTTCGACTTGTTCCGCTAAACCGCTGCCACTGATGCCGAGGGCGGAGAGGGAGGAGGCGGGGTCATGCACCACGGCCCAGATTTCCTGCATGGTAGAGAGCGTCGCGGCACGGAAGAAGACGGGGTTGCGATCATGCGCTTCCTGCGTGGCGCGCTGCCAGCGGTCGATGGCCTGCTTCACGCTGGAGCCGTCGCCGAAGAGGATAGTGTGCCCATCGAGGAGGGCGAAATGAAGATCGGCGTTGGTGGCGTTGGGCGGGACCAGCAGTTCGACATCGTTGTACTTGCGGGAGAGCGCGCCGTCGGCCTTCGCCATTTCGCGGATACGGGGAAGGAGAAAGCGTCCTTCGCCGATTACCAACAAGGGGGCCTTTTCGCCGTCATCGGCGCCGGGCGAGGAGACGAGTATCCGGTCGACGTTTTCGATGGAATCGAGGAATCCGAGGAGGGGATGGCCGCCTTTGGAGACCTGATCCTGGACAACTTTTCCGAGGGGGGAATCGAGGACGCGGCGCCAATCGAGGCCGAGCAGGAGCCTGGCGTTGGGATGGGCCAGTGGCAGGATGGTCCACTTCGCCGTACGGAGGGGCTGCGAAACCGCGATGAGCGGCAACAGCATCAGGAGCAGCGCGACCAAGGCGATACGCATAGCTGTTCACTCATCGGAGGAACTACTTAGAAACATTAGGGCGAGAGCGTAGCAAAGATGGACCAACGGGTATATACTACCCCCCATGCGCACACTCACCCTGTCCGTTCTGTTTGCCTCGGCGCTGCTTCAGGGGCAAGGCGATCCGTTGAGCACGGAAGCACGCCAAGCCTGGACACGCACCAAGAACAATGTCATCGGGGCGGCTGAAAAGATGCCCGAAGGCGATTATGACTTCAAGCCGGCGCCGGAGAGCCAGAGTTTCCGGCAACTGGTGGCCCATACCGCCGACTCGGCGATGGGAGTATGCTCCGCGTATAGCGGGGAGAGGAAGATGGCGGGGGCTGCTTCGAAGACGACGAAGGCGGATCTGGTGGCGGTGCTGAAGACTTCGATGGAGGAATGCGATAAGGCTTATGGCATGTTGTCGGATGCGAAGGCGACGGAGATGATTGAAGGGCGGATGGGGCAGCGCTCGCGGTTAGGGACGCTATATGGGAATACGGTGCATATTGAGCACGAATATGCGCAGATGGCGGTGCATCTGCGGTTGAAGGGGCAGGTGCCGCCATCGAGTGAAGGACGGGGCGGCGGGGGACGGAAGAAGCAATAGCGAAAGAAAAAGCCTCCATGGGCCAAACTTCCATGGAGGCTTTTTTTGCGTTTCGTTTAGCCGAACGCGCTGATGGCTACTATCAGCGGCCCGCGGCGGCGGCGTGCACGGGGTAATGCTCGCCGAGCCATTTCTCAATCATCTCCCGCTGGCTTGCCAGGACGACGCGAATCCATTTGACGGCTCCGGTACGCTGGTTGTATTCAGCCATGACGTAGGAGGTTTCGTTGAGTACTTGGATCATCCCGTCAGCTTGGTTGCGGCGGAAGTGGTAGGCAGAGAGGACAGCTTGATGTTTCTGCATCTTCTACTATAATAGCAGGAATTCGGGGTTTCTGCTTTATTTCCCCAAGTGATGTCAATCACTTCGCGATTCGGACGGAGAGGGATGTGCTGTCGCCGGTGAAGTTTCGATTGTCGCCGTAGCCGACGGAAAACTCGAGGCTCTCGCCGTGGTGGCATTCGAGTCTGGAGAAATAGAAATCGTGCCTGGTGCGGATGCCGTTGAGGGAAGCGGAGGCGAGGATGTGGTTGTTCTTGCCGACGTGCACGTCGGTGGATCCATATCCGACGGTGGCGAAACTGGCTTCGAGGGTGTAGTGGGATGCGGCGGGGCAGGCCCAGCGGGCCACGCTGTATTCGCCTTTTGGACCTGGATGAAGCATCACGCTGCCGGCGGCGAGGCGAAAGCCAGGCGCTCCCAGAACGGGCCGGTCCCCGACGTGCTTCAAGATAAGCGGACAGCAGGTTGAGCTTTCGGTTACGGGGCCTCCGGTGCGCGAGTGAACGATTACGCTTGCGCCCCAGAATTCGGAGGGGAAGCGGTGGGGGAACTGGAGGAAGGAACCTTGCAACTCGTCTTTCCATCCGAAGGTCCAGTTGCTGGGGCCTTTGGCGGGATCGATGGAAAACTCCCGTTCGAGATCAGTGGCAGTCGTTGCGGCAAAGGCAAAGATTGCGCAGACAGCGGCGCACCAGGGCAAGATTGGTCTCATAAGGCGCACTCAAAAGATGTGCAGGCATTCAAAGTCGGCGACGGCGTCCTTGGCGCGTTGGGCGGCCATGCGGGGGACGGAATCGAGGAAAGCCTCACTGGCGGCATCGCCTTCAAATGTGCCACTCCATAGGCGGTATTGTGTTTGAGACTACGCAAAGTGCAATCCATACGCACACGCGAGCCGAGGATTTCCACGGCTCCAGTCATTTCCAACCCGGAACTCGCGGGGGCATCAAGAGGTGTCAGGTTGATGCGTCTCAGTTCCTGGCCCATTCCAGTTCGGAATCGATTTGCGATCGATGTTCCCTGCGCAGAGGGATGCAAGGCTTCGAATTTCCCCAGGGAGAGAGGCATGGATGGAGTGCTGGCGGAGCGGACTCCGGCGCTATGTCCGGCGATGAAGCCGATGCTGAGGGCGGAGAGGCAGGCGGCCACAGCGACGGCAGTCCAGCGCCGCCGGGGTGCAGGTGGCGGGGGAACGACGGCGGGTAGGGGGCCGAAATGGAACTCGGGAGCGTAGGCTCCAGGGGAGAGGATGATGCGGACGGGAGAATTCGCTCCTTCCTGTTCGTAGTATTCGGTGAGCCGTTGACGCAGTTTTCGCGCCTGGACACGGACGATGGTGTCGACACGGGGGTCGAAGTCGGGGCCTCGTTCAAAGACGGCGACGCCTAGTTCGTATTCCTTGAGCGTATCCTGACGCCCATCGAGGGAGGCCCGAACCACGTATTCGAGGAGCCTGCGGAGCGAGGAAGCCTTGGAAAGAGCCGGGCTAGCGGATAAGAGGGCCAGATGGTTACGGATGATGAGCGTGCGGGCTTCATCTGGCAACTCATTTGTTTTCAGTTGATTCAGGTTGGCGTTCACCGTGAATTCTCCGTAAGCGGGGCGGCATTCTCTTGCTGTGGTCGGGGCATGCCGCACAAACTGTGAAGACCCAAACACACTGCACCGTAACAGGTTACACGCTGCGGGTTTGTTTGAGAAGTAAAAATTGCACTACGGGGTCTGCATCGGATCAAACCCCATACCCGGAGAGAACTGTCTATGCGATTGAGCGGATTATTGACCACTGTTTTCATTGGTGCGGCTGTAGGCCATGCCGCTGTCATTGGAACTTATACCGACAAAAGTGCTTTCGTCAACGCCGTGGGCTCCAGCCCTCTGGGGCAGGAGAATTTTTCGAGCCTGGCTTCCGGTCTTCGTACCCAACCTTTCCAAAAGTCGGGGATCTTGTATAAAGGCTTTCAATCCATTCAGGGTGGGGCTCTTGTGTCGTGCTGTGGCCCTAGCGCGTTTATCGGCTTCGATGTGATAGGAGGACTCACTTACATTGGCTTCGATTACACGAGTTCGGGAGGCTCCAACCCGAGAGTGGATGTCGACTTGAACTCGTTCCAACTATCGGACCACGGCTTCTTTGGAGTCCTTTTTAGCTCATCCGGAACTCCTGGCCACATCGAAATGCACAACGGCAACATCTCGATGGACAATATTCTGTACGCTGGGGGGCCTGGCATCAGCGAGAGCAATCCGCTCTACCCGGAAACGTGTGCCACCAATATTGGGCAGACGCTGGAATGCTTGTTCGCCTTGGCTATCACGGTTGGATGGGTAGACCCCATCGTGGCTAACGCGTACCGTTACGAGACCTTGGACGGCTCACATTTCCTGTCGCTGAACGGCTTCCCCTCGGGCTTTGGAGCACCGTTCCAGCTATATAGCGGCTCCACATTTCTTGGATCATTTGGCCCTGGAGATCAGTTCGTCTTCGCCAACGGCGGTGTCACGGAATTCACAATCCGCGGAATTACGCCATCGGTGGATGGATCGAATCCGGCTGCGTTTCCGATTCAGGTAGTTATGGACACAGCCGGGACGCAATTGAAGTCCACGGCTTTCTTCCAGAGCGAGACCAACGTTCCGGAACCATCTACGTTGACCGTCCTGGGCTTAAGCTTGGCTGTGCTCAGGGGAGGCCATTGGCTCCGGCGCCGCGGACGGTCACCAAGGATTGTGAGGTTCTGATGGCGCAGAGAAGACGTTTTCGACTGGGATGAAAACTCGCGGCGCCGGGCCGCGAACAACCTGGTTGAGAACTTCCGCTGATGGCGCCTACCATTGCCACACGCGTACGGCGAATGCCACAATAGTCAGCGGAACGCCTTGCGGGGCTTCCCACCCCAATAGAAGGACTCCCACACTCGAATGTCGCTGGTTGTTGTCGGATCGGTCGCCTATGATGGCGTCGAAACTCCCCATGGAAAAGTAGATCGGATGCTCGGCGGAGCATGCACCTACATTGCTCTGTCGGCGAGCTATTTTACGCAGCCCAAGGTAGTGGCGGTAGTGGGTGAAGATTTCGCCCAGGAAGATTTCGACCTGCTGGGGTCGCGCGGGATAGATCTTGAGGGATTGGAGCGGGTTCCGGGCAAGACGTTCTTCTGGGCGGGCGTGTACTCGCAGGACATGAACGACCGGACCACGCTCACCACCGATCTGAACGTCTTCGCCGAGTTTCAGCCGAAGCTGCCGGATCATTACAAAGAACAGCCGTACGCGCTGCTGGGCAACATCCAGCCCGCGCTGCAGCATAGCGTGCGCCAGCAGATGAACGCGGTGCGGCTCATCGGCGGCGATACGATGAATTTCTGGATCAACGATTTCCGCGCGGAACTGCTTTCGACCATTGCGCACTGGGATTTTCTGCTGATCAACGATTCCGAGGCGCGGCTGCTTTCGGGCGAAAGCCACTTGGGGAAAGCGGCGCAGAAGATCATGGCGATGGGTCCGAAGACGCTGATCATCAAGCGCGGGGAATACGGGGCGATGCTGTTCCATCCGGAGGGCTACTTCGCGGTGCCGGGGTACCTGCTGGAGCAGGTGTTCGATCCCACGGGCGCGGGGGATTGCTTTGCCGGCGGTTTCATGGGTTACCTGGCGGAACAGGGTGTGGACCCGTCGAAATCGGCGGTGGATCCGAAGACTCTGGGCCGCGCGGTGGTCTATGGGTCAGTGATGGGCAGCTTCTGCTGCGAACGCTTCGGGGTGGACCGCTTCCGCACTCTCACGCGGGGAGACATCGACCAGCGCTTTGAAGAATTCCGCCGCTTCACGTCGTTCTAAATCGGGCTCGAAGGGGAGGCAGGGGGCCGGGATGCGGCTGGCCTGGCTGGACCCGCTCGCGGTGTTGGTGCTGCTTGGGTTGCTGGGCGCGGGCGCGATCTGGTGGACGCAGGCTCGCGGCTACACGCTCTACTATGGCGACGCGCAGGCGCATTTGGTGAATGCGCGGCGGATGATTGATTCGCGCACTCCGGGCTGGGATCAATTGGGGACGGTGTGGCTGCCGATGCCGCACTGGCTGATGTTGCCGTTTGCCGGGAACGATGAGTGGTGGCGGACGGGGTTGGCCGGCGCGATTCCTTCTTCGGCCTGCTTTGTTACGGCGGGCGTCTTCCTGTATCTGGCGGTGCGCCGGCTGTTCCAATCGAGGCCGGCAGCGCTGGCGGCGGTGTTGCTGTTCGCGTTGAATCCGAACGTTCTGTATCTGCAGTCGATTCCGATGACGGAGACGGTGTTCATGGCCGGATTCGCGATGCTGCTGTACGCGATCGTGTGGCATGGCCAGGGGGGGAGCTTCGCGGCGGCGATTGTGGGCGCGGTGGGGGCAAGTGTCGCCGCATTGACTCGCTACGAAGGCTGGTTTCTGGTTCCCTTTGCGGCGCTGTATTTCGCTTTCGGCGGGAAGAAGATCACGCTGGGGCGGGGCATTGTTTTCGGTGTGATTGCCTCGCTGGGGCCGCTGTGGTGGCTGGCGCACAACTACTGGTATTACGGGGATGCGCTGGAGTTTTACCACGGGCAATGGTCGGCAAAGATGATCTATCAGCGGGCGCTGGATGCAGGGATGGACAAGTATCCGGGGGACCATGACATTGCCAAGGCGTGGCTGCAATTTCGCGCCGCCGCGCAATTGTGCGCAGGGGCATCGCTGATCGTTCTGGGGATTGCGGGGATTTTCACTACGCTGTTCCGGCGCGCTTTCGCCGTGCTGATTCTGGTTCTGCTGCCGGTGGCATTCTATGTGTGGAGCATCTATTCGTCGGGGACTCCGATCTTCGTGCCGCATTTGTGGCCGAACAGCTACTACAACACGCGGTACGGGCTGGCGGCGTTTCCGGCGCTGGTGGTGTGCGCGGCGTCGCTGGTGACGGTTGCGCGAGGCCGGTGGCAGAGCATTCTGGCGCTGCTGATTGTGGGCACGGCTCTGGTGCCGTGGCTGGCCTATCCGCGCGCGGAGGCGTGGATTACGTGGAAGGAATCGCAGGTGAACAGCGAGGCGCGGCGGGCTTGGACGGCGGAAGCGGCTGCTTACCTGAAGGAGAATCGCAAGCCGCATGAAGGCGTCTATTCGGCGCTGGGGGACCTGGCGGGGATTTTTCGCGAGGCGGGCATTCCGCTGCGCGATGTGTTGCAGGACGGGAACAATCCGCACTGGATGGCGGCGCAAAAGCGTCCGGACCTGTTTCTGCGAGAGGAGTGGGCGGTGGCGATCAGCGGGGACGAGGTTGCGACGGCAATTCTGAAGAGCAATCGAACCGGGCCGCACTACACTTGTGTGAAAATGATAACTGGAAAAAGCGCGCCAGTGATTGAGATCTACCGCCGCAAATCCGAAACGAATGAAGATACCATTTACCAAGGCTCACGGCGCCCGGAATGACTTTCTGCTGTCGTGGGCGCATGAAATCCCGGCGGGGGTGGATTTCCGGGCAGCCGCGCAGGCCATTTGCCATCGCCACACGGGAGTGGGGGCGGATGGTTGGATGCTGGTGACAGGCGCCGCGGGCGAGGACCATGGCGGGATCCGGCTGTACAACTCGGACGGAAGCGATTCGGAGATTTCGGGGAACGGGACGCGCTGTGCGGCGGCGTTTCTGCTGGCCAACGGGCTGGAGGCGGCGGCGATCCGTATTGCGACGGGAGCGGGCACGAAGCATCTCCGCCTGCTGGAGCGCAAGGGGCTGCTGTTCCAGTTTGAGATGAATATGGGGGCGCCATCGTATGCTCCGGAGCAGCTTCGGTATGCGCTGACGGTGGACGGGGTGGTGGTGGATGCGACAATTCTGAACGTCGGCAATCCGCAGTGTGCGGTGTTCGTGGATGAGTTTCCCGCGAACTGGCGGGAAATGGGAAAGCGCATCGAATGGCATTCGATGTTCCCCAACCGGACCAACGTGTCTTTTGTAAAGCGAATGGATGCCCACACGGTGGATGTTCTGTTTTGGGAACGCGGTGCGGGCGAAACGATGTCATCGGGCACGGGGAGTACGGGTGCAGCCGCTGCCGCGGTCTTACGTAATCTGGTGAAAAGTCCGATAGAGGTGAGGACGCCGGCAGGTTCTCTTCCCGTTCGTTGGGACAGCGAAGATCTGTTCCTCACAGGCCCTGCGGAAATTATCGCCCGTGGGGAGTTTTATTTCGAAAGTGAGCCATCATAATTCAATGTCCGAATCCATTTCTACTCACGCGGCGCAACTGATTGCCAAACTGAAGGACCGCACTGCCGAAGTGGGCGTGATCGGTTTGGGGTACGTCGGCCTGCCACTCGCCGTCGAGTTTGCGCGCGCGGGGTTTCACGTCATCGGCATCGATGTGAACGAAGACAAAGTTGCACAGATCAATGCCGCGGTTTCGTATGTGCAGGATGTTCCCACTGAGGTGCTGGCCCCACTGGTGAAGGCCGGCAAGATCACGGCCACCACGGACTTTGCGGCCATCGACAAGATGGACACGGTGAACATCGCGGTGCCGACGCCACTGCGGAAGACGAAAGACCCCGATATGAGCTACGTCGTATCGGCGTCGCAGCAGGTGGCCAAGCACGCGCATGCGGGGCTGCTGGTGATTCTGGAATCGACGACCTATCCGGGCACGACCGCCGAGCTTGTGTTGCCGATGATTGAGCGGCCGGGGCTGAAAGTGGGCGAGGACTTTTTCCTCTGCTTCTCGCCGGAGCGCGTGGATCCGGGCAACCCCAACTTCCAGACCTACAACATTCCGAAAGTAGTGGGCGGGATCACGCCGACGTGTACGAAGGTTGCGGCGAGCTTCTATAGCCAGGCGCTGGAAACGGTGGTGCCGGTGGGCTCGACCGAAGTGGCCGAGATGGTGAAGCTGCTGGAAAACACGTTCCGTATGATCAACATCGGGCTGGTGAACGAACTGGCGATGATGTGCGACCGGATGGGGATCAATGTGTGGGAAGTGATCGAAGCGGCGGCGACGAAGCCGTTCGGGTTCATGCCGTTTTATCCGGGGCCGGGACTGGGCGGGCATTGCATTCCGATTGACCCGTTCTATCTGTCGTGGAAGACGAAGCAGGCTGGGATCGAAGCGCGGTTCATTGACCTGGCGGGCTACATCAACGGGCAGATGCCGCATTTTGTGGTGGACAAGGTGCAGCACGCGTTGAACGATCATGCGAAGCCATTGAAGGGGTCGCATGTTCACGTGATGGGAGTGGCGTATAAGCGCGATATTGATGATGTGCGCGAATCTCCGGCGCTCGATATCATTCACCTGCTTGGCAAGCGCGGGGCGAAGGTGACTTACAGCGACCCCTATGTGCCGGTGCTGAAGACGGACGGGCTGGATATGCAGTCGACGGATGCGCTGGGCGCGGCGACGGCGGCCGATTGCGTCATGATTGTGACGGATCACCGCACGATCGACTACGGGCCGATTGTGGCGAACGCGAAGCTGATTGTGGATACGCGCAATGCGCTGAAGGCGTTTCCATCGGACAAGATTGTGCGGTTGTAGGTAGTTCAGCCTTCCCAGGCTGAACTGCGGCCGGCCTGGAGGCCCGCCGCCACTGCTGCGCTATCCGGCGATGGCGCGCAGGATCAGGATTGCGATAATGATCGCCAAGATGAAGAGCAGGATTTTCACCCAACTGTAGGGGCGGTCGCCCTGGACCTCGCCGGTGCGGGCATTTACCGTGATTTGAAACACCTTGCCCTGGAAGCGGTAGGAGCCGATCCAGACGGGCAACAACAAGTGGCGGAAGGTGACGTCGAAGTACTCGGTGTGGGTATCGTGGATGCGCTGTTCGTCGCCGCCGATGTCGTGGAGGATATTGGCGCGAATGGCGGGGACCATCATCTGCTTGGCCGTTTCGAGGGCCTGGGGCAGATCCACCTGGTAGCGCTGGGCCTTGAAGCCGGCCAGATAGCCGGGCTCGTAGGATTGCAGTTCGGGCAGATCCCAGGGCTCGAGGCTGCTGAGGCGCTTGGCGTCGACGCTGCGGGTGGCGGGGCTGAGCAAGTCATCAAACATCGTCTCGACGGAGCCGGAGGTGGCGTACCAGCGGGTGTGGCGGACACGCTGGATGCGCTGGACCTGACGGCCGTTTTCGATGACGGTGACGGCCTGGTCGACGTAATAGTATTCGCCGCGCTCGCCGCGATATTCGGTTTCGGTGCGGGCATCGAAACTCCAGAAAGGCAGGTATACGCCGTCGAGTCCATCGGGCTTGGCGACCTGCTTGAGGCCGTTAGGGGCAAACCAGCGGCTGCGCAGCCATCCGCCTACGGTGCCGGAAGCCTGTTGTTTGCTGAGGCGGAAGGGGAGGACTCCCTGTGGGGCGATGAGCGGGTCAGCCGATTTCGGCTGCATGACGATTTTGGCTGCGCAGAAGGAGCAGTTGCCCGCTACTTCCGGAGGGGTGAACTGGACGATGGCGCCGCAGGTGGAGCAGGTGACTTCGAGGGCGCCGGCGGCAATGGGCGAGACGGCAGCGTGCTCGTCATAGGGAATTTCGGGGACGCCGGGGGCCGAAGCCTGCTCGCGGCGCACGGGCATTTGTGTGCCGCAGTAGGCGCACTTGAGCGCACTGGCGGCGGGATCGAATTCCATTCCGGCGGAACAATTCGGACAGGAGAATCGGCTTGCGTCTTTGTCTGCGCTCATGCGGGAAAGCGCATGGTAGCAAATCGCGAAGCAGTGTTTACAAGGTGGGCGTAGGGAGAGCGAGGGGATCGGCGCCAATCCAGTTGAGGAAGTGGCGGGCGAACTCGGGCTTGCCGGCTACGGCGGACTTCCAATAGGCCTGGCTTTCGTCGATGCGTCCGAGGCCGAAGAGCACGCTGCCGAGGTTGAAGCGGGCTTCCATGCATTCGGGATTGACGCGGAGCACCTGGCGGTAGAGTTGTGCCGCGCGTTCCAGGTTGCCTTGCTCGTGATGAAGGGCGGCGAGGTTGTAGAGAATCTCCCAATCGACGCCGGAAAGCCCTTCGAGGTACTTTTCGGCGGCTGGTGCGTCGGCGCGGGCGACGGCGAGTGCAGCCATGCACCGGCGCGCGGTGGCGTGGAAGGGGAAGGCATCGAGCACGCGCTGAAAGGCTTCCCTTGCGCCCTCGAGATTGCCGGCGGTCCAGCGGGCGGAACCGAGGTTGGTCCAGGCCTCCATCCACTCGGGTTTGAGGCGGACGCAACGTTCGAAGGCGCGGACGGCTTCCACGGCGTCTTCCTTTTCGGCGGCGAGCATGCCGATGTGGAACCAGGCGTCCTCGCGGTCGGGCCTGCGCTCGGCGAGCCTTTGCCACGCTTTGCGGGCCTCGGTCTCATGCCCCAATTCGGTGAGCGCCTGGGCCAGGCCTTCACAGGCGTCGACATCGTTGGGCCGCAAGCGGAGGGCGTTTTCAAAGGCTTCCGAAGCCGGGTGGAAGCGGCGCAGGTGGAGGAGGCAGACGGCGTAGTTGTAGTGATGCTCAAAGAGCGTGGCCACGGCGTTGCCCGCGCGATCGCAGTGAGCGGCGGCTTCTTCGAGATTGTTCTGCTGGAGCGCGACGTAGGCGAGGGCGAGGTGGGGCTCGATGGAGCGCGGCTGCAGTTGGAGCATGCGCGAAGCCATTTCGCGCACCTTGGCCGGATTCTGGGCATCGGCGGCGGCGGCCATGGCGTTGGTGAGGATCTGCTCGCGCACGGGTTGGCCTTCCATGAGCCGCTCATAGATGCGGAGGGCGTCGGCGGGCTTGCCGTCGAGGTGGTAGCAGACGGCGAGTCCGAACAGGGCGGGGGCGTAGGCTTCGTTGAGACGCAGGCTGTGGGAGAAGGCGGCGCGGGATTCGGCGAGGCGCTTCTCGTTCATCAGAGATACGCCGAGAGCGAACCAGATCTCGACACGATCCGGATGCAACATCAGGGCGCGCTGGAGGCAAGCGATGGCTTCGGGCCAGTTGCTCAGGCGCGCATGGCAGAGGCCCATGTTCACCGTGGCGCAAGGATGATCGGGATGGCGCGAGGCAAGGTTTGTGAAGGAATGGAGCGCTTCCGGCATCGCCCCCATTTCAAATTGAATCTGGCCGGTGAGTGCGATGGCGTCGAGATCGTTTTGGCGCACCGCCTCGCCGAGGGCATCGATGGCATCTTCGCGGCGGCCTTCCAGCCAGAACCGGACACCGTCCACCACGGATGGATGGGCGGCGGCACGTTTTTTCAGCCGCTGATCGCCGGGGTTAATCTCACTTAAGCTATGAACAAGTTGATCGTCGAAGAACCATAACCATTGTGCCGAGAGGCCGCTCATGAACTCAGCCTCCGCAAGGGGAGAACGGGGACCCTTTCCTTGGCGGGCGTGGCAGCCGCCGCGATTTCTTCGAAGGGGATGATGACGCCGCGGCGCTCCGTGGAAGAGGCTGGGGTTTCCACGGGGGCCTTTCCGAGCATGAATCCCGCATGGAGCGTGCGGACACTGACCTGAGGGATGTAGAAGCCTTCACAGCCAAGGCCGCTGGTCTTCAAAACCGATGCCGGGCGCTCGGCCTGGGCCCAGAGAGGCCGCATCGGGGCGAGGCCCGCGGCGAGTGAAGGGGCGATCACCTGCAGAGGCTCACGGCTTCCGGCGACGGCTGGTTCGGCGGCAATCGAGGCCAGCATATTTTCGTCCACCCCATAGCGGACGAGGCGCAGGGGCCGGATGCGGATGGATTTCTGGAACTGCTTCGGGACAGGGCTTTCGGGCTCGATGGGGCGGCAGGTGTCGAGCGGGGCAAGCGTGTCAAGGTAGCGCAGCCGCTGGACGGAATCGTTGAGCATGTGCCGGACCGTGCTGCGCGTATTCCATCCATAGAGGAACCGGCGCCCGGGAGCACTGCGCAAACGCGGGGCGGCGAGCGGCAGCAGAGGGGCGGTAAGGCCGGAAGGGGTCAGGTCTGGGTGACGGGTGGGACTGTCAAACGATAGATCCATAACCTCGCGTGTGCTTCTCCCAATACGATGCTAACCGAAGTACTACGTTTGTTAGCCCCCTTAGGTCGTTTTCTTTAAAAATCTAAGAAATGCCCTTACGGAATTCTTTCTTTTGTCTCCTAATTGTGTCCTTGGGTTCTTCATCTTTAGTACTACAATGCCGATGGAGAGATTGGTGTCATGAATCCATTAGAGAAGCTCCGTTCGGCGGCACAAGCCGTACGCGAGGCCCTACCCGATCAGCGCCGGTGGTCTGCTCCCGAGTTGCGGGCGGGGGAGCAGTATCTGGAACAGAACCGTTATCACGAGGCGGAGCAATGTCTTTCGCGGCTATTGCAGGAGCTGGATGACAACGATGCGGTGCGTCCGCAGCATGGGAGGCTGCTGGTTTGCCTGGCAACGGCGGAGATCGGATTGGGATGGCTGGAGGGGGCGAAGCGGACGGCGGAGCGGGCGATCGATTTACTGGGAGACGAACGGCTAAGGGCTTCTTCCGATTTATCGGCGGCGCAGGAGTTGATGGGGCGGATTGCCTTGGAGCGAGGCGATGAAGGAAGCGCGGTGGAGTGGTTGCGGAAGGCACTGCGGACGCAGGAGGAAGTGCGGCCGGTGGACATTCCGGCGATTGCGGCGCGGGCGATCGCTTTGGCGGGGTTATTGGAGCTGACAGCAGAGGACGGGGAAGCGGTGGAACTGCTGCAGCGGACGCTGGAACGTACGGAGGCGGCGCTGGGGGATCTGCATCCGCTGACGGCGCACTGTTTGTCGGAGTTGGGGACGTGCCAGTCGCACCGGGGATTGCGTGAAGAGGCGATGCGGAACCTGCAGCGGGCGCTACAGATTCAGCAGGCGCTGGCGACGCATGATGACGCGGCGGTGATTGAAGTGCTGAAGCTGATGGCGGCGGCGGCGCAGGCGGCGGGGGATTTCGAGGGCGCGGCTGGGTACTTCCACCGTGCGTTGAATCTACTGGAACGGCAATTGGGAGGCAATGCGGGGAACTCGGTGGACATCCTGATGAGCCTGGCGGGTGTGGAATCGGAGATGGGGCATTTCGGGCGTGCCACGGAGCGGCTGCAGCAGGCGATCAGCAAGGCGGAAGTGGAGCGATTGGCGAACCTGCCGAAGGCGCTGGAGAAGCTGGCGGTGGTGTATATGCTTTCGGGGAGGCTGAACGATGCTCGAGTTAGCCTGGAGCGGGCGCGGGGATTCTATGAAGTGAATCCGGGGCAATACCGGATGGAGATTGCGGCGAATGAAGAGATTCATGCGCAGTTGCGGTCTTACTATCATGTCGAGCCGGTTGTGGCGGAGGCGGGGAGACCTGCGGGGGTGGAATTCCCCGCGGCTTCGGTGGTTACCGGCGCGCCTGTTGAGGCTGCGCCGCACCTGCCGCAATTTGAGGTGTTCGATGAGGAGGTGGTTCGGCCCGCGCACCATGTTTCGCTGCCGGCGGCTGCTGCGCCGGAGACGAGCGCTATCGCTGCGCTGGCTAATCTGCTGAACAAGGAGCACGCGATTGCGAGCGATGGAGGGAAGGGGCATCTGTGGGTGCCGGCAGAGGAGTGGGAACGGGTGGTGGCGGCGCTGCGGAGTTTCGATGGGAATGCCGGTGCTCCGGCGCCTATGCTGAGACCCGAACCAGCGCCGAAGAAAGCGCCTGCCGCGCTTTATGGGTGGGAGGATTTGGGGTTTGAGTATCTGCGTGCGTGATTTGGGGAAACCGCTCCCTCACGGTCGCGGCTCTGCAATGAGGGCGAGGCGGTGTTGGGTTTTGTGAACGGGCTGATCTTTGACTGCGGCGAGCAGTTCCGCGATGGATCGCTTTGACACGGGGTGGCGCAGGGTGGGTGCGATTTCGGCGAGCGGCTCAAGGACGAAGCGGCGCTCCTCGATGCGGGGATGGGGGACTTCGAGGTCGTTGGAGCGGATAACGAAGCGGCCATAGAGCAGGATGTCGATGTCGATGGTGCGGGGACCGTTGACGAGGACGCGGCGGCGGCCGAGTTCACGCTCGATGGCCTGCATGCGGCGGAGCAAGACTTTCGGGAGAACGGCGGTGCGGGCTTCGAGGGCGATGTTGAAGAAATCGGGCTGATCGGTGTGGTACATGGCCCGGGTTTCGTAGACGGCGGAGACCGCCACTAGTTCCAGGCCTGCTTTGGGCAATCGCGCGAGGGCATCGTTGAGGTGCTGCAATTTGTCGCCGAGGTTCGAGCCCAGCGCCAGGTAGACGGTCTTCATCCGAAGAGCGATCCCTGTTCGGTGGACAAAATCATGCGGCGCTTCACACCGAAGTAGTCGAAGGCGGCGTCGGTCGCTTTGCGGCCCTTGGGGGTGCGGTCGAGAAAGCCGAGTTGCATGAGGTAAGGCTCGTAGACTTCTTCGATGGTGTCGGCTTCTTCATCCACCGATGCGGCGATGGTTTTGAGGCCCACGGGACCGCCGCCGTACTTTTCGAGCAGGGTGAGCATGATCTTCTGGTCGATCTCGTCGAGGCCGAAGCGGTCGACTTCGAGGAGGTCGAGGGCAGTGCGGGCGACGGTGAGGTCGATGTGGCCGGCGGCGCGCACTTCGGCGTAATCGCGGACACGGCGGAGGAGGCGGTTGGCGATGCGCGGC
>JAFDVS010000063.1 GCA_018268935.1 Acidobacteriota bacterium | reverse complement strand
GTCCTTGGCGATGGCGGCGGCGGCGTGGTCCTGGGTGGAGAAGATGTTGCACGACGCCCAGCGCACCTGGGCGCCGAGCGCGGTCAGCGTCTCGATCAGCACCACGGTCTGGATCGTCATGTGCAGCGACCCTGTCACCCGGACCCCGGCCAGCGGCTTGTCCTTGGCGTACTTCTTGCGAATGGCCATCAGGCCAGGCATTTCGTGTTCGGCGATGGAGATCTCTTTACGGCCCCAATCTGCCAGGGATAGGTCGGCAACCTGATACTCGGCTGCGAGGGTGGGAATGGCTGTGGTACTCATAGTTCTCTTTCATTCATCAAGAAATCTTGATATGTTGATAATAGCCTAACTGCATGAATCAGTCAATCCTAAAATGGTTTCGCCTGCTGGCCGATCCGGCTCGTGTCAGAATCCTGTTACTGCTCGAAAAAGAAGAACTTAGCGTGGCGGAGCTGCAAGAGATTCTGAGCATGGGGCAGAGCCGCATCTCGATGAGTTTGAGCCAGTTACGGCAGGCGGGACTGGTGGAAGACCGGCGCAACGGCAAACATAGCCTGTACCGGATACACGAAGATCTGCAGGGCAACACAGAGCTTATCGGCCTGTTGCGGCAGGCCACGAGCGAAATTTCAGAAGCCACGCAGGATGCCGCCTCGCTCGACCTCGCGCTGCGCAAGCGGCGGGACCGGATGCGCGCCTACTTCGATGAACTCGCCGGCAAGTTCGGGCGCCATTATGTGCCCGGGCGATCGTGGAAGGGCATCGCTGAAGCGCTGCTCAAGCTGATGCCGCCGATGGTGGTTGCGGATCTGGGAGCGGGCGAAGCCACGCTATCGCAACTGCTGGCGCAACGCGCGGAGAAAGTGATTGCCGTGGACAACTCCGAGCAGATGGTGGCTTTCGGGCGCGATCTGGCATCGCGTCACGCTTTGGCGAACCTGGAGTATCGCGTCGGGGATCTGGAGCAGTTGCCGGTGGAAGACGCGACCGTCGATCTCGCGATCTTCAGCCAGAGCTTGCATCATGCTTCGCATCCTCCCAAGGCTGTCGAAGAAGCGTGGCGGATTTTGAAGCCCGGTGGACGAATCGTCGTGCTCGATCTGCTGCGCCACAATTTCGAAGACGCGCGTGAGTTGTACGCCGATTTGTGGCTCGGCTTCCCTGAGGTGGAACTGGAAGCAATGCTCCACAAAGCGCGGTTCACTCAAGTGGAAACATCCATTGTGTACCGCGAGCCGGAGCCACCGCACTTTGAAACCTTGCTGGCGCTCGGCGTGAAGCCGCGGTAATTTGCGGCGCGCCTTTGTCGAAATCCGGAACCATTGTCCGTCTTAGGGCATGAACACATTACTCCTGGTGGATAGCTCGCCGCGGCCGCAGCGCTCCTGCTCACGGCGGTTGAGCGCGCACTTTGTGGAAGCGTGGCGCAAGGCTCATCCAAATGGCCAGGTGATGCATCGTGATCTGAGTCTGGCGCCACTGCCGATGGTGACCGAGGACTGGATTGCCGCAGCGGTCACCGCGCCCGCCGAACGCACCGCCGAACAACAGGCAGCCATCGCCGTATCGGATGCTTTGATTGACGAGATGCTGGGCGCCGGCACCATCGTGATTGCCGCGCCCATGTACAACTTCGGCATCCCCGCGGCATTGAAGGCCTGGATTGATCAGGTGGTGCGCATTGGGCGAACCGTTGCACCCACCTATCGCGGACTGCTGCAGGGCAAGCAGGCGGTGATCCTGGCCACGAGGGGGCTGGGATACGGCGCGGGCGAAGCGCAGGAACACGACGATGCGCAGGTGCCCTATCTGCGCCGGATTCTGCAATTCATGGGAATCAGCGAAATCGCCGCCATTTGCGCCGATCACATGACAGGGCCGGATGCCCTGCGAGAGCAGAGCATCCAACGGGCACTGATGGCAGTGGAAGAAGCAGCCCGCCGCTAAGCGCCGCCGCGCAGTGGGCCGATGACGAAGATCGTGTTGCCGCTGGGGTCGTGAAGATCGAAGGTTCGCGCGCCCCATTCCTGATCACGCGGAGCATTCACGCCCTGCACCTTCACACTCCACTCGTTATAGTAGGCATCGGCGTCGTTGACGTGCAGCGATACACAGGCATTGCGGCCGTGGCCTTCCATCGGGCCGTCGAGGGTGATTTGCATCGTGCCGCGGGCCACCCCAAGCAAGCCGGAGTGCCCATCCTCAGACGCCTCCCACAACACACGAAAACCAAGCCCATCCACATAGAACGCCTTTGCGGCCGCCAGATCGTCAGTGGGTAGTATCGCGACAGCCAGTTCGGTCACAAGGTCCAGTTTAGGCCGTCTTCCAGCCGCGTGCCACTACGAACTCTCCGGGGATGGCGTAGCCTTCGCCTGTGCGGTACGGGGCGATGGTGTCCAGATATTCCAGATAAGCTTCGGCGCGCGTGGCATCATCGAAGCGCGAATGGGCCAGTGCTACCGGCCCGCCGATGAAGGCCGCGCCCAGAGCTTCCTGTTCGTTGCGATAGTGCAGCATGGTCTCAATGCGCTCCACCAGGATGTGCACGAAGCCGGCCTGCTCAAAAGCCTGCCGCAGTGCATCGCCGGTGCCGAGTTGAAAGAACATCGGGCAGACATCGGATTCCACGCGCGCATCCACCACCGGGAAAATGCCGGCCCAACCGCAACGCTCGCGGCGGCCCCACACGGCGGCCACGGCACGGCCACCCGGCCGCAGTGCACGATGCATTTCGCACAGCGCCTGCACGGGGTCGGGCACGTACATCAATCCCAACGCGCATATGGCGGCGTCGCAAGCATCACCCGGAACAGGGAGCGATTCCGCATCCGCGCGTTGGAAAATGATATTGCTCAATCCGCGGCGTTCGGCCTGATCCTGTGCGCGAACGATCATGGCTTCGGAGATATCGGTGGCCGTCACCCTGCCACGGGGACCGGCAGCCGAAGCGGCGGGGAACGTAACCAATCCGGTGCCGCAGGCCACATCCAACACCGTTTCTCCACGCGCCACATCGGCCATGGCGAGCAGCAACTCATGCGCCGGCGCTAATTGCGCGGCCCAGTGCGATTCATAATCGGGGCACGCCTTGTCCCAGCCATAGCGCTGCACGCGCCGCTGCAGATTCGCTTTCATCGCTTACTCCGTCACTTCAATGTTCAGCCGCACATCCTGGGGTTTGGTCCACACGGCCAGATAGGAACTGCAGCGATCGGCTTCCTCAATGACCGCGCGCACCTCTTCGGCAGGCGCTTTGCTGCGCACTTTCACATTGCAGCGTACTTGGTGATAGCCGGGTTGGTCATCGGTCAATCCATACTCGGCGGCAGTGTCGAAATCAGCCTGCACTTCGACGCTGATTTCCTCCAGCGCGACGCCGCGGCGTGCGGCCCACATCGCATATCCGATCGCCAGGCAGCTTCCCAACGACGCACGGCCAAGCACTCCCGGGTTCGGCGCGCTGCCCGCACCACCCGATTTCGGCGACATGTCGACGCGCAGCTTCCATGGGCCTTCCTCCACTTCGCAGGCCAGCCCCTCAGTAAGGCGCACCATGGTGATCGCCGTGTTCTGCCCGATGGAAGGTCGCAGAGCAAGGGCTCGTGCGTTGCGTTCCAGCGTATCCCGCAATTGATCCGTTGCCGTAGTCATGCTATCCGGTTACGCGCGAATCGAATCGGTTTCGGATCAAAAATCGCTGTGACTTCTGTCACAGAAGTTGCAGATCGAGTGCATAATAATGAAGTGGTGAGTCTCAAGTCGAGCAGCGGCCGGACCACGGCGTGGATGCTTCTGGCCGTTCTGTGCGGGGTTTTCCTCGGTGTGGGCGTGTTTACGTTCGGGTATGCCAAGGGCAGTTCCTATCTCACAGACAACCCGGCGGCCTGCGCCAACTGCCACGTCATGCGCAATCAGCATTCCGGCTGGCTGCGTTCGAGCCACGGAAAATGGGCTGTTTGCAACGATTGCCATGCTCCCGCCGGCTTCCTTGCCAAGTACTCTACCAAAGCGCTGAACGGCTTTCTTCATTCCTGGGCCTTCACCACACAGCGGTTTCCCGATGAGATTCGCATCACGGCTCGCAACTATCGAGTAGCGGACGGCGCGTGCTTGAAATGCCACGCCGATCTGACCAGCGGCATCAATTCGTCCCGGCACTCGCGAGCCTCCGTCTCTTGTATTCAATGCCACGCCGGCGTCGGACATGGAAAGTAAATCCCTATGAGTTCCTCCAAAACAATCGTCATTGCCATTGTTGTGACAGCGTTGCTCACATTCGGCATCAGCGGCCTGCTGGTGAACGTGATGGAGCGCAAACAGGAAGCGCGCACGCCCTTCTTCCACGTCGTGGAGTTGAACGACGATATCGATGACCCGGCGGTTTGGGGCCGGAATTTCCCGCTGCAGTACGCCAGCTACAAATCGACGGTGGACATGACGCGCACGCGCTATGGCGGCAGCGAAGCCTTGCCGCACACGCCGACGCAAGCCGACCCCCGGCTGGTCTATTCACAAAGCAAGATCCAGGAGGATCCGCGCCTGGCGCGCATGTGGCTGGGTTACGCGTTCTCCGTGGATTTCCGTGAGGAACGCGGCCACGCCTACATGCTGCTCGACCAGCGCAACACGCGCCGTGTGACCGAGTTCAAGCAACCCGGCACCTGCCTCAACTGCCATGCTTCCGTGTATACGATGTACCGCAAGCTGGGCAATGGCGACATCATGGCGGGCTTCGACAAGCTGAATCACATGACCTACGCCGAGGCATCCTCTCAGGCGAAGCATCCTGTGGCCTGCATTGACTGCCACAATCCGAACACCATGGAACTGCGCGTCACGAGGCCCGGTTTCATTGAGGGAATCAAGGTCTACAAAGCCTCACAAGGCATCGCCGATTACGATGTCAACAAGCAGGCCACCGCGGCCGAGATGCGCACTTTCGTCTGCGGCCAGTGCCACGTGGAGTATTACTTCAAGGGGCCGGAAAAGCGCCTCACCTACCCTTGGAGCAAGGGGCTGAAGGTGGATCAGATCACCGCCTACTACGACGAAGTGAAGCACAAGGATTTCGAACACAAAGAAAGCGGAGCCCCCGTGCTGAAGGCGCAACATCCCGAATTTGAGATGTACAACCAGGGCGTGCATGCCCGCGCCGGCGTATCCTGCGCCGATTGCCACATGCCCTACAAGCGCGAAGGCGGCATGAAGATCAGCGATCACCATGTGCGCAGCCCGCTGCTCAATATCAACCGCGCCTGCCAGGGCTGCCACCACTTCCCGGAAGAAGAGATGAAAGCACGCGTCGAACAGATTCAGGATCGCTTCTGGGCCGAGCGCAATCACGCCATGGATGCACTCATGGATCTGATCACCGACATCAAGAAGGCGCGTGAAGCCGGAGCCACTCCCGCAGCTTTGGGCCCGGCCTGGGATTTCCAGCGCAAGGCACAGTTTTACCTCGATTTCGTGGAAGCGGAAAATTCCACCGGCTTCCATGCGCCGCAGGAAACCATGCGCGTGCTCGCCGAGTCCATCAACTTTTCCCGCAAGGGCCAGTTGGCGGCGCGGGACCTGAAGCCGGCGAAATAAGGAGACGCTCCGCAGGCCTTGTGAGCAGATAGCCGGTGAGCCCCACGGTGGACAAGCCCACTGCATTCGCCAATCCGTGCAGCACAGCCATGCGCGGAATCGGAAGCCACAGCGCACCTTGAAACTCGCTCACGGCGTAAGCCGCAGCCAGGCCCATCGAGATCACCGTGGATGCCGCGGCGATGCTCAGGCACAGCGATGTCGCCATGCTGGTGCGGCCGAGCAGCGAATTCAGCAGCGCCAGTCCACTGATCAGCACCACGCCTAGCGACAACCAGAATGCGGCCACGATCTCGACCCAACGCGAGACAGTGATGCCCATCGCCAACAGCGGAGTGCCGCCCACCACGGCCCACGCGGCCCAGCGATAGAGCCGCGAATCCGCCTGCTCGCCGAGCATGCGCCCCGTCATCGCCGTGAACACGCACGCGGCGAAACCGGCGTAGTGAAAATGGATCGCCGTGAGCAGAATGATCTCGTCGCGGAAGCCCAGCGGCCGCTCGCCCAGCCGTGACAGCACCAGCCAGAAGCCGCCCATCGCCAGGTAGAGCAGGCCCGCGTGCAGCGCGAATTCTTCCACCGGCTTCGTGCCGCGCGCCCGCATCCGCACCGCGCCTTGCCGCGCCACTTCGATGGTGAAGGCGAACCACGGCAACACGAGCAACGCCGCCAGCCAGCCCTGCTCAAAGAAGAACGATGCGGCGGCCAGCACGCCCGCGGGGTAAACCAGCCGGCGAGTGAGTCGCGATGTCCCCGCCAGCGACAATCCCAGCGGCGCAACCACAAGCGGCGCGTACGGGGCAATCAGTGCAAGCAGCGTCATCCTTCTCCGACGATATCGAGGTAGCGAGCCACGGCGTCAATGCCGCGATAGAAGTTGGGCAGAAACAGTTTTTCGTTCGGAGCGTGTAGATTGTCATCGGGAAGCCCGAAGCCCATCATCACGCTGGGTATCCCCAGGTGCTGATCGAAAAGCCCAGTGATGGGAATGGATCCACCACTGCGCACATACACCGTCTCCTTGCCGAACACTTCGGTCATCGCATCGGCCGCCGCTTTGATGAAGCGGTTATCCGGATTGATGAGCGAAGGCGCAGCGCCATGCAGCAGCTTGAACTCGGCAGTAACGCCGCGCGGACAAGCCGCGGCCACGGCCTTCTGGATCTGCTTGACGGCTTCATCCGGCTCTTGATCAGCCACCAAGCGCGCGCTGAGTTTCACCACGGCTTGGGCCGGAATCACGGTCTTCGCACCCTCGCCAATGAAGCCGCCGCGGATGCCGTGCACTTCCAGCGTCGGCCGTGCCCATAGCCGCTCAAACAGCGTGTATTCCGGCTCGCCGGTCAACGCCGAGGCGCCCATCTCTTCTTCGCGATACTTCTGTTCATCGAACGGCAGGCGCGCCCAGGCTTCCTTTTCCGCCGGGGCGGGTGGCTGCACTTTGTCCGTGAAGCCCGGAATGAGGATGTGCCCATCGCGGTCTTTCAGCGCCGTGAGAATCTCCGCCACGGCCATCATCGGATTCGGCGCTGCGCCGCCATAGACGCCGGAATGCAGATCCTGCTTCGCGCCCTTCACCGTCAATTCGCCGTACACAATGCCGCGCAGCCCGATGCAGAGCGTAGGCAATTCGGGCGCGAACATTTCGGTGTCGCAGATCACCGCGGCATCGGCCTTGATGCGCGGCGGCTTCGATGCCACGTAGCTGCTGATATGCTCTCCGCCCGATTCCTCCTCGCCTTCGATGAGGAACTTCACGTTCACCGGCAGCTTGCCGCGTGTCGCCATCAGCGCTTCCACGGCTTTCACCAGAATCAGCGTCAGCCCCTTGTCATCGGCCGCGCCGCGCGCGTAGATATTCTCGCCGCGAATCTCCGGTTCAAACGGCGGCGACACCCATTCACTCAGCGGATCAGGCGGCTGCACATCGTAGTGTCCGTAGAACAGCAGCGTCGGCTTGCCCGGCGCATCCAGCCATTCGCCGTACACCAGCGGGTTCCCTTCCCCGTCCATCAACTCCACGTTGCGCATACCTGCCTGGCGCAACTGCGCTGCAGTGAACTCGGCCGCACGGCAAATATCGGGCTTGTTCTCACTGAGCGTGCTGATACTGGGGATGCGCAGGTACGCCTTCAGCTCTTCGACGTACCGCGCGCGATTCTCAACTGTGTACGACATCAGAAACTCCATCGCAGGCTCAATTGGCCGGTGCGCGGGCTGCCTGCCGCCGGGAAAATGTGCGCACCCGTAATCGTGCCGCCTTGCACAGTAGACACCGTCGTGTTCGGTTGCCCCAGGTTCACATGGTTGATCGCGTTCTGGAACGACACCGCAATCTGCACCGTACCCGCCTTTTCAAACGTCATGTTCTTCGACAATCCGAGGTTGAACAGTGAGTAGCCAGGTCCCACGATGCTGTTGCGCGCCGCGTTGCCGAAGGAGCCGGTCTGCGGCGTGGCGAACGCATTGCGGTCATACCAGGTCGCCATGGTCCGCGGATAGTCGATCGTCTTGATCAGGTCCGGCCGGCCGCCGAAGTTGAACGTGTTCGACGGATCGGGTCCGGCGAACTGCGGATTGAGGAAGTTGCCGGTCTGCACGTTGATCAACGCGTTCAACTGCCAGCCGCCGCGGATGAGCCCCTTGCCCAGCGGCAGTTCATACAGCGCCTGATTCATCCACTGATGGCGCGGCACCGCGTACACATCGGCGCGATCGCGCGCGCGGTCGTAGGCATCTTCGATCGTCGTGTTCAGATCGGCGCTGCCCGTGTCATCCACTTCGCTCAGTTGCTTCGCCCATGTCCAGGCGGAGCTGAATTGCAGGCCGAGTGCGAAGCGCCGTGTCACCTGCGCCTGCAGTCCGCTATAGAGGCTGTTGGCGCCGTTTTCGGCATAGATAAGGTTGTTGTACTGCGGCAGCGGGCGGCGCGCGGCGTTGCGTGAAGCGCGCGGCTGATTGATGTTGCGCTGATAGGGCAACTGCGTCGCTTTCGCCCCGATGTAGCTCAACCGCACACCGAGCGCTTTGCTCAGTTCCCGCTCGATGGAGAAGTTGTACTCCATCGCATAGCTGTTGCGCAGGTCAGGCACCACACCGTTCAAATTCAGCGTTCCCGGCGTGGTCGGAGCGGCGAACGGAGCAGCAAAAGTAAATACCGGCACACCGTTGTTGATCACGTTGTTGGAACTGCCGGTGAGGGAGAACGGACCAGCGGCCAGCGATCCCGTCACGGCGCCGGAGAACGGGGCGTAGTAAATGCCCCAGCCGCCGCGCAGCACGGTTTTCGCATCATTGCCCATCTGATAAGAGAAGCCGAAGCGCGGGGCGAAATTGTTGCGGTCGGTCTTGCGCAGCGTGCGATTCACGCCCATCTTGTCGGCGGTTACCACCGGCAGCGTGCGCGGCCATTCCGGACTGAACGTTTCCAGCGCCTTGCTGCTCGGGATGATGATGTTCCCGTTTGCCGGATCGAACGAATAGAAGTTATCGTCGCGCACCGTGATCGGCTGGTTGTATTCGTACCGCACACCGTAGCTCAGCGTGAGGCGCGGCGTCATCTTGAAATCGTCTTGCGCGTAGAAGGCAATGTTGTTCCAGCGGCTGTACTGCGCCAGGTACGGATCCATGCGCGTCACCGTCGTCGGCAGGCCAAGAAGGAAATCAGCCACCGGATTATTACTGAAGCGATTGGTAAAGCTGAAATTGCCGAACACGGCCGTGGACACGGGCATGTAGCGATTCACATACCAGCGCACGAATTCGAAGCCGAACTTCGCCGTGTGCTTCCCGCGAACCCACGTCAGGTTATCGGAGAACTGCGTGTGGCCGTCGTTCACCGGATTCAGCAATGCCTGCGTGACGTTGCTCAATCCCGCGATGGAGATGTTCGGCACACCGTTGATGCCCGGCCGCGGCGAAAGGCCCCGAATCCCGATCTGATCGAGCAGCGGCTGCCCCTTCACGTTCGAATCCGATTTCGACGACAGCACCACGTTGCCCGCGCGGAATTCGTTGAACAGCGAAGGGCTGATTGTGGCTACGTGGCCGACGGTAAAGAAATGGACATTCCGCAGATTGGTGGACGTACCCACGGAACTCGGCGGCAACGGGCTGCGCGCGCCAGGGATCTTGTAGTCGTGGTTCTTGTTCTGATAACGGAAGAAGGCGCTTTGCTTTGAGTTGATGTGGTGATCGACGCGCATTTCCATGATGCGGTGATCCTCCGGCCCGTTGAACACATCGCGATAGTTGCCGGCCGTCAGCGAGGCAGGGCCGAAGTTCGGCAGCGGAAAAAACAATTCCATCGCTTTTTGTGCCTGCGAGGTGATCTGCGCCGTGGGAATGCGGTTATTGGCGTAGGGCTGGTTATTGAGCGGATTGCGAATCGCCGCGGCGCCGGTGAAATCGCCCGCGCGCTGCGCCACCGTCGGCACATTGGCATTGAACAGATAGGCTCGCGAGCCGTGCGTCTGGTCATACGTCAACTGGAAGAACGTTTTGTCCTTCTGGATCGGCCCGCCGAACGTGCCACCAAAGTTGTGGATGTTCTGGAACGGCTTCGACGCCTGGAACGCGTTGCGCGCATCGAAGGCGCTGTTCTTCGCATACCAGAAGATGCCTCCGTGGAACTGGTTCGTTCCGGACTTCGTCACCGTAGTGACGTTGCCGATGCCGCTGAACTCGGCGCGGTTGGCGTTGAGGTTCGCCGTGAACTCCTCCACCGATTCAAACGACGGCTGCGATACCGGATCAGGCCCGCCGAAATTTCCGAAGTTGGTTTCGATGCCATCCACCTTCAGGCGCGTCCCGTTCTGGCCGCCGCCCGGCACAATCCAGGCCGCGCCCGCACCCACTTGCACCACGCCCGGAATCGTCAGCGGCATCATGCTGAAGATCAATCCCGAATCGCCGGCATTGTTGAACACGCTGCGCAGATTGGTCGGCAGTTCGATCAGTTGCTTGCTGCTGAGGCCCGTGGCAATGGACGGCGATTCCGTTTGCACCACGGTGGAAGCCAGCGCCGTCACGGTCACTTCCGTGGCCGATGCCTGCAGTTCAAAGCGCAGATCCTGCCGCACCGTGCGATAGGCAGCCAGTTCAAATACCGGAGTCTCCAACTGCCGGAATCCGCTCGCCTGCGCGGCCAGCTTGTAGCGGCCCGGCGGCAGATTGGGAAACGTGAACACGCCCGTGTCGTTGGTGGTGACTTCGCGTTTGAGGCCGGTATCGGCGGAGGTCAAAGTAATGGTTGCGTTCGGCACCGCGGCCTGTGCCGGATCGACGGTCAATCCGGTCACTGTGCCCAGCGGCGACTGAGCCATGGCTGAGCACACAAGCAGCAGGAATAGGAAGACGGAATGAAGCATGATACTTCTATTCTGACACGTCAGTCCCCAATCCTTGCTCCTGGAAAGTAGTGGCTGAGGATGGCCCGATAGTCCTCTCCGGCCGCTGCAAGACCGAGTGCGCCGCGCTGGCACATCCCCACACCGTGCCCCTGCCCCTTACCGCGCAGCACCAGTGTTTCCCCACGCGCTTCCGCGGTGTAGTCGTTCGACGGCATACGATTCCACCCGAAGCGCCGCGTCAACTCAAGGCGCAGCGCCTCCGATGGCCCTTCACGGAACAAAGCGCCCGGCACTTCCGACTCCCACGTGTAGGGTTCACGCAGGCAGGTGCGGCATTCCACCGCGGCGAACGGATACGCCGCCCCAGGCAATTTCACTTCCTCCGCGCGCTTCGTGCGTCCGCCGCAACTGCGGAAATACATCGCCGCCACTGGCTCGTTGCGATAGCGCAGCACCTGGCCCCGCGTGCGGAGTGCGGCACTTCGCGAAGCATCGGTGGCCACGGTAAGAAACTGGCAATGCGTGCTGTCACAGAAATCCGCGCCCGTGTGCCGGCCCTTCTGCGCCGCGTAATACGAGCGTGCCGCCACTGCCTGCGCATACTGCGCCTGTGCCGCGCCATCCGGCATCTCGGCCGCGACGACGGCAGCCACGGCGTTTTCCAGATCCATGCGAACCACGGCGCTCAGTTTCCCCTCGCGCGCCGTGATCTCCACATCACCGGGATAGCTGCGATCGATCTTACCTGCGATGCGGAGCCGCACCACGCCGCCCTGGCTACGCAACGCCGCTCCGCACAGCGTCCCGGCGCACACCTGCCCGCCGCGAGCCGTCAACTTCGAAACTTCCGGCAGCATCTGCCCCGCCAAACGCAGTGAAGTCGCCTCCACCTGCAGGTCAGTGATCGCGAACAACGAAAACACCTGCAGCAGAACAGTGGTCACACGCCTTTCGCCGCCGCCACTTCGGCCCCCGCGTTGTTCACCGTCAATTGTGTTCCGGGCTTCGCATAGTCTGAGCGCAGCACGGCAAACGCGATACTGCGTCCCACACTCGGCGAGTAAGCCGCCGACATGGTTTCCCCCGCAGCCATTTCGCCCGCCATCACCGGCGAGCCCGGCGAGGGAGCATTCGCACCATCCACATATAACGGAACCAGCAACCGGTGCACCTGCCCCCGCGATCGCACACGCTCCACAATCTCCTGCCCCAGGTAGCAGCCCTTGGTGAAGTGCACGGCATGGAGCAACTGCGTCTCATGCACCAGATGCTTATCATTGAAATCCAATCCGTACACCGGCCGGAAACGTTCCAGGCGCACAATGTTTTGGTCTTCCGCCGATGCAGCCACCGCGCCCAGTTGCTCCAAACGGTCAATCAACCCCTGCTTGCCCGCCCGCGGCACGTACACGCGAAACCCCGCGCCTGCGCAACTGAAAGCTCCAATCGTAAAGCCCTCCAGTTCGCCACGCAACCCGTCCGCCTGCGGCCCTTCCACGCCAATGGCAGCCGTATCCTCGCGTGCGTCTTCCAGGGTCACATCATCGGCAATGATGAACTTATCCAGGTGCTGGAACAACACATCGTGCGATGGGCCCTCTGTATCAATCAGCAGCGATTCTCCCAGGTTGAGAATGTTCGCGTCGCCAAGAATTCGACCCTTGTCATTAAGGAAAAACGCATAGCAACTCGCACCCGGCTGCAACTGCTGAATATGATTCGTGGTCATCGCATGCAACAGCCGTGCCCGATCTTCGCCTGCCGCCCGAAACCGTCCGCGGCCATCCAGGTCGAGCCACGCCACGCCTTCGCGTAAAGCCTGATAGCCGCTCATTGCTGCATCGCCCTCAGTACGGCGGAAATCAGCATCACCACGGCGCCGCTGGCGGCGATCCCGGTAAGCCACCGCACGCGCTTCGCCAAAGCGACGCCCGGCCGCCCCAGCAGCATCGACACGCCCAGCACATGCAGCGCAAATAGCGCCTTGATCCCGAACCACATGTGATACCCGGCGGGCAGGTTCGTCTTGCGCAGCAGGTTGAACGTGCCGGAGAGCAGCAGCACCACCACCGCGATCATCATCACCGGACGCAGCGTGTTGGCGATCCGGTCTCCCAGTTTCACCCGCTCGGCTTCCGTCCATCCCTCCGTCGCCGGAGCCAAAACAAATCGGGCGTAAAATGCTCCGCCCACTACGAACGCCATCGATGCGATATGCGCCCAGCGCATGGCCACTGCCAGAAAGTCCATAATCTTAGTGTAATCGCCTCCCAATATGATTCATGAAATTCTGCCCGTCGGCATGCTCCAGTGCAACTGCTCCATCTTCGGCGACGAAACTACGCGCGAAGCCATTGTGGTCGATCCCGGCGACAACATCGATGCCATTGTGGCCATCCTGGACAAACACCAGTTGAAGGTAAAAGCCATCGTCATCACGCACGCGCACATCGACCACATCGGCGGTGCACAAAGAATGAAGGCGCTCACCGGAGCACCTGTTTGGATGCACGAAAACGACGAAGGACTCTACAATCATCTGGACACGCAGGCCGCGTGGCTCCGTATGCCCACCCCGCCGCGCACCGAAATCGACCACCATCCGAAGGAGGGCGATTCACTCGCCCTCAGCGATCGCGAGTTTCATGTGCTACACACACCGGGGCATACGCAGGGCAGCATGTGCCTGTGGATTCCGGGCGAAAAAAAGCTGGTGGCGGGCGATACGCTGTTTCAGGAATCCATCGGCCGCACCGATCTTCCCGGCGGCAATCACCATCAGATTCTGTCCTCGATTCACACCAAACTCCTGGTGCTGCCCGAAGACGCCATCGTGATTCCGGGCCATGGCGCGAACACCACCATCGGCCACGAAAAAGACTTCAATCCCTTCCTCAGCTAAGCCGGCTTTCCGTACACGGAACGATAGACCACGCGCCCCTGCACATCGCGATGCTCCAGCACCAGCGGCGCATCCTTATCATTCGGATCCACGCGCGCGGTGACGAATCCGCCCTTGATGCGGAGAAACTTGTGATACCGCTTATCCTCGCCGCCGCTCGGTGAAACCGCGTGCGAATCGCTCGCCGGGCCGCAGCCCCATTCGTGCAAACCGGTTTCCGGATCCACCGAATGATATTGCCAGTGGCGATCACCGTTCATCAGGATCACCTGCCCGCCGACGTGATCGCGCAGCCAGGTGCGCATCTCCTTGCTCTCCGTGGCGTACGTGGGATTCGCGTGGTTGTCTTTCTTCCGGCCATGGTCCGGCCCCACCATCGGGTTCGGATTCAAAATCAACTTCCACCGCGCTGTGCTCTGCGCCAACGATTGTTTCAACCACTGCTTCTGCGCTTCGCCCCAAATGCTCTTCGCCGGTCCATCAGGCGCATCGTTGGCGCTGCGGAAATCCCGGCTGTCGGGCAGCCACACTTCCAAATCCGTCCCCCAGCGAAAACGTCGATACAGCGGCTGCGCATCCATCGGCGCGGGAATCTGCTGGCGAAACAACTTCTGCCCGGCGACGAAACTGAAATCCGGTTGCTTCGGCGCCTTCATGCCGGGAAAGCAATCGTCGCTCATCAGATCGTGATCGTCCTTCTGAAAATATGCGGGCACCGTGCGCAAACAGTTATGCAACGTGGGCAGGCTGAACATGCGATCCCAGTGATAGCGCGCAATCTCCACCGACGTCGCCACCGGATCGTCGGAATCGTAGTAGACGTTGTCACCGCACGACACCAGGAACGCGGGCTTCAGTTTCTCCAGCGCATCGTAAATCCAGAACCCGTCTTCGCGATCCTGCTGGCTGTACTTCTGGCACGAAGACAGTGCGAACTGCACGGCCACCTTGTCCGTCTCGCGCGGCGCGGTGCGGAACGAACCCGTCAACACACCGTCGGCGGACTTGCCCTTCGCCGCGGCAGTCTCAATCGCGAACTTGTAGTGAGTGGCCGGCGAAAGGTCGCTCAAACGAAACTGATGCGCGAAATCGGCGCCCGCGTCCAGATCCACCCAATTCACCGTGCGCTTCTTCTCCCGGCCGGAAACGGATTCCACCATCAGCCGCGCATACCCGTTGCCGCCCAGCGCCGCGCCTTCCAGCGTCGCCAGATCGGTGCCGGGAGCAAGAAACTTCGCTTCCTTGCCTCCGCCTTTGCGCACGATACCGGCATCGTTGCGCTTAGCTGTCTTCGTACGGCGTGTCCATATCACCACGCCCGTGGGAGTAATCTCACCCACCTTCACGCCAGTGGCGAAATGATCAGCCGGCGTCTCCTTGCCATACAACGCGGCGGCGCTGAGCGCACCCAGGGCTTGTCTGCGAGTCATCATTGCACTCCGCAGCATATCGCGTTACCGCATTGCCTGCAGCACGGCCTGAAGCTTCTTCCGCGCCTCGCCTGCCTCTCCACCGGCGCTGGCAGGCAGCGGACGCTGCTCCAGAACATCGTTCGGCACATCGTAGAACCGTCCATCGTCGTAGAGCTTGTAGCGCTGCGTGCGAGCGTACTGCACCAGCTTCGTGTAGGCCTCTTTGCCATGTCCGGGACGCGGATCGAACCAGCAATACGTCCACTCCCGCGGGTTGCCGCGCTTACCGAGCAACTGCGGAAGAAAGCTGCGCCCATCCATCTTCCGGTCCGGCTTCGCACCAACAGCATCGAGAATAGTGGGATAGAAATCCGAAGAATCCACCAGATCGTCGCAGACCTTGCCCACCGGCGTGCGCCCCTTCCAATAACCAATACAAGGAACACGCGTGCCGGCATCCGTCGTCAGCCCTTTGCCGCCCTGCACCACCTTGTCTCCCATCTTCGAAGTGATGGTCTTATCCGTGCCGTTGTCGCTGAAGAAGAGAATCAGCGTGCGTTCGGCAATGCCCAGATCCTCCACCTTCTTCCACACGCGCCCCACCACCTCGTCCATGTAGGCAACCATATCGGCGAAGTTCTTGCGATCGTTCTTCAGCCGCGCGGTGGTCCAATTCGCACTCCGCGGCGTGGGGTTAAACGGGCCATGCGTCAGCGCCATCGGATAGTAGACGAAGAAGGGCTCGTTCCGATGCTTCTCCATGAAGTTCATCAGGAACGAGGAAAAAACATCGTCACCAAACTTATCCTTCTCCTCCTTTACCAGCTTGCCGTTCACCATATACGTCGGATCGCCATATCGCGAGCCTTTGTCCTCCGTGTGCAGCGCATGCCAGACACAGTATTCATCGAAGCCCGCCTGCTCCGCCAGCATCCCCTTCCCTCGCCATTCCGGTTCGAAGTCCGGCGGGTTGTAGCTCCAGAATTGCCACTTACCGGCCATCGCGGTCTTATAGCCGAGCTTCTGAAAACGATGCCCGAAGGTGTGCTCCTTCGGGTCCATGATGCCGAAAGCCTTCCAGTTACGATTGTTGTAGAGCCCTGTCATCAACTGCACGCGCGTGGGCGTGCACAGCGGCTGCGCGTAGGCATGCGTAAACCGCACACCCTGCGCCGCCATCCTGTCGAGATTCGGTGTCTTGTATGAAGTACCCCCATAGCAGTTCAGGCACTCATACCCCAAATCGTCGGCGAGGATTAAAACAATATTGGTCTTCGATGTTTGCGCCGGCGCCGCGAACGGAGCCAGCGATAACGTGGAGAGAAATTGACGCCGCTTCATGCCTTGATCCGGAACAGCTTCGCCGAATTATCCCAGAACAGTTTGCGCAACACCTTGGCGTCCGGCGCCAGTTTGCGCATCATCGCGATCTGTTGCGACCCGCTGCATTTCTCGCCTTCGCCTACCCAATCGTTGCAATCGCTGCCGTACAGCAGCTTATCCTGATGCCGCTTGATGAACGCCGCGCCATGCTCCGGATCGCGCTTGAACGCATTCAGTCCGCTGCCCGCGGAAAGATCGGCGAACATGTTCGGATAATCCGCCAGCAGCCGGTCCGTGATGCCGCCGGGCGTCACCTTATCGGTGGGATAGAGCACCTTCTGATCGCCGCCCTTACTGATGTTGCTCCAGAACGTCTGAGCGTGCCCGATGAAGTTCACCTTGTTGTACTTCTCCAGCATCTTGTGGAAGCGCTCAATGTGGTAGTTGTACGTTTCGTGCTGGAAGTGCATCAACACCGGAACGTTGTAATCACGGGCGATGGAGGCAATCAGTTCCATGTGCGGCGAATCGCTATCGACGGGAAACTTCTGCTCCCCAATACCGATGGCGCCCATTTTGAGGAACTTCTCAATCACCGGTTTCGTCTCTGGGATGTCGGGCAATTCGTTGGCGAAGAACAGGAACTCCTTGGGATACCTTTTGGCCAGCGCCACCACCGTATCGTTGCCGCCGGCCTGCGCCGCCAATCCGTATTTCGAGCCCGCGGGCAGCAGAATGGTCTTTGTGATTCCCATCTTCCGCTGGTGCGCCACCGTAGCATCATCCGTGCGCCGCGAATAGTTCGTGTGCTGGTGGATGTCGATGATGGGAATGTTGTCCTGGGCGGGAGAGACGGCCGCGGCCGCCGCGGTGAGAAGAAAGTTTCGCCGGTTCATCGTTACCGGGCATTATCCATGGTTCGAATCCCTTGTATCAAGCAGGGCGTTACGTGCGTCTAAGATAGAAGACGAGGATCCCGATTGGCACAACACATCTTCAAGCAGGTTTGGACGGCTATCTCGCATCTGAACCCTAACGACGTGCGCGCCCTCGCCGATCAGGGCGTACTGATCGGCCTCTATGCACGCTCGGAGGAATCCTATGAGGAGATGGAGGAGTATTTTATCCCCTCCCACCTTTCTCGCGAGCGCCGCCTGGAAGCATTCAACCATTTGTTTCGCTCCACGGAAAAGAACGCACCGCCGCGCTTCGATATCGAGATCTTCGAAGAGGGGCTGCCGCGGCCTCAAAGCGCCTTCCTCTTCCGGCGTCATCATCCGCAGCGCATGATCGGCGAGATTCTCAACGCCCGCGAGTCGTTCGTGCTCCCGCTGGCGCGCCTGTTTCCGCCCTTCTATCAGCCCGCCATGGATCGCATCATCCACACCGTGGCCAAAGAAAACGCCCTGTTCTCACTGGCCACCGCACTGCCCGACGTCATCCCAAGCGTGGTTTCTCTGCCCTGGGCCGTGGGCGAGTTCGCTTCCGACACCGCCGTGCTCACCGTCAACCAGGTGCGCATGGCGTTCCTGCTTGGCGCCGCCAGTGACCGCATGATTGGCTACGGCGAGCAGCGTGGCGAGATCGGCTCCATCCTCGCCGGCGCATTCGGCTGGCGCGCCGTCGCTCGTGAATTAGTGGGCAAGATCCCATTCGGCGGAGGCCTCATTCCCAAAGCCGCCATCGCGTATGCTGGAACGTATGTGGCTGGGCGCGTGCTGGAGCGGATGTATCGCGAAGGCTATTCCATGAGCCGGCAGGAACGCAAAGATGCCTACGAAGGCGCCTTCGAAACCGGCAAGCGTGTCGCGAAGCAACTGCTCGAAGCAGTGACGCCCAAGAAAGCGGAGGCCAAGTGAATCTACTCGAAACATTGCTCCAGGCGCAGGGCGGCGGCGCCGTGCGCCAACTCGCCGGACAGTTCGGCATCGACGAAAGCCAGGCTGCATCGGCTATTTCCTCGTTGCTTCCCGCCCTGCAAGGCGGACTGCAGAACAACGCGTCGCAAGCAGGCGGTATAGAGGGAATCCTCGGCGCTTTGCAGAGCGGCAATCATGCGCGCTTCCTCGATGACACCGGTGCGCTCCAGGCGCCCGAAACAGTGCAGGAAGGCAACGGCATCCTCGGTCATCTGCTCGGCAGCAAAGATGCCAGCCGCGCCGCGGCCAATGCCGCCAGCGACCAGACCGGCCTGCCCGCGCAGATGATGAAACAGATGCTGCCGGTAGTCGCCACCATGGTGATGGGCGCGCTCAGCAAACAACACGCCACGCAGCCGCAGGACGAAGGCGGGCTGATGAGCACGCTCAGTTCGCTGCTCGATTCCAATCGCGATGGCAATGTCGCCGACGATGTCCTCGGCATCGCCGCTCGCTTCTTCCAGAAGTAACTATGTTCTCCAGAGCCCGTGTCCTGCTGCCGATCTTCTTCTTCGGCATCTACGGTATTTATTACTACTTCAGCCACCGCGAAGCAGTGCCCCTCACCGGGCGCAAGCACATGGTGGACCTCAGCCCGGATCAGGAAGCCGCGCTCGGCCTGTCGTCCTACCGCCAGATCCTCGCCCGCGAGCGCGTCGTGCCCTCGGGCGAGGTGGTGGACACGGTGCGCGACATCGGCCGCAGAATCGCCGAAGTGTCCGAAGCGCCTGCCTTCCGCTGGGAGTTCAACGTGATTGCCTCGCGACAGGCCAACGCGTTCTGCTTGCCCGGCGGCAAAGTGGCCGTGTACACCGGCATTCTTCCCGTGACGCAGAACCGCGACGGGCTTGCCATCGTCATGGGTCACGAAATCGCGCACGCCATCGCGCGCCACGGCGCCGAACGCATGGCGCAGCAGAAGTTGATGCGCATTGGCGAGATGGCCACCCGCGTCGCCATCGGCGACATGGATTACAACACCCAGCGCGGCGTGCTGGCCGCTTTCGGCCTTGGAGCGCAATATGGCGTGCTGCTTCCCTTCTCCCGCGATCATGAATCCGAAGCCGATTACATGGGCCTCATCTTCGCCGCCCGCGCCTGCTTCGATCCACAGGAAGCACCGAAGCTCTGGGTGCGCATGGGCCAGGTGACCGGCAAAGGCCCCGCCGAATTCACGTCCACTCACCCCAGCCACTCCACACGCATCCGCCAGTTTGCCGAGTGGATGCCGGAGGCCCTAAAGATCCGCCAGGAGCGTTGCGCCGCCCGATGAGCAAGCTCACGCGGAAACGGCTCGACGTTGCCGTTGCTAATTTCCTCGCTGATGCGATTGGCGAACAAGAGGAGATGTCCGCGTTGGCATTGGCGTTGAACAGATACGTTAAGACGCCTTGCGATGTGCTTGTCGCCGGTACTCCGCTCTCCTTGCTCGGCTTCGATTTCGATGGGAACATCTTGCGCGGTGTCACCGCGAAGTGCCGGGCGCGGGATGGCCGGATCTACAAACTCTGCGCCGCGGACGTGGAGTTACCAAACACTGGGCCAAACACGGATTGCTTCGCCGTGTATCGGCACTGGATGGGCTTGAAACCCTATCCTCCCTCCAGCCGCACGCCCCCCACCGGCAGTGAGGGCGAGACGAAGGATTTCATCCTGCTCGCGCGGGCCACGAATAACACGTGGTGCTGCCGCGCCAAGGGGAGCAGCACTCTCGTCCCGCTTCGCCTCGCCAACAGGGCCAGCGCCGCCCCAGGCGAAATCATCACCGTATTGCTGCCGCGGGAATCCGGCAAACCGGCGAAACTCCTCTCCAACACCATCGATGCCTCTGCATTGAGCCTGGAACCATTGGCGCTCACTCCCTTCGGCACGTGGGATCCAAAGGAAGAATACTGGGGTGACGAACCTCCATGCGAGAAATGGGTCAAGGCACAACAGGCATGGGGGCCCCGTCCGCAGTACGAAATGCAGCAGATCCTTCCCGGCAATGATCTGGATGTCGTCGACGGCGACCCCATCCTTCGCGCCGTGGATTACGCGAACGCAGGACAACTCAGGTTGGCCAATGCGGTTCTGCATGAGCTCTGCCTCGCGGATCTGCGCTGCCTAGACGCCCATTCCCATCTCGGTCACTTCCTGTTTGATCGTTATCCGGAACGAGCCATCCGCCACTACGAGGTTGGTGTGCGCATCGGCGAACTCTCACTGGGAGAGAACTTCATCGGCCTGCTCCCTTGGGGACTCATCGACAACCGGCCCTTTCTTCGCTGCCTGATGGGGTACGCACTTTGCCTGTGGCGGCTCCAGCGCTTCGAGGAAGCCCACCGCGAGTTCGAACGAATCCTGTGGTTCAACCCTACCGACAACCAAGGCGCTCGGCTGCTCATTGACGATGTGGAAGAACACCGCCCATGGAGACCGGACTATTGAAAATGCCCCTCCTCTTGACACTCCTCCTCACGCTGGCCGCATTGCTCCACGCCGAGCCCGCCGATTCCGCATCCACCACGACAATGAAAGTGCACGTCCTCCGCCTTCGTCCCGGCGACGATCTGATGAAAGGCATCACCGGCTACGTGCAGCGCAACAAAATCGCGGCTGGCGTCATACTCACCACAGTCGGCAGCCTCACCGAAACACGCCTCCGGTTCGCCAATCGCCCCGAATCCACCACCAAAACAGGAAAGATGGAAATTGTTTCTCTAGTCGGCACCGTGGAACAGGGCGGAGGGCACCTGCACCTGTCCGTCTCTGATGGAAATGGCGTTACCATCGGCGGCCATCTGATGGAGGGCTGCAAGATCTACACCACCGCGGAAATCGCCATCGGCGAACTCACCGGCTTGCGATTCCTGCGCAAACACGATCCGGCCAGTGGCTATCCGGAACTCACCATCGAGAAATAAGTGATCTCCATCGCGCCCGATTTCCGCTTATTTTAGTTGGGGGGCACGATGAAGAACCTCGACAACACAACCGTCCAGGAATTACAGCAGCGATTGCAGCAACTACAGCCCAGCACACCCGCACAGTGGGGCCGCATGAACGCCCATCAGATGGTGTGCCACCTGAACGACGCGATGAGCCTCGCCATGGGCGAGCGCAAGGTGAGTGAAGTAATTACTTTCTGGAATCGCACCTTCATCCGATGGATCGCGCTGCACACTTCCCTGCCCTGGCCGAAAGGTGTGCCGACGCGGCCAGAGTCCGATCAGTTCGCCGGTGGCACCAAGCCGGTCGACTTCGCCAAAGACAGAGCGGCCCTCCACGCTGCGCTGGGCCGCTTCGTACGCGAACCTCGCGACTTCCGTTTCGGCCGCCACCCTATCTTTGGCGAATTAACCCAACAGGAATGGATGCACTGGGCGTACCGCCACGCCGATCATCACTTCCGGCAGTTCGGAATCTAGCGCCCACCACTGAGGAATGATTTGACTTCCGCTTCCAGCGCCGGAGTGCACACCACGCAGTTGCCCGCGTGAATGCTGCGCCCGCCATCGAAGTTGAAGAACTTGCCGCCGGCTTCTTCCATGATCACCTGAATCGGCGCCAGGTCCCAGGGTTGCGCCGCCGGCTCCACCCACACTTCGCCGTGGCCCGCGGCCACCAGCATCGCATCGGGTGCGCCGCTCATGCTGCGCACGGCCCAGAACTTGCCCATGAAGTCGATCATCCGCGGCGCGAACTCACGGCGATAGGCTTCACGCAGGCCATTGAAGAACAGCACGGACTTCGTTGCCGTGTCGATGTCCGAAACACGAATCGGCTTGCCGTTGCAGAAAGCGCCGCCGCCGCGCGTGGCGTAATACTCCTGATGCCAGGCCGGAATGTTCACCACGCCCACCTGCACTTCGTCGTTCGCTTCCAATCCGATCAGCACCGACCACAGCGGGCTACCACGCGAGAAATCGCGCGTGCCGTCAATCGGGTCGATGATCCAGCGCCGCCCGCTCAGGGCAGGCCGTCCGGCGCCTTCTTCTCCCATCAGGCCGTCGTCGGGAAACGCCTCGGAAAGCATCGATGCGATCAGCTTCTCCGCCTCTCGATCGGCAATCGTAACTGGGGATTCGTCGTATTTTTCTTCGGCGCAAACGCCGTCACGTTGATAGCAGAGGGCAAGCTCGCCGGCCTTGCGGGCCGCTTCGCGCGCTACCTCCAATTCTCTTGCAAAAGACATTCCTTTTTATTGTAGCTGCCACCCGTCACCGTGCTACGATTCTCAAAGCTATGAGTGTCCGAACAGTATTCACTCTGCTGGAAGAGGCTGCAGCCGCATACGGCGAACAAACGCCCGCGCTCCATCAGCCCACGTCCGGCAAGGGCCAATACAACAGCTACACGTGGGGAGCGTTTCGCGACATCGCGCGAGAGATCGCCGCCGGATTGGCCACGCTCGGAATTCGCCGCGGCGATATCGTCGCGCTCCATTCGGAGACTCGCGCCGAGTTGTATTTCGCCGATTTCGGCATTATGGCGTGCGGCGCCATCTCCGCCGCTGTCTACACCAGTTATCCCCCCGTGGAGATTTTGAAAACTCTCGAAGCTTCCACGGCGAAGCTCGTTTTCGTGGATACACCGAAAGCGCTGCGTGCCCTCCAAAGCGCCGGCGGAGCAAGGCTGGGCGTGCAGTGGGTTCTGCTCACGGGCGAAGCGGATGGCGTGCCGACACTGGCACAGCTTCGGGAACAGGGCCGCAATGCCATCGCGCGCGATCCGCAATTCTTCGCCAATCTCCACGCACAGGTGCGCCCCGAAGATTACGCCATTCTCTACCTCACCTCCGGTGCGACGGGCGAGCCGAAGATGGCCCTCACCACACACCAGGCACTGGTGACCAACGTCGACATGGGTACGCAGGTGGTCGACCTCTCCCCCAAAGACCGCACACTCGCCTTCCTCCCTTCCGCGCACATCGCACAACGCATCGGCATCGAATTGATGAGCGCCCGTTGCGGCGCGCCCACATATTTCAGCGAGGGGCTCAGCCGCCTGCCGCACGAAATGCAAAGCGTCGCACCAACGTTCTTCCTCGCGCCGCCGCGCGTCTGGGAGCGCATCTATTCGAGCGTCTGCACCGAAATAAAGAAACGCGGGCCGGCCATGCAGCGCATCTTCTGGGGCGCGCTGGGCCTCGCCCTCAAAGCCAACCAGTTGCGCAACCAGGGCAAGCGCACTCCGGTTTGGATGCCGTCTGCCCTGAAAATCGCCGATAAGGTCGTTTTCTCCAAATTACGCGCCCGCTTCGGCGGCCAGATGCGCATGCCTGTTTCCGGCGCCGCGCCTCTCGGTAAGGATCTGGCGCATTTCTACGAAGCGATTGGCATGCCGTTGATCGAAGGTTATGGATTGACCGAAGGCGGCATCACGACACTCAATCCCATGGTGAATCCGAAGCCGGGAAGCATCGGCCGCATGCTGCCGGGAGTGAAGTGGAAGCTCAGCGAAGAAGGCGAGCTCTGCCTCGGCGGCCCCACCATCTTCAGCGGCTATTTCCGTGACCCGGAAACAACAGCCCAGGTTCTGCGCGACGGCTGGCTTCATACCGGCGACATCGCCGCCGTCGATGAGCAGGGCTTCTTCTCCATCACCGGCCGTAAGAAGGAAATGATCGTCTCTTCGAATGGAAAGAAGATCTATCCTTCGCGTCTCGAAGGCCTGCTCAAAATGGAGCCCATCTTCAGCCAGATGATTCTCGTCGGCGATCGCCGCCCCTATGTCTCCGCGTTGTTCACGTTAAACGAAGCGGCCGCCAGATCGTTGAAGGGCATGGAGAGCAACACCACCGCTCCCCTGCACGAACTCGCAGCCGCCGATCCGGTGTTGAGCGAAGTGAAGCGCGCCGTGCGCAAAGCCAATCAGCAGTTAGCCCCTTTTGAACAGATCCGAAAGTTCCGCATCCTCGAACGCGAATTCTCCATCGAACACGGCGAACTCACCGCCACCATGAAGGTGCGCCGTGGCAAGGTGTTGGAGAACTTCCACAACGTCGTTGCCGAGTTGTATGCGGGAAAAGATGAGATGGAGTAACGGATGACCCCGCCTGTAGCGGAGAAACAGCCCAAGATCATTACCCAGCACGGAGACACTCGCACCGACGAGTACTTCTGGTTGCGCGACGGAGAGCGGAGTAAAATCGAATCGCATCTCCACGCGGAAAACGACTACACCAAATGGATGTTGCGCGACGCCGAAAGTCTGCAACAGCGCATCTACGACGAAATGCTGGGCCGCCTGCAACAGACGGACATGTCGGCGCCCGTGCCCTACGATGGCTACGAATACTTCACGCGCACCTTCGAAGGCAAGCAGTACCACGTCTATTGCCGACGCAAAGAGGGAGTGGAGGAAGTGCTGCTTGATGCCAACCAACTGGCAGCCGGCGAGAAATACTTCCGCCTCGGCAATTACGCCATCAGCCCCGATCATCAACTGCTTGCCTATTCCGTCGATCTTTCCGGCGATGAGGTTTACACCACCTTCGTGAAAAACCTCGCCACCGGCCAGTTGCTCCCTGATCGTATCGAGAATACATACTATGGCCTCACCTGGACCAACAATGGCCGTTCGCTCATCTACATCACACTTGATGAAGCCAAGCGCCCATATCAGGCCTGGCGGCACACCCTCGGCGCGTCAGTCGATGAGTTGTTGCTGGAAGAGCCCGATGAGCGTTTCCATCTGACGCTCACCAAAAGCCGCAGCCGCCGCTACATCTTTCTGGAACTCGACAGCGCTGCCACCAGCGAAGTGCACATCCTCGATGCGAGCGATCCCACCGCGCAGCCTGCCTGCTTCGCCGAGCGCCGCCATGACATCGAGTATGACCTGGAACATCAGGGCGATCTCTTCTATCTCCGCACTACGGATGGCGGCCGCAACTACCGCGTGCTTACCGTTCCCGTGGCTACCCCCTCACTCGATCACGCCCAGGAATGGATCGCCCACCGCGACAACGTCATGATCGAAGCGGTGGACCCGTTCGAAGGCCACGTCGTAGTCACCGAGCGCGATCGCGGTCTGCTGCAACTGCGCATTCACCGCAACGGCGGCGATTGGCACACGGTCTCGATGCCGGAACCCGCCTACGCGCTCTACCCCGCCGAGAATCCAACCTACGCGACCCGTGAATTTCGATTCAGCTACTCCTCGCTCGTCACGCCCTCCACCGTGTTCGCCTACGACATGGACACACGAGAGCGCCGTCTCATCAAACAAACTCCGGTGCTCGGCGGATACGATGCGTCGCAATACGAGACCAAGCGGCTCTTCGCCACCTCCCATGACGGCGTGCAAGTGCCCATTTCACTGGTGCACCGCAAAGGGATGGTGCTGGACGGCAGCAATCCCACGCTGCTCTACGGCTACGGCTCCTACGGCATCAGCATCGACGCTGCATTCAGCAGTGACCGCGTCAGCCTGCTGGAGCGCGGCTTCGTCTACGCCATCGCGCATATCCGCGGTGGCGGCGACTTGGGCAAAACCTGGCACGACGCCGGCAAGCTCAAGGTCAAGCGCAACACGTTCGAAGACTTCATCGCCGCGGCGCAGTTCCTCATCGCCGAACACTACACATCGCCGGAGAAACTGGCCATTCTCGGCGGCAGCGCCGGCGGCCTGCTGATGGGCGCCGTCATCAATCAGCGCCCCGACCTGTTTCGCGCCGTGGTGGCGAAGGTGCCGTTCGTCGATGTGTTGAACACCGCCACAGACCCCACGCTGCCGCTCACCGTCATCGAGTACGACGAATGGGGCAACAGCAACGAGCGCGAATACTGGGAATACATCCGTTCCTACTCGCCCTACGACAACGTGAAGCAACAGGCGTATCCGCACATCCTCGCCACAGCGGGACTCAACGATCCGCGTGTGTCCTATTGGGAGCCCGCCAAGTGGATCGCGAAACTGCGCACGTTGAACACCAGCGGCAGCATGCTGCTGCTGAAAACCAACATGGACGCAGGCCACGGCGGCGCTTCCGGCCGCTATGAACGGATGAAGGAGACCGCGTTCGATTACGCGTTCCTCATTCACGCACTGGCCGTCTAAATCTTCACTTCGTTGCTGCGCAGAAATTCCGGCGAGAGATCCACGCCCAGCCCCGGCCCGTCCGGAATATCCCAATGCGACAACGTTGGCTTCCATCCGCCGGTGAAGATTGACTTGTACTCCTCTACCCGCGTGTTTCCCTCCTCCATGATGAGGAAATTCGGGATCGACGCCGCCAGATGAATCGAAGCCGCCGTGCACACCGGCCCATTTGGATTATGCGGCGCGATAGTGACGTAATTGGCATCGGCCATCGCCGCAATCTTCTTCAGCGCCGTGATTCCGCCCGTGCGCGCCGCATCCGGCTGCAGAATGCGCGCCGCCTGCCGCGCCAGCAGTTCGCGGTAGTTGAAGTGCGATTGCAGCCCTTCCCCCGTGGCAATGGGAATATTCGTCGAACGCTGCAACGCCGCCATCGCTTCCACGCTCTCCGGTGGAATCGGCTCTTCCAGGAAGAACGGATCGAACGGTTCCAGCATCTTGATGATGCGCCCCGCCGTGGCCATATTGAACTTCCCGTGCGCTTCCACGCAGATATCGAACGCCGGCCCCGCCTCGCGCACGCCCCGCACCATCTCGCGAACCTCATTCAATACAGCAGTGCTCAGTTGACGGTCCGGCCCGGGATATGCGCCGAACGGATCCCACTTGCCCGCGGTCGCGCCTTCCGCTATCAGTTCCTTCGTGCGCCGGAAGTAGGCATCGCGAGTGCGCGGGATGTTGCCCCAGCGGTAGCTGGCATAGATTCGGATATTCGGATGCACTTTTCCGCCAAGCAGCTTGTACACCGGCACGCCCAGCTTCTTGCCCACGATGTCCCACAGCGCAATGTCGATCGCACTGATCGCCGCAAACAGCGTTCCGCCCAGCGTGTTCTCCTCGGTGAGGTACATCTTGCGCCACAGCCGCTCGATGTCCCAGGCAGGCTCGCCGATCACCAGCTTCGCCAGAGACCGGATCTGCGCCACCACCGGCGCGACATTCGGCGGAGTGGTCCCTTCGCCCCAACCGTGCAACCCTTCTTCCGTTTCCACTCGGCAGCAAACGATGTCCTGCCGTGTGCCGATACGCACCACGTGCGGTTCCACGCGGCGAATCTTCAGTCCGCCCGATTGCGCCCGCAGCCACTCCGGAATCACCAGTGGCGCCGCCATCGCCGAACGAAGAAACTTGCGGCGCATCATGCGTTCGAGATCCTCACCAATTGCTTGCCCGTATTGCCGCCGCGCAGCATGGAGAGAAATGCCTGCGGTGCGTTCTCAATACCGTCGGTCACCGTCTCTTTGTACTTCAATTGCCCGCTGCGGACCCACTCAGTGAGCTTCGTCAATCCCTCTCCATAGCGGCTGGCGAATTGGAACACGAGAAACCCTTCCACTTTCACCTGCTTCACCAGGATTTGCATCAACAGCCGCGGCCCCATTTCCTCCTTACCGGCGCTGTAGAGCGCAACCTGCCCGCACACCGGCACTCGTGCACGCGGATTGAGCAACAGGAAAGCCGCGTCAGAAATCGGGCCACCCACGTTCTCAAAGTACACATCAATGCCCTGAGGGCAAAGCTCCTTCAATGCCCCGCGATAGTCGGTGGTCGTCTTGTAGTTCAGCACCGCGTCGAAGCCGAGGTCGTCCTTCAGCCACTTGACCTTATCATCCGATCCCGCAATGCCCACCACGCGGCAGCCGTGAATCTTCGCAATCTGCCCGACATACGATCCCACCGCGCCTGCCGCACCGGAAACCACCACCGTCTCACCGGCCTTCGCTTCCCCCACTGTCAACAACCCGAAGTAAGCCGTCAAACCCGGCATGCCCAAAACGCCAAGCGACGTGGACACCGGCGCCACGGCAGGGTCCAACTTGCGAACACCCTTGCCATCGGTCACCGCATATTCCTGCCAGCCGAACATGCCCATCACGTAGTCGCCTTCGGAAAAGCCCGCTTGCCGCGATTTCAGCACACGCCCCGCCGCGCCGCCCACCATCACATCACCCAGGTTCACTGATGGCGCATAGGAACGCTCTGCGTTCATGCGCCCGCGCATGTAAGGGTCCACCGAGAGCCAGCGCACGCCAACAAGAAACTCGCCCTCGCCCGGTTCGGGAATGGGCGCCTCCTGCAAGCGAAAATCTGTCTCCTTGGGAAAGCCAACCGGCCGTGCGGCGAGAAGAATCTGTCTGTTCATTCGCCTGATAGCATACCGGATCAGCCGCTTGAACTCACGCGCGCCCGGTCGATCGAGTAGCACACCATTCCGTCCGCGCTCACCGGGCGCATTCCTAATTTCTGCAGCACTCGAATCGACGCTGCGTTTGGCTTGTCCGTACGGCCGGCGATGCAATCCACTGGCAGCCGCGTAAACGCGAAGCGCAGAGTCGCCGCCGATGCTTCCACCGCCAGGCCATTCCCCCAATACGCCGGCAGCAAACCATACAGCAGTTCCCATTCTTCATCCGGTGGAAAACGGCGCACACCACAGAACCCGATAATCTCCTCTTCGCCTTGCAAAAGGATGCTGAACAGCCCCACTCCGTGATCGCCCCAGTCCTCCAGCGTTCCCTGCACCACCTCGTACGCCGTCTCCCTGTCGATAACGGCGCCATCCCACAGAAATCGCCGCACGTCCGCGTCGGTCCATAGCGCATGCAGCGCATCCACATCATCCATGGTGACCGCGCGCAGGCGCAGCCGTTCGGTTTCCAGTTCCATCACTGCCCATCTGCGCCGGTTGCCCGGTGGAAGACAACACCGCCGACCACACCTCGCTTGCGGGATTGACGCGGCGCTTCTGCGCCGTCGCCATCGGGATAGACACATGCACAAACATGTTGTACCAGAGTCCGATCAATACATCGGTCCGCCCGGCCATCGCCGCATGCACGGCGCAACGCGCAAACTGGTCGCACAACAGAGCATCGTCCTTGTTCGCCGGCCGGCTGCGCACAATGTAGCTGGGATCGAAATACTTCACATCCACCGGGATTCTTTCCGCGGCGAAATACTCCTGAATGATGCGCCTCAGTTCCCTGCCGCTGTCTTTCAATTTCAGATTGCCGGATTTGTCGGTTTCAAACGAGCCCCCAACCCAATCCTGCCCTGCCCCTTCGGCTAGCACCACCACAGCATGCCGCCGCAACAACAATCTACGCTTCAAATGTTCCAGGAATCCGTTCGCCCCTTCCAGTTGGAACGGCACCTCCGGAATCAAAGTGAAGTTCACCTCGGAGCTCGCCAGCGTGGCTCCGCAGGCGAGAAAGCCGGCCTCGCGGCCCATCAGCTTCACCAAACCCACACCATTCAGCACGCTCTTTGCTTCCGCATGCGCGCTGTCGATAATGTGCGCCGATTCCTCCACCGCCGTCGAGTATCCGAACGTCCTCCACACATAATCAATATCGTTGTCGATGGTCTTCGGCACACCCACCACGGCCAACGGATAGCCGCGGCGCCGCGCCTCTTCATGCAACCGGTGAGCCCCGCGCTGCGTGCCGTCACCGCCGATGCAGAAGAGCACGTTGATCCCGCGCGACTCGAGAAAATCAAGCGCAACGCCCGGTTCTACGGGCCCGCGCGAAGTTCCCAACACGGTTCCGCCCTTATTGTGGATGCCGTGCACAAAGTCCTTGGTGAACGTCACGGGCTCGTGACCGTTGGCCGGATCAAGCCCCGCATAACCGTAGCGGATGCCCAACACCTCCGGCACACCGTAGTGGTAGTGCAACTCCAGAAAAATGGACCGCAGCACATTGTTCAACCCCGGGCTCAACCCGCCGCATGTGACCATCGCCGCCCGTGTCCGTGCCGGGTCAAAATAGATTCGCTCGCGTGGTCCGGCCTTTTCAAAGATCACCGGCGGGCCGCCATCCGCTCCAGGCAGCGTGATGTGTTCTACGACCCGCCGGCTTAATGGGGAGGGAATGAGACACGGACCAAGATGATCGACCGCTGCAACGATCGCACCAGATGCTTCAAGTGACAAGTGAAAATTCCCCTCATTTCTTCAAAGGCGCATCAGGCGGCAATCAGATCGTGGAGTTCCTCCTGCGCATCGTCTTCGTTTTGCTCCTGTTCTAGCATTTCCTGACAGCTCACACAATGCCGAGCCCACGGCACCACCTCCAGCCGTTTCGGCTTGATCGGCTCTTCACAGCGGAGACAGTTGCCGTAGCTGCCATTCTGAAGCCGCGCCAAAGCAGCCTGCACCTCGCGAGCCATGCGTGAATCGCGGTCCAAGCCGAGGATGTTGAGCTCTCGATTCGCCGCCATCACCATTACCTCGCAAGCCTCCGCCGACTGTTCAATCGCAATACGGCTCCGATCGCGGAGAGACTCCGCCAACTCCTGCGCTTTGCTCCTCAGCGCTGCTTCATACTTCTGCGTGTTCTTTTCAGCCATGATGGGACCTCTCTCTCGGGGGAAGTTGACGCTCCAGAGCGCGTTGCACTTTGTCTACTGCCAGCGCGGTGGCCGATTCTACGTCGTCCTGCAGGTCGCGCACTACGAAGGGAGAACGAACACCCGTCTCCACATGGATCTCGCACTGGTGGTCAAGACCGCCGCGCGAGCCCGCTTCGCCTTTCAACCGCACCGAAAGTGTCCGGATGCTGTTCCCAAACCTGCCGAGCGCGAAATCGACCCGGCGCCGGATGCGTCTTCGCAATTCCGGCGTCACCACGATGCCTGTCCCGCTGATCTGGAGTTTCATTTCTACTGCTGTCTCCTCTACAAGACAAGTGTGACCTCTTTCCTTCCCATAGACAAATAGATAGTTGCAACACAATACATCGCTATAACCGATGTATGCTGGAAGAATGGAGTGGATCAATTACCACCACCTGCTCTACTTCTGGACGGTGGCCAGAGAGGGCAGCATCGCCCGCGCCTGCGAGAAGCTTCGCCTCGCCCAGCCCACCATCAGCGGCCAGTTGCGCATGCTGGAGGAATCACTGGGAGAGAAGCTCTTCGTCAAATCGGGACGGGGCCTGGTGATGACCGAAGTCGGCCAGGTTGTCTTTCGATACGCGGACGAAATCTTTGGATTGGGACGCGAACTGCAGGACGTTCTCAAAGGGCGCCCCCGCGGGCGGCCACTGCGTCTGCTGGTGGGAATTTCCGATCTTGTTCCCAAACTCATTGCCTACCGTGTGCTTGCGCCCGTACTCAGTATGAGTGAACAGGTCCAGATCACCTGCGACGAAGACACGCCCGAACGGCTGCTCGCCGACCTTGCGGAGCATCGCCTCGACGTCGTACTGCTCGACAGCCCCATCACAGCCAGCATCAAAGTGAAGGCGTATAACCATCTGTTGGGCTCCTGTGGCGTAGTGGTGGTGGGTGCGGCGCCGCTTGCCGCGCGCTATCGGCACGGTTTCCCCGCGAGCCTCGATGGCGCGCCATTCCTGCTGCCGCTCGAAGGTTCCGGCCTCCGCCGTGCGGTCGACCAGTGGTTTGAATCGGAAGGCATCCGCCCCCGCATCGTGGGCGAGTTCCAGGACAGCGCCCTCATGAAGACCTTCGGCCAGGCGGCCGCGGGGCTTCTCTTCGCACCCACCGCCATCGAAACCGAAGTGCGCGATTTATACAAGGTGAGCCGTGTTGGCATCGCCAAAGGCGTCACCGAGCGTTTCTACGCCATTTCCGTCGAACGCAAGTTGAAACATCCCGCGGTGGTCACCATCTCCGAAGCCGCCCGCGACAAGCTGTTCGCCGCCAAATTGGATGATTAGTATTTCATCGCCCCTTCAGCAAACGGTACCGCTTGCCCGGCGCTGTATCCATCTCTTCCACCCGGCTCCCATACCGCACACGCGCCTTGCCGCCATGGGAAGATACCAGCCATCCTTCAGTCAGCTTTCCATCTTTCCATGCGATATCCACGCTGAATCCGCCGCGTGCGCGCAAGCCCGTTACCCGGCCTTCGCTCCAGGCATCCGGCAGCGCGGGCAACAAACGAATCACTCCGTTGTGGCTTTGCAGCAGCATCTCCGCGATGCCCGCCGCACCTCCGAAATTGCCGTCAATCTGAAACGGCGGATGCGCACAAAACAGATTGTCGTAGCTGCCGCCGTTGAAGCTCACGCCCTCGGCACGTGTCGAGCCCTGCGGCGCCAGCAGCAGATTCACCAACCGTAGCGCGCGATTCCCATCGCCCAGGCGCGCCCAGAAGTTGATCTTGTGCGCCAATGACCAGCCCGTGCTCAAGTCCCCGCGGCGCTCCAGCGAGGCCCGCGCCGCACGCGCCAGTTCCGGCGTTTCTTCCACAGTGATCTCCGAACCCGGATACAGCCCCCATAAATGCGATATATGTCGATGCTTCGGCTCTGGCTCGTCGTATTCCTCCAGCCATTCCATCAGCCGTCCATCGCTCCCTACTCGATTCGGCGCCAGCCTCGCTCGCTTCTTCTGCAACTCTGCGCGCAGCGATTCATCCACACCAAGAATCCGGCTCGCGTCCATGGTCGCGTCAAACAGATATCGCAGCAGTTGCATGTCGATCGCCGGCCCCATCGCCACGTGCGCCACTTTGCCGTCCTTCATGCGAAACCCGTTCTCCGGTGAGTTCGCCGGAGCCGTCACCAGCCACCCATGGCTGCGCTCTTCCACCAACATATCCGCGTAGAATCGTGCCGAGCCCTTAAGAATCGGATAGGCCCACTCCAGAAACTTGCGATCGCCAGTGAACAGGTAGTGATCCCACAGATGCTGGCACAGCCATGCCGAACCGGTGGTCGTCGATCCCCACGATGCCCCTTCGCCCGGCGCGGTAAAACCCCATGGATTCGTGATCACGTGCGCCACCCATCCACCGGCGTTGTAGTAGAGCTTCGCTGTTTTCGCTCCCGGCTTCTGCAACGATGCGATCAACGCAAACAGAGGCTCATGCAACTCGCTCAGGTTGCCCACTTCCGCCGGCCAGTAGTTCATCTGCACGTTGATATTCAAATGCCAATCGCCGTTCCACGGTGTGTCCAGAGTATCGGCCCAGATTCCCTGCAGGTTAGCCGGCAATCCGCCCGGGCGAGACGAACAGATCAACAGGTACCGGCCGAACTGAAAATAGAGCGCCGCCAGTCCCGGATCCGGCTGCTGCCCGCGCATACGTTGTGGAACAGGCAACGCCGCCGCTGCGGCATTGGCCGGCCCCAGCGTCAATGAGGCTCGCCCATAGTAGCGTTGATGATCGGCCATCTGCGCTTCACGCAAACCTGCATAGGGCTTCGCCGCGGCGCGTTCCAGGTCGGCTAGTGACGCACGCAACGGATCGGCCGTCCTGCGCCCGGCAAACCCCATGTAGTCCGTGGCAGCGGTGATCAGCAGCAGCACCTCATCGGCATCGCGCACGCGCAATTGCCCGTTCTCCACCCGCACGCTGCCGCCCTTCGCCATCGCTCGCAACCGCGCCACATAGCGCATGCCGCTTCCGTCCGTGCCGTTGTGCAATTGCCCCTCGATGCGCAATCCGGCGGAGCCATCGGCGCTCACCGTTCCCCGCTCTTCCCGCTGCAACAGCGCATCGAACGTCACGGCGCCCTTGCGCGATGCCCGCAACCGGATCGCGATCGCTTCATCGGGAGCGCTGCTGAACACCTCCCGTGTATAACTCACTCCACCGCGTTCATAGCGCACCGTAGCCAGCGCCGTGCGCAGATCCAATTCGCGGCGATAACCCTTCGTCTCGCCCGATGCATGCTGCACGCGCAACAAAAGATTCGCCAGCATCTGATACGAACCGAAAGGCACATTGCGTCCACGCGCCCGGTTCGATCCCACGCCCTTACACGTGAAGTGCTCGTAGACCAGTTTCTCCGCTTCCGCGTTTTTGCCTTCCAATAGCAGCCTGCGAATCTCCGGTAGATGCTGCGCCGCATCGGGTTTATCGGCATCTTCCGGCCCACCGGACCACAGCGTGCCTTCGTTCAGCACGATGCGCTCTTCCTCTACGCCACCAAACACCGATGCACCCAATCGCCCGTTCCCCAAAGGCAACGACTGCACAAAGGCGCTGGCAGGCGCATCAAACCAGATGCTCTCCTCCGCACCCCAGGCTCCGGCCACCACCAGCAGTAACAACCAAACGCAAATTCTCATTCTGACTCCTGTCGTCTCTCTCGTTAGAATATTCCCATGATGCGCGTGCGCGTTTCGATAGCCGCGGTGGCCCTGCTCTCCGCCGCATGGCTGATGACCGGCAGGCTTCGCTCCCAATACGGCGCAATGCCATCGCCGCTGGGCGGCAAAGTGGAATTTCGCCCCGGTGGCTACTTCCCGCCCGGCTTCCCCCTGCACGGTTCCGTTCGGCTGTTGTCACCGCCTGTCGTGGAAATGGGCTCGCGCAATCAGCACAAAGTCGAAGTCCGCATCGGAGATATGCCGATCGAAACCGGCATGACCATCGAGGTCTGGAAACATTTCACCTCCGACATGGAGGAGTTTCAAACCAAGGACCCGAACGCACCCGCCTTCTTCCGTGCCGAACTGCCCGCCGGCGCGCAGGGAAAGCCCTACGAAGTTACGAATTGGGTGCAGCGCAACACGCCGGCCGTATTCCCCTACCGCAAGGCCGCGGGAATCACCCTCACCGAAGGCCGCCTCAAGCAGGGCGACATCGTCCGCTTCGATCTCGGCGGTGTGCAGGGCGTCCGCATGCAGTTCTACGAAGAGAACCTCTTCAACTTCCGCTTTGTCATTCTCAAAGGCGATGAGGTATTGGGCTACATCGGTGACGCTGCCCTCAAGGTCACCGGCGGCCCGTTGCGCAAGCTGCGCGTGCAAGCCCCCAGCATGGTGAAGGTGGGCGAAACATTTTCTGTCGAAATTGTTCCCATGGACGAATGGGTCTCCCAGGCCAAAAACGGCAAGGGCCTGCAGCTCCGGATCAAGGGCGCGAGCATAACAGGCGGCACGTTCCGCTACGATGATGCCCTGGAGCATTACATCGCGCGCGACGTGGCCGCATCGCAACCGGGAGTGCTGCGCCTGGAAGCCGCCACCGCCGACGGCCGTATCGAAGCGCTCTCCAACCCGGTGTGGGTCGAGGCCGACCCGTTGCGCCGCATCTACTACGGTGAACTCCATCAGCACACCTACCTGCACGATGGCCGCGGCGTCTTCGACGAACTCTATCTCTACGGGCGCCGCGTCGGTTTGCTCGATTTCGGCGCGGTCACCCCGCATCACACCTTCCTCACCGGCGCCAACGGCCCGTCCTTTTATCTCGGCAACAAAAAGTTCCCCGTCGATGAATGGCCGAAACTTCAATCCGTCACCAAGGCCGTCAACGGCTGGCAGGATTTCGTTTCCCTCCTCGGCTATGAGTACAGCGTAAACACCCCCATCGGCGGCCACCACAACATCTTTTACAACTCGGACAAAGCGAAAACCACCATGGACCTCGATCCCGCCGAGCCCAACGCGCCCATCGCCAAGATGCTGCAGACGGTGAAACTGGCGCGCGTGCCCACTCTCGTCATCCCCCACATCGGCGGCTCTCCACCCGATTGGTCCCACGCCACAGACCCGCGCATTGAGCGCCTCTTCGAAGTCGCCAGCGTGCATGGCGTATTCGAAGAATCCTGGCAGAAGCACCTCGAAAACGGCGTCCGTCTCGGCGCCATCGCTGCCGGCGACACCCACACCACCTCCATGGGCATCGCCTATCCCGGCCTCATCTACGTCAATCAGAACGGGCTCGCCGGCGTCTTCTCCTCCGGCAAGACTCGCGCCCAGATCTGGGAAGGTCTCTTCGAAAAGCGCACCTTCGCCACCACCGGCAATCAGCGCATGCTGGTCGATTTCTCCGTCAATGGCGAGCAGATGGGCGGTGAGATCCCCTCCGGCCTGAACAAAGATGCCCGCATCGAAGCCCGTGTTTCCGGTACCGCGCCGCTGCTCCGCATCGATCTGCTCAAGAACAATCGCACCATCGAATCGCAGTGGCCCGCGCGCAGCAACGGCAACCTGGTCCGCGTGGTGTGGGGCGACAACATCTACCAGCGCCGGGCCGCCACCGGCTACCGCGCCGGCGAACTCACCACCGCTCAGGGCGCCCTGCGCCTCCACTCCAAGGTCAACATCGATCAGGGCTTCGAACAGGTGGAGCCCTCGGCAAAGCGCATCAGTTGGCGTACGGCTGCCGTTTCCAACGATCGCGACGGTTTCCTCCTCGATCTCTCCCAAATCCCCGGCGGCACGTTACGTTTTAAACAGTTCGACCCCGATACGTTCGGGCTCATCGATGTCGAAATCCCCGTTGACAAGCTCCGCTCGGAAGGCCAGTTCCGCCATCGCGTCGCGGCGAAGATCCAGCATCCCTACATGAAATCGATGGGCGTAGAGCCGGCCTTCTTCCTGGAACTCGACATGGTCGATGCCAAAGCGCCCATGGATGCCCGCTTCCAGTTCATCGACCGCACCGCGCCGAAGCCCGGCGACTTCTACTACCTCCGCGTCGAACAGCTCGATACAAACAAAGCGTGGTCCAGCCCGGTGTGGGTGAATTGAGTGCTTCGTTCGTCGGAATGGGTTCTGCTCGGCTACTACATTTACTGCATGCTGTGCAGCGTGGTGATGCCTGTGCGCCATGGCGTGATGCCCGTCACCCTGGCGCTGAACACGCTGGTCATCGGCGGCCTGCTCCTGCTCGCCTACGCCGAAAACCTGCGCCACAAGCGGACACTGAGCATCATGCGCGACTGGTATCCCCTGCCCCTGATGCTGCTTGCTTATCGCGAGATGGGCTGGTTCGCGCCCACCCATCACACCAACGAGTTGGAGCGCGGCTGGATCGTCTATGACCGCCTGCTGCTCAACGATTGGGGCCTGCGCACGCTGATCGAATCCACCGGCCCCCTGCTGCCTTCCATCCTTGAAATCAGTTATTCCCTCGTCTATGCCATCGCTCCGTTTTGCATGGCGTGGCTCTACCACCGCCACCGCATCGAACGCATGAACGCATTCCTCACCACCTTCCTGCTGGGCATCTTCCTTTCCTACCTTCTGTTTCCCTTCTTTCCTTCCGAGCCGCCACGCACCGTGTTTCCCGGAGAAGACCTGCCTGGCATGCTCACCGTATTCCGCCGCTTCAACCTCGGATTGCTCGGCAACTACGGCATCCACATGAGCGTCTTCCCCAGCGCTCACTGCTCCGGAGCCTTCGCCGCCGCATTCGCCATGCGCCGCATCATGCCGGAAGAGCCATGGGTCTCAAGAATCCTCCTCCTTCTTGCCATCAGCATCGCCACGGCCACGGTCTACGGCCGTTATCACTATGCCGCTGACGCCGCCGCCGGAATCGCTGTCGCGTTACTCGCCGATTTTATTGCTAACCGCATCCGATAGTAGAGCGTCTACCATGCTGTGACCATTCGATGGTAGACTCTCTACTATGCCGCCCACACCGCCCGAAGACCGCGTGGAACTGCTGCAAGGCACTCTCGACCTGCTCATCCTGCGAACCCTGTTGTTCGGCCCCGTCCACGGCCACGGCATCGCCAAACACATTGAGCGCTCCAGCCGCGACGTCCTGCAGGTGGAGCATGGCTCCCTCTATCCCGCACTCCACCGCCTGGAGCGCAACGGAGCCATCGCCGCCAAATGGCAGAAGAACGAGAAGGGCCGCGAGATGAAGTATTACCGGCTCACCGCGGCGGGCAGGCGCCAGTTGACGCGCGAAGAGTCCAAGTGGCAGCGCCTGGCCGAAGCCATCGCCCATGTCCTGAAACCCGCCGAAGGAGCATAGACCCGCCATGTGGAACAAGCGCCGCGAAGACGATCTGCGCAGGGAACTCGATGCCCATCTCGCCGAAGAGGCCGACGAACTCGAACACAACGGCCTCAGCACCCAACAAGCACAAGACGCCGCCCGCAAATCCTTCGGCAATCGCCTTCACGCGCTCGAAGACACGCGCCGATCATGGGGATTCGCCACCATCGAAACCGTACAACAGGACTTCCTCTATGCCCTGCGCACCATGCGCCGCAGCCCCATGCTCACCGCGCTCGGCATTGCCACGCTCGCCCTCGGCATCGGTGCCAACACCGCCATCTTCAGCGTCGTCAGCGCCGTCCTGCTCCGCCCGCTCGGCTATCACGAACCCGATCGCCTCGTCCACATCAGCCATGCCCGCTTCAGCCCGATGGCCCCGGCCAACTTAGTGGATCTGCAACGCGACATGCAATCCTTCGAAAGCATGGCCGCCGCCTCCGCCTGGTCCGGAGGCCTGGAAACAAAAGAGGGCCGCGAAAAAGTTCTCGGCCTCACGGTGAGCACTGACACATTCCGCATGCTCGGCGTGGCCCCCGCCCTCGGCCGCGCATTCTTCCCCGAAGAGCATCAACCAGGAAAGAACAACACAGTCATCCTTAGCCATCGCCTCTGGCAACGAGCCTTCGGAGCAAACCCCGCCGCAATCGGGTCCACCACAACGCTCAGCGGCGCTGCCTACACCATCGTTGGCGTCATGCCGCCGTCATTCCAGTTCGCACCCTTCTGGTTCACCGAAGCCGAACTCTGGCTCCCCATGACGCTTTCCGATCAAGCCTCCAATCGCCGCGCCCAATACATGCGCCTCTTCGCGCGCCTCAAACCTGGCGTCACCCTAGACCAGGCAGCCACCGAACTCAGCACCCGCTGGCATGCGCTCGAACAAGCCTATCCACTCGAGAACGGAAAGCTCGGCATCCGCCTCCGCACACTCAACGAAATGGTAGTGGGCAACATCCGCCCGGCGCTGCTCGTTCTGCTGGCCGCGGTCGGCTTCGTGTTGCTCATCGCCTGCGCCAACCTCGCGAATCTCGCGCTCGCTCGCAGTGTGGAGCGCCGCCGCGAGCTCGCCATCCGCACGGCTCTCGGCGCACCCCGCGCGCGCATCATCCGGCAACTGATGAGTGAGAGCCTTGTCGTCTCCCTCTGCGGCGGCGCACTGGGAGCACTACTGGCATGGTTCGGGACGGACGCGCTACAGGCGTCGCTGCGCGCCACGTCCATCCCTCGCGTTCACGAGATCACCATCGACGCCCAAGTGCTGCTCTTCGTAGCAGCCATTTCCATCCTGACCGGACTGCTGTTCGGCCTCTTCCCTGCCCTCGATGCTACGCGCCCCGCACTCGCCGTCAACCTGCGCGACGGCGGCCGCGCTTCCTCCGAAGGCCATCGCAGCCTGCGCACACGAGCCATCCTGGTGATGACCGAGGTCGCACTCTCCATCGTGCTGCTGGCCGGCGCCGGACTCATGCTCCGCACCTTCGCCGCACTCCGCGCCATCGAGCCCGGCTTCGATCCCCACAACACCGTCACCATGCAAATCTCCGTCGCCGGCCAGGCGGATATGCAAGGCGCACGCCGAGCCCAGTTCTACCACTCGCTCGCGGATCAGGTACGTACGCTGCCGGGTATCGAATCCGCGGCCTTCGTCAATCACATCCCCATCGGTGGCGACAACTGGCGGCTGCGTGCTTACGGCGAAGGGCTGCCTGTGCCAGCGGACAGCGACCCCACCACGGCCCTCTACCGCATCGTCACGCCAGGCTACTTCCGCGTCATGCGCATTCCACTGCGCGAAGGCCGCGACTTCACCCCCACTGACCGCGAAAACACAACCCCGGTAGTCATCGTCAACGAAACACTCGCCCGCCGCTTGTGGCCCACCGAAAGCGCCATCGGCAAACGTCTCGCCACCAGCATCGAAGGCACGCCCACCTGGTACACCATCGTCGGTGTCAGCGCAGCCACGCGGCAGGAATCGCTCGCGGAACCTCCCGCGCCGGAATATTTCTTCCCCTACGATCAAACCCCGGCCCTGCTCAATCGCACCGACCCCGGCTTCGCCTATCTCACTCTGGTCGTGCGCACCGCGCTCCCCGCACAGCAAGCCGCCAATGCCATCCGAGCCCTCGTGGCCCAGGCAAACAAGGAAGCCGTTCTCTCCGAAGTTCGCTCCATGGAGCAATTCCTGTCCACCTCCACCTGGCAATCGTGGTTCTACATGTTCGCCCTGCTGTCCTTCGCCGGCTTCGCGTTGCTTCTCGCCGCGGTCGGCATCTACGGAGTAATGGCCTGGTCCGTCACACGCCGCCGCCAGGAGATCGGCATCCGCATCGCGCTCGGCGCGGATCGTGCGCGCGTGATTTGGATGGTGCTCCGTCAAAGCGCAATCATCGTCGCGTCAGGCGTCGCCATCGGATTGCCGCTCGCCTTCGCCGCCACTCATACGATGAGCCGCATGCTCTACGGAGTCACCCCATCCGATCCAGCCACATTCCTCGCCGTCCCGGCTGTCCTTATCGCCGTAGCGCTGCTGGCCAGCTATTTCCCGGCCCGCCGCGCCAGCGGGCTCGACCCCGTCACCGCCCTGCGCGCTGAGTAGCCACTGGCGACGGGATCGTTCGCAACAAACAATCCGGTTACTGAGCCGCAAGCCTAACGGCCTTTGAAGAAACCCGGGAGCTTCAGTCTGCCGTTTCAGAGCCGCGACCGTGAGGGAGTTCCGATGGCCCCATGTGGG
>JAFDVS010000062.1 GCA_018268935.1 Acidobacteriota bacterium | reverse complement strand
GCATCGTCGTCTTGCCCGAACCCGAACCACCCGAAATCACTACGTTCAGCCGCGCTTCCACGCAGCCGCTGAGGAAATCCAGCATCCCCGGAGTCAGTGTCTCATTGCGCAGCAGATCGTCCGTGGTCAGCAGTTTCTTGCCGAAACGCCGGATCGACATCACCGGCCCGATCAGCGACAGCGGAGGAATCACCGCGCAAACACGCGATCCGTCATCGAGGCGTGCGTCCACAATCGGCGACGAATCGTCGATGCGGCGTCCGATGTTCGACACAATGCGGTCGATGATCATGCGCACGTGCGCCTGATCCTTGAAGCGGATATTCGTTTCCACCATCCGCCCGCCGCGTTCCACGTACACGCTGTCGTAGCCGTTCACCAGAATGTCGCTGACCGTCATGTCCTTCAGCAGCGGCTCCAGCGGCCCCAGCCCAAAGACTTCGTCGAGCACTTCTTCAATGACGCGCTCCCGTTCCACCGCGGTCATGGGGATGGATTCTTCCTTCACCATCCGCTCCACCACGTTGCCGATCTGTTCGCGCACGCCTTCCTTGTTCAGCACCTTCAACTGATCGGGAGTCAGCGAATTCAGCAGCTTGGAATGGATTTGCGTCTTGATGCCAAACCAACGGTCCGTGCCCGTTGCGGCGCCGGGGCGGACCATGGGACGTGTGCTCATAATGTTCTAACCGGTTCCTTTATCGCGAGATGAGGCTCTTTAAACCTGATTTTCCCACAGCCTCGCCTGCCTTCTCCTCGCGCTTCACTCCCGTCGCCTTGTCCACGAACGAGCGGAACACGCGGTCCACCTCCCCCGCGGCTTCGCGATCCTGCACCATCGGGCGCGCCTTGTTCACCGATGCCAGAAACGCCTGCGCATTCGGAATCCCATAAAATGCCGCCTGATTCAACGTCGATTGCACCTGCTCAAGCGTCGCATGATGCATATCGTTCTTCTTCGAATAACGGTTGATGACGATCTTGATCTGATCCTGGCTGAAGCCCATCCGCATCAGGAACGCCAGATAGCGCTGCGCATTGCGAATGGTCGGATACTCCTGCGTCACTACCAGAAAGATGGAGTTCGAAGCCTGCAGCGCGGCCAGCACCACATCGTCATTAATGTTGCGCCCCGCGTCCACCACAATCGACTGGTACTTCTCCACCAGGAACGTTGAGAACTCGCGGAACATCGGCTCAGTGAAATAGCCGCGCTGCTCCAGCGAATCGGGCGGGCCCACCAGATAGAACCCCAGCGGATCGCGCGTTACGAAGCCTTCAAACAACGCCTGATCCATGCGGCCCAGGTTCTCGCCAACTTCCGACAAGGTGTACTGCGGAGAGGCGCCCAACTGCATCGCCACTTCATTGCCCGTCCAATCGAAGTCGAGCAGCACGGTCTGCTGCTTGCGCTGCGCCAGCACCGCAGCGAAGTTCACTGCCAGGCTGGTTGTGCCCACGCCGCCCTTAGCGCCCAGGAACGTGTAGATCTTGCCGAGCCGGCTGCCCGTATTCGTCACCCGCCGCGGCGTGCTTTCCAGCCGCTGCATGGCGTCGCGAAACTCGATGCGCTTCAGCGGCTGCGTGAGGAAATCGTTAGCTCCGGAGCGCAGGCAGGCCAGCACCGCTTCTCCATCCGCCTGAAAGTTCGATGCAATTACATACAGTTCCGGCACGGCTTGCTTCACCTTGCCCATCGAACTGATGCCCGTCTCGAAGTCGAACGACAAATCGACCACAAGCGCCGCTTCGGGGTGCCGCTCCAGATCCTGCAAAACGCGGATGTAGAGGTTCGTGTTCACCTCGGGATATTCCGCCAGCACTTTCGCGTTCTGCATATTGAGCAGATTCTCGCGAATCATCTCGCGGAAGTGTTCGTCGTTGGACGCAACCAACAGGCTGATGCTCATTCTCGCTCCATGGCTACGGCAGACACTCCCCTGTTTCCGGATCGCAGCCCGCGCTCTCCATCGGCACGGTGGTCTGGAAATCGGGCATGGCCAGGGGTGGTAGTCCTAGATAGCCGAAAAATGATCGAAATTCGTAACCGGTCACTCGCACGCGCACCGTATCCGGAACACAGCCCACTGAGCATTCGCCGCCTTCGCAAGCGAACTCCTCCAGCGTGCCCGTATCGGCATTCGTCGCGTAGTAAGTAATCTCCATCTGCGCCGGCCCCGATGCGAATTGATCGCGGTCCCAGACCAGCGGCACGTTCTGTGTCATCCACGTGCGTACATTATCGCCATTGCCTTGCCAGCAGTGTGTGGCGGCGTAGCGCGCGCCCTCGCGGGTGAAATCCGACATCGAATTCCACACCCACAGCAGCTTAGCCGTAAACACAATCATCATCGTCACCGGCAGCAGCAGTGCCGAGTAGGCGATGACGAATTCCACTGTGGCTTGTCCGCGGCGCTTCTTCATCGTCTATGTCCCTTGGAACGGTATGCGCACTCTCGGCCGCAGCAGAATCGGGTCGAGTGGCAGGTTCGGAATGGCCAGCGTGAACGGATACCCGTTCGGAATGGAAACCACAATGTAATCCGGCGACCGTCCGCCGTTAGCCGTATCGCAGGCTTCGGCCGAGCACTCGCATTCGCCAATGTCACCTGTCTCCGCCGTGAAGCGCTCCAGCCGCACTTGAATCTGGTCCACGCTGAAGTTGCGGATCAGCGCTTCCGTCGAACCATCCGCGGTTCCGGTCACCGCCAGGTTCTTCGCGGCCGTGACGATCGTGTCCGTGTCGTCGCAGAAATTTACGCTCTGCTGCGTGCCTACGTAGCGCGCCGCCGTGTAGAGCGCCTTCTGCAGCGCATAGTAGGTCCACGTGATCTTCGCCAGCTCGATCATGCCCAGCAGCAACAGCAGCAGGATGGGCAGGAACAGGGCGTTCTCCAGCAGAAAGCCGCCGCGTTGGTTGCGCCGTCTCATCGGTGCAGCACCACCTTCCCCGGCCCGTTGGTGATCGCACAGTCGCCGAAGCGCCCCTGCTTGATCGGGAATGCCGTGCCGATGTAGGTGACCGCGATGCGCCCGTTCAGATCATTCGACGAAATGCCCGTCTGGTTCTGCAGCGGCTGCAGCACGAACTGCCGGAAGCCGAGCACAATCATCGTTCCCGTCGGGTTCAAAATGTCCACAATCGGAATGGTCAGCAGACGTCTTCCGCTGCCCACGTACGTTGTGTAGTCCTCCAGATCGGTCAAGTCAGTGTCCGATTGATAGAGCGAGTTGAGCGTGTCAATTTCCGGGATATCCGTGCAACCCTGCGCCAGCGTCGCGTCCATGCGCGTCGCCATCCCGCAGAGATAGCTGGTGATGGCCGTATTCACGCGGTTCACGTTGCAGGCCAGCGGTGCGGCGCTCGCCCAGATCGATTCCTCGGCGTTCACGCTGAAGCAGGCCAGCGCTTGCGTCGTGGAGGGCAACACGCCCTGCGCACCGACGCGGAACAGTTGTTGCGAATCGTCGGCATAGACCGAAAGCTGATCGTTGGCGCGATTGAGAATCAGGTACGGAATCCGCTGCGTCGTTCCTGCCAGCGCCTGGGGAATCGGGTTGCCGGTGCACGAATAGCCCAGCGTGTAGCGCGTCCCCACTACGTATCCGAAATCCACCGTGTCGGCGGCGTCCACCGCGGCGATGGCGATCGGCTCCACGTTGCACGCCGTACACAGCGGAGCGCTCACTCCCGCCACTGCCCTTACGCGAACGGGCACTTTGCCTTCCTGGCCCAGCGAGAGGAAGCGCCAGAACAGGAGCGGTGTTTCGCCCACCAGTTCCACGCGCACATGCCGCGCAAGCGCTCCGGAAACTTCGCCGTTTCCGGTGGCCGCCGCGTCTTCCCCGATGGCTTCGGCAGCCGTGGAATAGAAGGCCGGAGCAACGATTTCACTGTTCAACGATCCATTCGATTCGCCGACTGTCAGCCCACCGTAATCGTACTTGTTTCCGAAGCCGCTGCCCGCTTCCACCATGCGATTGGCGGCGTCCTGTGCATCCGTGGTGGCTGCTTCCGTGCCGATCAACCGGCCTGCCGCGGCCAGGGCCATCGATTGCGCCGCGGTCTGCAACTCGCCGCGCGCCATATACAACCGGCCCAGATCCACGGCGAATCCCATCACGCCGAAGAACACGGGGACCAGCATCACCAGCACCTGCAAAGACACACCACCCCGTTCGCGCAAGGCCCGGATTGTGGTTGGTGTCCGCATCACTACTCGATCCAGCTACGGCTTCTGATGTCCGGTCGGGCCCACCATCTGCGGCTTGTCCGCCGCCGGTTTGCCCTTCGCGCCCTTCTTCGCTTTCTTCTCTTCTTCCAATCGCTTCACTTCTTCTGTCGACGGGAGGAACGTCTCCAGCATCGACGGCAGTTTCACTTCGCCGCCCGCTTCCACAGGTTTGACGAACCGCGGTGTGATCACCACCAGCAGTTCATCCTGCGTCTTCTTCAATGAGCGGCTGCGGAACAGGTTGCCCACGATGGGGATGTCTCCAATACCTGGAACCCGGTTCAGCACCTGAGTGACTCGGTTGTCTATCAGTCCGGCAATGGCGAAGCTTTCGCCGTCCTTCAACACCACTTCGGTGTCGGCGCGGCGCACGGACACGGCAGGAATCAGGAATCCCTGCAAGGTAACGGCATTTGAGAAATCGAGCGAGCTGACTTCCGGCTGCACCTTGAGGTGAATCGCTCCGGAGTTAGTCATCGTTGGCGTGAACCCGAGTTGGATACCGAACTTCTTGAACTGCACGGTTACTACCGGCGCAACAGCGCCGCCGGTAGTCGTCGCGGTCAGGGTGGGGAAGGGGAACTCGCCGCCGGCGAGGAAGCTTGCTTCCTTGCCTTCAATCGCAATGAGATTCGGCTCGGCCAGCACCTGCAGCATGTTGCGGCCCTGCAAGGCGCGGATCGTTGCGCCGATGTTCAGATCGGGACGGAACACGAAGAGGTTCAGAATGTCGGCGAAGTTGATGGTGGAGTTGGCGAACTCCTGATCCTGAAATTGCAACTGGCTGAAGCGCGGCTGCTGGAACTGCTGCGTCGACAGCGCGCCCAGCGTCTTGCTGTTGCGGCTGAAGAAATTGAAGCCAAGCTCAGTCAGCGCGGCCCGGTCCACAGAGGCGAACTTCACCTGCAGCAGGATCTGCCGTGGGTCGGCAGCCGCGGGAGTCTGCAGCATGTTCACCACTGTGGTGGCGTGCGCCGCGGCCATCGCCTCGACGCGCTTTGATTCGTCGATGCTCTTCACCGCTCCGGTCAGCACCAGTTTGTCCTTGGTTCCGGTCACGGTGACGCCCGGCACTTTGCCCTGAATGTCGCTCACCACTCCATGCCAGTCGGCCAGGTCGGGCTTCACGTCGATGTTGTAGCGCACCGGAATGGTGCCCGTTTCCCATACGATCAGCGTGGTCTTGCCGACGGTCTTGGCATTCACCATCACCTCGCGCGGGGACACGACGACGGCATCGGCGATCTTCGGCTCGGCAATAACGACTTTGCTTAAGTCACGCTCGAAGGAAATCAATTCGCCGCGTCCGATGAGCAGGCTCATCTCCTTGGTGGGCGCGGTCTGGGCCTGCATCAGTGCTGCCAGCACCATCAGGCTCCCTATATGTCGGATGTTCATTGTTTTTGCCACCGGTCTTACTGGAAGACCTCCTGCAGATGTTTATCGCCTTTGAAAACGTCGACTACGAACTTCGGCTTGGGTGGCTCTTTGGGGGCTTCCTTCACCACCGGCTTGGGCGCGGGCACGATGCTTCCATCCGGATTCATCACCACCGCTTCTCCCGACGTCAACCGCTTCCACACATCGTCGTTGCGCACGTTCGGCATCGGCCCGCCGCGCGCGAGGTTCTTTCCTCCGCGGATGCGCCGTGTGGTCTCGCCGATATTCAAATCCTCGGCAGTCACCACGGTCTCGGTTTCCTCATCCACCGCCGTATCGAGCGGGTTACGCAGTGCCAGGCTGATCTTGCCCTGCTGGCGGGCGAATTCGAGTCTCGCCGCCTGCTCAGGAGTTACCAGCAGCGTCGCCGCGCGTGTTGCGGTTACCGATGACGTTGTGGGGGCGGGTGCGCCCGGAGCGCCGGCTACAGCCGCTGCCTCCGTGTTGCGTCCGATGCTCATCACCACCACGTTCTGCAGCAACACCGTGGTCACGGCTTCGTTCATCGATCCGGTTCGCGTGAAGAGCACATCGACGTGGGAGCGTGGCTGGACCATGCCGCCCGCGCCGGTGGAATCGGAGATAGGCACCGATACGGCTCGCTTTCCCTGCTCAATGGTCGCGGCGATGCCTTCCATGCCGCCCTGGGTGCTGAGCTTGTTGGCAACGATGGGCTCGTTGGCGTTGGTGGGGAACAGCAGCACGCGATCGATGGCCACCTTCACATCCACCACGGCGTTCTTCGGCAGGTCATGCTCTGAGATGCTGATTAACTTCAGATCGGCCTGTTTCAGCCGGGTGCCGGCCCGCATGTCCTGCGAGGCGGCCACCACCTTGACCAGCTTTTCCTGTCTTGGACCCGCGACCTTGGCGTACACAAACCAGCTCATGAGGAATGCGCACACCAGGGCGGCTCCGAAGATCATCAGTATTTTTTGACGGTCCAGATTGCCCATACTATTTCCTTAATAAGGTTGCCGTTTCGTCCCGGTAAACCTGCTGCCAGCCCCACTGCCGCAACCCTTCCACCAGCGAGTAGTTGTTGGGCAACAAAGCGGAATCGAATCCAAACTCCTCCACCTGTCGGCGCCATCCGGGGCGGGCTTCGATCAGGCGGATGTAATCCTTCATGAACGCTACTCCGTAGAAGTCGCTGCGGCCGTCGAAGAACACCTTGCGGCGTCCGTCAAAGCGATAGATCAGATAGCCGCCGAACTTATCGGGCGCAAGCAACTTCGCATCGGCGGGCAACGCATCCACAGTCGCGGCCGCAGCCACGGGGAACTCCTTCGGGGGGAATCCTGCCTGCGCCGCTATCGCCGGCGCCTTCAGAATGACGAAGGCGAGCAACAGCACCACCGGCGCCATGGCGTATCCGCCGCAGCGGCTTTCCAGCATTCGCAGCCTGCCCGAATAGGCGAGGAAAGCATCCAGCCTTTGCCGCAGCGCGCTGCGCAATCCGGCCCGTTCCAGCGCTGCCGTGATCGCCCCATTGGCCAGAGGCAACGCCAGCAACGCCAGTAACGGCAATGCGCGCGCCGATCGCAGCGCCAATGCCGTCAACAACATCATCAATAGGAAATGTTCCGGACGCCGTGCCTCCAGTGCGAGTGCCGCGCCGCACAAGGCCAGCAGCACGGCAATGAGGATGGGCAACGATCCTTCGGCATGGAAGTTGAAGCTCTGAAACTCGCCGATACGGGCCAGCAGCTCGTTGTTCGACAGATACTCGAGAACATGCCCATGCAATCCCCATCCATAAGGATTGACGAATGTGCCGGCCAGCGCGCTTACGGCTGCCAGCGCATACCACTGCCACCATGCGGGCTCATCCCAGAGGAAGCGGCGCGCCAGCGCGCTGACTGCGTACAACACGGCGATGCCGGGAAGGAAGAAGAAGCTGGCGTGCAGATTCGCCCACACCGCGCCGAACAAGGCAAACCCCGCTGCCTGCCACAAGCCAAAACGCCGCCCCCGGCCTTCCATGAGATAGAGGGCCGTGAGGCTACACAACCAGCCGAACACATGGGGCCGGGCCAGGTAGTGAAGCTGGAGCGTCGTTAGCAGGGGAGAAGCCATGACACATGCCAGAAAGAAATTGCCGCCCGCCATCCAATGGAGCCGGAACCACAGCCAGACGCAGCTTGCCGAGAGCGTTGCATAGAGCAGCGCCACGCCCGGAAGCCCGTCCCAGCGGTGTGCCGCGCCCATCATCGCGTCCGCTCCCCATTCCCAGGCAAACCACGGTTGTCCGGGCTTGGTGAAGGAATAGGGATCGGTACGAGGCAGAGGGTGGCCAGCGAGAATCCGTTCTCCGTTCCGGATATGCCAACCGGTGTCGGAATCGCGGAACAGCTTGGAGGGTCCGTCGCCCAGAAAGAGCCCGAAGAACAGGCTGACGGCGGCTACCATCATGCCTGCGTCCGGAATCAGAAGGCGGGTCCAGACGGACGAACCCTTGCGGCTAGCCACAACTATCCCCTGCGCGTCCACTGGGAAGCGGCCGGAACCAAGGGTGGTGGGCAAGTGCGCTTCTTTATTGCCCGGTTGCGCCGATGCTGGTCAACCCTTGCGTGATGCTCGAGTAAAGGCTGACGACGGCAGTGGACAACTGGTTCACTGTGGTGATGAGCGCAAGGCCCACCGCAGCCACAATCAACGCGTATTCCACGAGGTCCTGTCCTTGCTCTTCCTGCCAGAGCCGGATGAAAAACTGCTTGATCATTCACTATCTCCCTTGCTTGGTCGAAATCCAGCGAAGCCTATTCCCGCGCGGCGACATTGAGGCGCCCGGACTGCTTCTCATCAATACCTGCCACGAAATTCCAAACCTTTTTGGCCCAACCGGCCCTCTGCGGCGCTGCTGCCTGCTGTCGTTGGGCGGACTGTGCCGGCATGGTCACCGGCTTGCCATCCATTTTCTCGAGCGAAGCGAGGTTGCTCCAGGCAGGAGCATAGCTCCGATTCTCGTTGAGGGCCAGCTTCAACTCCTGGCGTGCTTCGTCGTACTTGCCCTGTTCCATCAAGGCCGCTCCCATGTTGGTATGGGCGGCCGCTTTGTCTCCACCGTTGGCATTGGCCCACAACGCCAGTGCTTCCTTGCGCTCGGCGTCGCTTCCGTTCCGCGCTAGAGCCAGGCCCAGATTGTTGCGGGCGGCATCCATGCGGGCATCAAGCGTCAACGCCTGGCGCAATGAGGCGATCGCTTCCGTTCGCTTGCCTTGTAATAGGAGATTGTATCCCAGATTGTTGTGGAGCTTGGCTCCGTTGGGATTGAGCCGCAGTGCTTCGCGATGCGCCGATTCGGCTCCGGCATGATCGCCCTGCTCATCGCGCAGGATGCCGAGCCAGGCGTAAAGGTCCGCACTCTTGCCATCGTTCGCCAGGTGACGGGCCAGCAGATCGGTGGCCTCCTTCTTCTGCCCCTGCTCACTGAGGCTTTCGGCCAGCTTGCCGATCACCCGTTCGTCCTTTGGAAATCGATCCGCGGCCAGACGGTAGTGCTCCAGAGCGAGTTCCGGAAAGCCGGCTGCTTTGTACAACCCGGCCAGTTCCAGACGCGTGGTGACATTCTCAGGGTCGGCGGCCATCCGCTCGCGGAGTGTGCGAATGCGCGGATCGCCTTCTCCGGCATCCACGGCATTCAACACCTGCCTGCGCATCATCGTTGGGACGGCGGCAGTGCTCTTTCGGGTTACACCATTTTGCGAAGGGGGATGGGCGCAGGACGCTAACAGGAGAACTGGAACCACTGCTACCCGCTGCCGGAGTGTCATGTCAATTTCTCAAATTCTAGCTGGTCCCCGGCTTCCGTGGCAGTACTCTCAGTCATGCCCGCGGGCAGTTCCAGTACGGAATGCGCCCTGAGGCAGAACGAAATGCGCGACTTTGGCATACGGGCCCGAACCTTTAGCACTTTCTTGGACTTACTTAAGTAGACCACGTCAATGTCGAACTTCATCCGGAAGGTATGGACGCCCTCGCAGGGAACGATCCACAACCCCTCACCGGGATCAAGCCGCTCATGTTTGAGCAGCCCAGTCCTGCGCGTTTCGCTGGTGTTGGCGACAGTAGCAGCTTCCGCCAAGGTAGTGCCCCTGGTCAGGTTGCGCACGCGTATTTTCGGCAAGTCGTACGTAGAACCCACTTTCCCTCGTTTTGTTGCGGTGGTCTGCAACTTCCCAACCCCGAAAGGGTTTAGACTAGCGAATTAGGGTACTCTTTGCAATTCATCCGTCTGGTGTTGACGCAGCCTATGATCCAACGTGGTTTCCTGGCGGCCCTGGTGGCCCTTTCTCTACCTGTATGCTCCTTGGCCCAAAGCGTGGGCCGGACCTTTGGTGACGTGGTGCAATTGGGCGGCACGCCGTCCGATGCGGTGCTGGATGAAGTGCGCGGCCGTTTGTATCTGGTGAACAATGCCGCATCTCGTGTTGACATCTACGACTACAACACGTTGTCACTGACGGGCACATACGGTGTCGGGTCGCAGCCGCTGGCGGCAGCGATGTCCATGGACAACCGCTATCTATATGTGACGAACAACGGTAACTCCACTCTCAGTGTTATCGATCTGGAGCTGGGCGTCACCAGCCAGAACGTCACCCTGCCTGCCAAGCCTGAAGGCGTGGAAGTAGGCGCCGATGGACGCGTGCTGATCAGCACGCAGGGAACCGGCGTCAACAACCTGAACAACACCCTACTCATTTTCGATCCCGTGCAGACGTCGCAGAACCAGGTGCAGCCGGTGCAGTTTCCGCCGCCGCCACCGACGCCGACGGGGCAGCCGGGCGTGTTTGCGCGCCCTGTGACGACGTTCCGCGGCAAGCTCATTCGCACGCCGGACGGGCGCTTCATCGTCGGGTTGAGCACGGTCAATAACAATACGCAGACCGTGGTCTATCTGTATGAGTCCTTCTCCGGCACGGTGCTGAAGACGCGTACGGTCACAGGACAATCGACGATTCTATCCATGTCGCCTGACGGCAGCCGGTTCATGGCGGGTTTCACGTTGTACGATACCCAGACGCTGCAGGCGGTGGGACAGATGAACACGGCGAACATGCCGTTCCTGTTCAACGGGAGTTTCAATACGCTGCAGAACGTGGGTGGAAGCGTGTTTACGGCCGATGGCAAGACGCTCTATTCGGCGTTCAACTCGGCGCCATTCACGCAACCGGCCACGCGGCCGCAGGCGTCGACACTGCTCATCTCCGATCCGCGCAACCTCACTATCTCACTCGGCATCAAGCTGCCGGAGAGCATCATCGCGAAGATGGTGGTGACCAGCGATGGGGCGCATGCGTTCGGACTTTCCGAGTCCGGCATGATCCACCTTCCGATGGATACGCTCTACGATTACCCGATCATCATGCCGGAGACGGACACGGTGTTTCTGGCGGTGGATGAGTGCAACCGCGGAATCGCGCGCTCAGCGGTGCGGATCAACAACATCGGCAGCGGCAAGCTGACGTTCAGTGTGCCGAACCTCGGGGCAGCGCTGGTGGCGCAGATCTCGAGCGGGGTTGCTCCTTCCACCATCACCTTTGTGATGGAGCCAGGGCGCTCCGGTGTGACGCGCCAGGCCGGGACGAACCTCTATACGGGGACGGCGCAGAATACGGGTAATCCGATTCTGGTGAACCTGGCTACGCTCGAAGCGATCAACCTGCCGAACACGATCAAGATCTACATGAACTACCGGCAGCCGGACATGCGCGGGCAGATCTTTCCCATTCCGATTACGCCGAACGGGAACCGGCTGACCACGGGATTGCGGGACATCGTGCTGGATGAAGCGCGCGGGAAGCTGTACGTATCGAACGGTGGCTACAACCGGCTGGAGGTATTCGATATCCGGCGGCAGCGCTTCCTCAATCCGATTCCGGTGGGCCAGTTGCCGGGGCAGTTGGCGATGGCCACCGACGGGCGGACGCTGTATGTGGGCAACGGCGGCGGCGAGTCGATTTCGATTGTGGACCTGGATCTTTCGCGGGTGGTAGGGGAAGTGGAGTTTCCGCCGTTACCGCGCGCCGGGAACGCGAATATCATCGCTCCGGCGGCGCTGGCCTACGGGTTGACCGGGTTGCAATTCATCATGTCGAACGGGTCGCAGTGGAAACTGGTGGGCAATCAGGCCACGCTGCGGCCGGCGAACACCATCATTCCGACGACGGTTCCTGGCCCTCAATCGATGCTGGCGAGCCCCGGCTTCGATTACATCTTCACGCTGGCGGGCAACGGCGCAGCTTATCTGTACAATGCGCTGATCGACAACTACACCACCAGCCGGACGCTGTTCTCGAATCCGATTCAGAGCTACTACGGTGTGATCAGCGCTTCGGAAGATGCGTCGTACTTCTTTGCGAACGGGCTGCAGTTGAATTCGTCGCTGACGGTAGTGGGAGGCGCTGAACGGCCGGGCACGATCCAGGTTGGGCCACCCGCGGGACCGGGGCAACCGCCGACGCAGACGGTGGTAAGCGGCGGAGAGCGTAACATCGCGGCCACGGCGCATATCGGCCGGGACACTTTCATTCGCTTGACCACGCCGGTGCGGAACAACATCACGGCTGTGACTCGCGATGAAGTGCGGACCACGCTGGAGCGGATCAACCTGTCGACGAAGTCAGAGACGCTGATCGGCATTGTGCCGGAGAACCCGATCACATCGGTGTTCGGGACGCAGCGGGCGAATGTGCCGACGCGGCAGATGGTGGTGGATTCGCGCGGCACGGCGTATGCGTTGACGCTGACCGGGCTGTCGGTGATCTCGACGACGACGGCCGGCGCGAATACGAAGCCAACGATTACGGGTGGCGCGCGCGGTGTGGTGAACTCAGAGAACGGAACGACGAACTTCAAGCCGGGCTCGTTCATTACGGTGACGGGATCGAACCTTGCTTCGGCTGGACTGGCGGATACGCTGCCGCCTCCGACGGTGCTGGGTGGATCGTGCGTTGTGTTCAACGACGTGGCTCTGCCGCTGTTGACCTCTTCGCCGAACCAGATCTCGGCCCAGATTCCTGAGGAGTTGGTACGGCCGGGATTGAACGTGGTGCAGGTGCGGTCACTGGCTACGGCGCAGTCTTCGGACCCCGTGGTCGTTACGGTTCAGCGCTGAGCAAGCACAACCGACTCGCTCACGCTCGCGGCTCAGCAACGATCAGACGTCGGACAGGGTGAAAGGCCGGGGTTGTTTACCGTCGATGTCTGTGAAGCCGTATTCGGCGGCGACGGCGGCGGCAATGAGGATGGCTACGTTGACGATCAAGCCGCTGTGGTTGGGGATCATGGAGCGGGCGGCGAGTTGGCTGGAATGATAGTGGGCTCGCCCCAGACGTTGTTGACGAGGATGTCGATGCGGCCCGCCTCGTCCAGCACTTGTTGGAATGCGGCTTCGGTTTGGGCGTCGATGCGGTGGTCGCAAGGGATTTGATTGGGGCCCACGGCGGAGCGGCCGGTGACATAGACATTGGCTCCGGCAGCGGTGAGAGCGGCGGCGATGCCCTTGCCGACTCCGAAGGTGCCCCCTGTGACGACGGCGACCTGGCCGGTGAGATGGCTCATCCGTTCAGAGTAACTGTTCGAGGATGTCCATGAGGAAGTCTTTGTCGACGGGGCCGGTTTTGCGCGTGCGGGTCTCCATAAAGACCCAGGAGAAATCCGCTTCCTCCTGGCAGTAGAAGATGGGGGTTTCCTTGATCTCCTGGCGTTCGAGCGACTCCTGATTGAAACTGCGGACGGCGCCACGGAGCACGTAGGGAGTGCGGAAGTGCTCGGTGGAGATGATGTTTTCCGGCGCGAGTACAGCGACCTGCAGGATGCGCCCGCTGGCGTTGACCTGGAAGAGCAGCCCCTGTTCGGTTTCGATGAGATCGGGGTTGTAGACCTCTGGGGTCAGTTCGAGTTTGAGCTTCTTGAGCAGGGCGTTGAGGGTGTGGACGAGGTCGAGACACATCTCGTGGAGTTCGACCGCGCCGAGGCGCTGGCGCAGTTCCATTTCGCGGATCTGGCGGATACGCTCTTCGTCCTTGGCGGGGAGCTCATCGAGCTTTTTGGCAAGACGCTTCATCCGCGCGTCTCGGGGAGAAGGCGCGGCGTGTTTGGTTTTCGGCTCGGGCGGTGCTTCAGTCTCCTGCGACTTGCGCAGTTTCGGCCACTGCATAGTTGCGCTCCACGTAGTCGTTGAGGATGGTGGTGAACTCGGTCACGATGGAGTCGCCGCGGAGAGTGCGGAACAGCTTGCCATCGACGTAAACCGGCGCCACCGGCTCCTCGAAGGTGCCGGGCAATGAGATGCCGATGTTGGCGTGCTTCGATTCGCCGGGTCCGTTGACGACACAGCCCATGACGGCGACTTTCATCTCTTCGACACCTGGATGGCTATCCTTCCACACTGGCATCTGGGTGCGCAAGTAGGTCTGGATCTGGGAAGCGAGTTCCTGGAAGAAGGTGCTGGTGGTGCGGCCGCAGCCGGGGCAGGCGGTGACCTGCGGAGTGAAGCTGCGGAGGCCGAGCGACTGCAGCACCTGTTGAGAGACGATGACCTCTTCGGTGCGATCGCCGCCGGGCGGAGGCGTGAGCGATGCGCGGATGGTGTCGCCGATGCCCTCCTGCAGAAGGATGGAGAGTGCAGCTGTGGTGGCAACGATGCCTTTGGCTCCCATGCCTGCTTCGGTGAGGCCGAGATGGAGCGCGTAGTCGCATTGCGGGGCAAGCTTGCGGTAGACATCGACCAGATCCTGCACGGTGCTGACCTTGGCGGAGATGATGATGCGATCGCGGCTGAGGCCATACTCTTCGGCATGTTGGGCGGAGAGGAGGCCGCTGGCGACAATGGCGTTGAGGGTGACTTCGCGGGCATCGACCGGCGTAGCCGATTTGGCATTCTCATCCATCATGCGGGTGAGCAAGGCCTGATCGAGCGAGCCCCAATTGACGCCGATGCGGACGGGTTTGCCGTACTCGATGGCGGCCTCGATCATGGTGCGGAAGTTATCGTCGTGCTTTTTGCCGATGTTGACGTTGCCGGGATTGATGCGGTACTTGGCGAGCGAGCGGGCGCAATCGGGGTACTTCTTGAGAAGGATGTGGCCGTTGTAGTGGAAGTCGCCGATGATGGGGACGCGGACTCCGAATTGATGGAGTGTGTCGACGATGCGCGGGACAGCGGCGGCGGCGTCTTCGGTGTTGACGGTGACGCGAACGAGTTCCGAGCCGGCGCGGGCGAGCGCCATCACCTGATTGACTGTGGATGCGACATCGGCGGTGTCCGTATTGGTCATGGATTGGACGACGATGGGGTGATTGCCGCCCACCATGACTCCGCCGACGTTGACCGGCACGCTGGGCCGGCGATGAATGACAGCCATTCCACCTCCTGTTTGGGGGAAACTTCTATTTTACCAGTTGCGGATGGATGCTCCCCTCGGCTAAGATGCATCACGATGCACGTAAGAACCGTATGCGCTTCCGCCTTCACGGCGCTGCTTTCGCTGGGGCTGGTGGTGACCCGGACTGAGGCTCAGCCGGACACGATCAAGCAGATTGTTTCCGGGGTTTGGTTCCGGGAAGGGGACCTCAAAGGGAAGGGGCACTGCAACAACATCATTATTGAGATGAAGGATTATCTCATTGTGGTGGACGCGAACTTCCCGAGCGGGGCGCAGGCGGCGCTGGCTGATATCAAGAAGGTGTCGCAGAAGCCGGTGCGCTATGTGTTCGATACGCACCATCATGGGGACCATGCCTATGGGAACCCGGTCTGGACGAAGATGGGGGCGACGACACTGGCGCATGCCAACGTAATTGAGGAGATGAAGCGGTACGAGCCGAAGCGCTGGCAGAGCGCGGCTCAGGAACGGGAAGACGTGAAGAAGCTGAATCTGCAGACGGCGGAGCGGCCGCAGAAGACGTTCACGGACAAGCCGTTCGTGCTGGAAGACGGGGCGCGGCGCGTGGAGTTCCACCACTTCGGGTGGGCGCACACGCGGGGTGATGGGTTTGTGTTTCTGCCGAAGGAGCGGATTCTGTGCACGGGCGATGCGGCGACCAACGGAGCCTACAACTATACGGCAGATGGGCATATTGCCAATTGGCCGGTGGTGATGTCGAAGGCATCGGCGCTGAACCCGCAGCGAGTGCTTCCGGGGCATGGGCCGGCGGGTGGCAAGGAGATCCTGTCGGGCGAAATGGAGTTCATGCTGGCGCTGCGGCGGGTGGTAGCAGCGGAGTTGAAGGCGGGCAAGACGTTGAACGATTTGGTGAAGATGGAGAAGGGGCAGCCGAAGTCGACGACGGTAAAGCTTCCGGATTCGGTGAAGAACTGGGTGGGTGATCCGCTACCGAGCCAGGTGAAGGACACGGTGGAAGAGATCAATGCGGGTAAGCCGCACGGTGATCTCCCTCACTAATCCGGGGTGATAAGAACAAATAGTTGAGAATAGTTGCGAGTTTGGCCGACATAGAGAGTGAGGACTCCGATGTCAGCCGCCGTATCCCCCTGTCTCAATCCACGTCTGCTTCTGCTAGGGCTTGATGCCATCACTGCCCAGGCGTTGGAAGATGCGTTGCCGGGGCAAACGACCGCATTGACGCGGAGTGTGCCGGCGGATCTTCTTTCCTTTCTGGCGGTCTTACAGGAATCGCAGCCGGACGTATTGTTTTGCCCGGCGGGCCACCGTCATTTGCACGAGATCCTGGAGCGGGCATCGGCGCAGCGGCTGCCGGTGGTGGTGGTGACGCAGTATCCGGATGCGCGGGAGTGGATTGACGCGATGGACGCGGGAGCAACGGACTATGTGTCGGTTCCCTTTCACCGGGATCAGATCGAGTGGGTGCTGCAATCGAGCTTGCTTCAGCCGGCCTGATGATCGGGATCGCGGCTGACCTGGCGAAAGAGCCAGGCGAGGGCAAGGCGGAGTTCACGGCCGATGGTGCTTTCGGAAACGGAGAGGACTTCGGCCATTTCCTGAATTTTTAATCCCCCAAAGTAGTGCATTTCCACGATACGGCTTTTGCGCTCGTCGAAGGCGGCGAGCTCGCGAAGGGCGTCATCGAGGGCGATCAATTCGGCGGAGCCGTCTTCGGAGACGGTAAGGGCTTCATCGAGGGAGAGCTTTTGAATCTTGCCGCCGCGCTTTTCGGCGTTGGTGGAGCGGGCATGCTGGACGAGGATCTGGCGCATGAGGTAGGAAGAGACGCCGAAGAAATGGGCGCGGTCTTTCCATTCGAGCCTGGCCAGTTTGGAGAGCTGCATGTAGAGCTCATTGACGAGAGCGGTGGGCTGGAGGGTGTGATTGGTGCGCTCACGGCGGAGGTAGGATGCGGCCATGCGGCGGAGTTCGGCGTAGAGGATGGGGGTGAGCTGATCGAGGGCGTCGCGGCTGCCGTTGCGCCAGTCGATGAGGAGTTGGGTGATGGCGGTTTGTTCGTTTTCCATGGCTATTGCTGGGGTTTCCAGGCATCCATGAGGGCAGTGAGTTCGCTGACGATGGCGGGCTGTGAGGAGGCGAAGTTTTTGTTTTCGCCGGGGTCTTCCTGGAGGTTGGAGAGCCAGAGTTCCTTGGTCATGGGAGTGCCGAGACCTTCGCGGTAGTTGCGGATGAGCTTCCAGGGGCCGCGGCGGACGGCGCGCATGGTGTCGTAATCCCAGAAGACGGTGTCGTGAATGCCGGGTTTTCCGTTGAGGACCATGGGTGTGAGGTCAGAGCCATCGATGCCTGAGGGAGGTGTGCCGCCGGCCCATTTGACGAAGGTGGGGAGGATGTCCATGGCGAGGCCGAGGCCGTTGAGAACCTGTTTGGGCTTGATTTTGGCGGGCCAGGAGAGGAGTCCGGGGACGCGGGTGCCGCCTTCGAAGAGCGAACCTTTGTAGGCACGGTAGGGGCCGTTGCTGCCGCCGCGGTAGGAACGGGCGAGGTGATCGGCGCGCTCTTCGCGAGTGGCTCCGTTGTCGGCCTGGTAAAAAATGACGGTGTTTTGATAGAGATTACGGGCTTTGAGGGTGGCGAGGACTTCGCCGATTTGATCGTCGATGGCGGCGACCATGGCGGCGTGTTCGCGGCGGTCGCGATCCATGTCGGCGGGAAAGCGATCGAGGTATTTTTTCGGGGCCATCATGGGGTAGTGAGGGGCGCCGAAGGCGAGGTAGAGGAAGAAAGGTTGATTGGAGGATTGACGATTGAGGAAGGCTTTGGCCTCGCGGCCGAGGAGTTCGGTTTGGTAGGCGGGTTCTTCGAAGATTTCTTCTTCGCCGCGCCAGAGGTCGTGGAAAAGCGGAGTGCCGCCGAGGGTGTAGTAGCGATGGGAGTAGTAATCAATCCAGCCGGAGTAGAAGCCGAACCATTCGTCGAAGCCTTGTTCGAAGGGACGGGAGCCTTTGGCGGAGCCGAGGTGCCATTTGCCGATGGCCGCGGTGCGATAGCCGAGCTTCCTGAGTTCGGAGGCGACGGTGTTTTCGCCGGGGCGGAGTCCGGGTACGTTGAAGTCGGGTTTGGATGTCAATATGTGTGGAATGCCCGCATTTTGCGGATATTTTCCGGTGAGTACGGCTGCCCGGGAGGGAGAGCAGACGGGGGAGTTGGTATGCCAGTCAGTGAAACGGATGCCGGATGCGGCGAGGGCATCGATGTTTGGGGTTTTGATGTCGCGGCCAAAGTAGCAACCGAGATCGCCGATGCCCTGGTCGTCGGTGTAGACGATGATGAAGTTGGGTTTTTGGGCCTGGGAAAACGCAAGAGGGGCAGATGCGGCGACGGAAGCTAGGAATTGGCGACGGTGCATTTGTTGTTTAGGTTATAACAAAGCCCCTTTCGCGGTCAGGCGGCATCGGAAAAGATGGACTTTTCGGCCATGAGGCGCTCCAAGGCGTACTTCTGGAAGGCTTCGCGATCGAAAACGGGTGCTTCCGCGGGTGCTTCGGTGGTTGCTTCGGGGCGTGGGTCGATTGGATCGAGAGGTTCCTGGGCCACGGATTGGGTTTGTTTTGTAATTTTGACGTAATCGGCGAGACCCGGGGAGTTGGCCGGCATTATGGCCTGGAGCATAGAGTTGGTCTGGAGCTCTTTGAGTTGGCGCATGGCACGGTTGACGGCGCGGTCCTGGTCGGCTTTGTGACGCTGGAGCTTGCGGACTCGATCGGAGGGTTCGTCTTCGAATAACGATTCGGTGGTTGTGGTGGCTTCGGAGATCAGGCGGTTGACGACGCTACGCTTCCAGACGCCGGCGGCGAGTTCCATGAAGATGGATTCCTGGAGGGCTCCGGCGGGGTTGATCCGCTGGCGGAGATCGGCTTCGAGTTCTTCGAAGAGAGGGCGCTCGGCTTCGGAGAGCGGGAGGTACTTCGAGGAAAGGCCGTGGCGGGTGGCGTTCTGGGAGACGGTGGCTTTGCCGGCGTCCGAACGAGGGCCCGTGGAATGCTGGGCATTGGCCCGATTGGCATCGATTTGAGATTGGGAGGACATATGAGATCCTTTCTGTGCCCATGATGGCATGGGGTGGAAGGATATTTATGGATGATTTTGTGGAAAGTGTTGATTGTTATAGGAATTTTTTTCGTCGAGCCTTGTGATCGCTGTGACCGCTCCCTCACGGTGGGCAGCTCAGAAGATGCGGGCATGGATTCGGATACAATAGTGTATGTGAAAGCAAAGCGGCGGCTGACACGGCGGGAAAGCCAGGAAGAGACTCGGGGGCGATTGATAGAGGCGGCGGCGCGGTTGTTCGTGCGGCGGGGATTTGAAGGGGCGAGCGTGGAGGAGATTGCGGAAGAAGCCGGGTACTCGCGGGGTGCGTTCTATTCCAATTTCAAGAGCAAGGACGAATTGTTTCTGGCCGTGCTGCGGGCGAAGCGTGGCGAAGTGGACGGAGCGCTGGGGGAGATTGTGTCGCGGGAGAAGGAGCCGGCGGGGAGGTTGGCGGCGGTGCTCGACTGGTATGTGCATCAGGATCTGAACAAAGACTGGGTGATTCTGGAGGCGGAGTTTACGCTGCGTGCGTACCGGAACCGTGCGGCGCGGGCGCGGATTGGGGAGTTCAACAAACAGAGGGTAGCGGAATACTCGGCCCTGGCGGCGAGGCATTTCGCGGAGAGCGGCACGAAGGCTCCGGCGCGGCCGGAGACGATTGCGATGTCGCTATTTGCGGTGGCCAAAGGGTTGGCGGAACTGGCACTGCTTGATGGGAGCGAGGGCGGGCGGAAGTTGTACGCGGAGTGCCGGGACCTTGTTTTCCATGCGTTGATTCCGAATCTTGAAGATACGTAGGTGAGTATGCGGCAGTCGATGGTTTGTGTGTTGTCGATGGCGATGGTGGTTGTGGGATGCAGGCGGCCTCAGGACAAGGCTGCGGTGGGGCAGGAGGCGGTCACTGTGCGGGTAGCGCAAGTGAAGCGCTTCGAGGCGCCAGCGGTGGTGGCGTTGAGCGGGTCAGTCGTGTCGCCGGAGAATCCGTCGGTGGCGTCGTTTCTGGTGGCGGGGAAGGTGCTTCGTGTTGGACCACGGGAAGGGGACGCGGTGCGCAAGGGGCAGGTGTTGGCGGTGGTGGATCCGGCCGATTATGCGTTGGGCGTGGATGCCGCGGCGGCGCAGGTGCAGGCGGCGCGGGCGGTAGTGGAGAAGGCGGAGGCTCCGGCGCGGCCGGAGGTGTTGGAGCAGGCTCGCGTGGCGTTTGAGAGAGCGGGCAAGGAACACGCGCGGATGAAGGAGTTGTTTGAAGCGAAGAGCCTCGCTCCGAATGACTATGAGAAGTTTCGCGCGTTGTATGAGAGCGCGCGGCAACAGTATGAACAGGCTCAGGCCGGTGGGCAGAAGGAGGACCGGGCGCAGGCGCGAGCGATGTTGGAGCAGGCAGTGACCGGGGAGCGCGTGGCGCGGAAGAGGTTGTCGGATGCGACTCTGGTGTCGCCGCTGGATGGATATGTTGCGGCGCGGTTGGTGGAAGTGGGCGACATGGCTGCGCCGGGACGGCCCGCGTTTCAGATCGTGCGGCTGAATCCGGTGGAGATCAGCGCAGGTGTGCCGGAGAGGGACATTGCGTTGGTGCGCGTGGGACAGAAGGCGGTGGTGCGTATTCCGGCGTTGCCTGGAGAGACGTTTCCAGGGACGGTGCGGGTGATGAATGTAGCGGCGGAGCCTGCGTCGCGGACGTTCATGGTGCGGATTGCGGTGGCGAATCCACTGCATGTATTGCGGCTGGGGATGATTGCCGAGGTGGAGATTGCGGGCGACCGCAGCGTTGCCGTGATGAGCGTGCCGGGCGAGGCGGTGGTGCGCGACGGGCATGGGGCAACGAACGTGTTTGTGTACTTCGCGGACAAGCAACGGGTGTATGCGCGGCGAGTGGAGACGGGGACGGTGTACGGGACCGAGGTGCAGGTGAAGAGCGGATTGACGGGGGCGGAACAGGTGGTAGTGGCGGGGCAACACAAGTTACGCGAGGGCGATCGTGTGACGGTGGAGGTGGGGCGATGAATCCGGTGAAGGGATCGTTGCGCTATCCGGTGGTGACGCTGGTGCTTGCGGCGATGACCGCGGGTGTGGGCGTGCATGCGCTGTTGCGGATGCCGCGCACGGAGGATCCGAGCATTACGATCCGGCAGGGGTTGGTGCTGGCGTGGTATCCGGGGGCGACGTCGGTGCAGGTGGAACAGCAGGTAACGCGGCGGTTGGAGGAGCGCATTCTGCGCTTTGAAGAAGTGCGGAAGGAGAAGACGTATTCGACGACGCGGCCGGGATTGGCCGTGGTGATGGTGGAGTTAGAGGAATCCGTGAAGGATGCGCCGGCGTTCTGGGCGAAGCTGCGGCATGCGATGAATGAAGCGGCGGCGATGGAACTGCCTCGCGGAGTGTTGGGGCCGCTGGTGAATTCGGAGTTTGGGGATACAGTGGCGATGCTGCTGGCGGTGCATGGGAAGCGCTATGGGTACCGGGAGTTGCACGATTACACGGATCGCATTGAAGATGAACTGCGCACGGTGCGCGGGCTGGGGAAGTTGGCGGCGTATGGGGAGCAGAGTGAAGAGATTCGTGTCACGAGCAGCCTGGAACGGCTGTCGCAATACTTTGCCGATCCGCTGCGGGTGATTCAGGCATTGCAGCAGCGGAATGTGATTACGAGTTCGGGGGCGGTGGAGGCGGAGACGGCGAAGGTGCCGTTGCGCACGACGGGTTTGTTCACGACGGAAGATCAGATTCGCAATGTGCTGGTGGACGTATCGAGGACGGGGCAGCCCGTGTACATTCGCGATTTCGCGCAGGTGGAACGGGTGTATCAGGATCCGGCGTTTGTGGTGCGCTATGACGGCGAGCCGGCGGTACTGCTGTCGGTGGAGATGCAGCGGGGGAAGAACATTGTCGAGTTTGGCGGGGAGATTACGGCTGTGCTGGAGCGGCTGAAGACGGTGCTGCCTCCTGATGTAGAAGTGGACGTGGTGACGAATCAGGCGGCGGTGGTAGCGGACCGGATGAAGCGGCTGGGTGAAGAGTTTCTGCTGGCGATTGGGGCGGTGATTCTGGTGACGGTGATCCTGCTGCCGCTGCGGGTGGCGGTGATTGCGGCGGTGGCGATTCCGGTGACCATTCTGACGTCGTTGGGACTGTTGCATGCGCTGGGCGTGGAGTTGCACCAGGTGTCGATTGCGGCGCTGATTGTCGTGTTGGGGATTGTGGTGGATGACGCGATTGTGATTGCGGACAATTATGTCGATTGTCTGGACCGGGGTGTGAGCCGGGAGGAAGCGGCGTGGCGGAGCGTGAGCGAAGTAATTGTGCCGGTGCTGGTGGCGACGTTGACGATCATCGCGTCGTTTCTGCCGCTGCTGGTGCTGCACGGATCGGTGGGGGAGTTCATTCATGCGCTGCCGGTTACGGTGGCGGTGGCGTTGAGTGTGTCGTTTGTCGTGGCAATTCTGTTGACGCCATTGCTGTGCCGGTTTTTCATCCGGCGCGGATTGCATGCGGAAGGCGCTTCGGGCGGGATGCTGGGGCGATTGCAGGGCTGGTATGGGTCGGCGATGCGGATGTTCTTGCGGCGTAAATTGCTGGGTGTGGGATTGGGCGTGGCGGCGGTGGCGAGCGGAGTGAGTTTGTATTTATGGCTGCCGGAGCAGTTCTTTCCTTCGGCGGAGCGGAACCAATTTGTGATGGACGTGTGGATGCCGCAGGGATCGCGGATTGAGGCGACGGATGGAGTGATGCGGCGAGTGGAAGGAGAGTTGCGGGCGGAGAAGGGCGTGGCGCATTACGCTTCGTTTTTGGGGCAGAGCGCGCCGCGGTTTTATTACAACGTGAATCCGCAGTTGCCGGACACGGCGTACGGGCAACTGTTGGTGAATACGATGTCGGAGAAGGAGACTCCGGCGCTGGTGGCGCGGCTGCGAGGACGATTGGCGCGGGTTGTGCCGGAGGCGCTGATTGTGGTGAAGGAACTGCAGCAGGGGATGGTGATGGAGGCTCCGGTAGAGGTACGGATCGCGGGGTACGACATTGGGGAATTGCAGCGGATCGGGAAGGCGGTGGAAGGGATCGTGCGCGATGTGGGCTTTGCGGAGATGGTGCAGAACGATTATTTCAACGATTCGATGTTTGTGGATGTGGATGTGGATACGGAGGTGTCGAACCGGCTGGGTTTGAGCAACGCGATAGTGTCGCAGACATTAGCGGGGGCGCTGAGCGGGGCTCCGGTGAGCACGTTCTGGGAAGGGAACCGGGCGGTGAATATTGTGCTGCGGCTGGACGCAGCGTACCGGCAGTCGTTCGACGATGTGCGGAATGCGTACTTGACGTCGCCGGTGACGCAGGCTCGGGTGCCGCTGCGATCGGTGGCGAAACTGGAGCCGGAGTGGCAGACAAGCCGGATTGTGCGGCGCAACGGAGTACGGACGTTGACGGTGCGGGCGTTTGCAGGGGGTGGGCATTATGCAACGGAGTTGTTGGATGCGATTACTCCTCGGATTGCGCGGATGACGTTGCCGGCGGGGTATAGCGTGGCGTACGGCGGAGAGCAGACCAATACGGAGGAGACGATGCCGGGGATGATTGTGGCGCTGATGGTGAGCCTGGTGGCCATTTTCCTGGTGCTGCTGATGCAGTTCCGGACGCTGTCCGATCCATTGATTGTGATGGCGTCGATTCCGCTGACGTTGTTTGGCGCGGCGCTGGGGCTGGTGTTGACGGGGTATCCGTTCGGGTTCACGGCGTTCACGGGAGTGATCAGCTTGAGCGGGATTGTGGTGCGGAACTCGATCATACTTGTGGATTACATTCGCGAGAAATTGCGCGATGGAAGGGATTTGGAGCAGGCGGCGCGGGAGGCGGGGGAACGCAGGCTGCGGCCGATCTTTTTGACAACGATGGCGGCGGCGGTGGGCGTGACTCCGATGATTGCATCGGGGTCGAGCTTGTGGGGGCCGCTGGCGAGTGTGATTGCGGTGGGTTTGATTTCGTCGATGTTTTTTACGCTGGTGGTGGTGCCGGTGTTGTATGTGCTGGTGAAGGGTTCGCGGGGTGCCGTTGCCGGGGGGGTGCTGCTTGTGTTGCTGTGCGGGCGGATGGATGCGGCGTCGCGGGAGCTGACGCTGGATGAGGCAGTGGGCCTCGCGTTGCGGCAGAATCATGCGCTGCAGATTGCGCGGGCGCGGGTGGAGGAGAAGAAGCAGAAGCGGATGGGGGCTCGGGGGGATTTGTATCCGCGGGTGACGACGGATTCGCTGATTAGCGGGTTGTCGAACAATCAACTGGTGACGGTGCCGGCGGGTTCGTTAGGCGTGGTGCCGGGGCTGGGTCCGTTTCCGACGGGGACGATGACGTTTGATCAGGGATCGCGAATGCTGACGCTGGGGAATACGACGTTGGGAATGCCGTTGACGCAACTGTGGAAGATTCGGGAAGGGGTGAAGGTGGCGTCGGCGGAGGAGCGTGTTTCGGTGGCGGAGTTGAAGAAGGCTGAGGATGAAGTAGTGCTGGGGGTGACGCAGTTGTACTTCGGGCTGGTGGCGGCGCGGGCGGAGATTGTTGCCTGCGAGGCGCAGATTGCGGCGGGTGAAGAGGCGCTGCGCGAGGCGCGGGAAGCAGTGCGAAGCGGGAATGCGTTGGATGTGGTGGTGCTAGGGGCACGGGCAGCGGTACTGAAGGCGCGGCAGTCGCTGCTGGCGGTACGGAATCAAGCGGCGGATTGGAATGCGGAGTTGGATAGTGCGATGGGGCTGGGGTTGGATACGGAGTTGGTGGTGGTGGATGCTGTGGCTGATGTTTCGTTGGGGGATCGCGGCGCCTATTTGCGGACGGCATTGGAAGGGAATGCCGAGTTGCGGGCGGCGCGGGCGATGGCGGAGCAGGCGTTGCGTGGCGCGACTGCAGCGGGGTATGAGTCCGTGCCGAATATCAGTGTGTTTGCACGGCACACGTATCAGAACGGGGTTCCATTTTTGGCACACAGCTTCGGGACGTTTGGGCTGCAGATGAGTTGGGACTTGTGGGATGGCGGGAAGCGGAAGGCGTTGAGGGGCGAACGGGCGGCGCTGTTGCGGCAGGCGCGAGAGAATGTGCGGCGGGTGGAGGATCGAGTGAGTGTCGATGTGGAGAAAGCCTGGAGGAAGGTGGAGAGCGCGAAGATGATGGTGGATGTGGCGCGCGAGGCGCTGGAGTTGCGGCGGGAGGCGGAGCGGATTAGCGGGGATCAGTTTCGTGTAGGGGTGATTTCAGGGGCGAAGAAGGCAGAGGCGGTGGCCGCGCGGCGAAGCGCGGAGGCGGATGAGTTGAAGGCGCGGGTTGCGTGGCGGGTGGCGGTGGCGGAGATGGAGAGAGTGGCGGGTGGGACGCACTAATTCCTGCGATCGCCGCCAATGCGCTGGTGTGATAGGAATACAGTCATGAAACCAAGGCGGAAGTTTTTGACGGCGGCGCTGGCGACGGCGGCTTTGCCTTGTGATGCGGATGCGGAGGCGCTGGCGGCGCAAGCATCCACTGGCGGTGTTACCGCCAGTACGGCGGGAGGCGTGTTGCCCACGATTGGGTTGGGAAAGTTTCGGGTGTCGCGGCTGATGATTGGGGGGAATCCGCTGCATGGGTATTCGCATTTCAATTCGCTGTACTCCAAACATATGCTGGAGTGGGCGGATCGGGAGCGGGTTTGCGAGATATTGGCAAACTGCGAGCGGCAGGGGATTAATACATGGCAGTTTTCGCATCATGAGCGGGGGATGGGGGACCTGGCGCGGTATCGGGAGAAGGGCGGGAAAATACAGTTTGTTTTGCTGAGCCATGCAGAGATTGAGAATGACCACAAGCTGATTCGCGAGGTGGCGAAGTTGGGGCCGGTGGCGATTGTGCATCATGGCGGGTCGGCGGAACGGAAGAGGCGGGCGGGGCAATCGGGGAAGATACGGGACTTTTTGAAGGCCGTGCGCGATGCGGGTGTGATGGCGGGATTGTCGACGCATGATCCGGAGTTTCTGCGCGAGGCGGAGGAACAGCAATGGGAAACCGATCTCTACATGACGGCGCTGTATTATCTGACTCGATCGGCGGATGAGTTCAAGAAGATATTGGGGACTCGGCCGCTGGGGGAAATTTATTTGCCTGAGGATCCGGCGCGGATGCTGGCGGCGATGCGGCAGACGAAGAAGACTTGTTTGGCGTATAAGGTGCTGGCGGCGGGGAGGCTGACGGACCGTCCGGCGGATGTGGAGAATGCGTTTCGCGGGGCGCTGAATGGGATGAAGCCGAACGATGGGATGATTATCGGGATGTATCCGCGATACCAGGATCAGGTGGCGGAGAATGCGGGGCTGGTGCGAAGGATACTTCGGGGAGCGGAGTCTGGGGCTTCCAATAGATAGAAGGATGGACTTGAATGAATTACGCTTGACGTAATGAGCGCTACGCCGGAGGCCGGGTGAAGGAGTTTGCCGCATTGAGCGCGCGGCTCGAATGAGGCTGGATCCGTTGGAGAGCGCAACGTCATGGAAAGACCTGGCGGCTTTGGCGGGAAACAGGCTGGAGACGCTTCATGGTGACCGTGCGGGGCAACTCAGCATTCGGATCAATGACCGTTGGCGGATTTGCTTTGAGTGGCCGGAGGATGCTCGGGGGCCCTCGAGTGTGGAGATCGTGGACTACCACTGAAGGAGAGTGAGCGATGGCGATTGTGGCGATTCATCCTGGCGAGCATTTGGCGGAGGAGTTGAGGGAACTTGGCATGAGCGCGGCGGAGTTGGCTCGGAACTTAGGCGTGCCGACGAACCGTGTGACGGGGATTGTGAATGGGCAACGGGCGATCACCGGGGACACGGCGTTGCGGTTGGCGCATTTCTTTGGAACTAGCGCTGAGTTTTGGATGAATTTGCAGAGTTTGTATGAGTTGCGAGTGGCGGAGAAGAGAGTGGGGAAGGTGGTGAGGGGGATGCCTCGGTTACGGGATGTACGGGTGCCGGTTTAGGCTCAGGCTACGCTTTGCAGGCCTTTTTCTTTGACTAGCGAGAGGAGTTTGAGCGAGGCTCCGGAGGGGCGCTTCTCGCCGCGTTCCCACTTGCTGACGAGGCCGGGGGTGACGTTGAGGTAGTTGGCGAAGACGGATTGGCTGACTTGCTCGCGCTCGCGGATTTGGCGGATTTCGTCGGGTTGGAGGGGATGGATGGGCGTGAGGCAAGTTTGGTCGAAGTGACGCATGGTTTGTTTGTCGATGGCGCCGATGTCGTGAAGAGATGACATGGCTTCGTGGATGGATGCGAGGGCTTCGCTTTTGTATTTCTTGTTCATTGGGGTTTGATCTCCAGGAAGTCGCCTCGGTGGATGAGTTGGCGGAGTTGCTTTTCGTTGAGGGCGAGAAGGTGTTTGGCTGCTTCTCGAAAGGCTTGGGCCTCTGTTGCCGTGATATTGGATAGCTGGCTTTTGGGGAAGCCGAATACGAAGATGGCACGATCGTTTCGGCGAAAGAAGATGATGGTGCGGTGGCTGCCGGATTTGCCTTGTCCGGGGCGTGGGATGCGTTGTTTGATGACGCCACCACCGAGATCGGCGTCGACCAAGCCCCTTTCGATATGGGAGATGGCTCGGGTGAGCACGGAATCCGAGATGCCCTTTGGGTGTAGCGATGGAACCATTTGCTCTTTAGGATGAGCATGTGGGTTACGGATTTGAGTATAGCGCTGGGAGCTATAGAACGAGTTGGCGCTCGGTTGATGCTTTGAGCGCGATGACGTCTGGGTCATCCGGCCAGTGTTCTGTCAGGACATCGGTCGCTAGGGCAGGCACAAGGTAATTTTGATCATTGCGAACTGGATCGAGGCGGAGAAGCGGCAGGATGCTCGATTGGATCTTTACGTCCTGTAATAGGCGCTTTGTTACCAAGCGTTGGGACCTCCATTGTTCAATAACTCTGCTATACTTTCGCTGTAATGCAGAAGCGATACGCTCTTGTAGTAGGTGTCGACACTTATCCTGAGGCAGCACTTAGTAAGTGTGCGAACGATGCCAAGGCCGTAGGTAGTGTGCTCAAGAGTAGAGAATTCGGTTTTCAGGTGACCGATCTGATAAATGAACAGGTTACACGGCGTCGGTTGGCGGAATATATTAACTTACTCTTTCGAGAGGAGGCCGGCTTCTATTTACTTTACTTCTCCGGTCACGGTTGGTCCACAGACTTAGGCGTGCATCTGGTTACTACTGACGCGGATGAGATTGACCAAGGCGTCAGCCTAGACACGATCCGTCAGCTAATCACGAATGTTGCTCCTCCGAAGGCATCGGTGCTTGTGATTCTAGATTGTTGTCACGCCGGCGCTGGTCTTCCCTACTCTCTTCCAGACTCGGGTACCTATATCCGCCCGGAAGATGTCGCACAGTCCATAACCCACCTACCCGAAGGTCGTGTATTACTGGCTGCGTGCAGAGCAAACGAGTTTTCTTACGAGGATAAGGATTCTCCAAACAGCATATTCACCAGATCACTACTAGCGGGATTGAATGGTGATGCTGCTGACGTCAGTGGCGAGATTACGATTTCTGGCTTGTTTGATTTTGTCGCACGACATATGCAGCAAGAGGCACGAACTCAAACTCCGGTCTTCAAAGGTGACATTGCCGGGAGGATAGTACTTGGAACTGGCTTTCCTCCGAAACTCCATCCCGCTCCCGATGAGCAGCGGCTTAAAGAGATTGTTGCTGAAGCAGAGAAGCACCTCTCAGACTACCAGTCTAGAATTGCAGCGTCATACGCAGATTTGGACGGGTGGCGCAATGGCGGACACAGGGCAGCCTGCCAAATCCTGTCTCCCGTTTTGGAGTGGTTTGAAAAGACGGGCTTGAAATACCCAGACTTGGCAAGAGACCAGAAATTTAGCAACAGCCGCCTTGCTCTGTTCAATAGACTCGGCTCTTTGTGTAGCATTGACGTCGGTATGGAAACCGTAGCGGGGCACGTTCTGGCCAAGGTTGGGTCTGGAACTTTTGGTACAGTGTGGCGAGTTCGCCAGTCCGGCGGAAGCATTGGAGCTTTCAAGGTTTATCATGCCCAGGACATTTCAGTCCAGGAAAAAATGAGGCGTTTTAGGCGTGGGTTCAGTGCGATGGCACAGTTGGATCATCCGCATATTGTGAAGGTGCATCGATATACGGAAGCTCCCCCTGGATTCATAATGGACTTCATTGAAGGTGCGAACTTGCGAGAATTCACGGGAGCGCTGGACGAGCCGAGGGATGTGATTGCGCTGTTGCTAACCATCGGTGAAACACTCAAACACGCGCACAACCGAGGCGTCGTCCATCGCGATGTGAAGCCAGAGAATATCATCATAAGTCCAGACTCATCAGGGAAATGGCGCGCGTATCTTACGGATTTTGACTTGGCGTGGTTTTCTACAGCGTCACAGTTTACAAAAGAGGGCTTGGGCACTTGGCAATACTCGGCACCTGAGCAATTAGCGAATCCCGGTTCTGCTAGTGCCCACGCTGTCACCACGGACTCCTATTCGTTCGGCCAGCTTGCCTATTACGCAATTACTGGAAGTGACCCTATCCCCTTGGAGGTTGCAGATAACCAATCGCATCTCGAAAAAACTGTGCGAGCAGGTTGGTATGCGGACCCAGCGCAACTGTTTCTGGAACTCTATTCTAAGTGTACGAGTCGCCGCCCCGAAGTACGACCGAACTTCGAATCTATATGTTTGGTGCTGTCCAAAGTTCTGCAACAACTTGGCGATCTCAATGAGTCATCGGTTCTGTCTCCAGAGCGCTTCACCCGCGAGTTAGTGTTCTCAATGGTGGGCGCATCAATCGAGGGTGAGTCGTTCGTTTCCCTTTCTGGGAAAACTCAAATTCGGGTGAGTCTGAAGCGGCCACGTCACGACCACGCATCCCTAGATCTTGAGTTTCACGCACTAGTGGAACCGATTTTGGACGGGATCAGCAACGAGCAAATGCGCCGCGTTCTCAATGAGAGGATAGACCGCGCGCTGAACGCCCTAGGAAATACCACTCGTCAACGAGGGAGCGTGGGGCCTTACTCGATAACAGTACATAAAGAACAAGTGCCTCTTTCTCTAACCGGTTTATATGAAAGCAGACTGTTGATCAGTCGTGTAGTCGATGCGATCGAAGGTCGGTGATACTCTGACTTTCTTCCTGCCTCCTTCGGATGCAGCTAATTGAGGCCAATATGGTGGCCAATGGGCCAAGGGTCGTCGTTAGCTCCACTCTTGCCAGGAGGACCCGCGCCACCTTTGCCAGGTGTAATGGGAAAACAGTGGCGAAACGAGGGCGGAAGTGAAGGCGCTGTACTATCTGACTCGATCGGCGGATGAGTTCAAGATTCTTCGCGGCGGAGAGGCTGGCGCTTCCAATAGGTGAGCGAGCGCCAGGCCCATTCGGCGGGACCGTAGCGGTAGTATTTGAGCCAGATGGGGCTCACGGTGAGATTGATGGCCCACATTCCGAGGACGAACCAGATGAGTTGGGAGCGCTGGTATTTGGCGAAGAGGCCGAGGCCGTAGCCGTTGAAGACGAAGGTGAGCAGGATGGACGTGAGCAGGTAGTTGCTCAGGGCGGTGCGGCCGACGGAGGCGAGGAGGAAGCGGATGGGGCGGAGGATTCCGGATTTGCAGACGATCATGACGAGGCCGATGTAGGCTCCGGCGACGAGGAAGCGGCCGGGATCGGCGGTGGAGGCGACATAGCCGAGGAATTCGGGGAAATCGAAGTTACTTTGGGACCATTTGAGGGCGGCCCAGTAGTGGAGGGGGACTCCGATGAGGAAGCCGGCGGCGATTAGGGCCGTGTAGAAGCCGTAGCTGCGGGAGGCGTCGAAGACACCGGCTTTGGCGAGGCCCATGCCGAGGATGAACATGCCGAGGACATCAAGGAAGATGAACTGGAAAAACATGTTGAACTCGAACTGGGCGGCTTCACCGGCACGGAGTTTGAGGTTTTCGACCCAGCCGCCGCGGTGCTGTTTGATTTCCTTTTCGATTTTTTCCTTGTCGGGGTGGAAGAGCTCGCGGAGGTTTTTCCATTCCTTGGCGGCGTCTTTCTGCTCGTCGGTGGGCTTGCCGCCTGAGGCTACGATTTTGTCGTGCTTTTCGGCGTTCTCTTTCATTTCGCGGATGCCGAACATGCCGCCGATGCCTTGGGCGGAGTGCAGGGTGATGATGATGGCGCCGGCGATGATGAGCGCTTTTGCGCTCGCTTTACGCATGGGGAACATGAGGAGGCCGACGACGCCGTATGGGTAGAGGATGTCGCCGTACCAGATGAGATGGGCGTGAAAGAGACCAATCGCGATGAGCCACATGGTGCGGCGATAGTAGATGTCGGCGGTTTCGATGCCTGCTCCGCGGGCTTCGGCTCGCGAGGTGAGGATGAGTGCGCCTGCTCCGAAGAGCATGGAGAAGATGGCGCGCATTTTGCCATCGAAGAAGGCCATGTGGATGAGCCAGTAGGTGAGGTTGGCTCCGGTGGCGCCGCCGTATGCGGAGGGGTTCATGTAGGCGGCGGAGGGAAGGGCGAAGGAGACGATGTTGAGAAGCAGGATGCCGAGGAGGGAAAAGCCTCGGAGGACGTCAATGGATTCGATGCGTTCGGTAGGGCGCACCGGGGTCACGTGAATGTCGGCGGTTGCCGGGCAATCCTCAGTCATGATTCGGGTACTCTAGCATATGCTAAGAGTACGAATTCGATGAAGAAGTGGATCTTTGCCTTGGCAGCGCTGATGGCAGCCGTGGCCGCGGTGTCTTTGTGGCGGCTGACGGCGGCGATTGAGCGGCAGGCGGAGATCGATGAAGCGCGGGAAGCGGATGTGATTGTGGTGCTGGGGGCGGCGGAATATCGGGGGAAACCATCGCCGGTGCTGCGGGCGCGGCTGGATCATGCGCTGGGGCTATACCGGAGGAAACTGGCTCCGCGGATATTGACGACGGGAGGCGCGGGCGGGGATCCGCTATGGACGGAGAGCGAAGTGGGGCGCAACTATTTGAGCAAGCATGGAGTGCCGGTGGAGGCGATTATTATTGAGCCGGAGGGGGAGTCGACGGTGGAGTCGACGGCGGCGGCATCGGAGATCATGCGGCGGATGAATCTGCGGTCGTGCATTGTGGTGAGCGACGGGTATCACATATTCCGGGCGAAGACGCTGATGGCGAATCAGGGGTTCGTGGTGTATGGATCGCCGCGGCCGTCGGTGCAGCCGGTGGCGGGGTGGGCGAAGCACTGGCTGTCGTTCCGGCAGGCCGTGGGATTGGGTTTGTGGGCCGTGGGTATCCGGATATAAGTGGGCCTGGGCTCAGCGTAGGGTGAGCGCGGCCTGGAGCATGGCTTTGGTGTAGGCGACGTTGTAGACTTCGCCGACGTAGCCTCCGCCACCTGGGTAGAACGCTTTGAGGCCGAGGTCTTTGTCGGCGTCGAGAAGGCGTGGGTGTTCGGGATAGATGGCGCGCGGGTATTTTTGGCGCACGAGTTCGCGCATCACGGCGAACATGTCCACCTGGCCTTCATCGGGGAACACTTCGGTGTAGTCGATGGAAGGCTTGCGGACGCGGACGTTGCGGAAGTGGACGTGATTGATGCGGTCTTTGGCGCCGAAGTATTTGCAGACGGCGACGGGGTCCTCACCGAGTTCGCGGGTTACTCCGCAATCGAAGGTGATGCCGTTGGCGGGGTCGGGGACGATGTCGACGAGGCGCTTCCAGCCGGCGAGGGTGGCCATGATCTGGCCGGAGCCACGGCTGAGCGGGACTGGCGGATCGTTGGGATGTAGCGCGAGGCGGATGCCGGACTGCTTGGCGACGGGGACGATGGCTTTGAGGAAGTAGGTGACGTTCTTCCAGAGTGCATCGAGATCGTGCGTGCCGATTTCGGGGAGGGGTGGGAGGTTTTTTGAGCGCTCGTAATCGTAGGCGGTCATGCCTGCGTTGCCACGGCCTTTTTCTTCGTAGTAGCCCTCGACGAGGCGGTGCGCGTAGAAGTTGTACTCGATGACGGGGAGGCCGACTTTGGCGGCGGCGCGGATGGATTGATGGATCTTTTCGATCTCTTCGTCGCGGCCGGGCTTGCCGTAGATGCAGTTGGGGAAGCCGCCGATCATGAGGTTGCAGACGGTGAGTCCGGCTGCTTTGAAATGATCCATGATGGGGCGGAGGCTGGCTTCGGTCCAGGGGATGCGGGGGCCGCCCATGAGGACATGATTGATGCCGATCTGGCGAAGGCGCTGCATGCCTTTTTCGTCGAGATTGGGAGCGGCTCCGAGACAGAGCTTGGGGACGCCGGCCCCTTCAGCGGGGGGCCACTCGGCGGCGGAGGTGAGCACGGCGCCGCCGAGTGATTGGAGTATGGTTCTTCTGGTCAACATGGGGTCCACCCCACTAGCCAACGAATTTCCAGCCTTTGCGGAATTTGGGTTTTAATAGTTCATTGGCTGCGGCATTGTTGGTGAATTTGCCGGCGGCGGCATCCCAATCGAGTTTGCCTTCAAAGCGCATGGAGATGACGCCGAGCAACATCCATTGGACGAAGGGGCCGGCGACGCTGAAGTTGGAGCAGGAGGGCTCTCCACCTTTGGCGGCGCGGATCCAATCGCGGTAATGGCCAGGGGAACGCGTGAGGACGGGCTCCGGCATTTTGTAGTCCTTCATTTTGGCTTCGGGGACGAGGCGGGTGCGCTCGCCGTAGCAGCCGGTGGTGACCATGCCTTTATCGCCGATGAAGATGCTGCCGTTGATGTCGCTGTCGCCGAGCAGTTCGCCGGCGGGGACACCTGGGATGTCGGGCTGTTTGTTGCGGCCGTCATGCCAGAAGAGCTTCAAGGCGGGCATGGAGCCTCGGGCAGGGAAATCGAAGCGAATGGTGGAGGCCAGCGGGAAGGTGTACTTGCCTTTGCCTTCCTGCATGATGCATTCGACGCTGGTGGGAGCGCTGGCGCTGAGGCGGAGGGCCATGTTGGGAGTGCCGAGGATGTGACAGGCCATGTCGCCGATGGCTCCGCAGCCGAAGTCGGGGAAGCCGCGCCAGTGATGGGGAGCGTAGGCCGGGCTATAGGGACGGAAGATGGAGCCGCCGAGCCAGGCCTCCCAATCGAGGTGAGCGGGGACGGGCTCTTCCTTGGGGACGACGTCGGGGCCCTGGGGCCAGTATTTGAGCGGGCGATTGGTCCAGGCGTGGACTTCGGTGACGGGGCCGATGTCGCCGGACCAGATGATTTCGCAGCACTGGCGCGCGCCTTCGTTGGAGTAACCCTGGTTGCCCATTTGCGAGGCAACGCCGTATTTTTCGGCGGCGGCGGTGAGTTGCTGGGCTTCCCACACGGTGCGGGTGAGCGGCTTCTGGCAATAGACGTGTTTGCCGCGGGCCATGGCCCACATGGCGGCCGAGCCGTGGATGTGGTCCGGGGCGGAGACGATTACCGCGTCGATGTTCTTCGACTCTTTGTCGAGCATTTTGCGGAAATCTTTGTATTTGGGGACGTTTGGGTATTTTTCGAAGGTACGGGCGGCGCGCTTGTCGTCGGGGTCAGCCATGGCGACGAGGGTTTCGGTGGAGCAGCTATTGATGTCGGTCCAGCCTTTACCACCTGCTCCGATGGCGGCGAAGTTGAGTTTTTCATTGGGTGAGCGATAGCCCATGTGGCGGAGGGAGGCGGTACTGCCGAAGCCGCCAACGGGCACCGCGCCGGCGAACAACGAGCCGATAAAAACGCGACGGGGGGTAGATTGCGATTTGGACATAAGGATGAATGATTCCTGACTACTATTAGACTCCTTCCACGGAGGCGACGGGGCGGAGGGCCTGCCAGTGGCGGCGGACGCCGTTGACGCTGACTTCGCGTTTCCAGCGCTGATTGAAGCGGGCGGCGATATCGGGGCGGGCGCCGAGGATGGGGCCGAGGCCGAGTTGTATGTGCGGTTCGACGACGACGTCTTCAAAGGAAAGCTTGTCTTCTACTTCGCTCCACTCGTTGGTGAGGCCGCCGGAATCGATGAGGACGACGCGGTCTTCGATGACGCCGAAGTTTTTGAGATGGGCGTCGGTGGAGAAGAGGCCGAGTTGCCAGCCGCGCTGGCGAAGGTCGAGGAAGCGATTGAGCCAGAGCTCGATTTGATCGTAGGCTCTCTGTTGGGCGAGTTGATTGAGGCGCTGGTGGAGGGTGCATTCCACGCGTTCGGTGGCGTGATCGATGCGAAGCCAGAAGGGCCAGCCTTTGATGCGAACCCTGGTTTCGGGGAAGGAGACGTAGCCGGGTACGAGGGCGGTGCCGGTGAGGTAATCGCGGGCGAGTGTTTCGCCGCGCTGGTTCTGATCGCGGTAGCGTTTCCAGACGGTGCCGATGTGGGTGGTGTACCAGATGCGGCCGGGGAGCACTTTGACGATGAGTTGAGTGAAGACGCGAAGGATGCGGATGCGGCGGGAGGGACGCTGGAGGAGATGACGGCCGAGGCCGATGGGAAGGAAGCGCTCCCAGCGGCGGAGGAGACGCCAGAGGACGATGAGGGCGATGATTTCGGAAGTGCTGCGGGTGCGTTTGACGACCCAGTGAGGGGAGGCGTAGACGACCTTGCCGATGCCTTCGCCGAGGCGGGTGAGGGGGCGCGTATGCAACTCGCGTGGGGCATTCTGGAGAATGCGAGCACCGCGCGATCCTTGGCCATTCCGGGCCCGGGGCATTACGGTTATTCCCTAGCTCGACTGTACACCAGAGATTAGGGAAAGCCAAGTGGCTTTGGAGGCTGCTTGCGGAAAATGAGATGGGTGTTTGGGGCACGGGATTGGCGTGCCCCTCGGACAGGATTATGCCTTGGCTGGCTTGTCGGACATTTTCCAGTTGGATTCGTTGAAGTAGAGGACCTTGCCCTGGCGGTAGCTTTGGACGGCCATGGAGATGAGGACTTGGGCACGGGCGGCGGTTTCTACGTCGAGGGTGGGCTTTTTGCGGGTGCGCATGCAGTCGAGGAAGTTGGAGACGTGGGTGCGCATGGTGTCGTTGTTTTCGACGGGGATTTTGATTTCTTCCTTGCCGAATTTCTCGAGGTATTCCTTGGCGGCGGCCTTTTCAGGACGTACGGTGATGAAGGGGGCGTAGCCTTCGAAACGGCCGTGTTCGACCATGACGATGGATGCATCCTTGCCTCGGATGAGGCCGGGGATGTGCTGGGAATTGGCCATGGAGGAACTGAGGACGACGGAGTATCCCTTGCCGTATTCGGCGATCAGGTGGAATGTGTCGGGCACTTCGCGATCGTGGAAGGCGTAGATTCCGCCGGAGGCCATGACCTTGGATGGGAATTGGGGTTCGCCCCAGCAGATGTTCATGGGGGCGGCGACGTGGAAGAAGAGATCGGTGGCAATGCCGCCGGAATAATCNNTAATCCCAGTATTTGCGGAAACGGAAGAAGCGGTCGGCGTCGAAGGGGCGCTTTTGTGCGGGGCCGAGCCACATCTTCCAATCGATGAAGTTTTCGCCTTTGCCGTCCGGGCCGGCTTCTTTGTCGATGGGCCAGTTCCACTCGCCTTCGACGGAGTTGCGATGGTAGGAGCCCTGGCTCATGATGTGCTTGCCGATCATGCCGTCGGCGATGGCTTTTTTCGCTTTGTGCCACTGATCGCCGGAAGTAGTTTGGGAGCCGACCTGGAGGACGCGTTGTGTTTCCTTCACGGTTGCGACCAGTTGCCGGGCTTCCTCGATGGTGTGGCACATGGGCTTTTCGAGGTAGACGTCTTTGCCGGTGTCCATGGCTTCGAGGGCGATTTTGGCGTGCCAGTGGTCGGGGGTGGCGACGATGACGGCATCGACGTCTTTGCGGGCGAGGATTTCGCGGTAGTCGAGCGTGCCGTCACACTTGTAGGTTTCTTTGTTGAGGTTGACCCGCTTCTGGTAGGTATCGCAGACGCCGACGATGACGCACTGATTGGAAGCCTGGCCGTACTTGGCGAACTCGCCGGTGACGTAACGGCCACGGCCGCCGGTGCCGATGCAGGCCACCTGGATACGGTCGTTGGCTCCGAGAACACGGCCGGACATTTTGGCCGCTGGACGAGCCGCCATTGCAGGAACGGCTGCCATCACGGCGCCGGTTGCCTGCTTGAGAAAATCCCTGCGATCAAAATCGCTTGCCGACATGGGTAGACCTCTCTTCGGACGAATTAATAAAGTGCGAGCGGAAACTCACCTTTCAGTGTACTCCCGGGTTGGTGGGGGTGGGTAGGGGGAAGTTAACTGCTTGCTGAGGCGCGCGGTTCTGAAACGGCGTCGGGTTGGGCGAAGGCGCGGTAGATGATGTAGAGGGAGAGGAGGTAGGTAATAGAGCTGACGAAGTTGCCCAGGGTGACAAAGACTTTGGAGACTTCCCAGAGGACACGGAGCCCTTGGCCGACGGCGGAGCCGGCCAATTGGACGCCGAGGCCGCCGCTGACCATGAGGAGGCGCTGATTGCGTTTGGGGTCGCGGAGGAGGACGGTCCAAAGGAGGAGGTTGAGGATGGTGGCGACGAAGCTGAGGTCGCGGCTGACGGGGGTCATCCAGGCGTTGAGGGCTGGAGTTTTGTGAACGGCGAGGATGAGAAGGAGGATGGTGGCAGCACCGATGATGAGCCAGCGGGTCATCGGGGAACGATTGTCACCGAGAGACAGGCGCTGGTGGATGAAGCTGATGATGGCGCAGAAAACGAGGGCCTGCTGGATGACTTCACTGATCCAGAAGAAGCGGAGGGCTTCGCGGGACCAGCCGGAAGCTCCGGAGAGGCTGAGTACGAGGACGGCAGTGGAAAGGAAAAGGGAGACGATGTAGAGGAAAAGGAGCCAGTAGCGCCGAGATCCATAGCGGATCATGGCATTCAAAATGAAAACCTGCAGGGCAAGCGCTAAGCCACCCTGCAGGTAGTAGATTTCGGTCATGTAAGCCATTCAGGCTGGCGCCTGAAGGAAGTCCTAGACTGCTTCTTCCGGATCAGGTTCCCAGGGATCAGGTGGGAAGAACGGGCTCGGGACGTTACTGCTCGCGAGCGCCAGTTCTGGTGGATCCGGTTCCCACGGGTCAGGCGGGAAGAATGGGCTAGGAATGTTCGATGTAGCGGCAACAGTCGCTCCAAAAGTAATGGTAGCGCACAGAGCCAAGACCCGAAAAAGACGAGGCATAGTATACTCCGCCAGAAACGCAATCTGGTTCACCTTAGCTGCCGCGACGGGGAACACCTAAGCAGCTAGGTGGAACTATTTAAGCATATCCTAAGGTGCGGAGAACAGGCAAGCTTTTTTTGTTACTGAAATATTCATAGTACTAGGGGTAATACCCCTAGTATGTTACTCGGGTGTTGAACCTAGATATTGTACAGAGAGTGGAGGTGGGGATTAATCGCCGCGGCTGAAGGACGGCTGGTCGTAGGCGTCGGGGGTATAGCGTCCGCGCTCGCCACGGGCGTGGCGGCTGGAAGCCCACTCGAGGCGCATATCGCGGCAGACCTCGTCGAGCATTTCGATTGTCGATACGCGCTGTTCGAGGGCGAAGGTAGTTAACAGGAGATTATCGCAAATTGCGTTAATGACGCGGGGGATACCTTTGGAGCGGACGTGGACTTCGGCAATCAATTCGGGGGAGAAAACTGTTTGGTTGGGAATGCCGGCCTTTTCCATGCGGGTGTGGATATAGGCGACGGTGTCTTCCTCGCGGAAGGGCTGGAGGGAGGTACGGAGGACGATGCGCTGCTTGAGCTGGCGGAGGTTGGGAGCGTCGAGCTTGCGGTCGAGTTCGGGCTGGCCGGCGAGGATGATCTGGATGAGCTTGCCACGGCGGTTTTCGAGGTTGCCGAGGAGGCGGATTTCCTCGAGGACTTCCCATTCGAGGTTGTGTGCCTCGTCGACGATGAGGACGCTGGTGCGGCCCTCGTTAGCTTGTTGAATCAAAAGGTGGTTGAGGGCGAAGAGGACTTCGGTTTTGGAATTACGGTTGCAGCGCAGGTCGAGGTCGTAGGCGATCATTTCGAAGAACTGATCGGGGGTGATGCGGCTATTGAAGATGAAGGCGAACTCGAGGCTCTGCTGGTCGAGGAAATCGCGGAGGCATTCGAGGAGGGTGGTTTTGCCGGTGCCGACCTCACCGGTGAGGACGATGAAGCCTTTGCGGCTCTGGACGCCGTAGATGAGGTTAGCGAGGGCCTCCTCATGCATCGCGGAGCGATACAGGAAGGTGGGGTCCGGGCTGAGGTTAAACGGATTTTCCTTGAAACCGAAGAAAGCTTTATACATAAAGGCGAGCCTAACTATCTACGCCGGCTTCGATGCCGGTCGCGATCCTCCGAAAGCTTCGCCGCCAGAGAGACGGGAACCCAGGCCTCTGAACAGGGCTTTCACTGTTTGCCATGCTAGCATGTTTTGGTGTTCGCCACCAACCCATGGGTAAGGGGAAACACTGCCGCTACCGGAGCGGCCTACTTATTATTTCGGCTGATTTGGAGCGGGGCTTGAGGGGTTGGAGAGGAAAAGGGACCACTTGCTGACGCGCGTGGCTCTGAAAATGGGGTTAGCTGATTTCGAGGAGGATCCAACCGGGCAAGGCGGCCGGCTGATCGTTGAGGAAAACGACGCGGCGGGTCTTGGGGAAGGGGAGGCCGGTTTGGATGGCGCGGCTGTAGAAGGGCATGAGGCGGAGGAGCTTGCGGTGGGCGTCCTGGTCGGTGTCGGGCTGGGCGGTTTTGGCGAGGAAGCCGGTGCCCCAGCCGATGGGGAGGAGGCAGGCGTTCTGGCGGTCGCGGACGCGGGTGAGCCAGTTTTCGAGGTGCTGGAGGTTCGCGTCGAGAGCTGTCAGGCCGGCCGTGGCGGCGTAGCGGCGGTGGATGGCGAGCAGATTGGCCGCATAGTCATTGGCGGCCTTGGCGAGCGTGCCGCTTTGGACGGGCTCTTTCCAGCGGAGGGAGCGCAGGGTCTCGGGTTGGGCGAGGAATTTGCTCTCGGACCAATTGCCTTCGAAGATGGCTCCGGGTTCGGCCATTTCGCAGAAGACCGGGGCGGGTTTCCAGCCGAGTTCGAGCTTGCCTTGGCCTCGGGCCACGAGGGTGGAGGTGCGGACGAGGTACACCTTCATGGCTTGGGTGGGAATGGTGGCGGAGTCGCCGACGGAGAAGGCTCGCATGCGGCTGTGGCCACCGAGTCCGATGGCGGTGTCTTCGGCGGGTTCGGCGGGGCGGCGGGGTAGGCGGTCGCCCTGGAACTGATCCTGGACGTGCTTCCAGGCGTGCTCGGTCCAGCGGGAGGCGAGGAGGGCGGTGTGGAGGGCTCCGCGGAGGGCGGAAGCAGGGAGGTAAGGGCCGGCGGGGCCGGAGGCGAAGGTTGGGATGAAGAGAGATTCGGCGCGCTGCTTATTCCAGACGGGGGTGAGCCCGGCGTTTTCGAAGGGGATGCGGCGGCCGGCGAAGTTCTGAGCGAAGCCTCCCCAACTGGCGAAGTCGAGGGTCTCGGCCTTCTTGACCTGGGCGAGGTAGCCATCGAGGCGCGGGCCTTTGGCGAGGAGTTTGAAGATGCGCTTCTGATCGAGGACGTTGACGTGGTCTTTCCAGACCATGTAGTCAATCGGTGAGAGCTTTTGGCCGTCGCCGACCAGGGTTGGGGTGAGACAGGTTACGCGGTACTTCATGCCACCACCCTCCATGAGATGGGAATGGAAAGAGCGAATCCGGCGCGGTAGACGGGGTGGGCAAAGCCGTCGGGGGCGACATCGGCGGCGGATCCCTGAGGAGCCGCGGGAGCGAGCAGGACGGAGCCTTCGGTGACCATGCGGACGCTCTTTTTGAGGGCGCCGTGGGCGGCGGAGGATTCGACGCGGCCGGTGCGGTCGACGACGGAGTAGGCTCCGCGGGTCCAGTCGACGGTATCGGTGTCGGCGGGGTGGAACATGGAGAGCATCCAGTAGCCGGTTTCGTAGGTGGCGGCGGGCTCGGCAGGCGCTTCGCCTTCTTCGGCGGCGGGCGGAGTGGGGGGCTGCAACTGGGTTGGGCCGGCGAGGAGGAGGTCGGGGAAGGCGCCTTCGCGGAACTCGGGAGCGGCGGAACGGCCCCAACCGCGGGAGCGCTGACCGCCGAGGCCGGAATCGGCGAGGAGGCGGAAGGCGGCTTTGATGGGGGACTGCCAGCGGTCGCGGGCCTCATCGGAGGCGAAGGCGGCGCAGGTCCAGAGGCCGGAACCGGCGGAGAATTCGAGGCAAGCGGTGGATACGGGATCGGCTGCGACGCCGGAGAGTCGATCGACGGCGGCGTTGCGGCGGACGGTGACGCGGAATGGGGCGAGGGCTTTGCCGCGTTTGGGGGGCGGAAGGAGGCATTCGCTGCCGGAATCGACGACCCAGCCCTCGTCTTCCTTGAGGCGGCCATCCGGTTCGCGGAGGAGCTTTTCGGCGATGGAGACGGGGACGTAGCGGGCGCCTTTCCAGCGCACTCGCGAAGAGGGAGGCGGAGGCCAGAGATTGCGCGGAGGCGTGATCAGAAGCGTGCCTTCGACGAAGGGAAAGCAGGAAGTGAAGCGGACGGCCGGCGTTTCGGCGGCGGCCGTAGCAGCGATCCATTCTTCGAGGTGGCCGAGGCTGGCCATGGCATGGGTGATGGCGGAGTAGAGCGAATCGCTATGGAACAGCGTATCGACGCGTTCGCGCGCGCCGGATTCCGGAGCGATGCGCCAAGGCGTGGTGGGCCGTAGTTGTACCAGCAGGCCAGAGACCATAGTCGGGCTTACTCGAGGGAACCGTTGAATTCTTCGCTGCGGACGAGGCGGAGGAGGCCGGCGGAATCGGCTCCGGAGAGGAGTTCCTTTTCCTCGGCGCCGTCGCTGTAGTAGGCGCGTCCACGCCAGGAAGCCTTGAGGCCGGAGAAGCGGATGCGGCCGTTGCCGCGGGAACCGCCGCCGCCGAGGGTATCGTCTTCCATCATGCGGAGGCCTTCGGCGACGCGGGCGGCGAGTTCCTTATCTTCTTCGCAAAGGATATCGAGGACCATGCGCACTTTGAAACGGGCGCCTGCGGGGACGCGTTCGAGGGTGCGGGGATTGGCCTGGGAGGTGATGCGGTCGACGGCGTTTTCGCTCTTCACTTCGGTGAGTTCGTCGTCGAGGTTTTCGCGCATCTGGGGGGTAATGCTATCGATGTCGAGGGGCGCGTCGTAGACGGTGAGGCGGGCAGGGGTGGCGGTGGCCGATTCCGCGGAGTCGCCGCTCATACGCTCCATGCGGCCGGGATTGCGGCCGAAGAGGATGCAGATATCGTCGTCGGGGCGATCGCTCTGATGGATGCGCACTTCCTGGCCGCGGCGCTTGGAGAGGAAGACCAACTCGGCGGGGTTAAGGCCCTGGGCCTGTTCGAGGAGGGAGCGGAGGCGGCCGCGGAGGGAGCTCCCGGGGACGTAGGGACGCCCGAAGGCATCTTTGACGACGGGGTTATCGGCGCCACCGATTTCGAGGGAGCCCTTGCCCGCCCCGATGTGGAGGCCGGATTCGCAGTTGAGGTCGCCCTCAAGAACCAGTTTTCCGGCAAACTTCAATTCCGTTTGTGCAGTGTGGGAACTCATTTTACGCTCGCACTTAATCGTTCTTATTCGTTGTAGGCCACGATGGCTTCAAAGAGGTCGCGGAACCGCTCATAGCCGCGCACGTCGTTTTTGCGGGTGACCTGGAGGAGGAGTTTTTCCAGCGTATCCAGGCTGCGCAGGGAGTGACGGGCGATGGTGTAGGCGAGACGCGCGCGGAGCATCACGAACTGGTGTTGGCGTTCGGACTCAGGGGCGCGGCAGGCGCGGCGAACCGCATTATAGAACCGGCGCAACTGGCTTTTGGTGCCGGAGTCCATGTCGCGCATGCGGCTGACTACGGCGTGAGCCTGGTTGTCGAGGTAGAGGCTGTCATTCATCAATTTGTCGATGTCGATTTCGGGGGGGCCATCGGGACGGCCACCGCCGCCGCCGGGGCGTCCACCGCCTTCGCGGTGCCGGTCACGGTTGTCGCGGCCGCCTTCGCGGTTATCGCGTCCACCGCCGCCGCCTTCGCGTGGCGGGCGATTTTCGCGTTTCGCTTCCTGTTGTCCTTCTGCCATTTGGTTGAGCCTCAGTAGTTACGCTTCCGATTGTAATCTTGCCCATTCTAGCGCGACACGGCCCGCGGGCCGTAGCTTCACCTGGGAAGCATTTTTGCCGACCAGGTCGACAATTAAGGAGCTGCGAAGTTTTTCGAGCTCGCGGTCTTTGGTGGCGGGCAAAACGCGCAGGACGCGGCGGTGCAGGCGCCAGGGCCGCTCGAGTTCGCCTTCCCTGCGCCGGGAGACGGACACGGGGGAGAAGACCTCTTCGCGGTAAAAGGCGGCCAATTCGCCGAGAAATTCTGTATTTCCCTGGAATTCCTGGATGATCTTGACCATGGTGTCTTTGAGGTCGGAGGCGCCGCTGAACTGGCGCCATTCGAGGATTCTTCCGAGGAGCGCGATTGCGTCGCGCGAGGAACATTTGGCTTCTTCGAGCATGCGGCCGGCTTCCTCATAGACGGAGATGAGGGAAGCGCCGGGGGTGGGCGCGAGAGCCAGCGCCATGGAAATGGTTTTTCCTTCGCCGCCGGGGAAATCTTTCAGGCTTTGTTCGCTGAAGCGGCGGAAGAGGCGCTGCATTTCGCGCGCCAGTTGGATGAGGGCGTCCCAGGAGCCGCAGGCGGTGAAATCGTCGCCACCGGAGTGGAGGATGGTTACTTTGCGCCAGAACTCGGGCATGGAGCCGAGCACCTCGAGCTCGCCGGCGAAAAACTGCTTATAGAGGACGGAGAGTTGGACGTGCTCTTCGATGGATTGCACGCGGCGGAGGCGGATATCGAGGTTATCGACGTCGCCGCGGAGGACGCCCCACACTTTGGCGCCTTCGGCGCGATCGGCGAGGCCTTGGAGATCGAGGCGGCGATGGCCGTCGTCGTGGAGGGCGATGTGGCGGGTGAGGAGGATCTGGCCGGGATCGGTGCCGAGGGTCCAGGTGTGCTTGCCCTCGCCGAGGAGGACTTTGCCGGGGGAATCGGGGCTCCAGCCGAGGGTGCGCTGTTCGACGAGGCCGGCGCCGAGGGTTTCGATGAAGTAGGCGTCGGAGTCGGGGGTGGGATCGGCCTGGGGTTTGAAGAAATCGTTGGTGCGATGGCGCGCGGGGGTGGCGCGGCGTGCGGCCATGGCTTCGCGAATGCGGCGGCGCACGACAGCCCAATCGCCGAGGTTTTCGGTGACGGCCCAGACGAGCTGGAGCTTACCGCCACTGAGGGCTTCGATGCCGGTAGCAGCGCGATCGAGGAACTCTTCGGATTGGGCCTGGAGTTCGAGGGGAAGGACGAGCAGGAACTGGCCGCCGCCGCTGCTGCCGAGGAGCATGCTGGAGAGGCCGAATTCGGCGAGGAGGGCGCGCGGCAGGACTTCGCTGACGAGGCTCAGCCAATAGGATCTGCCTGCAAAGAGCAATTCTTCCTGGCCCCGGGTGAGGTCAGGAGTGTGGCCGGGGCTGGAGAGGAACTCGCGAACCCCCAGCAGCTTGCCTTGCAGAAAAATTTGAATGGACATGAGCAGACGCTATGGGCGAACTTCTCACTCTAGCACAGACATCCGCTTCCACACTGCTGCCTGGGGGGCATAGCTACTGTAGATTCGCAGACGTTGTTCCCAGGCCTGGCGGAGGCTGGGGCGTGGAGGATAGACGGCGATGGTGGGTTTGGTGGTGGGGGGGAGGTTTGCTTCGCGGAGGGCTGCGGCAATGGCGGCGGAGAGGCCGCCGAGTTCGTCGATGAGGCCGTTTTTTGCTGCTTCCGCGCCGAGCCAGACGCGGCCTTGGGCCACTTTGTCGATGTCGGCGTGGGAGCGGTGGCGGGAGGCGGCGACCTGGGCGACGAAATCGTGGTAGGTTTTTTCGATCAATTGGCGTAATTTGGCGCGGGATTCGGGGGAGAGGGATTGGTATTCGGAATCCATTGCGGCGTGCTTGCCGCGGGTAATGGACTGCATGTTGAGGCCGAGCTTGTCCATGAGGCCCTGGAAGGAGACTTTGCCGTAGAAGACGCCGATGGAGCCGGTGACGGACTCGGGTTGAGCGAGGATACGCTTTGCGGCCATGGCGATGGCGTAACCGCCGCTGGCGGCGACGTCGGACATGGAGACGATGAGGGGTTTCTTTTCGGCGAGGAGGCGGAGTTCGCGGAGGATTTCTTCGGAGGCGATGGCGTCGCCACCGGGGGAATCGATGCGGAGAATGACGGCGCGGATTTGGCTGTCGTCACGCAGTTTGCGGATGTGGGGGCGGATGGAGTCGGGGGCGAGTGTGTCTTCGGCGAAATAGGGGATGGGGTGGCGGAGGATGTCGCCTTCAGCGGCGAGGATGGCGATGGCGGGACCGTCTTCGAGGTTTAATTTTGATGCGGGGAGGCGTTGGTAATCGGCGGCGTCGAGCTTAGTGAGTTCTTTCTGGTTGAGGGCTTTGGCGAGCGAGGCTTCGATTTGATCGGGGAATTCGGCGGCGTCGATGAGGCCGTTGGTGAGGGCGTCGGATGTGAGGTAGGGGCCTTCTTCGAGTAGTTCGCGGAGGGTGGCGGGTGGCTTTTTGCGGGCGGGGGCGACGGCGGTGAGGAAGGTTTCGATGCGGGCATCGAGGAGGTTGTTGAGGACCTCTTTGGTTTCGGCGGTCATTTCGGAGCGGGTGAAGGTGTCTGCGCCGTCTTTGTAGCGGCCGATGGCTTCGAATTCGGGGAGAATGCCGAGTTTGTCGAAGGCTTTGCGGGCGTAGAGGAGTTCGACGCGCATACCTTTGAGTTCGAGGAAATCGCCGGGGATGGCGCTGATACGATCAGCGGCGGAGGCGAGGTAGTAGTCGCGGAGGGAGGCGGTGCGGAGGGTGGCATAGACGGGCTTGTGGGATTGCTGGCGGAAGCGGAGGATGGCGTCGCGGATTTCGGTGAGCTTGGCCCAGCCGGCGGAGGGTTTGGCGGGTTGGAGGAGGATGGCGGAGATGCGATCGTCGACGGCGGCTTTGCGGAGGATGTCCCAGATGGCGAAGGTGGTGAGTGGAGGCGTGGCGAAGGGGTCGAGCGTGCCGGGCGGGGCTTCGGGGATTGGGCCGCTGAGCGGGAGGACGAGCGTGGTTCCTTTGTGGATGGAGGGCGGACGCTCCATCCACCAGGGGATGAGGGACACGACGCCGATGGCTATGAGGATCGTTAGTATGGAACCGGCGATCGCCCCGGCGAGGAATCGCATGGTGGTTTAGACGCCGTCAAGGATCTGGTCGAAGCGGCGGCTGACGTCTTTGAGGTAGTCGGCTTCGCCGCCGGAGAGTTCGACGGTGGCCGTGCCTTTGTAGCCGATTTCGGTGAGGGCGGCGTGGATGGCCTTCCAGTCGATTTCGCCGTCGCGAAGGTTGACGAAATCGGCGACGCGCTTTTTGAGGGCGGGGTCGTTCTGGAACTTGAAGTCTTTGAAGTGGAGTTTGACGATGCGCTTGCCGAGGGTGCGGATCCAGTCTTGCGGGAAGCCGTAAAGGACGACGTTGCCGACATCGAAGTAGGCTTTGACCCAGGGGGATTTGAAATCGTCGACGTAGCGGGCGAATTCGAGGGGGCTGAGGAGGAATTTGTTCCAGACTTCTTCGACGGCGATGATGACCTTGTTCTTTTCGGCCATGGGGATCATCTTTTTGATGCGCTCCTGGGAGCGCTTCCAGGCGTCGCCGTAGCTGGTTTGGGGATTGACGACGGCGGGGACGAGGAGGACGGTTTCGGCGCCCCATTCGGCGGCGTTGCGAATGCTGGTCTCCATGCCTTTGACGGAGGTCTCGACGACGGATGTGTCACTGGAGGAAAGGGGGTATTGCCAGTGATCCATGTTCATGACGGAGTGGATGCGGACTCCGGTGGCTTCGGAGGCTTTGCGGATTTCGGCGGCAACCTGAGGGTCTTTGACGGTCTGGCATTCGATCTGTTCGAAGCCGCAATCCTTGGCGAGTTGGAAGCGATCTTTATAGGAGAGCGAAGTGGGGCGTAGCATGCCGATGAGCACGGCTTTTTTGATGGGGAGCCGCTGAGCCGCGGGCATGGCGAGCGGCGAGAGCGCCGCGGTGGCGAGAAACGCACGACGTTGCATGGGTAGGTATGCCTCGTCGGTTATTGTAACGCGCTAGTTGGGGAACACGCCCGCACAACGCGCCGGGTCTAGTTGAGGCGATATAGCTGGAGGACGCCCCGGCGAGTGGGGGCTACTTAACGGCGACCGTAGCGGTGGCGGGTGTGGCGCGGCCGGCGATGGAGACGACGACTGTGTGATCTTTGGCTGCTTTGAGAGATGCAGGGACGGTGACGTTGAGTTGGGTGAGTCCGCCGAGAGCGCCTGGTACCGCGGTGGCCGAGATGACGCTGGCGGCGTCGCCTCCGATAGTTACGGATGGTGTGTTGACGAGGACGGGCAGAGGATTGGTGCCGGAGAGAGCGCCTTCGGGAGTGGGGAGCGGATTGATGGCTCCGCCTCCGGTGAGGTAGAGGATGAGGACACCGCCTTTGGCGACGGCGTTGTTGGCCGAATTGAGGCTGAAGCTGGGCGCCACGTAGTTGAGGGCGGCGGCCTGGCCGCGGCCGGAGCTATCGACGGTAAAGAGGCCGGGTTCGGCGGCGACGCCATCGTATTTGAAGCTGGTGGAGGTGATGGCGTTGTAGGTGACGCGCATGTTGAGATCGGTGCCGATGGGGATGGTGAAGGGCGCCTGGCAGTTAATCTGATTGGCTTGGATGAAGATGAGCGGGGCGGCAACCCAGGCGTTGTTGACTTCGAATTCGACGGTAGCGGCGGGTGCGCCGAGAGTGGTGGGGAAGGCGTTGTTGGACGGCGTGGCGGTGATAGCGGTGGTGGGCCCGAGGCCGGAACCGAAGATGGAGATGATCTCGCCGGGGGACACGACGGGCTTGGCGCTGGCGACGGCGAAGCTGGCGGCGTTGACGATGGTTTGAATCTGCGGGCCGGGGGCGGTGATGGTGAACGGGAGTTGGTTGGAGGCTGGCTGCGGAGAGTTGAGGATGGTGATGTTGAGCGTGCCCTGCGCGTTGAGCATGGCTTTGGGAACAATGGCGAGGAGGACTCCGGTGCTGATCCAGGTGGCGGTGAGATCGGTGGTATTGGCTTTGACGATGCTGGCTTTGAACAGGTGGGAGCCACGGATGGTGATGGTGGTGTCGGCTGCGCCGAGCGGGGCGGCATTGGGCCAGACGGAGGTGAGAATTGCGGTGCCTGGGTTGACGGTGAGAGTGACGCCGATGCTGATGGTTTTGTTCGATGCGTTGGTGGAGGTGATGGTGATCTTGCCGGTGTTGGTGCCGGGGAGCAGGCCTGTGGTGTCCACTGTGACGGTGATGGTGACAGGGCTTCCGGCGAGAGCGACGCCGACGGCCGGTGTGGCTGCGAGCCATGTTCCGCCAGTGGTGGCGACGCCGAAGGAGAGCGGTTCGCCGTCGGTGGAGACGGTGATGGTTTGAGCGGTGGGGCTGGTGGAGGAATCGGTTTGCCAGGAGAACGCCAATGAGGCTGGAGTGGCGGACATGGCTGGGGGTGGGTTTTTGATGATGAGGACGACAGTGGCGCTGACGGCGCCGGCGGAGCCTGTGGCGTCGACGTCAATGGATGCGAGGTAGGTGCCGGCGGTGAGAGATGTGGGGTTGACGCGGACGTTGAATGCGGTGCCGGTTTTGCCGGTGGGTGGGGTGACGATGAGCCAGGGGGAGACTGGGGTGATGGTGGTGGTGAAGTCGAGGGCGGTGCCGGAGCCGCTGCGTTTGACGGTGACGGTTTGGGCGGCGGGGAGGGCGGTGGTTCCGATGACGTACGTAAAGCTGAGGGCGGACGGGGTCAGGCTGAGGGTTGGGAGAGCCTGAGGGGTGGCGATGAAGGGGGCCATCAGGGTGGCGGCGAGAGCGATTCGAATAGACATCCCGCGATACATATCGGCGGGAGATGTGTGGGTGAATATTGGACCTTGGGTGGTATGCCTCGGAGGAATCCTGGGCTAGGGGCCGTAGGTGTGGGACACCGATTCGAACCGATGCGGACCTGATGTACACCGATGGGATTTGGGGGTCATCAGTTGGTGAGAAGACTGATGCGGTGGATGGTTTCGCGGAGGTCGGCTTCGGTGGTGCGGGGATTGATGGTGCAGAGGCGGAGACAGTCGGCGCCTTTGAGGTGGGTGGAGGTGAGGAAGGCGTAGCTTTCGGATAGCATTTTGTCGACTACTTCGCTGGGGCGGATGGGGCTTTGTGGGAAATCGAAGCAGACTATGGCCATGTTTGCGGGGGAGATGATGCGGCAGCCGGGTGTGTTGCGGAGTTCGTTTTCGGCGAAATCGGCCAGGGTGAAGCCTCGGGCAACGGCATGGCGGAAAGCGTCGAGACCGAAGGTGCGGAGGGAGAGCCAGAGTTTGAGGGATCGGAAGGCGCGGGTGAGTTGGATGCCGTGGTCGCAGGGGTGGAGTTCTTCTGCTCCTTTGTGGACGTCGCGGAGGTATTCGGGCATGACGCGGTAGAAGCGGCGGAGGATTTCGCGGTCGCGGAGGAGGACGCAGCCGCATTCGATGGATTGGAAAAGCCACTTGTGGGGATCGAGAGAGAGGGAATCGACGCGGTGGAGACCGGTGAGTGCGCGGCTGCCGGGTTCGCAAATGGCGGCGGCTGCGCCGTAGGCTCCGTCGGCGTGGAGCCAGAGGTTTTCGGCGGCGCAGAAATCGGCGAGTGCGGGGAGCGGGTCGACGGCTCCGGTGTTGGTGGTTCCGGCGTTGGCGATGATGCAAAAAGGCCGGAGATTGTTGGTGCGATCACGGTGGACCGCGTCGGCGAGGGTGTCGAGTTGGATGCGGTAGTTCGCGTCCGACTCGATGGTCCGGATGTGATGGAGGCCGATGACACGGAGGGCCCGGGCGACGGAGGAATGTGTTTGATCGGAGAGGTAGGCCACGGCATCGGTGGTGTCGTCACCGAGCATGGCGTGACGGGCGGCGGCGAGGGCGGTGAGATTGGCGACGGAGCCTCCGCTGACGAGGACTCCGCCGGCTGTTTCCGGAAGACCGCAGAAAGAACGGAGCCAATCGACGACGGTGAGTTCCATGGCAGCGGCGGCGGATCCACCGAGCCAGGTGCCGTTGAAGACGTTGAGGCCGGCGGCGAGTGCGTCGGCCATGGCGCTGACGAAATTGTTGGGGCCGGGAACGAAGGCGAAGAAGCGGGGGTGATCGACTTTGAGGTTGTTGGGGAGGATCTCGTGTTGGAGGAAATCGAGGAGTTCGTGAGGATCGGCGGGGTGATCGGAGAGAGGCTGACTGAGGACGTCGTGGAGGGCTTGTGGGGAGGCTTTGGCTCCGACGGGGGACTGCGGGAGGGTGGCGATGTGATCGACGATCATGTCGATGACGCGGTAGCCGAGACGGCGCATTTCTTCGGGGGAGAGTTGCAGGGAGTGACGGGGCTGCATATTTCCATGATGCCTATTGACGGGTGATGGCGGGGTGTGCTAAATTTTTAGCATGAAACGTGCTCACGCACTCAGCCGACGCGAACGCCAGATTATGGACATCCTGTACCGGGCTGGCAAAGCGACCGCGGCGGAGGTGCGTGAGGCGATGCCGGACGCGCCGAGCTACTCCGCAGTACGAGCCATGCTGCGAATTCTGGAGGAGAAGGGACACCTGAGCCACGAACAGGATGGTCCGCGATATGTTTTCCTCCCCGCTGAACCGCGGGACCAGGCCAAACGCAGTGCGTTGCGCCATCTCGTGGAAACGTTCTTCGATGGGTCCGTGGAACAGACCGTTGCCGCCTTGCTGGACACCGAATCGAAGAGCCTCCAACCTTCCGAACTCGAGAAACTGAGCCGAATTATCGAAGAAGCTCGCAAGAAAGGGGTCTGATCATGCTGGAAGCAATGGCATGGAAAAGCGCGCTGGTGGCATTGTGTGCCTGGCTGGCTGCGTTGTTATTGGGGCGCCGGGCGGCGTCGGAGCGGCATATGGTGTGGGTGGCGGCGATGGCGGTGATGCTGTTGCTGCCGTTGATGGAGCGATCGGCTCCGGCGGTAGTGGTGCTGGATACGCCGGCGTTTGCGGCGGGGCCGGTGGTTGCCTCTGCAGCAATCACGGCGGGCGAGATGGAACCGAATGCGGATTTACCGTTACGGGTGTGGCTTGGGGGCGCGCTGCTGATTGCGGCGTATCAATTGATCGGGCTGGTGCTGCTGGCACGGCAGCGGCGGCATCTGCGGCCGTTCGCGGGGCAGGCATCGAACGTGTATTTATCGGAGCGCATACGGACGCCGATGACGTGGGGTGTATTTCGTCCGGTGATTGCATTGCCGGTTGAGGCTGCATCGTGGACTGAGGAGCGGCTGCGGGTGGTGCTGCTGCATGAGCAGGCGCACATTGCGCGGCACGATTTTCTGACGCAGATGTTGGCTGGGGCGGCGTGCGCGATTTACTGGTTCAATCCGCTGGTGTGGATTGGCGCGGCGGCAATGCGGCGGGAGCGGGAGAAGGCTTGTGACGATGCCGTGTTGCGACATGGCGCGAAGGCGTCGGACTATGCGCAGCATCTGCTGGATCTGGCTTCGGGGCAGCGGGCTCCGGCGATGTCGGTGCCGATGGCGCAGCGGACGCATCTGGAAGGGCGGATACGGGCGGCGTTGAATCCTTCGATTTCGCGGGGGAATCCGAGCCGGCGGATGCGGTCGGCACTGGCGCTGGTGGCGGCGTGCGCGGTGCTTGTGCTGGTGACGGTAAAGACGCAGGCGCAGCCGGGATCGGCGCGGCTGGCGGGGTCGGTGATGGATGCGAGCAAGGCGGTGATTCCAGGTGCGGAGGTGCTGCTGATTTCGAAGAATGGGAAGGAAATTACGCGGAGCGGGGCGGATGGGAAGTATAGTTTCGCGGGGATCCCGGGTGGGGAGTATACGGTGGAAGTGCGGGCGCGGGGCTTCGCGGTGCTTTCGCAGTCCGGCATCCGGATCGCTGAGACGGAGGCGCGGCAACTGGATCTGATGCTGAATGTCGGGAAGATCAGTGAGACGCTGACGGTGACCGGGAAGAAGCCGGCGGTGGCGGCTCCGGCGGCGGTGTCGGGGACTCCGCAACGGATCCGGGTGGGGGGCAATGTGCAGGCGACCAAGGTGTTGAAGATGGAACGGCCAGGGTATCCACAGCACCTGCAGCAAGCGGGGATTGAAGGCACGGTGTTGCTGGAAGGAGTGATTGGAACTGAAGGGAACATCGTGAGCTTGCGGAGCGTGAATTCGCTGGTGAATGCGGAGTTGACGAAAGCCGCGATGGATGCGGTGAGCCAGTGGCGGTACCAGCCGACATTGTTGAACGGGCAGCCGGTGGAGGTGATCACGACGATCACGATTAACTACAAGCTGGCGGAGTAACCCTCAGCGCTTATTTTCGCAACGCCTCGGCTTCTTTTTCGAGGGTCTGGATGAGGCCATCGAGTTGGGAGACGAGGCGTTTGTCTTTTTCTGATTCGCGGATTTTCTTTGCGGCCATCAGATGCGCGGTTTTGAGGGCGGCTTCCTGGTTGAGTGGGACGTCGGGGGTGACGCCGGCGCCTTCCCAATTGGTTTTGGAGATGGGGTTGATGGCGCGGCCGGTGGGGATGAAGGCTTGGAAATGGGCGCTGAGGCGGGTGGTGCCGCCGGGATGCGCTCCACCGCCGGTGGTTTCGCCGATGATGGTGGCGCGCTTGAGATTCTTGAGGTTGTAGGTGAACTCTTCGGCGGCGGAGAAGGTGCGGTTGCTGGTGAGGACGTAGACGGGCTTGCCGGCTAGCTTTTTGCCTGGGACGAAGGGCAGGGTCCACCATTGACGGGTGGAGTCGGCGGGGCGGAAGTAGAGATCGTTGAGGTGGGTGACATCGTCGAACAAATAGCTGGAGATGAGGGCGACCATGGCGGGATCGCCGCCGCCATTGCGGCGCAGGTCGACGATGAGGGCGTCGCTGTTGGAGAGCAGGTTCATGGCGGCGACGGCGGTTTCTGCGCCGAAGGCAGCGGAGAAGAAGCCACGGAGGTCGAGGTAGCCGACGTTGCCGGGGAGGCGCTCGACACGCTCGAAGCCGAAGTTGTCTTTGGCCATGCGGGCGCGGAATTCCTCGATTTCCTCTTTTGAGGGCTGGCGATTGGTTTCGGGGCGCTCAGGGATGGGATCGAAGCTGTGGCGGACGCGGAGGTGTTTATCCTTGCTGACTTGCTGGAGGTGGGTGGTGAGGAGGCGGGCGAAATCGGCGGCACTGGTGATGGTGTCGTATTCGCCTTTGGCTTGGCGATCACGGATGGCGGATTCCATTTTCCTGGCCACTTCGGGGAAGACGTAGCGTTTGTCGAGGGCCTCAAGGACGCCGTTGATGGCGGCTTTGCGCTCAGTGGCGTCGATGGTGAGATCTTTGTCGGGGCCTGGTTGGGCGGCGAGGAGGGTGGCGAGGAAGAAGGGTATTGCTCGGAGCATAGCTTTCCTAATACGGATCAAAGGGGAAAAGGTCTTGTATCGGATCTTAGGGTGGGGGACCGGCTCGCTTACGCTCGCGGCTTCCGAAGCTACCGGCTCAGGAGGGGAGGGACGGTTTGGGGAACTTTCCGGTTTGGTGTGCGTAGATTAGGAATGAGGAGACCATTGGCATGTTCACCTTCCTGGTTTGGCTGCTGTTGTTTCTGCTCTGCTGGCCGCTGGCGCTGCTGGCTTTGATTGCGTATCCGTTTGTGTGGCTGATTCTGCTGCCGTTCCGGCTGGTGGGGATTGCCGTGGGCGGGGTATTGGAACTGCTGAAGGCGATTTTGTACTTGCCGGCGCGGATGCTGGGTGGTCCGAATCGCAAAGCGGCCTGACGGTTCATATTTACACGAAGCCAACCGATGTGAAATGCATCCGTTATGTTAGGCCCGCTTGCTCACGCGCGCGGCTCTGAAGAGTTGGCACATTTCGATGGTGTTTGGGCGTGGTGTGGGCGAATTGCACGGGCACGGAGAGTACTGGTAAAGTGAGTATTGGACAGGCCCGTCGTCCAACATAAGGAATATTATTGTATACCCGCATCTTATTCTTGACCGTAGCGCTGGCAGCCGCCGGTTGGAGTGCAGACGGCGCCTTTGATGATGGTCCGGAAACGGGCAACGAGAGCGTGCTTTCGCGGTTTCTCGAAGCTTCCAAGGCGCAGCAGCAGCAGATGCGCGGTGTATCGATGAACGTGAGCATGGTGGCGGAGCTTCCGAAGTTGAAGAAAAAAGGGAAGCTACAGGCGTTGCGATCGATTTCGCGGATTGGGCGGATCACGTATGATGCGCTGCGATTCGAGGGTGATAACACGGTGAAGAAGGAAGTGATTGCGCGGTTTCTGGCGACGGAAGTGGAGTCGACGGACAAGACGGCGCCACCGATCACACCGGAATTTTACAGGTTTAAATACAAGGGCATTTCGGACCGTGCGGGGGCGCAGGTTCATGTATTCCAGTTGACCCCGAAGAAGAAAATGGCGGGCACGTTCAAGGGCGAGCTGTGGCTTGATCAGGAGACGTATCTGCCGGTGCGGGAAGCGGGTCGGCTGGCGAAGAATCCTTCGGTGTTTATCAAGCGATTCGATTTTGTGCGTGAATATCAGGTTCGGGATGGGATGGCGGTTCCGGTTCACACGACGGGGACAGTAGAGACCCGGTTGTGGGGGAAGGCGGAAATGGCTATCGATTACTCGAATTTCACGCGAGCCGCGGAGACGGCGGTACTTCCGTCAACCGATCACGCACTGGCGAACCGGCCGTAGTTGAATCTGTACAAGCTTGTAGAAGTAACCTTCTTGGCGCTACCCTAAAATTTGCCATCCATGCGCACCTTATTCCTGAATCCTCCCAGCTTTGAAGGCTTCGATGGGGGAGCCAGTTCCCGCTGGCCTGCCACAAGGGAAATTGAATCGTACTGGTATCCGGTCTGGCTGTGTTATCCGGCGGGTTTGTTGCCGGACAGCAAGGTATTGGATGCGCCGCCGCACAAGGTGAGCATCGAGCAGACGGTGGAGACGGCGAAGAACTTCGAACTGCTGGTTCTGTTCACGTCGACGCCGGGCTTTGATGTCGATGTGAAGATGGCGCAGATGATGAAGGACGTGAACTCGAAGCTGAAGGTATGCTTCGTGGGTCCGCCGGTGACGGTAGAGCCGGAGAAGATTCTGCGCACGACGCCTGCCATCGACTTTGTCGTTCGGCGGGAGTTCGATCATCCGATTGTGAAGTACGCCACGGGCACGCCTTTGGACGAGATTCCGAATGTGAGTTTCCGGAAGAACGGCGAGGTGGTGCACAACGCCGAGGGCGGGTATGTGGAGAACCTGGATGAGCTGCCGTGGGTGTCGAAGGTCTACAAGCGGGATCTGGATTTCCGGCGTTACAACGTTCCGTTTCTGAAGCATCCGTTCATTTCGATGTACAGCTCGCGCGGGTGTCCGGCGCAGTGCACGTTCTGTTTGTGGCCGCAGACGCATAGCGGGCACCGGTGGCGGGTGCGTTCGTCCGCGGATGTGGCGAACGAAGTGAAGTATGCGCTGGAGAATTTTCAGGGGTTGAAGGAGATCTTCTTCGACGATGATACGTTCAACTACCAGAAGAAGCGCACGCTGGAGATTTGCGAAAAGCTGGGGCCGCTGAACTTCACCTGGTCTTGCACGTCGCGCGTGACCACGGATTACGACACGCTGAAGGCGATGAAGGAAGCCGGGGCGCGGCTGATGATCGTGGGCTATGAGACGGGCGATCCGCAGGTGTTGAAGAACATCAAGAAGGGCGCGAATCTGGACATGGCGAAGCGCTTCACGGAGAATGCGCACAAGCTGGGTCTGACGATTCACGGCGACTTTATTGTGGGACTGCCGGGGGACACGCGGGAGTCGATTCGGCGGACGATTGATTTCGCGAAGTCGCTGGACACGGAGACGATTCAGGTTTCGATTGCGCATCCGTATCCGGGCACGGAGTTCTACGATTACGTGAAGCAGAACGGACTGATCACGATTGATTCGATGACGGATGATCAGGGGCACCAGTTGCCGAACATCCGCTACGAGAATCTGGACCGGGCGGAACTGGTGGATTGGGTAGAGCGCTTCTACGGCGAATATTACTTCCGGCCGAAGGCGATCTGGCGCGTGGTGCGGAAGGCGATCTTCAACGGTGAGGAGCGGCGGCGGCTGCATAAAGAAGCTCGCGAATACCTCGCGTTGCGCGCCAAGCGCAAGAAGTTTGTCGAGGAGCACCGGGCGGCGACGGCCATTTCCGCACGCTGATGCGCGTGCGCGGAGTGTTCTGGAAGACGGCTGTATTCACGGCCGTGGTTGTTCTCAGCAACGTTATCGGGAATTTGTGTTTGGGCCTGGGCATGAAATCGCCGGCGGGTGTTTTGAGCCCGTGGGTGTTTGGGGGCGTGGCGCTGCTGATTGTGTGGACGCTGTCGCGGATGACGCTGCTGAGCTGGGCCGACTTGAGTTTTGTGCTGCCGGTGACGGCGCTTGGGTATCCGCTGTCGGCGTTTGCGGGGCGATGGTTTCTGGGTGAGACGATCACTCCGGAGCGATGGGTTGGGACGGCGTTGATTGTGGCGGGGACGGTGCTGGTGGGGTTGACTGCGCCATCGACGAAGGAGCAGTCATGAAGTGGGTGCTGGTGGGGCTGATCGTGACGTCGACGGTATTGAGCGACCTGCTGCAATCGCATGAGATGAAGCGGCAGGGCGAGGTGACGGACTTCCGGCCATCGGCGATGGGACGCCTGTTTGCGGCGGTGTTGCGAAGGAGATTGCTGATCCTGGCGATTGTGTGCATGGCCGTGTCTTTCTTCGCGTTTCTGGAGTTGCTGAAGATTGCGGATTTGAGTTTTGCCGTTCCGGCGACGGCGGCGACCTATGTGGTGGAAACATTTCTGGCGAAGGTTGTTTTGAAGGAACAAGTGACCTGGCAGCGGTGGGTGGGTGCTGCGCTGGTGGCCTCGGGCGTTCTACTCTTATCCCTGTGATGTGGCTTCTCTATGCGGTGTGCGCGGCGGCGGCGGGCTACCAGCTTGTTGCGCTGGCGGCCGTGATTCGCCAACTGCTGCGGCGGGAGGCCGATGCGACGCGGTTTCCTTCTGTTTCGATACTGAAGCCAGTGCATGGGCGGGATGCGTTTTTCGAGCGGGCGATTCGGTCGCACACGCGCATTGACTATCCGGAGTACGAAGTTTTGTATGGAGTGAACCGGGCTGATGATCCGGCGGCGGATGCGGTGCGGGAGTTGGACGGTGCGCGGTTGTATGTGAGCGGGTTTGCGCGGCCGAATGCGAAGTCGGGGAACCTGATGGAGTTGGAGCGGCACGCCAGGGGCGAGATCTGGGTGATGAATGACGGGGACATTCTGGTGGCGCCGGATTATCTGCGGCGCGTTGTGGCGGGGCTGGAGGATCCGCGGGTGGGGGTGGTGACCTGCCTGTACCGGGCGGTTCCGGAGGGAGCGCCGGCGGCCTGGGAAGCGTTGGGGAGTGCGATGGATTTTGCGCCGAGCACGCTGGTGGCTCCGCTGGTGGGGATCAATGAATTCGGGCTGGGATCGACGCTGTGCTTCCGTGCGGCGGAGTGGAAGGCAATGGGTGGGTTTGAGCCGATTTCGGATTACCTGGCGGATGATTACCAACTGGCGAAGCGGTTGACGCGCGGGCAGGGCAAGCGGGCGGTGATGTCGAAGGTGGTGGTGGATACGGGGATCCGGTATGAGAGCTGGGGCGCGATGTGGCGGCACCAGGTGCGCTGGGCCCGGACGATACGGGTGTCGCGGGTGGAGTATGCGGGGCTGCCGGTGACGCATGCGGGGTTGTGGGCATTGGCGGCAGGGATGTGCGGCGAATGGCAGGTAGCGAGTGGGCTGGTGGTATTGCGAATGGTGATGGCGTTCACGGCAGCGGGAGTGTTGTTGCGGACGCCGCTGGTTTGGGGATTTGTGTTGGCTCCGGTGTGGGATTTGTTTGCGTTTGCGGTGTGGGCGGTGGGGCTCGGTGGAGAGACTGTGGAATGGCGCGGGCGGACGATTCGATTGCGGCCGGATGGCAGGCTCGCTGGTGGTGTGGAGTAGCTCCCAACCTTCGGCCCGGATTTCTTATATAATTCCCACCCAGTGAGGAATCACCATGTGTAATCGATTTGCAATATTTGGACTGCTTGCGGTTGGACTGCTTCCGGCCCAGGAGTTTCGTGGAACGCTTCAGGGGACAGTGACAGATCCATCGAGCGCGAACATTGTCGGCGCGGAGATGCTGCTGCGGAATACGGGCACGGGGATTGAACGGCGGGGAGTAACCGACACGGAAGGGCACTACCTGTTCCAGTTTCTGCCTCCGGGGAATTACACGCTGACGACGAAGATGCAGGGGTTCCGGAGCGATGAACGCAGCGGGATCGTGATTACGCTGGGAGACAATTTCCGCCACGATGTGCAATTGCAGATCGGGCAATCGACGGAGACGGTGACGGTGGCGGGGGATGTGTCGACGATTCAAACGGAGTCGTCGGCGTTGGGATCGACGGTACGGCGGGAAGTGATCGACACGCTGCCGCTCAAAGGGCATTCGAGTTTGTTCATGTTCACGCTGGCGACGGGCGTGGTGAACAATCGCTACGGCGAAGACACGCGGCCGAACGATACGATCACCAATGTTTCGTATTCGGCGAATGGCGCCCCGATGGCTTCGGGCGATATTTCGGTGGACGGGGTGTCGAACACGATCAATGTGAACCGCGGGGTGAACATTTCGCAATGGGTGCCATCGACGGATGCGGTGCAGGAATTCAAGCTGCAGACGGGCACGTTGCCGGCGGAGTATGGGCGCTCGGGCGGGAGCTTCATGAACATCGTGATCAAGTCGGGGACGAACGATGTGCATGGGGCGGCGTATGAGTATCTGCGCAATGCGGCGCTCGATGCGAATTTGTACTTCAACAATGCGACACGGCAGCGGCTGGCGCGGTACGGGTCGAATACGTATGGCTTTTCGGTGGGCGGGCCGATTTTTGTGCCGAAGGTTTATAACGGGAAAAACCGCACGTTTTTCTTCTTCAATTTTGAAGGGTCACGCGAGGGGAACGGGCTGACGAACGTATTGAACGTGCCGACGGACAAGATGCGGAGCGGCGATTTTTCGGATTTCACCGGGGCGATCTACAATCCGTTTTCGGGGCGCAATGTGAACGGCGTGCCGACACGCGATCCGGTGCCGGGGAACATCGTGCCGGCGACGTTGCAGGATCCGGCGGGGAAGAACATCCTGGCGAGTTTTCCGGCGGCGAACACACCGAGCCCGCAACCGCGCACGCCCTGGGTGCAGAACTTTGTGTACAGCTACAAGTGGCCGCGCGATTACGATTCGATCGTGCTGAAGTTCGATCACTACTTTTCGTCGAAGAACCAGATGTTCGTGCGCATCAATCAGGGGGAAGGGACGCTGGTGTTTCCGCGCTCGTGCGATTGCATTTCGGCGAACCAGGGCAACCGCGTGAAGCGGCCGCACTACGGGATTGCGTTGAATGACAACCATCTGATCAATCCGAGCACGACGCTGGATATCCGGGTGGGGTATTCGCGCGGAGTGGAGGATAACAAGCCGTGGTCGGACGGGTTTGATCCGACGACGCTGGGATTTGTTTCGGGGTATCGGAACCTGGTGCAGGGGCTGGCATTTCCGACGGTGAATATTACGGACTTCACTTCGTTGGGCGGGAGCCCGTTGATCAAGGATCCGGGCGATACGTGGTCGTTGCAGCCTTCGCTATCGAAGCAGGCGTCGAAGCACTTGTTTAAGACGGGCGGAGAGGTGCGGCTGCTGCGGGGGCATTTCTTTCGCAACGTGAATCCTTCGGGCACGTTCAGTTTCGGGCCGAATCAGACGGGCGGGCCGAATGTGAATACGCCGACGCAGGGCTTTGCGATGGCATCGCTGCTATTTGGTGTTGGATCGGGGTCTCTTGATTCGAATACGGGCGTGTCGATTCAGAACGTGTACTACGCCGCATATGTGCAGGATGATTGGCGCGTGTCGCCGCGGCTGACGGTGAATGCGGGTGTGCGCTATGAGTACGAGACGCCGCGGACGGAGCGGTATAACCGGGCGACGCGCGGGTTTGCGTTTGGCGCGCCATCACCGCTGCGGGTGACTGGGCTGAATCTGACCGGTGGTTTGTTGTATGCGGGAGTGAACGGGGCGGACCGGGGGATCTACAACCGGGATCGCAACAACATTGCTCCGCGTATTGGATTTGCGTTTACGCCGATGAAGAAGGTGGTGCTGCGGGGAGGATATGCGTTGAGCTATATCCCGGTGATCGGGTCTGTGTTTTCGGATGGGTTCAGCAATACGACGCCGTGGGTGGCGTCGACCGATGGGGGGATCACGGTGCTGAACCGGTTGTCGAATCCTTTTCCGACGGGGCTAGTGCCGCCGATTGGGAGTTCGCAAGGATTGGCGACGCTGGTGGGTCAGGGGGTGAGCTTTCTGGAACCGGCGGATCGGACTCCGATCTTCCACAACTGGCAGTTCAATGTGCAACGGGAGTTGCCGAGCCAGATGTTGATTGAGGTGGCATATGTGGGCTCGCGCGGGGTGCGGCTGATTTCGGCGAATGAGAATCTGAACCAGGTGCGGCCGGGGGATTTTGCGTTGGGAGCGGCGTTGAAGCAGCAGGTGCCGAATCCGTTTTTCGGAGTGCTGACGGCTGGTGCGCTGACGGGGACGACGGTGGCGCGGGAACAACTGCTGCGGCCGTATCCGCAGTACACGGGTGTGACGCGGGCGAATCCGGCGTTTGGCAACAGCAGCTATCACTCGGTGCAAATCAAGCTGGAGAAGCGGCTGGCGAACGGGCTGTCGGCGCTGGTGTCATTCACGGGGTCGAAGAACATTTCGGATTTGAACGGGACTCGCGATGCGTACAATCGGGCCGCGGAGCGGTCGATTAGCGACATTGACGTGCCGCAGCGTTTGACGATTGCCGGGGTGTACGATATTCCGGTGGGTCGGCGGAAGCATTTTCTGACGAATTTGTCGAAGCCTTTGGATTATGTGATTGGTGGCTGGCAGTTGTCTACGTTCCAGACTTACCAGGGCGGATTTGCGCTGGGGTATGGATTCGCGGGCGGGACGTTTGCGGCGGGCACTTCACCGAGGGTGAATGTGAACGGGGACCCGAGTTCGGGGATTTCCGGATCGCATGCGAGCCGGCAGGGACGGTACTTCAACACGGACGTGTTCTCGCGTCCGGCGGATTTCACGCTGGGGAATCTGGGGCCGCGGATCGGGACAGTGCGCAGCCCGGGGATGGATAATGTCAATATAACTCTAAGCAAATATTTCCAATTTGCCGAAAGAGTGAAGATGGAGTTCCGCAGTTCGGCGTTCAACGCCTGGAACCATCCGGTATTTGGCGGTCCGAACACTACGGTGGGCAATGCCAGTTTCGGCAGGATCTCATCGCAGGCCAACCTGAGCCGGCAGGTGGAGTTTGGGCTACGGGTGCTTTGGTAGAGAGAAAGCACGAGGGATTCGAGGATGATTGGAAACAGACGTGGTCTGCTGGCGCTGTGTGCGCTGGCGGGAGTGGTTATTATTGCGGGGCCTCAGTTTCGGAGCGCCGCGCAGACACCTGATAATTTGACGCCGGGCATGTTGTTCGGGCCGGTGTATGTGGCCGAGGGACAGCGGTTGGAGCTGTGCTCGGCAAACCTGGGCGAGGGAGGGATACAGGCTGTTGTCCACTTCCGGAACCTGTCGACTGGTGAGGTGACGAATAATCAGACGCTGAATCTGCCCACGGGTGGCGGAGAGTGCGCTGCTTATACGGGCACAGGGCACATTGTTGGGATGGCACGGGGCGAAGGGCGGGCGTCCGATTGGGTGAGCCCGTCGAACGCGCTGATCTCCTCGATGGCTGTGGTGGATATCAATGGTGGGACAAGGGTGTCGGTGCAGGGAGTGGCGAAGTTGTGGTTGAGGGGGTTGTAGGATAGTGCGCGATTAAGCGGGGCGAGGGTCACCCTCGCCCTCAACGAGTGTGGTGTAGGTGGCGGCTGGCGGGGAGAATCTTTCGGTGCGCGTGCTGGGGAGCGGCCATTTTACATCGACCCAACTGGCCCGCGGCGCCTGGCCCAGGCCGAGGATTTCGCGGGGATCGTGGGCGGAGAGGTAGCTGCCTCCGGCGGTTTTATAGCGGGAGCGGGTGACTCCGCCGGCATGCCAGGTGATGCGCGCTCCGATGGCGTCGCGGTTGGACCGTGTGCCCCGGAGTTTGATGCCGAGCCAATTGTTTTTGGACGCGGCGGAGTTGCGGAGGAGGAGGGGCGCTGCACCATTGATCCCGATGAGGGCGTCGGGAAATCCGTCGTTGTTGTAATCGCCGATGGCGAGGCCGCGGGCTGCGTAATCGCGCTGGAAGGCGGGACCGGCGGAGTTGCTGATGTTGCGGAATTCGCCGTTGCGCTGCTCGAAGAGGAGCAGCGGCTCGCGGTATTTGACCAGCGGGGTGCGGTCGGCGACCATATCATCCGGGTGGCCGTTGGCGATCAAGAGATCCGTGATGCCGTCGTTATCGAAGTCGAAGAATTTGAGTCCCCAGCCGCTGAGGTAGTAGGTGGCGCGGCCGATTTCGTTGGCGAAGGAGAGATCGTCGAACATGCCGTAGCCGGTGTTGCGGTAGAGCGAATGGCGTTCGCGGTCGATGTTGGCGACGAAGAGGTCCTGGCGGCCGTCGTTGTTGATGTCGGCGGCATCGACGCCCATACCGGAGCGGGGGAAGCCATCGGTGCTGAGGGCGACGAGGGCCGCCATGGCGATGTCGTCGAATCCTTTTGGGCCGCGATTGGCGAAGAGGAAGTTTTCCACGGTATCGTTGGCGACAAAGAGGTCGGCCAAGCCGTTGTTGTCGATGTCCGTGGCGACAGCGCCAAGGGCTTTGCCCAAGCGGGCGGCGATGCGGGTTTCGCGGCTGACGTCGCGGAAGGTGCCGTCGCCATTGTTGCGAAAGAGGAAGCTGGACGTGGGGCGGAACATGCGCGGAATGCAGTAGCCGGGCTTGCCGCCTTTGGCCGCGATGCATGCCGCCTGGGTTTCTTTGCGGTACTCGACGAAGCTGCAAACGAACAGGTCGAGGAGGCCATCGCCGTCGTAGTCGAACCAAAGGGCGCTGGTGGTCCAACCGGGGATGTCGAGGCCAGCCTGGCGGGTGACATCGCGGAAAGTGCCGTCGCCGTTGTTACGGTAGAGGGTAGGGGAGCCGTAGGCGGTGACGAAGAGGTCGGGGAAGCCGTCGTTGTTGTAGTCGCCGACGGCGGCGCCCATGCCGAAGGAAGCCGCCGGAGCGATTCCCGCGGAGGCCGTGACGTTGCGGAAGGCGCCGTTGCGCTGATTGCGATAGAGGGCGTGTTGGAGAGGTTGGCGGGGTGTGAAGAAATCGGAAGGGCCGCTGTTGACGAGGAAGAGATCGAGCCATCCGTCGTTGTCGTAGTCGAGGAAAGCAACGCCGGGGCCGAGGGATTCGGGGAGATAGCGCTGAGGTGAAATGGCGTTTTGGTGCGTCCAGCGGATGCCGCTCACCGCTGGTGCAATCTCTTCGAACAAGGCTGTGGCGGGGGCGAAGGCGGGAAGTCCCATGAGCAACGAGCGGCGAGTCATTTCGGTTCCTGATGTGCGAATGCCGGGTCAGTTTTTCGTTACGGCCAGGAGATGGCCCCTGGTGTGAAAGAAGAGGACACCAGCGCTGATGGCTGGTGTGGAGAGGACGGTTTCGCCGAGTTGATTTTTGGCGACTTGCTGGAATGATCTGCTGTGTTTGAGGACGTAGGTTTCGCCCTCTTCGCTGGTGACGTAGATGTGGCCTCCGGCGGCCACGGGGGAAGAAGTGAAGCCGGTGGCGCCGCTACCGAGGCGGTTTTCGTAGAATTTTTCGCCGGTTTTGGCGTCGTAGGCTTTGAAGACACCTTGGCTAGTGGAGGCGTAGGCGATTCCTTCGTAAACGATGGGAGTTTGGAGATAGGAACCGTTACGCTCCTGGGCCCAGACGATTCCTGCGCTGGTAGTGGCGCCGTCGGCCAGCGAGATGTCTCCTGTGGCATCGGGACGGATGGCATAGAGCGGGGCCTTGCGGCCGTGGGCGTTGGCAACGTAGATGAGACCGTCTGCATAGAAGGGCGTGGGCACGGGGACGTCACCGCCGGAACGCATGCGCCAGAATTCTTTGCCGGTTTTGAAATCGTAGCTGACGATCCAGGGGTAGCCATTGAGGACGACTTGCGTACGGTTGGCTGCGCGGATGACTGCGGGACTGCCCCAACTCCCGACGGATACATCCTTGCGAGGCACACGCCAGAGTTCACGGCCGTCACGGGCGTCGAAGGCGGCCGCGAAGCTGTCTTTTTTCGAGTCGTTCTGGACGAGGATGGTGTCTTCGAAGAGCGCGGGAGAGCTGGCGAAGCCCCAGGAGAGCGTGCGGTCATCGAAGGGGGTCATGTCCATGATGCCGAGGTCCTTTTGCCAGAGGAGCTTGCCGTCAAGGGAGTAGGCGTAGAGCCCTTCGGACCCGAGAAAGGCGATGAGACGTTTGCCGTCGGTGGCGAGAGTGGTGTTGTCGTGGGTGGCTTTGGTGTGGCGCTTCACTTTGGGTGCTCCGCTGTGGGCCGTTTGTTTCCAGACTTCTTTGCCGGTGCGCTTGTCGAAGCAGTAGAGGACCCAGGACTGTTCGGCGGTGTCGTCGGCGGAATCTCCTGCTCCGTAGAGGCCGATTTTGAGTGGGGCATCACCTTTTGCGCTGATGGCGGTGGTGACGAAGACATGGTTGTTCCAGACGATGGGGCTCGAATGGCTGAGTCCGGGGATGGGTGTCTTCCAGAGGATATTGCGGGGCGGGCCCGCGGCGGGATCGGCGTTCCACGAGGTGGGGGGAGCGCCGTCGCCGACGCCGGATGCTCCCGGGCCGCGATAAGAGGGCCAATCGGAAGCGCCGATGGCGAAGGCGATGCAGGAGAGAAGCAGGAAGAGCATCCGGGACATGTAGGATACTGTACCGCTCTGCTTAGGGCGGGGGAAGAGGCAGACAACTCCATCCCCCGCGCGCGCGTTTGATCCGTGGTTTCGACGCAACGCCTTCCGATGAGGATGGCAACGATGGTGTTGCTGGTTCCGTCGGGGATACCTGCCGCGGTGATAGTAGCCCGGTTACCAAAGTTCCAGTACAAATCCCGTTCAAATCTCCGCCGTGGTTCATTGTCATCGCAATGAACTTCCTTTAGTATCGATCTGCGTTTGCCACTCCCTAAGAGTTACACGCGACGGTTCCATCTCCGCAAACTCAACAGATCGAAGGAAAAAGGCTGCAATGTCCAAGTCAAGTTACAAGCACATGCTCGTGCATGCGGGTGCCCTGTTATCGCTGCTGGCCGCAACAAGTTCCCCGGCAAAGTCAGACCAGATCCGGGTCAACATCACCATCGACAACTCCTATGCGCTGTTCTATGGCACCCAAACCGCCGCGACCAACTTCGTAGGCAGCGATTTCGATTGGACGTCAACCGAAACCTACAACTTTAATCTCCCCAATGATCGGTACCTCTATGTGGTAACGGCTTCCGATCGCTCCGTGGCGCAAGGGTTCCTCGGCCAGTTCGAGAACCTGGATGCCGGCTACAAGTTCTACAGTAACGATTCACAGTGGCAAGTGATGGCTACAGGTCTCGGTACCGGCGCGCCGTATTCGGGCAGCGCGGCCAATCTCGCGTTGCTCACCCAGGAGATCGTCGATGCCAACGGAGGCGGCAATCCCTCTAACGGATGGGTGGCGACAACGGCGGGGCCGGCCAACGGTGGCGCACCTTGGGGGCTGAGACCGGGCATTGACGCCGCTGCCCGCTGGGTCTGGTATAGCAGCAACGGTGACACAGACCCGACCACACCGGGCTTCAATCACGACGAGTGGCTGGTATTCCGGATTGCCCTCGCTGCGTCTCCCGAGTCTGCTACTCCCGAGCCGGGCACGCTTGGAATGGTGGCGTTGGCGCTGGTGGGCTGGGTCTCTCGCCGGAAGTTCCGTTCCTGACAATCCCTCCCCACACCCAAAGAGGGTCGGCTGATCGGCCCTCCTGGCGCGGGTCGCTATCGAGACCAACCAATATCAGGCCCACACGGGTCACAAACGTGCAAATCGGCGAATTCGGCACCGCCCCATTTTCCAATTCCCAACGGAGCGCTCCCGCCTGCGCTCCTTCGTAGTGTAAAGCCACCATCGGATGCGGTCACCGTTTGGCGGCGACGGTGGATTGGCGGGAATCTTGATCCTGAGTGGGGCTCAGGCGCCAAGCTCGCAAGCAATGAGAATGATCTAGCGGCGGCCGAGGAGAAGGCCGACGATTGTATTGCTGGTGCCGTCTGTGATGTTGCTGGTGCCATCGGTGATACCTGCCGCGGTGACGGGTTGACCGAGCTGGCGGGTGAGCATGTTGCTGTTGATATTGGAATTGGTTTTGTCGGCGCTGCTGATGCCGAAGCCACCGAAGCCGCCACCGAAGCCGAGGCCGCCGAAACAGCCGAATTGCTGGAAGCCCGAGAAGCAGCCACCGCCGAAGCCGCCGCCGAAACCGCCGAACCCGATGTTGCGTTCGGCGCCTTGCCATTCTTTGAGATCGGTGGTGGTGACGGAGCTGACGGTGAGACCGGGAGTGATGGGGCGGCGTGTGGGCAGGGCGAAACTCACAGGTTGGGAGAAGGTGGTGGATGCGGGTTCGACGGTGGTCTGGAAGAGGCCGCACCACCAGGTGTCTTTGGCGCTTGCGGGGAGGGTGTTCGACTCGATGTCGAGGCGGCGGAAGGTGACGGTGGTGCGGGCCGTGACGGCTCCCGAGGGCACGAAGAAGAGGACGCCGGTGTTACCGACGGGGACGGGTCCGTTTTCGCCGGCGGCGGTGATGGTGCCGCGCTGATCGAAGGAGACGGAGCCGGAATCGGCGAGCACGGGCATCCTGTCGGAGCTGGCGGCGACCTCGATCAATTCCTGGCGCGGCTGCTGGATGGAGACGGCGGATGCGGCCGATGCGGGGACGCCGGTGGTGGAGCCATCGAGCTTGAGGCGGAAGGTGAAGGGGCCGACGAGGGTATCTTCGGGGACTGTGGGAATGGTGTAAAAGACCGTATTATCGGCAACACCTTCGTAGCGGGCGGTGAGGGGGATGTCGACGTTTTCGAGGAAGCGCGTGCCGGGGGGGAGGGCGCTACTGATGGTGATGCCGGAAATGGCTTGGGTACGGCTGGCCACGTAGACGCTGTAGAGGATGGTGCCGGAGGGCTCGTATTGGCCTACCGAACGTAGAACGGCTGACTGTCCAAAGGCCGTCATGGCGAGAAGAAGAGCGGAAGTGATGATGGTGGCAAGTTGCACGGGAAATGTCTCCAAAGACAGTGTATGGCAGGGAGATGTGAATTCCTGTAAGGGAAGCGTAAGGGCTTTGTAAGTTCGCGCGCGGGGGATGTTATACTTCAAGATACGCTTAAACCCAACCTTGCGGTCTGACGCCGGTTTCCTGCGCAGCCGTGGGGTGTTCGATTTCAATTGGGGGTCTTTCAATGTTCGCAAGAACCAAGTTAGTTGGGGCGCTGTTGTTTACGGCGCTCACAAGTTGGTCTCAGGTATCCACCGGCTCGCTCGGTGGACAAATCATGGATGCTAATGGCGCGGTTGTTCCCGGCGCGAACGTCGCAGTAAAGAATGCGGCGACGGGGACGGAGCTCAAGACGGTCACTTCAGACTTCGGGCTGTATGTATTCCCGACGCTGCAAACGGGCACTTATGTGATGACGGTGGAGAAGCCGGGGTTCAAGAAGGTGAACCGGTCGAACATCGAAATTCGTATTGCGCAGCGGTTGGATCTGAATATTACGCTGGAAGTCGGCGATGTGCAGCAGACGGTGGATGTGACGGCCGAAGCTCCGCTGCTTGAAACCTCGAGTGTGGAACGCGGGCAGAACATTTCGACGAAGATGATGGACAACCTGCCGCTGTTTTCGGGCGGTATCCGCAATCCTCGCGCTTTTGTGAACTACATGCCTGGCGTGACGAATAACGGTGAGCAGAGCGTGTCGGGTTCCGGTGGGCGCGCGCAGGAAGTGCTGATTGACGGCGCCAGCGCGTTGAACGTGGAATCGAGCGCGGTGTTCAACTTCCCGTCGGCGGAAATGTTCGGCGAGTTCAAGATGCTGCAGAGCAACTACTCGGCGGAATATGGCCGCGTGGGCGGCGGTATCGAAATCTATGTATCGAAGTCGGGCAACAACTGGCTGCACGGAACGGCGTTCCACAACATGCGCCGCGACGTATGGAATGCCAACGCCTGGGCCCGCAACGCAGGTGGGCTGCCTCGTGCGAAGGAACGGTTCAACGAGACCGGCGGCGCCATCGGTGGTCCGGTGTGGATTCCGAAAGCCTATGATGGCCGCAACAAGACGTTCTGGTTCTTCACCTACACGAAGGACGTTCGTCCGATCACGGTGAGCTTCCCGGTGATGACGGTTCCCACGACGGCGATGAAGAGTGGGAATTTCAACGAAGCTGGTTTGCCGGTGATCTATGATCCGGGCACGACGGCGGGGAACGTGCGGCAGCCGTTTGCAGGCAATTCGATTCCGACGTCGCGCTTCAGCACGATCTCGCGGAACGTATTGCCGTTGATTCCGGACAACAACGTGGCGCGGCTGGCGGGGAACTACAACTTCGTGAATACGAGCGCATTCGATCGTTACATCTGGAGTTTGAAGTTTGACCATGCGATCACGGCGAACAACCGCGTGTCGTTCTTCTATAACAACGAAGTGCAGGCGCAGGATGACGTGAGCGGGTTTACGGGGCCGATCGGCAACGGGTTGCAGAACTTCCAGAAGCCCTACAACTACCGCGTGAACCATGACCTCAACATCAAGCCGACGGTGCTGATGCACACGACGGTGTCGTATTCAAAGACGCGGCAGACGTGGGATAACCCGAACCAGAAGGGCGCCGGTTCGCGGATTGGCGTTCCGGGGTTGAGCGGCGATTCCGATGCACTGCCTCGCATTCAGTTTTCGGGCGCGGCCGGGCTGTCGCCTTACGGCGTGCAGGATGGCAAGGTTGCCAACGGCGCGCAGTTCAACAAGCAGCTGTGGGTATCGCAGGGTTTCACGTGGCTGAACGGCAAGCACGAATTCAAGTTCGGGTGGGCACACCGCCGGTTTGAGACGTTGGGTGTTGACCTGGCGGGCACGAACGGCCGTTACGTGTTCAACCGCGCACAGACGGCGCTGCCGACGGCGCTGACTTCGAGCGGACATGAATTCGCGAGCTTCCTGCTGGGCGCAGTGGACCAGGCGGACAACGTGGTGCCTCCGGTGCTGTTCGATCCCTCGGTGTACTACGATCGGTCGGGCTATTTCCAGGACAACTGGAAGGTGGCATCGCGGCTGACGTTGAACCTGGGTGTGCGTTATGAAGTGCCGATCGGCTGGCACGTGCCGGCTGGTTACTCGCATGTGGACCTGGCGACACCGAATCCGGGAGCGCCGGGCCGCACGGGCGCGCTGGTGTTCTCCGGTTCGGGACCTGGCCGCACTGGCCAACTGCGCTTCTACCCGACCGATTACACGGCGATTTCGCCTCGTCTTGGTATTGCTTGGCAGATCGGGCCGAAGACCGTGTTCCGCGGCGGCTGGGGCATCTACTACCAGGGTCTGTCGAGCGGCGGCTGCGGTTGCCGTTTGGGCTTCTCCGGCAGCAACACACTGCAGAGCGATGGGTTGAACCCGGTGCTGGCTTGGGACGGCGGGATTCCGGTTCGCGCCGGCTATCGTCCTCCTCCGATCATCGACCCGACGTTCGGCAACTTCCAGAACGTGGATCACCAGGGTCCGAACGCGGGCCAGCCGGGCCGCGTGTACAACTGGAGCGCAGGCTTCCAGCATGAATTCCGCAACTACCTGATTGACCTGAGCTATCAGGGCAACCGTGGGAAGCGGCTGAATTCGACGATCGACCTGAACCAGGTTCCGACGAGCTTCCTGACGAACGGTTCTTTGTTGCAGCAGCGGCTGGATTCGCCGGCGGCACAGAATGCCCGCATCGCATCTCCTTACGTGGGTTTCCCGACGAACTTGAGCGTGGCGCAGTCGCTGCGTCCGTATCCGCAGTTCCTGTCGGTGAACAGCCGGTTTGCCGGTTGGGGTCAGAGCTGGTATGACGCGCTGCAAGCGAAGTTGGAACGGCGCTTCGGCAGCTACCAGTTCAACGCCAACTACACGTGGTCGAAGAGTCTGGGTATGGGGCACTACCGGCAGGTGTTCGGGCAGACGGGCAGCCCGGGCGCGACGCCGCAGGACTTCAACAACCTGCGCGATTCGAAGAGCTTCATGAACATGGACATCCCGCACGTGTTGAACATTCTGTCGACGTTTGACCTGCCTTTCGGCAAGGGCCACAAGTGGGCGAATGGCAACAACCCGATCATCAGCCGCGCGGTTGGTGGCTGGACGATCGCGGGTGCGCAGGTTTACCGCAAGGGCACGCTGATCTGGCTGAACACGCCGGGCAACCCGCTGGGCAACGGTGTACTGTTTGCTGCGGTGACGAAGGCGAACCTGGGATCGGGACCGATCCGCACGGGCATCGACCGGACGACGCTGGATCCGAACAATCCGTCGACGCGCTGGTTCAACCCGGCGGCGTTCACGGCAGCACCGCAGTTCACGCTGGGCTCGGCGGCGTTCTACTACAATGATTTCCGTCAACCGGCTGTGTTCTCGGAAAACATGTCGATCATCAAGAAGACAACGCTGGTGAACCTGGACAAGAACCCGGTTGTGCTGACTTATCGTATGGACGCGTTCAACCTGTTCAACCGTACCAACTTCGGTGGTATCGTGGGCACGGTTGGCAATGCCAACTTTGGACGCCCGACGGGCGTGCAGAACGGCAACCGTCTGATCACGATGGGTCTGCGGTTGGAGTTTTAATAGACCGCTTGCTGACGCGCGCGGCTCAGAAACGGGTTCGCGCGAGTTACGTTGTGTGCGCGCGGCGCAAGGGTGAGAAGTAGAGCACCAGCGCCGAGGCGAGCACTCCGATTCCGGCCAAGGTTAGGGTTCCTCTGATTCCGATGTGAAGAGCGAGGAACCCGCCAACTAAGGCGCCGATCGGCCACATCCCTTTGAACGCCATTTGCATGGCAGCATTGACCCGGCCCAACAAGGCCGGGTCAGCTGTTTTTTGGCGGAAGGTAATTTCGTGGATGGAGTAGATGGGATAGCTGATGTCGCCGAGTAATTGGGTGATGGCGAGGATGAAGGCGCCCCAGATGGGGCCTCGGGCGAGTGGGATGAGGAGCATGATGCAGCCGGAGGCGGCGGTGGCGGCGATGAGGATGTGGCCCGTTTGAAAGCGGCGGCCGATGCGTTCGGCGAGCAGGGCTCCGAGGAAATTGCTGGCGCCGCCAATGGCGATGATGAGGCCGAGGGCGGCCGGCTTGAGGCCGAGCTCGCGCACGGCGAACAGGACGTAGAGGGCGGAGAAGAATCCGAAGAAGAAGCTGGCGGTGGAGTCGCGGAGGAGCAGGGGGCGGAGAAGCGAGTGGTGGAGGACGTAGCGGATGCCGTTTATGGCGTCGTGAAAGGGGTTGGTGTCGGGCTTTTCGGCGATTTCTTCACGGGCGCGGAGCCGGGAGAGGAAAGCTGCGGAAGCGAGGAAGGAGATGGCATCGAGGAGGATGGCTCGGGGGGCGGTGAGGGCTTGGACGAGGAAGCCGGTGATGGCTGGGCCGACCATTTCGGCGGTGGAGGCGGTGAGGGCGAGCTTGCTGTTGGCTTCGAGGAGTTGGTGGCGTCGGACGAGGGCGGGGACGATGGTCTGGTAGGCGACATCGAAGGCGACGGTGAGGATGCTGGTGGCGGCGACTATTGTGTAGAGCAGCGGGAGGGAGAGCCAGCCTTGGGTGGCGGCCAAGGGGATAAGGGCGAGGAGGACGGCGCGGCCTAGGTCGGCGGTGATCATGACGGGTTTGCGATGGAGGCGGTCGGCCATCCAGCCGGCGATGGGGGCGGCGAGAAGGGCGGCGAAGCCTCCGATGGCTTGTAGGATGCCCATGTCGGCGGAGGTGCCGCCGAGGACGAAGACCGCGGTGAGGGGGAGACCTTCGCGGGTGATGCGGGATCCGATTTCGGAGATCGTCTGGGCTATCCAGAGGCGGCGGAAGTTCGGATCCCGGAACATTTTCAGATTAGTTTTTGTTCAGCCTTCCCAGGCTGAACTGCGACCGGCCGGAGGCCTGGCCGGAGGCCCGTCGCCACCTTTTAGTGGCGGAAGTGGCGGACTCCGGTTAGGACCATGGCGAGGCCGAGGCGGTTGGCGGCGGCGACTACGTCGGGGTCTTTCACCGAACCGCCGGGTTGGATGACAGCGGTGATGCCGTGGCCGGCGGCTTGTTCGACACCGTCGGGGAAGGGGAAGAAGGCGTCGGAGGCGACGATGGCTCCAGCGATTGGGAGGACGGCTTTGGTGGCGCCGAAGCGGACGGAGTCGACACGGCTCATCTGGCCTGCTCCGCTGGAGATGAGCTGGCCTTCGCGGGCGTAGACGATGGCGTTCGATTTGACGTGTTTGACGACTTTCCAGCCGAAGGCGAGGGCGCGCCATTCGGCGTCGGTGGGCTGGCGGTCGGTGGGGACTTTGCAGGTGGTGCGGTCAAGGGCCTTGGTATCGGCGGTTTGGACGAGCATGCCGCCGCTGAGGGATTTGACGACGTGTTCGTGGGAGGCTCCGCCTTTGACGGCGAGGAGGCGGAGGTTTTTCTTGGCGGCGAGGATGGCTAGTGCCGCATCCGTGTAGCCGGGGGCGGCGATGGCTTCGATGAAAGTCTTGGCGATCTCGGCGGCGGTTTCTTCGTCGACGGTGCGGTTGAAGGCGAGGACTCCACCGAAGGCGGAGATGGGATCGGCTTCGAAGGCCTTTCTGTAGCTATCGGCGAGAGTGGACTGCTCGGCGCAGCCGCAGGGATTGGTGTGCTTGATGATGGCGGAGGCGGGGTCAGAGAACTCCTGGATGAGCTGCCAGGCGGCGTCGAGATCGACTAGGTTGTTGTAGGAGAGCTCTTTGCCCTGGAGTTGGCGGGCGTTGGCGATGCCTTCCTCACCACGGGCGTAGAGGGCAGCGGCCTGGTGCGGGTTTTCGCCGTAGCGGAGGGACATGGTGCGGGGGATACGGAGGTTGAGGGCTTGGGGGAGCGCTTCCTCGGGGGCGTCGACGAGGGCGAGACGCTCGGTGATGGCGGAATCGTAGGCGGCGGTGAGGGCGACGGCGGATTTGGCGAGGCGCCAGTGCGTTTCGCGGGAGAGGCTGCCGTTGTTGGCGTTCAGCTCTTCAAGGAGGGAAGGGTAATCGGATGGGGAGACGACGACGGCTACGTCCTGGTAGTTTTTGGCGGCGGCGCGGATCATGGTGGGGCCGCCGATGTCGATGTTTTCGATGAGGCGTTCGAGGGTGACGCCGGGCTCGGAGGCGACCTTTTCGAAGGCGTAGAGGTTAACGACGACCATGTCGATGCGGGGGAGGGAATGGGCCTCAAGGGCGGCCATGTGTTCGGGTTTGGAGCGCACGGCGAGGATGCCGGCGGCGACGCGGGGATGGATGGTTTTGACGCGGCCGTCGAGCATTTCGGGGAAGCCGGTGACTTCGGAGACGTCTTTCACGGGGAGGCCGGCATCGCGAAGGAGCTTGGCTGTACCGCCGGTGGAGATGAGTTCGATGTTGAGGGCAGCAAGGCCGCGGGCGAAGTCCACCGCGCCTGACTTGTCGGTCAGGCTGATCAGAGCGCGTTCAATTTTTGGCATGGGGAACCCCTATTTTCCCATACTCGGTGAGAGGGGTAGCAATAGTACTTGGCGGGTCTGATTTGGTAGTACCAGTACAAAACCGAGATTTTCTCATGAGGATTGGTACGAGTGCCAGATTGTCCTACTCAGCGCCATAAGCGAAAAACAACCATGATGATTTCGCGATTGGATCTAGCGGTTTTGCTTCCCCTGTTCTGCTCGGCGGCGCTGTTTGCCGGACAGGAATCACGCGTAGTGCAGCCACGCCCGATGGGGACGAAGGCGGAATCCCGGCAGGTGCCGGCGAAGGCTGCGGCGGAGTTCCGGAAGTCGCAGGAGGCGTTCAACGATGGGAAGATCGACAAGGCTGTCCAGTATCTGCGGAACGGCATTGCGCTCGATCCGGGGAATACGGATGCCTACAACGATCTTGGGGTAATCTACTTCAATATCAATCAGCCGGAGAAGGCGATTGAAGCGTTTTCGACGATGATTGAGATCGACCCCGATTGCTTCCGGGCGCATGTGAACCTGGCTTATACGTTGAATGCGCAGCAGCGGTATAAGGAAGCGGAGCGGATTGCACGGCGTGGCGTGGAACTGAAAAAGATGGATCTGAAGATCCGGTATATGTTGGGGATGTCGCTGTCGTCGCAGCGCAAGAATCTGGACGAAGCGGCGGACAATCTGTCGATGGCGGCGGAGGAGTTTCCGGAAGCGCGTCTGGAGCTGTCGCGGATGCTGGTGGAAAAGGGAGACTTTGATCGCGCGATGCAGGAACTGCAGCGCTTCACGCAAGAGCGGAAGCTGGGCGAGAAGCCGGGTGTGTCGTCGGTTCAGCTCTTTGCGAAGTAGAGCGCAGTAGCGCGTTCGAGATCGGCCTTGGTCATGCGGGCGGGGCGATTCTCATAGCGGCCGATGGAGGCCAGGATGTTGCAGATGTCGCCGGGGTAGCAGGCGCGCAGTTCGGTGCGGCCTTCGCGGAGGCAGAGCTTGCGGAGGTATTCAGCGGAGTCGGTTTCGCAGGGGATGTTGCGGGCGGAGACGACGCGCTGGAAGATCTGATCGAAGGAACCCGAATCGACGGCTTCGACGTAGATTTTGTTGTGAATACGGCGGAGGAAGGCCTCATCGGCGAGGTCAGAAGGATCGAGGTTGGTGGAGAAAACGACCATCAGCTCAAAGGGGATCTGGAATTTGACGCCGTAGCGAAGGGTGAGGTAATCGACCTTGCGGTCGAGGGGTACGATCCAGCGGTTGAGGAGGTCGCGGGGGCTCATTAACTGGCGGCCGAAGTCATCGATGATGAAGATGCCGTTGTTGGACTTCATTTGCAGCGGGGCGGCGTAGATGCCGCTGGTGTCGTCGAGGCGGAGTTCGAGCATGCTGGGGATCAATTCGCCGCCGACGACGATGCAGGGGCGCTTGCAAAGGACCCAGCGGGGGTCGAGTTCGGGGTCATCCATTTCCAGGCGGTGGTGGACGACGGGGTCATAGAGTGAAATGATCTGGCCGTCGACTTCGACGGCGTAGGGGATGAGGATGGCGTCCTGATAGACGCGCAGCATGCGCTCTGCAATGCTGGTTTTTCCGTTTCCGGTGGGGCCGTAGATAAAGATGGAGTTTTGGGCGATGAGGGCGGGGCCGACCTGGTCCAGCATACGGTCTGAAATGACCATATCCGCGAAGGCGCTGCGCAGGGTGCGGCGATCGACGGCAACCTGGGCTTTCTGAATCTTGACGGCGGCGTGGTAGTCGTTGAGGGAGACAGGGCAGGCCCCGGCGTATTGAGAGATCTGGAAGCGGTCTGAGGCGAGTTGTTTACCGGCGGCGGAGAGGAGGAAGGAATAGTCGTTGCCGACCATGCCTTTGACTTCAATGATCTGCTGCTGGCGCAACTGGCGGAAGACGGTATCCACCACGGCGATGGAGAGGCGGAGTTTGGAGCTGAGGATTTGCAGGGTGCTGGAGCCTTCCATGAGCAGGCGGCGCAGCACGAGGTCCGTCACGAGGGTGGTGGGGATGCCCAAATCCTCGAAGGTTTGAGGGATGGAGGGGGCAAACGTGGAACGGACGGCGAGTGTCGTGGACATACTTTTCTTCTATCGGCGGAAGCGAGGCGGGAGTTTATCCACGTTTGGGGTTGGGAGCGCGTCAGACGTTATTGGTGAGCCATTGGATCAAGGGCGGGATGGCGTGTCTGTGCGCGCTGGCGGTGTGCGTGGCGGCGGATTCGGCATCGAGCCTGGCGAGCCAAGCCCGGAAAGCGGAGCGATCGGGCCAGGCACTCAATGCGTATCTCCTTTATTCACAGGCGGCTGCGGCTGATCCGAAGAACCGGTCGTACTGGCTGCGGAGCCAGGCGTTGCGGACGCGGGCTCTGCGGGAATCGAACTCGTTGCCGGCGGCGTTGACGCAGGCTATTCCGGCGGCTGCGGCGGGGGATGCGGAGGCGGAAGAGCCTTCGAAGGTGGAAACGTTGATTCAGAAGGAGGACGAAGAAGAGGCTCGGCGGCCTCTGCCTCCGGTGGAACTGGCGGGGGTGCCGGGGCGGAAGAATCTGGACCTCAAGGGCGATGCGAAGAGCCTGTTTGAGCAGGTGGCGAAGAGTTTCGGGTTGGACACGGTGTTTGACGCCGATTTTCAAGGTGGGCAGCCGGCGCGACTGCGGCTGGACGATGTGGATTTCCGGACGGCGTTGCGGGCGCTGGAGGCGCAGACGGCTTCGTTTGTGGTGCCGCTGAGCCCGAAGCTACTGATGATTTACAAGGACACGCAGCAGAAGCGGAACGAGGCGGAGCCGACGATGGCGGTGACATTGTCGCTGCCTGCTCCGGTGGCTGTGCAGGACGCTCAGGAACTGGCCCGTTCGGTGCAGCAAATGCTGGAGATACAGAAGTTTGCGATTGATTCCGGGCGTCGCCTGGTGTTGATCAAGGACCGGGTTTCGAAGGTGCGGGTGGCGCAGGCGGTGTATCAGCAGTTGCTGGGGCACCGGCCACAGGTGCTGATTGAGCTGGAGATGCTGGATATGTCGGAAACGAGCGAGTTGACCTATGGATTCAACTTGCCGAATTCTACGGCGATGATTTTTCTGGGGCGGCAGGCGCGGAACGGGATTGGCGGCGGGGTTCGGGGGCCGCGAATCATTCCGGACGTGGTTCCGGGCTTTACGAAGTTTATTCTGGCCGGGGGCGGGTTCAGCACGGTGGCGCTGGCGATCACGGATGCGAAGGCGTTTGCGAGCCGTTCAAATGCGACCTCGACGTCGCTGTTCCGGACGCAGGTTCGGGCATTGGATGGGCAGGCGGCGACGATCCACATTGGGGATAAATATCCGATTGTGACGCAGCAGTATCTGGGAGTGGCTGATGGTGTGTCGCCGTTGGCGGTGCCGCCGACGGTGCAGTTCGAGGATCTGGGGTTGAATATCAAGGTGACTCCGAAGATTCACGATGCGACGGATGTATCACTGCAGGTGGAAGCGGAATTCAAGGTGTTGGGGCAGGGCAGTTTCAACGGGATTCCGGTGATTTCGACGCGGAAGTTCGCCTCGACGGTGCGGGTGCGGAATGGGGAGTATGCGGTGCTGGCGGGGATTGTGACGAAGAATGAAGCGCGGTCGATCAGTGGGACGGCTGGGTTGGGGAGTTTGCCGCTGCTGCACTATCTGTTCACGTCGACGACGAAATCGAAGTCGGCGGGGGAATCGCTGGTGGTAATCAAGCCGCACATCATCAATTCGGCGGAGCCGGACACGATGGGGGCGACGATTTATACGGGCAGCGAAAGCCGCTGGAATACATTGCCCTGAATCTGCTACCAATGATCTATGTCTTTCATGCGGGATGAAATCCGCCAGCAGCCTGCTGCTTTGGAGCGCACGCTGCGCCAAGAGATCAAGAACGTTGAAAAGCTGAAGAAGCGGCTGGAGAAGAATCCGCCGCGGATGATTGTGCTGGCGGCTCGCGGGACGTCGGACAATGCGGCGCTGTTTGGGCGCTATCTGCTGGAGATTGCGACGGGGATCCCGGTGTCGTTGGCGGCGCCGTCGATTTTCACGTTGTACGGGGCGTCATTGAAGTGCCAGGATGCGCTGTTCGTGGCGATTTCGCAGTCGGGGGAATCGACGGATACGAACCTGGTGCTGGAGCGGGCGAAGGAGCAGGGGGCGCTGACGATCGGGATCACCAATGAGGCGGAGAGCTCGCTGGCGAAGCTGGCCGAGCATGCGTTTCTGGTGCGGGCCGGGCGCGAGAAGAGCGTGGCGGCGACGAAGACGTACACGGGTCAGATGCTGATGGCTTACCTGCTGGCGTATGCGCTGGGGGCGAAGATCAAGCTGGACGATTTGAAGAGGCTGCCGGATTGGGCGGCGGCGAGTCTGAAGCTGGAGGCGGAGATTCGGGAGCGGGCGGAGCCTTACCGCTATATGCGGCACACGGTGGTGGTGGGGCGCGGATTGAATTACGCCAATGCGTATGAATTTGCGTTGAAGATGATGGAGACGTGCTATGTGGTGGCGGAGCGGTTCAGCTCAGCGGATTTTCTGCACGGACCGATTGCAATGGTGGAGCACGCGTTTCCGGTGTTTTTGTTCGGGCCGGGCGGGGTGACCTGGCCTTCCATGCAGGGGATGCGGGAGCGGCTGGATCAGTTGAAGGCGGACACGCTGGTGATTACGGATGCTTCGAACAAGGATGTTGCTGCTTCGAAGCGGGTGATCCGGATTCCGGCGAAGCTGCGGCATGCGGGGCCGCTGCCGGAGGATGTGTACACACCGATTCCGTACGTTGTGCCGGCGCAGCTTTTCGCGGCGAGTCTGGCGGAGGAGAAGGGGCTGGACCCGGACCAACCGCGGACTTTGACGAAGGTGACGCGGACGTTATAAAACAGACTTTCCCCGCTTTTGGGGGCCAGAAGCCCGTGTCTAAAGGCTCGAACAACCGCTCCGCGCGCGGCTCAGTAACTCTTTTCGAACTAGCGGCAACATCATTGAGGCGCGACAGTGAGGAAGCGGCCTGGGCAAAGGTGAGGTAGCCAGAGGATGTTGGGGCGGCCTTCGGCCGATGCAGGGTCGAAAAAACAGTGACTCTCGCGCCTCGGCGGCTCGTTCTTGGTTCGACACTTCTTGTGGGCACCGATTCGGGCTGATGCCGACTGATGTGCACCGATGTCTCGCGGAAGATTCAGCGGGATTGGGACTGGAACGGGTGGGCTGTCAACGCGGCCTTCGGCCGAGGCAGACCACATACTGCGATGGTCCGCGCCACTTTTCGCGTGAAGGTTGGAGTTACCGGCGGAGGAGCCGGGCCCAGAAGCCCTTGCCGCTTTCGACGGGGAGGCGCATTTCTTTTTCGATGGCTTCGAGGTCGAGGCGGACGATGTCGGCGAAGCGGCCTTTGAGGACGAAGTCGGGGACGCCTTTGGCGAATTGCGCCGCTTGATTGGTGTCGCCGCCGAATTGGATGACGATCTCGGCGGTTTTGCGATTCACCTCAATGCGGTCTTCGGCCTCGGCGAGGATTTGCTGGAGCTGTTCGGAGAATTTGCGGTGGCGGATGCCGAAGTTGTCGTGGAAGGAGATGGCGCGGGCCCACTCGGGTGCTGCTCCGAGGGCCTCTTCGAATAATTGGCGCAGGGTTTCCGATGAGGCGATGAAGAGATCGGGGAAACCGGCTTTGTTTTCGTCGATGTCGGCGCGCATGGCGCGGACGCGGGGGATCATGCGGAGGAGATAGGCGCGGTAGAGGGCGGTGCCGATTTCACGGGTGATTTTGCGGGCGACCTGTCCGGCGACGGAGCGATTTTCGGGGATGGCGGCGTCGATGTGGCAGGTCATCATGCGCTTGCTGATGTCGGCGGGTATGGCGGTGACATCCTTGTTCGTGGTGATGACGACGGGGGCGTAGCAATCGGAGAGTTCCTGGTCGGTGCGGACGAGGCTGGGAACGTGTTCGGCGAATTTGTCGCGGGTGACATCGTCGATGAGGAGGGGGATGGCGCCGAGGCGCTCGCGGAGTCCGAGGGTACGGACCGCGGTGAAGACGCCGCTGCGGATCATTTTGTCGAAGCCGAACATGGAGCGGGCGGCGACTCGCGTGAACAAAGTCTTGCCACCGCTGGAGCGGCCGTAAAGGACCGCGTATACGGGATAGATCCAGGGATCGATGCCTGCGGGGATGGCGGCCTGACGGAGGTAGGGCGCGGCGGGGGCTCCGTAGAGCCAGACGAGGAAGGCCCAGTAGTGATCGACTGCGCCTTTGGCGTCGCCGAAGAAGACGCCGTAGCTTTCGATGAAGCTGGTGATGAGCTCGGCGTCACGCTTGAGCTCGGCGTGATCGACTTTGGTTTGATCGAGGGTGAACCAGAGGGCGCCATCGACGGTGATTTCGCCGGAAGGGAAGTTGACGACGGCTCGGGGGATGCGGTCTTCGGTGGGTTCGGCGATGGGTTTGGCCTGATGCTGGCGGATGGCGCGCACGAGGGATTGCGCGTTGATCATGGTCTGGCCGGATTTGGTTTTGGGGAGGTTGAGGTCGCGGAGTTCGGCGCCGAGTTTTTCGGCTTCCTTGATGGCTTCGGCGGTGAAGCCGGTGCCGGTGGAGCGCGGTGGTTCTTCGAGGATGACGGCTCCGGCTTTGACGACGCGGGCCACTGGCGTGTCGTTGAGATCGACGCCGGACTTGCGCGGTTCGGGGGGCGCATCGGGGACTTCGATGACAATCAGATCGGGGTCGATGGGATCGCTCTCTTTGTAGTCGCGCTCGAAGTATTCGGTGAAGGTGTCGTAGGCTTTGGCGCCTTCGAAGGCGATGTAGACTTCCTGCTGGCGGCCTTCGAAGGCCATGGCGCTCAGGTTGGCGGAGCCGGTGACGACGCGTTTGCCGTTTGGGCCGGAGAGGAGATAGAGCTTTTCGTGGCTGGGGCGTTTGCGGAGGAGGCGGAAGCGGAGAGTGCGGTCGAGGACGCGCTGGAGGAGCGCTTTGCCGTGCTTGCCGAGATAGCGGCCAAGGGCTTCGGTGAAGGTTTTCTGATCGGCGAGGAGGTCGGAGAAGGAGTAAGCTTCGGCGGCCTGGCTGGCTTGGGCGAGGGCCCAGTGCTCGCGGGAGAGAATGCGTTCGGAGCCGAAGACGATTTCGAGGTCATCGAACTGGGCGGCGAGTTCGACGAGGAATTCAATGCTGGATGAGAAGGTGATGGCTTTGAGTTCGGTGAAGCCTTCGAAGAGGGAGCGCCAGTCCTGATGGGAGGTGTCGGTGAGTTGGGCGTGAAAAATGGTAAGCGGACCAGAGGGGGTCTGGTCCGCGAAGAGGTCTCCGATGTCGGGCTTGGGCAAATTCTATTCTAATTGCCGCCGCCGGTTGTTGCGGGCTTGGGCGGGGCTTTGGGGCGGGCGATGTCGCCGGGATTCACGTTGACGGGGATGGCGAAATCGACGAATGCGGCGAGCATTTCTTCCCAGGTTTGTTCCCCCCAGCGGACTTCCTGTTTAGGGTCAGGGTTGTGGGGATTGTTTGGGGAATTGTCGTAGAGGGCGACGATTTCGAGTTGGGTGCCTTTGGGGAGCTTCTTGGGTTCCTTGAGGTAGTAGCTGAGCTGCCAGTTGAAATCGTATTTGGGGACGTTGAGGAGAACTTCGGTGCGGCCGTCGGGGTAGGTGGCGCGGTATTCCATGGACTTGCCGCGGACGTGCATGTGGGGGAACATGCTTTGCAGGGTGACATCCTCATAGACAGGGACCTTGGCCACGACCTTGGCGCTGGCTTCGCCGGGAGGAATGCGGAGGAGAGGATTGGCGACGAAGGTGTTGACGACGCGCTCCTTGGGGGGCTCCTTGGCGAAGACGATGCCGACGCGGCTCTGATCCTTGGTTTCTTTGCCGTTGGCGGTGTAGTGCATCTGGAAGATGAGGTCGGTGCCGGCTTTGAGGAGGCGGGCCTGGCCGGGCTTGGTTTCGTAGGCGAGGCCGCCGGGGACGTAGACGCTAACCATTTCGACGCCGCCGCCGAGCATGTAGAAGATGCCACGGCCCTTGTCTTCGCCGTTCATCGGCTTTCCGGGAGGCGGGGTGAATGGCACGCCGGGCTGGGCCTTGGTCATGTAGGGAGTGCCGGGGGCGCGAGCCATCAGGACGATGTGATGGACCACTTCGCGGGCGCCGGGGCGGACTTCGATTTTTTCGACCCACTTGTCTTCGGTGAAGTTGGTGGGGACGACGACCCAGGTGTAATCGACCTTGCCGCTGGCGGGGACGGTGAAGGCCTGGGGCATTTCGAAGACGGCATCGGGCTTGCCGATGGTCCAGCCGTTGGCGAAGGTGAGTGGGGCGGGGGCGTCTTTGGCGTTGCCTTCCTTGGCTCCGTTGTCGGCCCAGGCGGAGAGGATGTCGATTTCCGGTTGGGAGAGGCTGCGGTCGTTGAGGAACTGGCCGTGGGCGGGATCGGCGAACCACGGGGGCATCTTCTTGTTGAGGACGGCGGCCTTGATCGCTTTGGCCCAGGGACGTGCATCCTTATAAGTGAGGAACGACATGGGGGCCGCTTCGCCGGGGCGATGGCACTCCTGGCATCGTTTCTGGAGGATGGGGAGGACGTCCTTGTGGAAGGTGGCCTGCTTGGGCGTGGTGGCGCAGAGAGCAGGCAGGGATAGGGCAAAGAGGGCAGCTGTGGTGAAACGCATGGGGAGTAGAATCCTCGTTAGCTAGCTCCAAGTTTAGCACCAGCGGTCTAACGGTTCCTGCTCAGTCCGGATTGCGGCGCCTGCGTTTGATGCGGCGGCGGTTGCGAAATAGCCAGAGGATAGCTAGAATCGCACTATGAACGTGAGCGTTACCGAAGCAAAGAACAAGCTCACTCAACTGCTGGCAGCGGTTGAACAGGGCGAGCGGGTCGTTATTCGAAGGCACGGCCGAGTGATCGCCGAATTGGTGCAGCCGTCTGTGAGAAGGGCGCCGCGGTTTGGGACGTTGAAGGGATTCGTTGCAATGACCCCGGAGCAGGTTCATGAAGCAACGCGTCCGATGACGGAGGCGGAAGCCGAAGCGTTTCTCCAGGGGCGGCGCTGAGTTGCGTGTTCTACTCGACACGACTGCCCTCTACGTGGCGGGGGGAGTCACTGATCTTGCGTTTACTCCGAAGGTCCGGCGCCTCCTCGAAGATCCCGATACCGTGCGGTTAGTGAGCCCGATTTCCTTTATCGAGATCGCCATCAAGGCTAACAGAGGGCTGACGCCGTTCACCCGCAAACATGTCGAATCCCTGGTGTTCGATCTCAACTTGACCGTGTTGCCAATTAGCGCCGAGCATTCGATGGGACTATTTGGCCTGCCCAGTCATCACCACGATCCGTTTGACCGCGCGTTGATTGCGATAGCACTTGCTGAAAGTGTTCCCCTTGTGGCCAAGGACCGTGAATTCAAGAAGTACAAAGGCCTCCGGACGATGTGGTGAATCCGTTGGGGCCTTGGAATGACGTTTACCGGGCAGGTGGCGCGCTCTTTGTTACTTTACGGATCGTCGACGATCCAGAAGCGACTATGCACTACGCCGTTTCCCGCGAGCTATGTTAGACGTGGATACCCAACCACTTAGCCAAGGCATCCATAACTGACTCCATTTGAATAGATGGAAGCGCTCCGAGTTTTCGAATCGCCCAGGCTTTCGGGTAGGTGGAGACGCCTTGAACTAGAAAAGCGCCTGGTCGAAGGAATGGCGCTTTGACGGGTATCTCGAAGGGACTATGGCGGATCTCGGTTGTGTGCGGAACAACCGTCACGATGGCGCGATCCGCATCGCCGTACTCGACGCTGACGACCAGAACCGGGCGCGTCTTGGCAGTCATGCCCAGATCAAACAGCCAGACCTCACCGCGCCTCGGAACCATTCTCGTCCTGGTCCAAAAAGGCAAACAGCGCTCGACCGCCCTCTCCAATTTCTTCGTCGGACAATGGACCTGAGTCAAAAGGCAGTTCCCGAGTACGTCGCAGGACCTCGACGGCAAAGGCCTGCTTGTCGCCGGGAGGCAGTGCTTCGAAATCTTCAAGGAGTTGGACTGCGTGCCTGCTCATACCTCAAGGCTAGCGACTTTCCAGTCGATGGGCAAGGCCGCGCTGGGAACGATGCTATTGATCACTGTGCCGTTGATCGCGACTTTAGTGGCCAAACCAACTCCGGCTACGGCCGGACTATGTTGCCAATTAACGCCGAGCATTTAATAGGACTCTTTGGTTAACTCCGCCCAGATCACGCGCAAGCCGGAAGTTGGGCCAGACCCGCGAGCCACCGTGCCTGAGGCCACCTGATCCGCACCTGTCACCGCCGGTGCAAAAAT
>JAFDVS010000061.1 GCA_018268935.1 Acidobacteriota bacterium | reverse complement strand
AGCGATTCACCAATCGCGAAGCCGATGAAACACGGCCCGGCATAATCGCCCGGGATGAACAGCAAAATGATCAGCATCAGCAGCAGTTCCACTGAGATCAGCAGCATACCGATGCTCATGCCCGCCTTCAGCGGAATCTCATAACAGGGGAACGGCATGCCGCGCAAACTGGCGAACGCCGTCCGAGAATTCGCGAACGTGTTCACCCGGATGCCGAACCACGCCACCGCATAGCTGCCGCCGATTCCCACCAGGCTGAAGAAAAGAATGATCGCCACTTTGAAGGCATCCATGTGCTGCAGCACTCCAAAGTAGAAGATCATGATCACGCCGATAAAAACCTCCAGAATCAGCAAAAACCGTCCCTGCGTCGTGAGGTAGGTCTTGCAGGTCTCGTAAATCAGCTCGGAGATTTCCAGCATCGACGAATGCACCGGCATGTTCTGCAATTGCTTATAAATAACCAATCCAAACGCAAGCCCAAGCACGCAGACCAGCAGGCCGATCATCAAAAACGTGCGCCCGTCAATCCCGCCCAAAAACGTAGCCTTGGAAAGATCGGGCAAAATCAAATTCGCCTCGCCACCCGCGTGTTGCGCACTCAGTGGCGTGACGCCTGCGGCGAGTAAACACATCGCCAAAATGAATACTGTATAAAAATGGGATAAGTGTCTCACGGTCGAGGAGAGCCAAGTTGCTGCTTTCCGCACCGGGACACCGACGTGTGAAGTCATTGTTCTGACATTCCTCCAAAGAAGACCTTGATAGCGCTAGGGTTAAGGCCGCTTCATAATACCAAGCCCGGAACCCTCCCGGCAATATCATACCTTCCAGCCGGAAACACCACAATCTGCAAAAAGCCTACACTGGGGAAAAGCAATGCGCAACGTCGGGCTTCGTCACCAATACCTCGTCCGTATCCTTAGTGTCGGCTTCTCTCTCGTCATCCTCCTCCTCGCCGCCGCCGCCGGCCTCTCCGTCTACCGCGCCCAAACCATCCACTCCAACTCCGTCGAACTCGTCAATCAGCAGATCTCCGCCTGGGGCCTCGCTAATAACCTGATGGTCGTGCAACAACGCATCGGCAAGGAGATGTACTACCTCCGCTCCCTCAACCCCTCCGACGCCGCCCGTATCCGGTCCGAAATGGATGCCGCCGAAGCCGAGTTCCAGAACATGGAAGCCCTCGCCGGCCCAGATGAAGTCAAGGGCCTCCGCCCTCTCCTCCAGGTGTCACGCAACTTCGCCCGCGAAGTCCGCGCCGCCACCGAAACCGACAGCGTCTCCCTCGAAAAACTCGCCCAGCTCCACGGCTTTCGCGAGGAATTCTCACGCCTCGCCGTGGAAGCCGTCAAACGCGAAGCCGACCGCGCCGGTAGACTCCAGGATGCCATCCAGCAGGAATCCGCCCGCCTCCACTCCGAATCCCTTTACCTGCTCGGCGCCTGCCTGGTCCTAGCCATGGGCTGCGCCCTTCTTACCGTCCGCGCCAGCTACCAGTTCCTCCGCCAACTCCAGTGGCAGGCCGATGAGTTGCATCGTGTCTCCTGGCATATGCTCGAAAGCCAGGAAACTACCGCCCGCCGTTTCTCCCACGAAATGCATGATGAACTCGGCCAAAGCCTCGCCGGCTTGCGAGCCATTCTCGTCGGTGTGAAGCTGGAAGACTTTGGCCATCGCCGCAAAGAGTGCGTCAGCCTCCTCGATGAAACCATCCAGAACGTCCGGGAACTCTCACAACTCCTCCGCCCTGTCATCCTCGATGACTTCGGCCTCGACGCCGGCCTGCGCTGGCTCAGTGACCGCTTCATGAGCCACACCCGCGTCGAAGTCGAATACCGCTCCAATCTGAACCAGCGCATGGCCGATGACCTCGAAACGCAGTACTTTCGCATCGCTCAGGAAGCCCTCACCAACGTCGCCCGCCATTCCGAAGCCACCCAGGTGTACATCGCCATTGAAGTTCGCCAAAACAAGCTCCACCTCACCATCGAAGACAACGGAAAAGGAATGCCACCCGATCCCGAATTGGCGCAAACCAGCCTCGGCCTCGTCGGCATGCGTGCCCGCGCCCGCCAGGCAGGCGGCGAACTTTCGGTAACGAAAAGTGCCTCCGGCGGCGTCAAGTTGGAAGTATGGGCTCCCGCCCGTACAATAGAAACGGCCACTCCGCATGAAGATCCGCATTTTGTTGGCTGATGATCACGCCGTCGTACGCAAGGGCTTCCAGTTTATCCTCGCCGCCCAACCCGATTTCGAAGTAGTGGGAGAAGCCGCCAACGGCCAGGAAGCCGTCGACCTCGCCAAATTCCTCCAGCCCGATGTCGTCGTCATGGATGTCTCCATGCCCGAACTCAACGGCATCGAAGCCACCCGCCGCATCAGTGAGGTTTCCCCCAAAGCCCGCGTCCTCGCCCTAAGCATGCACCGCGATTCCGTCTACGTCCGCGAGATCCTTCGCGCTGGCGCCCGTGGCTATATCCTCAAAGATGCCCAGGAGATCGATCTCCTCAGCGCCGTCCGCTCCGTCAGCAAAGGCGAGGGCTACCTCAGCCCCGCCGTCTCCGACGCCGTCCTCAACGATTACCGCAAACACGTCACTGACCCCGTCGACCTCCTCACCACCCGCGAGCGCGAAGTCCTGCAACACATCGCCGAAGGAAAAACCAATAAGGAAATCGCCGTCGTCCTTGGCCTCAGCGTCTATACCGTCGAAGCGCACCGCGGCCGCGTCATGGAAAAGCTCAACCTCCATTCCACCGGCGAACTCGTCCGCTTTGCTCTCCGCAACCGCCTCATCGACTGAGATATCCTGTGAGATCATCTTGAGGTCTCATGCGGTTACGTCTCCCATCTCTATTGCTGTCCATTCTCGCCCTGATGCTCAGCTCTACTCTTGCCTCGGGCCAGATCCGCATCAATAGCAACGCCCGCCTCCCCGGCGCAACCATCGGCCAGTCCTACAGCTTCCAGTTCGTTACCGGCGGCGGCATCCCTCCCATCTCTTTTGTTGAAGTAACACCTGCACCTCCCGGCCTCAATCTCAGTTCCGCCGGCATTCTCTCCGGCATCCCAACGTCCCCCGGCAACTTCACCTTCACCGTCGATGCCATCAGCGCAGGCGGCACCCTCGGCCCCACCTACACCCGCGAGCAATTCTCCATCAACGTCGCCTCCACCGCACTTACCCTCAGTGCCCCCTCTCCCGCCAACTTCATCCGCGGGCAATACGGCGAGACCACATTCCAGGCTTCCGGCGGAACCCCGCCCTATCGCTATTCCATCGCGGCCCAGAGCCCTCCCGCCGGCCTCTACTTCGATAAATCGAACACCTCCATCGGCCGTATCCAGGGCACACCGCGCGGTTCCGGTTCCGCCACTCTCGCACTCACCGTCACCGATGCCGAAAACCGCGTCGCCGGAGCCGGCCTCAGCATCGTTGTCTCCACGCCGCCCCTCGATCTACCCACCGTCATTCCCCCCGCGGGCATTCCCGGAGCAGACTACGAGTTCCAGATTCCCTACACCGGCGGCATCCACCCCGTCACTTTCTCCGTCGTCGGCAATGGCTCCGTCGGCGGCATGACCCTCACCAGCGGCGGCAAAGTCCGCGGCATCGGACCCGTCATCAACTCCGGCCTCCCCACCTTCAACGTCCTCATCGCCGCCACTGACGCCACCGGCGCCAGCGCCAGCCGCAACTACACGTTCTCTTTCCCCCACCCCACCACCCCAACCATCACCACCTCCAACCCACTCCCCGTTGGCGCCGTCGGCGTCTCCTATTCCAAAGAATTCACCATCGACGACGACCAGCCCATCCCCGCAGACACCTGGACGATTTCCGGAGGCTCACTCCCCCCAGGCCTCACACTCAATACCGCAGGCATCCTTTCCGGCATACCGACCACTGCGGGAACCTTCAACTTCACAGTCAACCGCAATGTCGTCGGAGGAAGCTTCACCAAAAATTTCACCCTCCGCATCGTCACCACCCCATTCACCTGGACCGGCCCCCCTACCATCAATGTCCCCAATTTCCAGTTCTCCACGCTCCTCAGCACCGACACCGGCATCGCCAACGGCACTCCCGTAGGCCCTATCGAACTCATCGCCGGCACATGGCCCCGCGGGTTCGACATCACACCGTCTGGCCTCGCCGTCGCCGGCACGCCGGATGTCACAAGCTCCTCCACCTTCACCGTCGAGGTCCGCTCCGCCGATGGACAGGTTGCCTCGCGCACCGTCACCGCGATTGTCGACCCCACGCCAGGCCTGCAATTCCTCTCCTCCGGCCCGCCCAACGGCGTCGTCGGCGTCCGCTACTATTTCCACGACGCAATCTGCAACCCCAACTGCTTCAGCAACGGCGGAGGCCACCCCTACTTCTGGTCGGTAACCGGCGGAACCGTGCCCCCGGGACTCACCCTCGCCTCGGATGGCACACTCTCCGGGGTCCCCACCACCCCCGGTTTCTACGCCATGAGCGTCATGCTGATGGACGGCCGCGATACCTCTGTCGCCACCGAGTGGATCTTTAACATCTCCGATTCCTCCGGCACACAAACCTTCCTCACCTCCTCGCCGCTCCCGCCTGGCGCTACCGGCGTCTCATATAGCACCTCCATCACCGCTACCGGCGGCATCAACCCCGTCACTTACTCCATCGTCAACGGCACGCTTCCGGCAGGCCTCACCATGTCCTCCGCTGGCGTCATCTCCGGTATCCCCACCCTCAACGGCACATTCACCTTCGAGGTCGCCGCCACAGACACTAATCCCGAATTCGGCGGTGGTCCCATCGTCCTCATCGGTCAGTATCAGATCACCATCACCGGAACCAGCTTCGCCCCGCAAATCATCAGCATCAATCCCACTTCTGTCTTCGCCGGTGGCCCCACTTTCCTCCTCACCGTCAACGGCAATTTCCTCTTCGATCCGGTATTGCTCTGGAACGGCGTCCCCATCACCGCCAGCATCAACGGCAACCAGATCACTTCCCAGATCCCAGCCACGCTCATCGCCAATCCTGGCACCGCCAACATCCAACTCCGCAACTCCGATAATCAACTCTCCAACATCGCCGTACTCACCATCCAAAGCCCCGCTCCCGTCCTCCAAACCCTCACCCCGAACAACGTCAACAGCGGCTCGGCCGGGTTCACCCTCACCGTCACCGGCGCCAACTTCCAGCCCAACACCCGCATCGAATGGGATGGCGTCCCCATCAATAACACCTTCGTGGATTCGCTCACCTCCATGCGCGTCAACATCAGCGCGGGCCAGTTGCTGAGCGCTGGAGTCATCCCCGTCACCGCGCGTTCCCCGCAAGGCGTTGTCTCCAACACTCTCAACTTCACCATCAACGGCTCCACCCCATCCATCACTTCCATCACTCCACCGAGCGTCTCCGCGGGCAGCCCACAAACCGTCTTCACCGTCGATGGCGCCAACTTCGAAACACAGGCCGTCGCCCTCTGGAACGGACAGCCCGTCACCACCGCATTCTTTAACGCCACACGCCTCTTCGTCACCATCCCCGCCACGCTTCTCCGCGATCCCGGCACCGCCGAACTGCGCGTCCGCAATCCCAACGAACATACCTCCGGCCCGCGCAACATTACGATCCTCGGCCCCTCGGCCCCGCAAATCACATCGCTCTCTCCCAACACCGTTCAATCCGGCAGCGCCGCCGTCTCCCTCACCGTCAAAGGCGCCAACTTCGTCACCGGCGCCATCATCCAGTTCAACGGCACTGACCTCACGCCCACCACATTCGTCGACGCCAACACGCTCACCGCCTCGATCCCCGCCACCCAACTCACCACCACCGGCAACTTCCCGGTCATCGTTCGCAACCCCGATACCCAGGTCTCCGCCCCATCCAATTTCTCCGTCACCGGCACAACGCCCGCGCCTTCGCTCACTTCGCTCAATCCCACCACCGTGCAGCAAGGCGCCGCCGCCTTCACCCTCACCCTCGCCGGTAACAATTTCCAAACCGGAGCCGTCGCCCGCTTCAACGGAACCAGCCTCACCACCACATTCCAGTCCGCGCAATCGCTCACTGCGCAAGTCCCTGCCAGCCTCCTCACCACCGTCACTACGGCCAGCATCGACGTCCGCAATCCCGACACACTCACTTCGAACGCACTTCCCTTCCAGGTGGCGGCAACGGTCACACCCGCGCCCATTCTCACTGCGCTCAATCCCAACACCACCATCACCGGCCAGGCGTCCTTCCCGCTCACCCTCACCGGCCAGAACTTCCAGAACGGCGCAGTCGTGCTCTGGAACAACACGCCCATCACTCCCGTCTCCACCAGCGCCACACAGATCACCGTCATCGTCCCCGCTGGCTTCGCTTCCTTCGCCGGCGGAGCCCTCATCCAGGTGCGCAATCCCGATGGCCAGCTCTCGGGCTCGCTCCCGCTCACCATCCGCCAGCTAGTCCCCCTCATCACGTCCATCTCTCCGCTCGCCGCTCTGCTCGGCACCACTGAAGTCACCCTCACGGTCACCGGTCAGAATTTCCAACCCGGCGCCACCGTCCTCTGGAATGGCATCACGCTCCCCACATCCTCGCCCGCGCAAGGAACGCTCATCGCGCAAGTCACACCGGCATCCCTCCTGCTCGTTCCCGGCATCGCCTCCATTTCCGTCCGCAACACCGACGGCCAAACCTCCGCCTCGCGCCCCTTCCAGATCATCGCCCCGCCACCCGCCATCTCCCAACTCGATCCGCCTTCCACCACCGTGGGCACGCCTGGGCTTCAACTCACCATCCGCGGCAGCGGCTTCCGCCCCGGAACACAAGCGCGCTTCAATGGCTCCGGTCTCTTCACGCTGGTGATCTCCGTCAACGAAATCACCGCCACCATCCCGGCCCAATTCCTCCTCACCGAACAAACCGCCGTCATTCAGGTGGTCACGCAGGATGGCGTCGCCTCGAATACAGCCAATTTCCAGGTCCTGCCTTCACTCACCCCGGAGATCACCCAACTCACGCCATCCTCCGCACCCGTTGGCAGTAACAATCTCCAAATCGGAATCACCGGCCGCAACTTCATCAGCGGCGCACAAGCCTTCTGGAACGGCCAGCCCCTCGCCACCAGCTTCACCTCTTCCACCCAACTCACCGCCACGGTCCCCAACACTCTCCTCGCCGCCACCGGAGTCGCAGGCATCGCCGTCCGCAATCCCGATGGCAAAACATCCACCGCCGTCCTGTTCGTCGTCGGCGACGCGCTCCGCATCACCAGCAACGCAACCCTGCCCCCCGGTCTCACCGGCAACCGCTACGATTTCGCCTTCACCGCATCCGGCGGAGCACGTCCCTACCGCTTCCGTATCGTCACCGGAGCGCTCCCCACCGGGCTCACACTCGCCGATAACGGCACCGTCTCCGGCACGCCAACCCGCTCCGGCGAAATCCGTTTCACCATCGAAGTCGCCGACGGCACGAATACCACGCAGCAACAACAAGCCACCATCGTCATCGACAACATCGACCTCGATATCACGTCCACCTCCCCGCTGCCTCCCGCCACAACAGGGCAACCCTATTCGCACACGCTCCGCGCCAACGCCTCTTCCAACGTCACCCTCCAATGGAGCATCGTCGAAGGCACACTTCCCGCCGGCCTGACGCTCAATCCGCGCACCGGAGAAATCAGCGGCATCGCCGAAGAAGCCGTCGTCATCCCCACGGGCGCAGAGCGCAACGCCACCGTACCCGTCGATCATCGCTTCCGCATCCAGGTGGCCGCCCCTGCCCGCAACGCCTTCCGCAAATTCTTCGATCTCACCGTTCTCCCCGCCACCGGCCCGCTTCGCATCATCACTCCTTCGCCGCTGCCTCCAGGCTCGCAGGGCAGGCCCTATTCCCAACCCATCGCCACAGCCGGCGGCGCCAATCCGCTCACCCTCACCTTGACCGGCACACTGCCGCCCGGCCTCCAGTTCGATGGCTTCCTGATCGATGGCGTTCCCACGCAACAGGGTTCGTTCCCCTTCATCATCACCGCGCGCGACGCGCAATCGGCCGCGGACACAAAGTCATTCCTACTCACCATCGGCCCCGCCACCGGCCCCGTCATCACCAGCGGCCCGCTGCTGCCGATCAACACTATCTCCCGCCAACTCGACTTCCTCGTCGAAGCCACCGACGGCATCCGGCCCTTTGTCTGGTCCATCGTCTCCGGCGAACTCCCGCCCGGCGTCACCTTCGATCCCGTCACCGGCCGCCTCTCCGGCATCATCCAGCAAGTCCGCACCTTCCGCTTCAACGTCCGTGTCACCGACGCCAACGGGGCCGTCGACACGCGCACACTCACCATCGCCGCCACGCCCACCGGCGAGCCGCTCCAGATCGTCACCCAATCCCTGCCCCCCGCCAGTCTCGGCCGAGCCTACACCGCTCCCCTCGAAGCCCGTGGCGGTCTCCCTCCCTATCGCTGGACTCTCGTCTCCGGCACCCTCCCCGCCGGCCTCCGCCTCAACGGCGATCGCCTCGAAGGCACGCCCACCGCGGCCACCGTCGCCAATCTCAACCTCCGCGTCACCGATGCCTTCGGCTACACCCTCACCCGCGACTTCCTCCTCCGCACCGCCATCGACGCGCTCCCCGCCGTCCAGATCACCGGCCTCGCCGATTCCCTCAACCCCGGCGCGCAATCCGGCGTCGGCGTCGCGCTCGCATCCACCTACCCCGCCGATATCACCGGCCGCCTCGTCATGGAGTTCGCCCCCGATCCGCCCATCGCCGGCATCGATCCCGCCCTCCAATTCTCCACCGGAGGCCGCACCGCCGACTTCCGCATTCCCGCCGGCCAAACCACCGCCGTCTTCACTGGCACACCGGCCGTACAAACGGGCACCGTGGCTGGCGTCATCACCTTCCGCCTCGAACTCAACGTAGCCGGCCAATCCGCACAACCCGCCAATCGCCCCGACCGCACCGTGCGCTTAAACCACCTTCCGCCGGTAATCAGCAGCGCCACACTCGAACGCCGCGCCAACGGCTTCACCATCACCATCATCGGCTTCGCCACCACCCGCGAAATGGGCGAATTAGCCGCCGACGCCACCCCCGCAGCCGGCCGAACCCTGCAAACGACACGCTATGTGGTTCCACTTACCGAAGTCTTCCGCGCCTGGTACAACTCCCCGCAGTCGCTCCCCTTCGGTACGCAATTCACCTTAACAGTGCCCTTCGATGGCGACGCTTCCGCCATCCAATCGCTCACCATCCGCCTCCGTAACAGCGCCGGCGAGTCCGCGGCCAGAAGTCTGAACTAAGATCAGGGGTTGTACTAAGGTTATCCTCCGGTTGTCGATTTAGCCCTACCGGTGTAGCATTTCAATCAAAGCCCGTAACAAAACCAAAAGGCGAGCTGTGATTTTGTCACTCGCACGACCCGTTTCGCCGGGCTGCTATGCCTTTTCTCGGAGGAACCACCTTTGCTCGCGAAAACGATCCTTCTGTCTGCGGCTCTCGCCGCATCTTCTTATGGCGCCGTAGTACAGGCCCTCACACCGGGAGACCTGGCCCCAGGTCCCTTCACCATCCACGACTTCGAATCCGTTGCCGGCGGCCCTGGCGCAACCTATTCCGCCACTAACGGAGTTCAAACGAGTCCCGCGACTGGCGTTCCGCATTCCGGGTCGCTAACCCTTACCACAAACCAGTTCCCTGAGCCCATTACCATCACTTTCGATAACCCGGTGACGGCTTTCGGCCTCTGGTTTGGTAACGATGATACCTGCTGCTCGTCCGGATTCGATGCCAACCTCGACGTCTACGACGCCAACGGCTTCCTTGCCACCGTCAGTGTCGCCGCCAACATGAACGATGCCCACGACCAATTCCTTGGCTTCAACAGCTCCGAACATGTAACCTCGGTCGTTCTTCGCTACGGAAGCGGATCCGATGTGGGCCTCTTTCACTCCATCGACGACGTCCAATTCAACACCGCCGACAGTGTCCCCGAGCCTTCCACTTTCCTCCTCGGCGCATCCAGCCTCGCGGCTCTCATCGCCCTGCGCCGCCGCTCTTAGTCCACTGCCAGGAAGGCCCGGCAAGCAAACCGGGCCTTGAAGCTGTATGTTTAACGGTGACCGGGGCGCGACATAATCTCGCGTTCCTTGTCTGTTACCTTCCCATCCTTGACGAGGGCGAGAAACATGTAGGTAAGTTGCAACCGCTCTCGGGCGTCACGGGCGAGGTTTTAGGAACTGGTGGAGAGTCTCACCACAAGGTGCAACAGATACGCTACTGCCGAAATGCCAACAGCGAGCAGAATGGCGCTCTTGACTCCTGCGGGTGTGAGGTGCGCACCGCTCCAAGCTGCCGGCGGATTGTAGATAAGCGCCTGTGCGCTCCACCAAAATCCGATTACAAGGAGAGTCGCCCAGCGTGGACTGGATCGCCCGTTTCGCCACGCGTGCCTGTCCCCACCAGCTATTCCTGAGAGCCTGGCAAAGGCTGTTCTTCCGCGCCGCCCCACGGATCGACTATCTCCACACCGAGGCCGGCAAAATCTCTGACGTTGCGGGTGACAACGATCAATCCGTGTTCCAAGGCCGTTGCGGCAATGAGCCCGTCGGCCATGTTTAGCGGCGATCCATTTGTCTGACGTGTACCATCCAATTTACCCCAGCGCTCCGCAATCGCGGCGGTGACATCCAAGATTCGCCCTTCAAACCACGGGATCAAGGCCATGCGAAACCAGTCCTCAAGAAACGCGCGGCGCCTAACGTCCTTCTGGGTAATGAATCCCTTGTGGAACTCGCCGATGGTGATTGCGCTGATGTACAACTGGGAGTCGTCGGCGGCCTCGAGCCAAGCCATCACACTAGGTTCCGGCCGTTTCCTCGTTAGTTCTGAAGGAACATTCGTGTCGAGCAGAAACCCGCTCATAGGTCCACGGAACGGCCATGTGAGGAGTTGCGGCCGAAGTGAAGCTCGCCCTCCTGCAACATCTCTCGCAGCGGGGCGAATACCTCGACCAAACTCTTCTTGCCGGGCTGCCGCTTTCCCCTTGAGCCCGACTGTAGCGTGACCGGTTCAGGAGTGGGCAGGGCCACGAGCGCACGATGGATCACCTCTTCGACGCTCCGGAATGCGCCGGACCGAAGCTTTTCTTGAACCAACTTCTCGTCTTCGGGTTTGAGTTCAATGATCACCAGCCTACTGTACCTCCGGCCCCACGGTCGGTCAACTTTCATGATCCCACAACGCCAGAAACCAAACCCAGGCTGCTGCGCAATGAGGAGAGTTTGTCAGGAGCGCAAAGGGCACGCTCCGCGCCGCCAATACCGAAGGAACACGCGTTCGCATCAAGGCGCGGGCGGGCTCCGTTTTGCGCGTGTTCCTCAAAAGCCCGCACAGGACGGGGCGTCCCCCAGCATGTTGAGGAACTCGTGTGCCGCGGGTAGACCCGGCGCGTTGTGCGGGCGAGTTCCTCAAAAGCGCGCGTGCCCGGTGGCGTGGCCAGCAATGCACGAACTCATTTTCATCGCCCGGCATCCCGCGTTTTCTTTGCGCCTTTGCGGCCTTTGCGAGAAATTGTGTTTTCCGCAACTTACCGTTGAGTTCCTCAAAATTTGATTGCGCGGCGGACAGCCCCCTGAGGCGCGCTGCCCAGCCGCACTTCCCCGATCCTCTACTTCTTCCCACCCTGCTTGGCGATCACCGAGTCCTTGATCTTCTCGTAAACACCCTCCGGCAGCACCTTCTTCGTCACCAGTTCATTCTTCGCCCGATACGGCCGCCCGTCGATGATCTTCTTCGAATACGCATCCCCAATCCCCGGAATCGCCTTCAGTTGATCCGCCGTCGCCGAGTTGATATCCACCAATTCCTTCGGCGCCGCAGCCGCGGCCTTTGCCGCCTTCCCCGCATCCGCCGCCTTCTTGGCGCCGCCCGCCTGCGCTCCCAGCATCAGCGACAAACTCAGTGCCGCCAATCCAATCATCCGTAAAAACCGCATATGCACAATCCTCCCGATACGAACAAAATTCCTCGCTGGACGAACCCATCCATACGAGATCGCCTCATCGTATCATTAACGAAAGAGGGCTAAACAAAAACCGATGTTCCGCAGCACACTCCTCCTCCTCATCATCTCCATCACCGCCTCCGCCCAGTACAACCTCACCGGCAAATGGGACGTCACCGCCACCCCCGAAGGCAAGAAACCCCTCAAGCTCGACGCCCAACTCAAGCACGAAGGCGCCGACCTTTCCGGCCAGGTCAACAGCCCGCTCGGCTCGGGCCCCGTCAAGAACGCCACCCTCGGCGATCCCGATGTCGCCTTCCAGTTCTTGATCGGCAAATACCTCTTCGATGTCAAAGCCGTCGCCAGCACCGAAGAAATTAAAGGCACCTTCAACGGCCCCCGCAACATGAAAGGTGTCTTCCTCGCCAAGCGCCTCGACGCCGCCCCCGTTGCCCCCGCCGTCGAAGGCGTCGAAACCGGCAAACTCGCCGACGCCGAATACCGCATCGACATCCCCAAAAACTTCAACGGCGGCCTCATCCTCTACTGCCATGGCTACAGCCCCAACCCCGGCAAATTCCAAAAAGACAAAGCTCCCAACGAACTCATGAAAGGCTTCCTCGAACTCGGCTACGCCGTCGCCCAATCCGGCTATAGCAAAGGCGGCTGGGCCGTGAAGGAAGCTCTCGAAGAAACCGAAGCCCTCCGCAAACACTTCATCACCAAGTACGGCAAGCCAAAGCACACCTACGTCACCGGCCATTCCATGGGCGGCACCATCACCATCGCCCTCGCCGAAACCTACCCCGATGCTTACGACGCCGCTCTCCAGATGTGCGGTCCCATCGCCCCCATCCACTCCATGTTCCAGCGCCGCCTCTTCGACACCCTCGTCGTCTACGACTACTACTTCCCCGGCATGATCGGCTCCCCCGTCGACATCACCAACGACGTCCTCGATCCCCTCGACCTCGTCTCCCGCATCCACAAGGAAGCTACCCAATACCCTGACCGGCTCCTCGCCATGCAGAAGTTCGCCGGCTTCCAGTCCGATCTCGAAATGGCCCAGGTCATCGCCTTCTACGCAGGCATCCAGAAGGAACTCATGATCCGAGCCGGCGGCAACCCCTTCGACAATCGCAACACGCTCTATCAAGGCACGCCCGACGACGGCCTCATCAATCGCGGCGTCAAACGCTACGCCGCCGCCCCGCAAGCCGTCGAATACCTCAAGAAATACTACACGCCCACGGCATCGCCGAAGAACCCCATCCTCTCCCTCCACAACACCTACGACCCGTTGGTCCCCGCCTGGTCCGTCAACGGCTACACCGAGCTCCTCATGCTCAACGGTGGCGCCTCCAACTTCGTCCAGCGCTTCGTCAGCGGCAATGGCCACTGCACGTTCACCCCAGCGCAGACCATCAACGCCTTCAACGATCTCGTCAAATGGAAAGAATCCGGCACACGGCCCGACCCCGGCGAGCAAAAATAGAAGAGTGATCCTTCTTCTTCTGCTCTCCCTCCCCGCCTTCGCCGCGGATCTCATCATCCACAACGCGAAGGTCGTCACCGTAGACGCGAAGTTCACCATCGCCGAAGCCGTCGCCGTCACCGGCAATCGCATCACCGCCGTCGGCACGAACGCCCAAATCCTCAAAGAGCGCACCGCCTCCACCAAAGTCATCGATGCCAAAGGCCGCACCGTCCTCCCCGGCCTCGTCGACGCCCACGTCCACGCCGCCGGTGCAGGCGCTTCCGAGTACAAAGCCAAGCTTCCTCCACTCAACTCCTTCGCCACCGTCCAAGCCTTCCTCAAAGCGCAAGCCGCCAAAACACCCAAAGGCCAGTGGATCATTGTCCCGCGCACCTTCCCCACGCGCCTCGCCGAGATGCGCATGCCCACCCGCGAAGTGCTCGACGTACTCACCGAACACCCCGTCGGCTTCGACGCCAGCTACGTCTGGGTCGTCAATTCCTACGCCCTCAAAATCAGCGGCATCGATCGCAACACTCCCAATCCTCCCGGCGGCGAAATCGGCCGCGACGCCAAAGGCGAACCCAACGGCATTCTCCGCAACGCCAATCGCCTCCTCAAAGGCCTCCGCTCCTCCGATCCTCTCCCCCGCGCCGACAAACTCGCCGCCCTCAAAGATCAGCTCAACCGCTACGTCGATGCCGGCCTCACCTCCATCGGCGACCGCGCCGTCGGCGACGAAGACATCGCCCTCTACCAGGAGCTCGCCCGCGCCAACCAGCTCCCACTCCGCGTCGTCATGACCTGGCGCATCGATTCCTCCGCCCCCACCGATCAAGTCGTAGCCAAAATCAAAAACTCCCCCTACCAGCCCGGCCCAGCCGCCCCCGGCAACGACATGCTTCGCTTCGGCACATTCAAAGTCACGCTTGACGGCGGCATGACCATCGGCACCGCCTACCAGCGCGCCCCTTACGGCGAATTCGGCAAACAGCTCTACGGCCAATCAAACCCCGACTCCCGCGGCCAGATCTTCATTGACCCACCGAAGCTCCTCGCCATCATGACCGCCGCCCGCGACCGCGGCTGGCAGCTCACCGCCCACAGCCAGGGTGGCGGAGCCATCGACGCCCTCCTCGACACCTTCGAAGCGCTCAACGCCAAGAGCCCCATCGCCCCCACCCGCTCCCACCTCATGCACGCCAGCTTTCAATCCCCCGAAGCCATCGACCGTCTGGCGAAATTGAAACTCCCCGCCGACGTCCAACCCGCGTGGCTCTACAAAGACGGCCCCGCGCTAAAAAAAGTATTCCCCAACAACGGACTCCGCTACTTCATCCCCCTCAAGACCTACCGCGACAAAGGCGTCATTCTCGCCGGCGGCAGTGACCACATGATCGGCCACGACAAGAACAACGCCACCAATCCCTACAACCCGTTCCAGGGCATGTGGACCGCCGTCACTCGCCGCATGACCAACGGCGAAGTCCTTTTCCCCGAAGAGCGCATCTCCCGCCAGGATGCCCTCAAAATGTACACCCTCTGGGCCGCCCACCTCCAGCACGCCGAAACAGAACGCGGCTCCATCGAAGCCGGCAAACTCGCCGACCTCGTCATCACCGACCGCGATTACATGACCATCCCCGAAGACGCCATCAAAGACATCCAACCGGTCAACGTAATCCTGAACGGCAAAGTGGTTCGCTAGAGCGTGAGCATCGGGGCCGACACAGGTTTGCGGGTGCTGTCGGCGCTCAAAAATGTCAATCGTCAAAATTCTGGTGTGTCAAGGCACGGGCTATTTAGAAGTGCCGTGCCTACCGCTGCGCAGCACTCCCTTGTGATACCCTGATTCTCGAATGTCAGCCATGTGGAAAAAACTGAAGGAGTGGCTCACTTCGACAACATTGTTGTGCATGGCTCTAGGGCTATGTAGTTGGCTCTCGGCCGAGACCTTTGGTGGCAAAATGCCGCCGTTTCTCAAGGAAATAGCGCATTCGGGCGGCATTACTTTGTTGAGTGTCTTCTCGATCAAGCTCATCTATGAGGCATCCCTGGCCGACCACCACAATCAGATCTTTACTCATGCCCTGGAGAACATCCTCAGTCATTCAGCCGAACTCTCGGGGTCTTGTTTACGCTTGGGCGTGAGCGAGATATTCACATCACGTGATGATTTCAAGGCTAAATACGATCTCTTCTCGCCTGCCATGCTGAACTTCCTCAAACGGGGATCGGCTGTAAATAGCACTGGAGGCAGTCTGCGTTGGCTCTTGGAGGACACTGATGGCCTCCTCAAGATCCTCAAGAAGGGAGTAACCGTGCATCTGTGTCTCATGGACCCTCGAATTTATGACAGGCGTGTATGCACATTCAGCTTGACACAGCTCAACCGCGGCGATATCGCTATCGCCATCGACAGCGCTGAAAGAATTAGAAATCAAATATCGAGAGACAAGATACACTGCTCTTTAGAAATACGAATGCATCCTGTTATTTTGTTTGATTCATGCACTTCGTTCTCCAAGTCGGGCAGTCACGGCGGTGTGCTGCTTGCCTGGGATCTGAATTTCGGACTCCGCAACGATCAGCGCCGGATCTTCCTGTTGCAAGGAGGAAGCGCTCTAGGCGCAAATGTCAGTGAGCGCTACAGCAGGATTTGGCAGCTTCCGGAAACAAAGGCTCTTCTGAAGATCCAGGCTGGGATCATCGAGGAGGACAATATCAAAGAGATACAAACTTATCTGAGAACAAGTGCCACGTCAGCCCTCCACCACGGTCACAATGTGAAGCAGGAGTAGTTGTCACCCTGAACATGAACACTACTACTCAAGTCGTCATCCTTGCGGCGGGATTGGGAACTCGACTATTTCCTCTAACGCTTGATCGCCCCAAAACATTGTTGCCCGTCTGCAATGCTGCAATCCTCAAATACCTGTTGACGCAGCTAAGCGCATCTGGGCTTCATTCGGCAACCCTGTGCATAAGCGACACCGGGGCCGCCATGTTGGATGCTGCTGCTCAGTGTGCTCCACCCGGTTTCGAACTTACTGTCATCCACCCCCCGAGCACGGCGCGAGGTACACTGGAGAGCTTTCATCTTGCCATGCAAGAAGGAGCCTGCCGGTTCCTTGTCATCTATGGGGACAGTCTGCTCCGGTGCGACTTCCAGAAGGTACTTGCCGCGCATGGTGAAAACCGTCAGCGTGGGGGGCTGGCGACCATCCTATTTCATCGGCCCACAGACCTCACCATACCTGGTGTTGATGGCCGTACTTACCATGGCGTGATGTCTGTTAATCCTTCAGGTGCTATCACCAGATTCAAGGAAAAGCCGCTCATCGAGGAGGTTTCTACAGATTTTTGCCTTGCAAATGCAGCGGTTTTCGTGATTGAGAAAGAATTGATCGATGCCAGACGCGGCCCCTCTGCAGTCGACTTTTCGCGTGACATTTTTGAACATGAAGCAACAACACAGCCGGGCCGACTCTTTGGTTTAGACATTGGCAATGGATTCCGCTTCGATATCGGTAGTCCCTCTCGGTTGTTCGAGGCAAACATGAAAGCACTCAGTGGGCATTTGGCGCTTGACTTCCCACGTAGCACCCTACGGAACGGCGTCTCCATGGGGCTCAACTGCATAGTGTCATCAGACAGTACGCTGGTTCCTCCAGTTCTTCTCGGCGATGCCGTCACAATCGAACCCGGATGTCAGGTTGGCCCCAATGCAATACTTGGAAATGAATGTCGAGTGGCTTCGGGTGCAAGAATTACAAGCAGCCTCCTTCTCGAGCGTGTAGCGGTGGGAGTCGAAACTTCCATTAACATGTCTATAATTGGGCATGATTCGTCGGTTGCAGTACCCGGAGGCGTCGTGGAGAGAGCTCTCTTGGGAGCATACAGCTCTCTCCAGGGTACTGGCCGGTCACCCCATTTCGACACAGATGAAATAGAACTTCTCCTTGCTACAAAACCGGAGACACGAACCTCATGAGACCGCCTAATCCGCTTCTCCGCACTGAGATTGATGACTTGTTGTCAGATCATTCTTATAGTGGACTACACTATCGGCACAACCGACTAGTTGACTATTTGCCGCATGTGATCCCTCACCTGAAGTCCGCTGCGGCACGTAACTACCACAATGTTCCGCCGCCTATCTGCGTACAGGTTCAAGTCACTTCCGCGTGCACAACTCAGTGCGTGATGTGCGATCATTGGTCGGAGCAACGCAAGAACATCGGTTGTGACGCATGGACAAGCATCTTTCGAGATCTGGCGTCCTTCGGTGTTCGGTCATTGGTCTTTTCGGGAGGAGAACCCACTTCACGTTCCGATTTGCCATCACTTCTGACAGCGGCAAGACAGGCAGGCCATCGGCTCGGCATGTACACAAATGGTACGATGTCTGGACATACACACGGGCAGAGGGCCGAAGTATTGAGCGCCATTCGCGACAACGTCGACTGGGTGTCAATTTCGATCGACGGCCTACCCGGTGACGATGGCACCATCCGCGGAACGAGATCCAACCCGCGTATCGAACTCTTACGGGAATTCACAGCAAAGCTGGACCGCATGGGCGTCCATCTGGCGGCAACCGTCACGCTCCAGCAAGTGAACAGCAAGTCAGACCTTCAAAGTGTCAGCAATTTCATACGTGATGAGATTGGGATTCCAAATGTCACATTCAAGTTCGTCACTGGATCTGTAGCGGCTCTAGAGATGCGTCCCGCCTTCCTTTTGGACGAGAAAGCCATCGAATCCCTTTTACGGCAAATTAGGGAGATCTCTTCATCAAAACTGAAGAATACGAACCTTGACTACATTAGGGAGTGTTTATCTCGCGGTGTGTTTTCTAGCACAGGAATCGCTGCGGGCGAACCCGTCAAATCGCTATATGCGGATCGTCACCTCCGGTGCTTTACGCCATTCCTATTCTCGCTCATTGACGTGGACGGCGAAGTGTTCCCCTGTTGCCATTTGTATCGCGACAATCACGGACTGGATGCTCTCACGCTGAAGTTTCGGGAGAGGCACAGCATGGGAAATGTGCTGCGCGCAGGCTTTGCCGAAGTTTGGAATGGAGACAGGTATGCCATGGAGAGACAAAATCTGGAATTGATCGATCCAGCAAAGCCGGATTTCACGCCTTGTGGGGAATGCACGCGCCACTGCCAACACAATCTTGCTCTTAGCAAAATTTCAACACAGCTTGCCGGAAAACTTGACATGATCCGGGACGAGTTGCCGACCATACAACAAGACGGGGTGCCCATTTGGTTCTGAATTAGTCTTCGGTCCCACGCCGATGTGATGGCAACAGATGGCAACTAATGCCGCTGAAAACTGCCGGTATCCTTTAGTCCGCGCGTCTGATTTAGTCTCTCCACCCACAAAATCACAGCAAGGTTCAGCAATGCGACTAACGAGGGTGTCGCCACGGCGGCCATGAAAAGGGCTTTCTGCAGCCACTCGATCACCAGCCCACCAAGTGCTCCATACACGATCGAAAACCCGTTTCCTATAAGGAACACATTGAATAGAGCGCGTCCATGACGTTCGTCTTGCCACCCCTTCCAGTTTCCGGTGGCCTTGAGAATAAGCCAAACTCCGATGAACTCCGGTCGTTTAAAGTCCCACGCCGCGGTGTAAAGAAAGCGCTCGATCAGTCCAACAAGGAGCGGATGCTCCTCAAGATAAGAAAGGTCCAGCCTGCCGCGGCCGATGCCGTCTCTGAGGCCCCGAACGAGCCGACCCACTAGAATGCTGCCCAAAACTAGTGAACAGCCGTAACCAGCGCAGTAGTGCCACCACATCAGAGTACCCTCTTCTTCCATACCGCAGGTAGACTCGCAACTTCACATTCGCGTTATCTCATGACAGTCCGTCGTTTCGCCAAACTTCCCTCGTCTTGCCAACTCGCCCTCAACTGGCCTCTAAGGCAACATTCTCACCAGCAGGGCTTCCCTCACAGGTATTTTTCCATAATACTTGTCGACTGCCTCGGATTGTAGTCGCGACTCGAGGTTAAACGCCTGACGGCTGCACACTCCCGACGTAGGCATCGAGTCGATGCCGGACTCACCTCCATCGGCGACCGCGCCGTCGGCGACGAAGACATCGCCCTCTACCAGGAGCTCGCCCGCGCAAATCAACTCCCGCTCCGAGTCGTCATGACCTGGCGCATCCAACCCGCCTGGCTCTACAAAGACGGCCCCGCGCTAAAAAAAGTATTCCCCAACAACGGACTCCGCTACTTCATCCCCCTCAAAACCTACCGCGACAAAGGCGTCATTCTCGCCGGCGGCAGTGACCACATGATCGGCCACGACAAGAACAACGCCACCAACCCCTACAATCCCTTCCAGGGCATGTGGACCGCCGTCACCCGCCGCATGACCAACGGCGAAGTCCTTTTCCCCGAAGAGCGCATCAGCCGCCAGGATGCCCTCAAAATGTACACCCTCTGGGCCGCCCACCTCCAGCACGCCGAAACAGAACGCGGCTCCATCGAAGCCGGCAAACTCGCCGACCTCGTCATCACCGACCGCGATTACATGACCGTCCCGGAAGACGCCATCAAAGACATTCAACCGGTCACTGTAATCCTAAACGGCAAGCTAGTCCGCCAATAGCGCCGGCCCCCAGGGCGGCTCAGTCGTGTATACTCAACCCTACTGGAGAGCATGCACCCCCACTCCGCCCTCATCCGTGTCACCCATTGGATCACCACCCTCTCCTTCTTCGCCCTCCTCGTCAGCGGTGTGGAACTCGTCATCTCCCACCCCCGCTTCTACTGGGGCGAGGAAGGCAACGTCAACACCCCAGCCCTCTTCCAACTCCCCATCCCCGCTTCCCGCGGCTCCGTCCCCACCGGCTACAACTACGTCCTCAAGGATCAAAACGGCTGGAGCCGCTCCCTTCACTTCCAAACCGCCTGGGCCATCGTCATCACCGGCCTCATCTACCTTATCTACGCCCTCCGCACCCGCCATTTCCGCAAACAAGCCGCCATCTACAACCCCCTCCAGCACCGCACCTACCTGGCCGTCGTCTTCGGCCTCCTGCCGCTCCTCATCTGGACCGGACTCGCCATGTCCCCCGCCTTCGCATCGGCATTTCCCTTCACCGTAGAAATCTGCGGCGGCCAGCAAAGCGCCCGCACCATTCATTTCTTCGCCACCCTCTTGCTCGTCCTCTTCTTCTTCGTCCACACAGCGAAGGTCAGCACCACCGGATTCAAAGCACACATGCGAGCCATGACCATCGGCACAAAGACAAAGGAGCAGGCATGAACCGCCGCAAACTCATCACAACCGGACTCGCCACTGCTGCCGGAGCCACCGGCCTCGCCGCCGCAGCCCGCATCGCCGAAACCTACGGCCTCGTACCTCCCAACTACGTCGGCGGACTCTACCGCGCCGGAGACACGCTCACCTACGCCGCACATCGTCTCATCACATCTCACGCCCTCGCCCGCGAGTTCCCCACCAGCAAAATCTCCAAAAACCCGTTCGCCAACGGCAAGCCCCCGCGCGATGAGGCATTCCTCCAACTCGCCGCCAACAACTTCGCCGATTGGCGCCTCACCATCGACGGCCTCGTCTCCAATCCCGCCTCACTCTCCCTCTCCGACATCAAAGCCTTCCCCGCCCGCCACCAGATCACGCACATGGCCTGTGAAGAAGGCTGGTCCTTCATCGCCGAATGGATCGGCGTCCCGTTATCGGAAATCCTCAAGGCCGCTGGCATTCTCCCCCAGGCTCGCTACGTCGTCTACTCCGCCCACCAGAAAAATTGGCGATCCAGCATCGATATGGCCGACGCCCTCCACCCGCAGACCTTCGTCACCTACGCCTTCAACGGCGCCGATCTCCCAATCGGTCACGGAGGCCCCCTCCGCCTCCGCATCGCCCGTCAACTCGGCTACAAGAACATCAAATTCCTCACCCGCATCCACGTCACCGACAGCCTCGCCAAACACCAGCGCAAGACACCCTACTCCTGGTACGCAGGCATCTGATCATACTTCTGTCAAATATCGGTGCGCATCGGTGCGCATCGGTTCGAATCTGTGCCCCCAAAGACTGCCCCAGCACACCACGTATACTCCCGCCGCTGGAACTCTCGCCTCTCCTCAAAACACCATCCGCAACCCCACCTGAATCTGCCGCGCCGCCGTCGCCGAGTTCACCACCCCAAACCCCGGCCCTCCAAACACCCGGCCCGGCACCCCAAAATCCGGATGATTGAACGCATTGAAAAACTCCCCGCGCAACTGCGCCCGCAGTCCCTCCGTAATCCCAAAATTCCGCAGCACCGACAAATTAACCACACTACGCCCATCCGCCCGCAGGATGTTCATCCCCTGATTCCCAAACGCATACACCGCCGGCTGCCGGAACATCCCCGTATCAAACCACCGCCCGATCGTCGGCTCATCCAGATTCGGATTCCCCACCACATCCGCCCGCAACGCCCCTGCCGAGAACGCGTTCGTCGTATTCGTCTGCGTCGTCACATTGAACGGCGCCCCGCTCTGCAACGTCACCACTCCCCCCAACGACCAATCCCCAGCCACCCAAGCCGCCACTCCCGTTTTCGCAAACCGCTTCTGCTTCCCAAATGGCAGCTCATACACCGAACTGAACGTGAACCGCGACCGCACGTCGTTCTCCGATGGCCCCCAATCCGCCCGCCGGTTGTAGAAATTCGAATACGTCCCGCCTTCCGCCCCCAGCGTCGATCCTCCTTCATCCACATTGTTCAAAAACTTCGAATACGTGTACGTCGCCAGCACGTTGAACCCGCCGCTGAACCGCCGCTCCAGCCGCACCACACCCGCGTGATAGCTGCTCACCCCCAGCGAAGGAAACACCACCGATACATCACTGAACTGCGGAAACGGTCTGTCCCGCTGCGCCACCCCCGGACCCAGCCGCTCCGGCCGGATCTGGTTAATCGACAGATTCGGCCCGGCCAGCTTCCGCGCCAGGTTCGCTACATAACTCACCTCCACCACCGTCCCCCGAGCCACTTCCCGCTGCACCCCAAAATTGAAATGCTGCGCGTATCCGCTCCGCCTGTTCGATTCAAAGAACGTTACCGCTGTCGTCGCCCCCTGCCCCACACGCACCGCGCCAAACGAGTCATCCAACCGCGGCGACGTAGGCTGCACCGGCACTCCATTGCGCAAATAAAACGGAGCTGTAATCCCGTTGTCCGGCGTGTTCAACGCCGACGAGATCTCATAACCCAACGACGCCGACGTCGGCGCGCCATGATCAAACGGATGCGCCACCACAATCCCATATCCCCCGCGCAGCACCGTCTTCTCTGATCCAAACGGCTGCCACGCAAATCCAACCCGAGGGCTGAAATTATTCCAATCCAGATCGTATGGCTTCTCCCGCCAGCCTCCCACGCCCGCAAACTTCACCACCCCCGCCGTCCCCGATACCGGATTCACCTGCTGCATATCAAACCCGTTCATCCGGTTGTCCCCATCCAAAATCGGCGTGTCCATCTCCCATCGCAACCCGATGTTGATCGTCACCCCCCGCGTCGGGCTCCAATCGTCCTGCGCAAACCCCGATACGTACTGGCTGAACCGCCGCAGCGCCGGCGTGTCCCGCGTCGAAAACGCCGTCGGAAACCCCAGCAGCAACGTCGCCAGCCCGTTGCCCGTATTCGCCACCCCAGGCTGCCCCGTCGGCAATACGCTGAACGTGAAGTTCCCCGACACCGATTGCCGCAGTTGATCCGTAATGTGCGATCGCCGCGTATCCACTCCGAATTTCAACGCATGCCGCCCCCGCACCCACGACAGGTTATTCACAAACTGCACGTTCGTGATCGGTGTGCTCAACCGCCGGTGCGTCCCCGCGCCCAGCGTCGCGAAACCCGCCGTCGCCACCGTCGGAAAAGCATCGTCCGGCACACCCTTCAATCCGATCTTCGACGGCCACGACCCGCCCAATCCATTCGATTGCGCATCCGCGAACCGCAGCCCGTAGTTGAACCGGAAATCGTTCACCACCGTCGGCCGCACAATCCGCGTCCACGATCCGTAAAAGTACTGCTGGTGCGCCGGCTGATCGTTCACCGTGTCCGCCGCTCGCTCCGGATACACCGTCGCCGATTCCCGTATGTCCGAGTTGTACAGCCACCGCCCAGTCACATGATCCTTCGTGCTGAAATGATGGTCCAGCTTCGCCGTGAAATTGTTCCGCGTCAGCCTCGTCCCCCCGTTGGCCCGGAAATTGTTCGCCCCGCTCAGATTGTCCGCCGCCCGGTTCGGCACCGGGAAGAACGGCACAAAGTTCGCTCCCACCGCGTCAAACCGCGCCCGCGGAATCCGGTTCCCCGCGAATACGTCGCGCACCGTGCGCGTCCCCTCCGCACGCGTCGTCGCCGGATCGTACACCGGAATCAACGCCCCCGCCGCCGTCCGCGCATCCGAAAAATCTCCATCCCTCTGCAGCAGCGACGGCACCGTCAACGTCCGCGTCGTCCCCTCAAAACGCCGCGATCCCTCATACGCGAAAAAGTAGAAAGTCTTGTCCCGCACCACCCGGCCACCCACCGTCCCCCCAAACACGTTGTAGCGCAGCGGAGCCTTCACCTTCTCTGTCCCTACCACCGGAGCAAACAGGTTCGCCCCGTCCAGCTTCTCATTTCTCAAATACTCAAACAAACTCCCATGCAATTGATTCGTCCCCGATTTCGTCGTCGTCAACACCACTCCGCCCGCCGATCCCCCAAATTCCGCCGAATAATTATTGGCAATAATTTTTACTTCCTGCACCACTTCCACCGGCGGATCCATATCCATTTGCCCCACGCCCAACCGCATATTTTGCCCGCTGCCCCCATCCAGCCACAGCATCTGGCTCTGCGTCCGCCCGCCAGCCAGGCTGAAATTCGGCTTCGCCCCCGCATCGTAATTCACAAACACCGCCGCACCCAGAATGTTCACCATGTTCATCGACCGCCGGTCCCCCAACGGCATCGCCTCAATCGTCTTCGATTCCACCAACTGCGCAATATCCGAAGTGCGCGTATCAATCGACACCCCCGACCCGGATACCGACACGCTCTCCGTCACCGACCCTAGCTCCAACCGGAAGTTCAGCTCCAGATTCTGGCTCGTCGTCAGCACCACGCCCCCCTGCACCACCCGCCGGAATCCCTCCATCTCCACCGTCAACTCATACGCCCCAATCGGCAACGGACGCAGCGAATACAGCCCGCTCCCATTCGTCCGTGCCTCCGTCCGCACTCCTGTCCCCGCATGGGTCGCCGTAACCTTCGCCCCTGCAATCACTGCCTCTTGTGCGTCCGTCACCAATCCCGTAATGCTCGCCTGCGGAGATTGCCCGTAACTCAACATGGCAAAAGAAAAGAGAATACCCAGCCCTCGAATCATGCCGCGTATCATATCACTTGCACTTCGCACGCACACAGGACCAAAGTACTAGCAGATTAGACCTTAGCTAGGTGAGGGAAACCGTTGACCGCCCTCGGTCAAATCCCCTATTCTTTACCTAGGAAAGGATCTGACGCTTGCCTTCCGTCCTCATCCACTACAGCTATCTGCAACTGCTCGATCTCCTCACCACGATTGCTTTCCTGGTGCAGGGCGTTCAGGAAGGCAACCCCTTGGTCCGTTTCGCCATTCACCTCACCCCGTCCCCCATCGCCGGACTGATGATGGTCAAGATCGCCGCTGTCATGCTCGGCGTCTACTGCTGGCGCGCCGAAAAGACTCGCCTCCTCGGACGCGTCAACATCATGTTCGCCGCGCTCATTGCCTGGAACCTCGTGGCCCTCATCCTCGGCTCCGTCTTCCCGGCCAGCCTCGCTTAGCGCGAGCCGCAAGCCAATCATCGAACACACGCCCATACGGTAAAAATTTCGCCCCTTACACAGCATTTCTTTCTCTTTTTCTAATTCCAAAAAACCTAAATTCAATAAAATTAAGAACACACACCAGCCGGCAAGGAATGGCTCTCTGCTTGCTTACTCACAGGCTGTGCCTACCGGCACAAATCGACCAAACAAAGGATGCTGAGTATGAGAACCGTTCTACCCGCAATCGCTATCGCGGCCACTCTGGCCGTTTCCGCGTTCGCCGCCAGTTGGTCTGGCAGGCTCATCGATGCCGCCTGCTATCAGGCCCAAAAGAAAGCCGATTCCTGCGACGCGACTGGCAATTCCACCAGCTTTGCGTTGTTCGTCTCCGGCAAGGTCTACAACCTCGACGCCGCCGGCAATAACAAGGCTGCCGCTGCCGTCAAGAACCGCGCCGATCGCGCCGACCCAGCAAAGCCCCACTCCAATATGGTCAATGCCACCGTCACCGGCACCGAGTCCGGCGGCACCATCTCCGTCGAGACCATCGACGTAAATTAGAGAACGCCGCCCGCACTCTGCCTCCCTTCTCCCCGTACTGCAATTCTCCCCGTGCTAGTCTGAAAGCACAGTGGCTAATCGAGCAGTACACCGGACGGCCAGAATTGCGTCCGTCCTCGCCATTTTCGCGGTATCCATCTCCGTTTGCCGCGCACCTCACAGCCTCCCCGAACCGCTCCCCCCACAGCGCTCCGCCCTCGCCGAACGCTACCTGAGCCAGCGCCTCGCCGTGTGGCAGGATCGCCTCAAACTCACCGGCTGGAACATCGGCATTCGTATGGTTCACCCCGGCACTCTGCGCCAGGGTACCCTCGGCAACATCCGTTGGGATGCCGCGGTGAAACAAGCCAACATCCGCGTCCTCGATGCCGCAGACTATCAGCGCCCCTACGGCGACACCATTCGCGACATGGAGTTCACCGTCGTCCACGAACTCCTCCACCTGGTCCTGTCCTCGCTCCCTCGCAGTGAGGCCAGCCGCAGCGATGAGGAATTCGCCGTCAATCGCATGACCGACGCTCTCCTCAACCTCGACCGGAACGGCTCATCGCCGTCAACTTCCGGTCTAAATGAAAAGCCGCACTGATCAGCCCCAAATGCGTCAACGCCTGTGGAAAGTTCCCCAGCGCTTCGCCCGATGCACCAATCTGCTCCGCATACAATCCTAAGTGGTTCGCATACGTCAGCATCTTCTCGAAGATCAATCGCGCTTCATCCATCCGCCCCGCACTCGCCAACGCCTCCACCAGCCAGAACGTACAAATACTGAACGTCCCCTCTCCGCCGTTTAACCCATCGTCCGCCCCCATCCCAATCCGGTACCGGTGCACCAGGCTGTCCGACACCAACTCCCGCATCACCAGGTCCACCGTCTTCTCCATCCGTGGATCGCGCGGTGACACAAAAAACACTTGCGGCATCATCAGCACCGAAGCGTCCAGCGCCTCTCCCCCAAAGCACTGCACAAACGCCCCGCGCCGTGCATTCCATCCCTTCTCCATCACCGCCTCATAGATCCGGTCCCGTTCCGAGCTCAAGCGCAACCGGTCAATCGGCAGCCCTCGCCGCCGCGCCATCCGCAGCCCTCTATCCAGCGCCACCCAGCATTGCACCTTCGAATACACAAAGTGCTGCCGCCCCCCGCGCACTTCCCATATCCCTTCATCCGCCGTCTCCCAATTCCGGCTCACCCAGTCCAGCATTCTCCGGATCTGCTTCCACGAATCGAACGACACCGGCGTGACGTATTTATCGCAGAGGTAGATCGAATCCACCACCTCCCCGTAAATGTCCAGTTGCAGTTGATCGAAGGCCGCGTTCCCCACCCGCACCGGCTTCGATCCCTTGTACCCTTCCAGATGGTCCAACGTAAACTCCGGCAACTCGTGCCGGCCATCAATCCCATACATCACGTTCAACGGTCCGTTCACCACCTCTTCTTCCCGCACCCGCTTCTGCAGCCAGCTCATAAACTGCGACGCCTCTTCCTGAAACCCCAGCCGCAGAAACGCATACACCGTGTACGCCGCATCGCGGATCCACACATAGCGGTAATCCCAATTGCGGCCTCCGCCCACTTCCTCCGGTAAGCTGCACGTCGGCGCAGCCACAATCGCACCCGTCGGCGAATAGGTCAACAGCTTCAGCACCAGCGCCGACCGGTGCACCATCTCGCGCCACCTTCCCTGGTACGTCCCTCGATCCAACCAGCGCCGCCAGAACTCCACCGTCCTCCGCAACACTTCATCGCCCGAAATCGGCTCATCAATCCACCCATCGTCGCCCGCTTCCGGATAGCTCAGCACAAACGTCGCCGATTCCCCCTCCTGCAGCGCGAATTCACCTTCCACACCCACGCCGTTCCGCGTCAGCTCCAACGGACTTCGCAATACCAGCCGCTCTTCACCCGCTTCAAACACAACACTGCGCCCCACCGGCACAACACGATGCGCTTTCCTCCCATAGTCGAACGCCGGATAGCATTCCATCGCAAATCGCACCGTCCCCCGCACCGCCTTCGCCGTGCGCACAATCGGATGCCGCGCCGGACAGTCCCCATTGCTTTCCACAGGCATCACATCCACCACTTCCCCCACACCCTCATGACTCAGAAAACGTGTCACCAGCACATTCGTCGCCGGCAGGTACATCTGCTTCCGGTTCTGATAGTGCACCGCCGCCAACCGGCAGTAGCCGCCCTTCTCCGCATCCAGAATCGCTCCGAACACGCTCGGCGCATCGAACCGCGGCAAACAGCACCAGTCAATCGACCCGTCCAATCCCACCAGCGCCACCGTATGCAAATTGCCGATAATTCCGTACGACTCAATCGGCTTGTACCCTCCACGGCTCAATGCCACTGTGCCCCCCTCGCCTTCGCATGCACAATAAAGCGATACGGCGCCGGCCCAACATAATCGAACGGATAACACGTCACCAGCGTCAGCACCTCACGCTTCGTTTTGCCGATCACATCCACCGCATCCGGATTCACCACCTCCGTCCTCTCCACTACATACTCGCGCCACCCCCGCCGTGTCTCCATGCGCACCACATCCCCTTCCCGTGCCCAGCGCAGATTCCGGAAAAAGGTGTCTCTGTGTGCCGCCAGCACCATTCGTCCCCTCTCGCCAGGATACGCCGAATCCGGCAGGTGTCCCACCGCCCGCCGCAACGTCCGCGCGTCTTCCCCTTCCACTACCGCCGCCGAAATCTTCAACCTCGCGATCTCGATCTTCCCCAACACATCACCATCCGCGGGCCGAACTCTCTTCTTGGGAGGAGAGGAAGTGGTGTCCAATACAACCGCTCTGCTCAAGTCTCGGACATACCGGTATTGAAACCACTCCCTCTCCACAAGCAGCGCGAGAAAGATGGCCGCGCACGTCAGGCCGCACGCAAACAGAAACCGTTCCAGTTGCTGCATCCATTCCCTCTCACGCTGCGAAAGCGTTACGATTTGCGCTGGCGCGCCCCCCGCACCAGGCCCGACGCCGCCAACAGCCCGGCGCCAACCAGACCAACCGCGCCGCCCAGACTCGCCGTCGCCGGCAGTGTCTCACGCGGCGTACTTTGGCCTGCCGCACCCGAGCTCACTTCCGCCTCTTGTGCCTGATCCTCAGGCGCCGCTTCCGCGTCCACCGGCTCAGCCGCGGGCTCCGCCGGTACCGCCGCGGCGGCATCCGCATCATCCACGGAATCCGTCGCCGTCACTGCCGGCGCGGGCGCGTCCGATTGCGCTGCTTCCGGCTCACTCGCTACAGCCGGCTCCTGCTGATTCATCGCCACTGCCTCCGGCGAAGGGCGCGCCTGCAATGCCTGCCGCCCATCTCGTCCCGGCGACGCTGTGCCGCTCAGACTGGCGATATATTTCGCCCGGTCCTTCGAGTACACAAATTCCTGCCCGATCGTGTCCCCCGGATAATACCAGTGGCGAATAAACATGGGCTGGCTCGCCGGAGTCTCGTAGAACGTGAGAATCGTGCGCTCCGCCGGCTTCTCCCGCTCCGTCGGAATTGCGAGAATCGTCGCGTATACGTGACTCTGTTCTTTATTGAATACCTGTACGATGTGCCGCTGGCTCTGCGAGTCCATCAGCTTCATCACGTATTCCCCTGACGGCAGCACTACCTGCCCCGGTAATTCCACCGGATGGCTGAACCGTACTTCCGTCTTCTTGTTCCACACATCAGCCAACGCCGGGCGGGCCGGAATCAGCGCAAGCAGCGCCGCCCCCGCCAACAACCGCAAACAATAATTCCTCTGCTTCACTTTGCACCTCTCTTGTGGAAATGAACTCCCAGAGAATCTCTCCGCCCGGAGTTCTTCTGCATTCGTCCTCCTGCGAATCTTCTTGCAATGAGGCTTCCAAAACGCCCGCATGCCGCCGAAGTCGTTCATTCCAACACGCCGCAACTGGAATCTGGTAAAAACTGCCACCCGCTCCGCACCACAAAGTCCGGCAATAATTTCCGTATTTTCTTTTCAACCTATTCGCGATTGGCTTTTGTCTCCAATCGCTACCGCGCCGCCCCTCCCATCGAAATCTGGGCTCTCACCGCAATCATCGCCGCCTCACTGGGCGCCGTTCGTCTCCCCTTGCCCATTGCCGGCCTGCCCTGATCCCGTCCGTCCCCGCCAGGAATGCAAATCGCACTCGCAGCAATCGCTGCACCGCCCGCACTTCGCGCACAGGTGGTTCTCGCAAGCGTCCTTCGTGCAATACACGCAAATCCTTACTGAGGATTCCGCGCAGATGCTACACACAAACGTCGGGGTTGGGGTCACTTTTTCTCCTGCGGTTTCTTCTTCGGCCCGGTGATCGGAACTGGCGCCAGCGGATTCCGGTTCAACTCCGCCTGGCACCGCTGCGCCTCGCGCTCCACAATCGCAAATTCCTGTTCCTTGTTCACCGACAGGTCGATCATGTACTGCCGCAGCTTCAGCCGCGTGTTGCTGTTGTCCGAAACCAGTTGATTCAACGCAGCGGCCTTCTCCGCGTTCTCATACCGGCTCACACCGTCAGCCAGCGCCGCCGTCACGCTCTCCAGCGCCTGCAGCCGGAAGTATATGTCCAGCATCAGCGACAACTTCTCCGGAGCGTTCGACAGCCGGTCGGCCACCGTCTTCAGATGCCCAACCTCGGTCAACACCACTTCCTGCTGCTTCAAGTACGTCTGCGACGCCTGTTTCTGATTGACCCATTCCACCACCTGCAGCTTGTCCACCGTGGTGCGATAGCGGTCGGCATGCTCCACCAACTGGCGCAGCATCGCCTTCACATCCCACATCGGAGCGATCCCGTTCTGCCCATAGGCAGCCGAGCCCACCAACGCAGTACAAAGGATGAATCGTAGGACAGTCATCTACAAAGTAAGTGTACCGCTTGAATCGGCTACAGTGGTCCAATGCTTTTCCTTCTCCTGGCTCTCGCCCTCTCCGCCCACGCCGAGCAATTCGTCCTCTTCGATGTCACCTTCTCCTACACCAAACAGGACGCCGACACCTCCACTCCTTCCAAGTCCCACTACTACGTCAAAGGCGACCGCCTCAACCCCAATCGCCCCACCGATTGGACCTCGCCCATCGACTATCGCAACGGCGCCGTCCACATCCGCGCCGAAATCCTCGACAAACCCGCCGGCGGCGAGAAAACCACCTGGACCCTCTGCTACATCGCCAACAAAGGCATCGGCCCCGGCTACGGCTGCACCGGCACCCCGCTCTACACAGACACCGGCGTCTATGAAATCGATGTGCCCATGACCTCCTTCTGGCAGAACACCGCCATCGACTGGACCCAAGGCATCAAGCAAATGGACCTCGTCATCAAAGACGCAAGCGGCGGCGCCGGCCACGCCCACAAACGCCCCGACCACGAAAAGTTCTTCCCCACCCGCGTCCGCATCACCATGACCCAGGTCTCCCAAGGCGCCACCTACATTTCTCCCAGGTAAACGGCCTCAACGATCCGCCGCCTCCATTCGTCTCTAACACATGATTCTCTGGCTCGCACTCTCGACACTCCACGCCGCCACTCCCCAGCTCCACTACACCTTCACCGTCGATGGCCCGCGCCTCAACATCGAACTCGCCCTCCGCAACCTGCCGCCCCAAATCAATCTCAACACTCCCTCCTCCTGGGGCAACGCCACCAACCTCCAGAACTGCATCCAAAACCTCCGCGCCATCGAAGGAACACTCTCCCCTGACACGCTCCAAACCAAAAACGGCCAGGCTCGCATCGCCTACACCCTCGTTCAGGATTGGACCGGCCCCCTCAACGAACGTACCCGCCACCGCCCCCACCTCGACACATCGCACTTCGAAATCAACACCGCCAACGCCCTCGTCCATCCCGCCATCGATCTGGCCCAACACGTCGATGTCTCCTTCACCTTCCGCCTCCCCCCGTCCTGGTCCCTCGCCACCAGCTTCGGAGCCACCGCCACCCCGCGCCCGAACCACCGCCAGCGCTTCCGTGGCCCCTGGGACGCCGTCTCCAACGCCATGTTCGCCGCCGGCGATTTTCGTCTTTCCCCTCTCAAGATCGGAAAATCCACAATCGTCACCGCTGTCCGCGGCCGCTTCCCCTTCACCGATACCGAATTCCAATCCCAAGTGTCCAAGCTCCTCCAGTTCGAGCGCGACTTCTTTCACGACCATGAGTTCCCCTACTTCCTCGTCACCCTCGCCGCCTACGGCCCAGGCCAATCCGGCAGTGGTGGCGGCGGCTTCACCAACGCCTTCAACCTCCACACCGGCCCCGAATCAAAACTCTCCGCCGGCATTCTCTCTTTGATCGCACACGAAACCTTCCACACCTGGAACCCCCTCAAAATGGGCCGCCAGCGTGGTCCCTCGCTCACCACCTCCTGGTTCACCGAAGGCTTCACCCGCTATTACCAGGACATCCTCCTCCACCAGGCAGGCCTCATCTCCCCACAGCAATACCTCGACTCCCTGAATGCCCGCATCCGCGAATACCACTCCGCTGCCTACGCCGCAGACACCCCACCCGGCGATCTCCTCCCACAACGCGGCAACATGCTCGCCCTCTGGCTCGACCATCAAATCCGCACCCAATCGAATGGGCAAGCCTCCCTCGATCACGTCATGCTGTCCCTCTTCGCCGAGCGCCACCACACCCCCGATCTCGACAAAGAGCGCATCCTCGCCGCCATCTCCCGTCACCTCGACCCCGCCTCCTTCGATTCCTTCCGCCGTCAACTCGATGGCGCCACGCCCGTCGCAGCCCCCAACAAAGCCCGCCTCGATTGTTCCCAGCGTCAGTTCATCCCACTCCAGCAATTCGAACTCGGCATGGATCGCGAAGCCCTCACCACCCACCACCGTGTCCAAACACTCAAACCCGGCAGCGCCGCCGCCAACTCCGGACTCCAGGAAGGCGACGAAATCACCGGCATGTCCATCTACTGGAACGACACCTCAAAGCCCATCCGCCTCACCACCAAAACAGGCCGTCGCGTCGAATACTCCTCCGCCGGCCCAATTCTCGGCCAGATCCCGCGGTACACTTGCCCCTAACCATGCTCGCCGAACTCGCACTCACCGCAATCTATCTCGGCGGCGCCGGAGCCGATGATTGCGATCAAATCGCCTTCGACCCGGCCGGCTTCGCCTATCTCGCCTGCCACTCCAACTCCGAAAATTTCACTGGCCCCGAAAAGAAAGACATGGACGCCTACGTCCTGAAACTCGATCCCCGCACCAGGGAAATCCTCTACAAAACCCGCATCGGCGGCCGCAACTGGGACGCCGCATTCCGCCTCATCGTCCTCCCGGACGGCACCGTCTGGGTCAGCGGCTCCACCCAATCCACTGATCTCACCTTCGACACCTCCCACTTCCGCCCCGCCGCCATCAACGGCTTCCTCGCTCACCTCAACCCCGCGGGCAACGTCGATCACCTCGCCCGCATCGGCGATGCCACCACCGAAGGACTCGCCATCGCCGCCAACGGCAACATCTATCTCTCCGGCACGAAGTCCCCTGACTCGGAATCACACAGCGCCTACATCGCTGAAATCGCAAAAACCCATGAGGCGCGCATCCTCACCCTCGGCCCCGGCACCGCCTCCTCCCTCGTCCTCGACAAACATGGCTCGCTCTACGCCACCGGCTTCACCAACCACGGAGCCTTCATCGCCAAAATCGACGTCACCCAGTGGAAGCAAACCGCATTCCGCACCATCGGCGCCGCACCCAACGACCGTGCCCGCGCCATCGTCCTCGACCACAAAGGCAACCCCCACATCTACGGCACCCTCACCTCCCCCAACGCCAAAGCCGACGCCTTCCTCGCAGGCTTCGACAAAAACCTCAGACAACTCCGCTACACCACTCGCTACGGAGGCGCCGCTGACGAACTCGCAGGCTTCAACGGCACAACCCTCATCACCGACAAGAAGCACAACCTCTGGATCGCCGGCCTCACCCGCTCCACCGATCTCCCCGCCCAAGGCAAATTCTCCGGACTCGACGACGCCTTCCTCGCCTCCTTCCGTCCCAATAGCAGCCGCCCGCACGCCGCCACCTACTTCGGAGGCACAGGCTTTGAAATGCTCGAAGGTCTCGCCCTCGCCCCCGACGGCGCCATTTGGGCCACTGGCCTCACCTCCTCCAAAGGACTCGCCACCCCCGATCATCACGGCGGACGCACTGACGCCATCCTCCTCCGCGCTACACTTGCCACTAAGGATGCCCATCGCCGCAACGCTGTTCCTGGCTCTCGCAACGCTCCTTCAAGCCCAACCCCAGGAGCCCTCCTCCCTCCAAGGCGCAATCCACAATAGCGCCACCAACCAGCCTGTTCACAAAGCCTACCTCCTGCTCCTCCCCGCGCAAGCCCCCGAAGACTTGCGGCGCTCGCTCATCACCACCTCCGACTCCGCCGGCAACTTCTCCATGGCAAACATCCCGCCCGGCAAGTACCGCCTCCGCGTCATCCGCAAGGGCTTCCTCACCGCGGACCACCCCACCATCTTCGATTTCTCCACACCACAACAACGCAAAGATATCGACATCCGCCTCACCCCTCACGGCGTCATCGCCGGCCGCATTCTCGATGCCGAAGGTGAGCCCCTCGATCATGTCCAGCTCCAACTCCTCCAGCTGCGCTACCGCAACGGCCGCAAAATCCCCGCCACCATTCGCAGCGCCTATTCCAACGACCTCGGCGAATTCCGCTGGCCAGACCTTGCCCCAGGGAAATACTACGTCTTCGCTTCGCACATCGAAGGAATCCCGCTCCCCATCTCCAACACCGTTGACTACGTTCCCATCTACTACCCCAACAGTCCCGATTTCAATGCCGCACTCCCCATCGAGATCACCCCAGGTGCGCAACTGCGCCTCGCCGACATGGCGTTTCCGCGCTCGCTAACAGCCACTGTCAAAGGCCGCGTCGTTGTCGAAATCCCCGGCGCCCGCTCCAAGCCCATCGTTCGCTTCTATCGCCAGCCAGGTCACGACAACTCAGGAGCCATCTCCTCACGCTTCCAATCCGCCACCCTTAACCCCGCCGGTGAATTCGTAATCCGTAACCTCACGCCCGGCCCCTATATCGCCTCCGCCGAAGTCGAGAAAGGCGGGCTCTCCTTCGCAGGCAGCACCAACGTCACCATCACTGGCAACTTTGACGACCTCATCATCACCGTCCCCAATCCCGTCACCATCACCGGCCGTGTCCGCAGCGAAGGCAACGCCCCCGCCGATCTCACCAACATTCGAGTCCAGTTGCAGCGCAACCTCGCCGACTCCGATGCATACCCCCTCAAACCCTCCGGCACTTTCCAACTCGATCACCTCACTCCCGCGCGCTACATCATCCGCGCCTCAAACCTCCCCGAAGGTTTCTACACCAAGCGAGTCCTCGCCGAATCCACCGACATCACCACCACCGGCATCGATCTCAAAGCGTCCGCACCCTCCGCCATCGACATCCTCATCAGTCCCAAAGCGGCAAAGATCTACGGCGTCGTCCTCCACCCTGACTCCCGCCAGCCCACACCCGGCGCAACCATCGCCATCGTCCCCAAAGACAAGCAGCTCCGCCATCTCACCGAACACACTATCGCCGATCCCGAAGGCCGCTTTCGTTTCCCCAACCTCACCCCCGGCGATTACCAACTTTACGCCTGGAAAGAAGTGGAACCCGGAGCTTGGTTCGATCCCGAATTCCTCGCACCCTTCGAAGAAAAAGCAATCAGCGTGACCATTGCCGAAGGCGCGCAATCCACTCAGCAACTCACCGCGATTGCCCCCGCGGCCCAAACAAAATGACCGCCGTCCCCGCCAGGCACAACCCCACGCCCATCCAATCCCACCGGTCCGGCCGCGTATCCTCCACCACCCACATCCACAGCAGCGACGACAGTATATAAACTCCGCCATACGCAGCGAACGCCCGCCCCGCCGCCGCCGCATCCACGCGAGTCAGCGCCAATGCAAACACAATCAGCGACGCCACCCCCGGCACTGTCCACGCCGCGCTCTTCTCCAGCCGCAACCAAGCCCAGAACGCAAAGCATCCCGCAATCTCTCCCACCGCCGCCACCGCATACCAGAACAGCGCTGTCATAAGGTAACTTTAGATTTTGCCCTCGCATCATGTCCACCGCAAATCCAATCGCGTGCAACCTCGCCGCCATCAGCCCCGCTGACCGGCCCCGCTACAACCAACTCGTGCGCCGCATTCGCGCCGCCATGACCCACCGCGACGAACTCCCCAACGGCTACGCCTACCCACTTCACCCCAGTGCCATCCCCATGCCCGAAGCCGCCGAATGGATCACCATGGAAACCCTCTGCTGTCCCTTCCTCACCCTGCAACTCACCGTCTCCGGTCACCAGCAACACTACGTGCTCACGCTCACCGGCCCCGACGGCATCAAACCACTCCTCGACATCGAGTTCCCCATCGTGTAGACGCCGTCCATTATCCTTCCACCACCGCCGCCCAGTCCCTCCACTCGAATCCCTCTGGCTCTTCCTCCAACCCTCCAACGCCCCCGCCGCAATAGACGCCAACGGGCCGCCGCTTTCTCCTTGACAGACTAGGAGAGAAGCCGTACACTCCTAGTAGAACTAGGAGAAACCCCGCATGAAAAACACCAGCGAAATGCTCCCCGGTACACTCGATATGCTCGTCCTCAAAGCCGTATCTCTCGCCCCCCTCCATGGCTACGGCGTCCTCCTCCGCATCCGCGATATCTCCGGCGGAGCCCTCGACATCCCCCAAGGCTCCCTCTACCCCGCCCTCTACCGCCTGGAACACCAGCAACTCATCGCCTCCGAATGGGGCCAGAGCGACAACAATCGCCGCGCCAAGTTCTACAGCATCACTCCCGCCGGCAGAAAGCGCCTGCGCCAGGAAACCGCCGGCTGGAATCAGATGGCCAACGCCATCGCAGCCGCCCTCAGCGCCCGCCCCGAGGAAGTCTAGATGCTCCGCTTCCTTCGTTCCCTCCTCGGCCTCCCATCCAACCGCGCCGATTTCGAAGACCGCATGAGCGAAGAGATGCGCTTCCACATCGACTCGTTCATCGAAGACCTCGTGCGCTCCGGGCTCTCCCCGCAGGAAGCCTCCCGCCGCGCCCGCATCGAATTCGGCCACATCGATAGCATCAAACAAGATTGCCGCCAGGCCAGAGGCCTGCAGCTACTCGATGAACTCTCCCGCAACCTGCGCCAATCCGCGCGCTTGCTCTCCAAAACCCCAGCATTCACCCTCACCGCAATCCTTCCCCTCGCCTTCTGCCTCGGCGCAAACCTCGCCATCTTTGCCCTCCTCGACGGTGTCCTCCTCCGCCCCTTGCCGTTCCCCGACCCCGGCCGCCTCGTCCTCCTCTACAAAACCTACCCCAACGCCGGTGTCCTACGCGACGGCGCTTCCCCCGCCAATCTCTATGAGCGCCGCGGACGCATCGCCGCATTCTCCCACATCGCCATCTCCCACCCCGACGCAGCAATCGTCGGCGAGCCCGGCGCCACCGTTCGCGAAGATATCCTCCTCGTCTCCACCGATTTCTTCTCCACCCTCGGCGTCCAACCCATCTTCGGCCGCGCCTTCCAAGAAGACGAAATGACCTACGAAACGGACCGCGTGGCAATCCTCACCCACGACTACTGGACGCGTCACTTCCACTCCGACCCCGCTGCCGTAGGCCGCCAGATCCGCATGGATGGCCAATCGCGAACCATCGTCGGCATCCTCCCGCCCGGCTTCACTTACCTCTCGTCCAAAGCCGTTATCTATACGCCCTACGCGTCCGCACCCAACGAACGCGGCCCCGCGCAGCGCCACTCCGGACGCGGCGGTGAACTCATCGCCCGCCTCCATCCCTCCACAACCATCGAAGCCGCACAGTCCCAGATCGATGCCTTCGACGCTTCCGTCGCGCACGAATACGCACACGCCGCCATGATGGCCGCCGCCGGCTACCGCACAAAGATTGTCAATCTCCATGCCGATCACGTCGCCTCCATCCGACCCACGCTCCTGCTCCTCCAGACCGGCGTCTTCTTCCTCCTCCTAATCGGAAGCGTCAATCTCGTCAACCTTCTGCTGGTCCGCGCCAGCGCCCGCAACAAAGAACTCGCCGTCCGCCTCGCCCTCGGCGCCGGCCGCTGGCACATCGTCGGCGAAGTCATCACAGAGACCGCGATGCTCACCTCACTGGGCGGCCTGCTCAGCCTCTTCATCGCCGCCGGCGCGATTCCACTCCTCGCCGCGCTCGGAACCGAACATCTTCCCTTCGCTCACCGCATCACCTTCGACTACCACCTTGCGTCCATCGCAATGCTCGCCTCTGTCCTCACCGGATTCTTCGCCGGCGTGCCGGTCGCATGGCTCAGCTTGCGCGGCAGCGTCGGCGCGGCCCTCCAGGGTGAAACCAGAGGAGGCACTGCCGGACACGCCGCCCAACGCCTTCGCCACGGTTTCATGGTCGCGCAGATCGCACTCGCCTTCGTCCTCCTCAGCGCCGCCGGCCTGCTCCGCCTGAGCCTCGAAAGAGTTGGAGCCCTCTCCCTCGGCTTCCCTTCCGATCATCTCCTCAGCGGCCACATTTCGCTTCCATGGCCGGCTTACCCCCAACCGCAAATGCGGCTCACGTTCACGGAAAATCTCCTCACCACCATCGCCAATCAACCCGGAGTGCATGCTGCCGGCATCGTCAGCAACCTCCCGCTCAGTGGCAACAACACCCAAAGCGGTGTCAACGTGGTGAGCCGTCCCCTCAAGCCCGGCGAGTTGCCCCGCGTTCCCTTCGCCTACAGCGTCGGCGGCAGCTACTTCGACGCCGTCCGTGTGCCGCTGCTCGAAGGCCGCCTCCTCGATGCCGCCGATTCACGCCGCCCCGATCGCGTCTGCGTCGTCGACGAGATCTTTGCCCGCCATTACTGGCCCTCCGGCGGAGCCATCGGCGAACGCATCTTCCTCGGTCCCGTCCTCAAGAAGGACACCGACGCCTTCACCATCGTCGGAGTCGTCGGCAGAGTGAAACAAACCAGTCTGTCCGAAACCACTTCCCAAGGCAGCGTCTATCTCCCCTACGGCCATCGCGCCGATAACAATTTCTACATCGTCGCACGCACCGCACATGCTCCCGACACGCTCAACGCCACACTCGCCCGCATCGTCCGTCAGATCGACCCCGACTTGCCGATCAACGATGTCCGCTCCATGGAAACGCGCATCACCGAAAGTCTCACCAGCCGCCGTGCTCCCACCCTACTCGCAGCCGTCTTCGCCGCTGCATCGCTCCTTCTCGCCTCCTTCGGAACCTACGGCGTCCTCAGTTACGCCGTCTCACGCCGCCGCCGCGAAATCGGCGTCCGCGTCGCCCTTGGCGCTCCGCCCAACGCCATCCGCATGCAGTTCCTCGTGCTCGGCCTGCGGCTGCTGCTCGGTGGCACGTGTCTCGGAACAGCAGGCGCTTGGGCAGCAGGACTCGCCATGCAGAAACTCCTGTACGATCTGCCGCCGCTCTACTGGCCGAACCTCGCCGCCGCCGCATCCGTCATGCTCGTGGCCACCCTCGCCGCCTGCCTCATTCCTTCGCACCGCGCCGCTCGCGTCTCTCCCATCGCCGCCCTCTCCGGCTGAGGGTCAGCCGGCTGAACGAAATCCATTCCAGCTTTCCCGCCGTGCACCGCAACCGTTTCTGAGCCGCTCGCCGTCAGGGAGTTCCGGTTGATCTTCGACACCTCCTGCCTTATCCTGAACACTAGAAGGTTGAGGTATTCATGCCGCCCCCACGTTTCCCCATCCCTCAAGGCACTCTGGACATGCTCATTCTCCAGATTCTCTCCCTCGAACCCGCCCACGGCTACGGCATCGCCCAGCGTCTCGAACAGATCTCGAAATCCGTTGTCCAGGTCAACCAGGGTTCGCTCTATCCCGCACTCCATCGCCTCGAACAGAAAGGCTGGTTGAAAGCACACTGGAAACCATCGGAAACCGGCCGCGAAGCCAAATTCTACTCCTTGACTACTTCCGGCCAAAAACAGCTCCGCATCGAGAAGGATAGCTGGGCCCGATTGACAGGCGCCGTCAAACTCATCTTCGACGAAGGCGCCGCCCAATGAGGCGCATCCTCAATTGGTTCCGCTTCGATCGCCGCGTGGATGACCGAAGCCCCCAATACTCGCCCTCGGCATCGGCGCCTCACGCCTCACCGCCCTTTGGCTCGTCCTTCGCGACGCCCTCCTCATGATCACCGCCGGAATCGCCCTCGCACTCCCCACCACCTGGCCCCTCAGCCGTCTCAGTCCCCACAACCATCGCCGTCGCCACCTTGACGCTTAGCCTCGCCGCATAATGCGCCGTGCTGATCCCCGCCTCCGCGCCACAACGGTAGACCAAACGAAGCCCTCCGCTGCAAGCGCATCCCTATGAACTGCGGAACGCCTCTTCCAACGTTGCCGCCGCGAACGCACGATCGGCGATAGCCGTCAACTCCTCCACTGTGGCCCCTCCCAACCTCTCCAGAACCGGTGCGGGCAGAGGGCCAAACCGCGATTCCAATAGTCGCCGCAGCATCGCAACCTCCCCTTGTTGCATGCCTTGTTGCATGCCTTGCTGCATGCCTTGCTGCATGCCTTGCTGCATGCCTTGCTGGATGCCCTGCTGCAGCCCTTGCTCTTTCGCTCGTTGCTCGATTTCCTCCCATCGGCGCCGTATGGCGGGACCGAGCACCTTGTTCTCTAGTATCACGTCGATGGATAGCGGCATCAGCTTTCGCGCCCTTTCCAGAACCCAGTCCTCCAGGTCCCTTAATCCCGAGATTATCAGAAATTCCGTAACAGTGTCCTCGCGCTTGCCCGGCTCCATCTTCTCTATCTCCGGCCAAACGCGGCTGCCTACTTTCTCCTTGTCCACTTCGGTTAGCAGCGCCATCATCGCGTCCCCCAAATCGCCGCTCGCCAACAGTTCCTCCCCGTTCAATTCCCGTATGTCCACCAAGCGGAACCTGTACGTCATATCGGGTGTCTGGAACAACGGGCGCATGGAAAGCGGTGCCTTCCCCACATACAGCACCACCGATCGCACATGCTTCCGCAAAGCCACATACAGGCTCATATAATAATCGGCCTGCCTCACCTCCAGATCAGAGATGTTCTTACTCTGCAACTCCAGATGCGCGTACTCACCGCTGGCGGTCCGCCCCAACATATCCACCCGTGGGTTGCTCACCCGTGGCAACTCCACGTTCACCCACTCCACAATCGACTCTCCAAGCAAACGCTGGATGGCAACTCCATTTGACCGGCGGAAAAGGAGTTTCAAGGAAACATCATAATCCTGAGCCATCTACTCTCCAGCCTAACGAATACGCCACCTCTCGCGCCCGCCCCTCAATGACGAATCCGAAAGCCCCCGCCAGACTCCGCCGGGCGTTCATCAACAGGGAAGGGATCCGTCACAACCGCGACTTCCGGGAAGCTTCGAAACGGTCTGATTGCGAATCGGAGGTGATCCCCCAATCGCAGTCCGTCGCTGGCTTGGATTGCTGCAAAACTCGTGGAAATAGCTTCCCCGGGCCATAGCCACACGCTTCTCACTCGCGACTCTGAGGTGATGCCCAATGGATACGGCCTGCAAAAATCCTGCGGAGCTATCCCCCAAAAGAATCTCCACTCACCGGAACCGTCGTCCCATCGCTCGATGGAATGAGCAACTGAGTATCCGCGTTCGAAGGCGTCAGTCACGAAGTCACAAACAGTCACTCGCATCGGCAGCAAACTTCCATTCGACAACATCGCTTCGTAAGTCTTCGTCAATCCGGGTATGCCGATTCCTCCCGGCGTTGCCTTCCACCTCGCAACCAGCAATGACGCGCAGAATCTCGGGTGAAGCCGGGGCAGCGCGGCAAGAACCACGCCGGTCACCGCAATCATCCCGCACAGGATGAGAACTGCTCTCAAACTTCTTGATGCCATCAACACCATAGACTCCGCAATCCGTCACTTGGATCCCTGGAAGTACACACCCCTGAAATCCGATGCATATTAGATAAGAGACTCACAACTCCCATTCACACCCATGCCCCTCATCCACTTCCTCCTCACCATCATCCCCACCCTCCCAGCCGCAAGCTCCCAACTCCTCCCCCCCACCTCCGCTTACGCCGCCATCGGCCAAATCTCCCTCAGCAGCACCTGCACCGCCACTTTCATCCAAACCCCCGCCAACGGCCCGGCCTACGCGCTCACCGCCGGCCACTGCTACTCCCTCAACGCCCAGGAAGTCTTCCTCAACCTCGACGCCCCCGCCAACACACGCCCCATCCGCTTCAACTTCTTCGCCGAAACCTCCGCCGGCGAGCAAATCCCCATCCCCATCCGCCGCATCGCCTACGCCACCATGAAAGGCGCCGACCTCATGCTCCTCGAACTCGCCGCCACCCGCGACGAACTCGCCGCCCGCATCACTCCGCTCGTTCTCGAACCCGCCACCCCGCCCACCGGCGAACCCATCTCCATCATCGGAATCCCCGCATCCTTCTTCGACCAAACCGGCCGCTTCCTCCGCCGCTCCCGCTGCACGCTCGGCCCGCCCGCCGACTTAATCGAATTCACCTGGCACTTCTACAACACCCGCCGCAACGATTGCGAAGACATCGTCGGAGGCATCTCCGGCTCCCCCGTCCTCTCCGAACGCACCGGCCGCGTAATTGGCATCGTCAACACGACAACCCATCTCGCCTGGTCCGCCGGCGGCGACTTCGATTGCTACGCCGGCCGCCCCTGCGAACTCTCGAACAATACACAGCGAGTCGAAGAGGAAACCAGCTACTCCATCCCCGTCGCCGGTCTCCTCAACTGCTTCAACTCCGCCGGCGATTTCTCACTCGCCAACGACGCCTGTCCCCTCGACCGTGGACGCCCCCTCACCATCACCCGCCGCCAGCGCACCCAGAAACCAGGAGCCACCTGGGCCGCCACCATCACCACCACCGCCCCCACCTACCGCTACAAAGCCATCACCGCAGGCGCGTCACAGGACTGCCGCGACAACACCGGCTACTCGCAACCCATCTCCACCCCCACCATCGACGACCCCATCCCAGCGGAAGAAAACCGCTACCTCCTCTGCGTGGTCCCCGAAGGCGTGCCCACGCGCGATGCCACCGTCGTCATCGCCCGCATCGATTCCACCCCGCCCATCCTCCCGCCTTACTATTCCGTCACTCAAAATGAATCCAATTATCGCATCCCCTTCGAATTCATTCCCCCGGAACTCTCCAGTTATTCCTACAAATTCGGCCCCCCGGAAACCACCCAATGTGACGACACCGGCTACCGTCCTTATCTCCGCATTCCCATTTCCTTACCCATACGCGAAGGTCCCTACCGCTTCTGCTTCTTCACCCAGGACGAAGCCGACAACCGCTCTAAACCCTACGGCCTCCTCATCGGAGCAGGCCCCGCTATCCTCCCTCAAGGCATCGGCCACGCCGCCGGATTCCGTCCGCCCGTCTACGCGCCCGGCCAATGGATCTCCATATACGGCCTTCAACTCGAAACCCTCCGGCTTCCTGACCTCACCATCGGCTATCAGTCAGACACCCAAATCAACGCCCGGCTCCCACAAAACCTGCCTAAAGGCCAAATCCAGATCGGCGCCGAAACCCTCACCATCGACACCATCTCCCCAGGCATTCTCCACGCCGCTCAAACCGGCCCCAACGAAATCGCAATCTACACAACCGGCTTGGCCAAAGCCGCGCCAGCAGAACTCACAGCCACCATAGGCCGCACCAAACTCACCATTCACTCCATCGAACCCGACCTCGAAACCGGACTCGAACTCCTCCACCTCAGTCTCCCGCCCAACCACGGCCTCCAAGGCCGCCAATTCCTCCAAATCAACAATTCTAACCGCGCCTCCATAGTTTTAAAATAATCAGTGTTAATCTGTGTTTATCTGTGGCAAATAAAGAAAGCCCGTGCTAACATAATCCCCAGGGATAAACGAAAATGACTCCCACCCCAGCCCAGCAAAACGCTGCGCGCCAGAACGGCAGCCTCTCCCACGGCCCTGTCACGGAAGCCGGAAAAGCCACCTCCTCCCAAAACGCCCGTAAACACAACTTTTTTACCGACACCGCCCTCCTCCCCTCCGACGATCGCGAAGTGTTCCTCGACCTCCTCAGGGATTACACCCGCGAATTCAAACCCACCACCCTCACCGAAATCCGCTACATCCGCGAAATGGCCGACGCCGAATTCCGCCTCCGCCGTGTCCGCGAATACACCGCCCAAATCGAATGGAAAACCATGCAGTCGTTCCCTGACCCCGTCAACGCGGGCCCCGATGCGTTCCACAAACTAGCCAACGAATCGAAAGTCCTCCAACTCGCCCTTCGCTACGAACGCCACTTCCAGCGTCAATTCGACTCCGCCCTCAAAATTTTCCTCCAACTCCGACGCCAGGCCGAGACCCGCCAAAAGGCCGATGCCAAAGCCGCCCAAGCCGCTCACCTCAAAGCACTCGAAGATTACTTCCTCTCCCCCACCCCCGGCGAACTCTACGGCTACGGCGACGAAAGTACCCCCCTGCAAAACGAACCCAACCACACCCCTCAACGCAACTGAGCCACGCGCGTAAGCTAGTGGAACCCCTTTCACCGCGGTCGCTCTTTGACAACATATATAATCCAACTAATGCGCGGGATGCTGCCATTTCTCTCACTCCTCCTGTGTGCCGTCACAGGTTACTCCGCAACCCCCGCTGAGGCCGTTACCCTCCTCCGCGCACGTTGCCACCAGTGTCACAGCGCCGCCACGCGCATGGGCAACCTCTCCCTTACCAGCACCGCCGAAGTGCTCGCCGCCAAAGACCGCATCCTGTCGGCCCTCGCCTACACCGGCAAAATCAAAATGCCGCCCACCGGTAAACTCACCGACGCCGAAGCCGGCACACTGAAAACCTGGATCAGCGAAGGCGCAACATGGGCGGAACTCCAAAGGTCCACCACCCAACAACCCACCCACTGGTCCTTCAAGCCCCCACTGCGCCCCCAAACGCCATCCACCATCGATGCCTTCCTCACCGCCAAACTCGCCGCCAAAGGCCTCACACTGGCCAAGGAAGCCGATCGCCTCACCCTCATCCGCCGCGCCACCTTCGACCTCCACGGCCTCCCGCCCACGCACGCCGAGATCGATGCCTTCCTCAACGACAAAGCCCCCGATGCCTACCCCAAACTGATCGAACGCCTCCTCGCCCACCCCCGCTACGGCGAACAGTGGGGCAAGCACTGGCTCGACCTCGTCCGCTACGGCGACACCTCCGGCTTCGAACAGGACCCCTACCTCCTCTACGCCTGGCGCTTCCGCGATTACGTCATCCAATCCTTCAACGCCGACAAGCCCTATGACCGCTTCATCAAGGAGCAGATCGCCGGCGACGAACTCTACCCCGAAGACCCCGAGTCCCAACAAGGCACCGGCTACTTCACCGTCGGCACCAACCGCGACATGCTCTATAAGGTCGAAGACATCAACCGCATTGAGCAGCTCACTGACTTCGTCGACACCACCTCCAGCGTCTTCCTCGGCCTCACCATGGGCTGCGCCCGCTGCCACGACCACAAGTTCGACCCCCTCCCCCAGCGCGACTACTACCGCCTCCAGGCCATCTTCGCCCCCTTCCAGAAGACCCGCGTCTTCCTCCACTACAACAACGCCCGCGGCTACGATCTCAGCGAGAACACCCGCACCTTCAAGCTCTACGAGACCGGAGCCCAGCTCAGCGCCATCCTCGATCCGCACCGCACCCGCCTCCGCAACGCCCGCCTCGCGAAGCTCCCGCCCGAAGTCGGCGTCGCCTTCCGCACCCCCGACGAGCAGAAGACACCGGAACAGAAAGCCCTCTTTGAAATGCACACCAAGGCCGTCGAACCCCGCGACGACGAAGTCTACGCCCAACTCACCCCGCAAGAGAACGAGCAGCTTCACAAGATCGAGCGCCGCCTCATCTCCATGTACCGCACCTACGCCCCCGGCCCCTTCTCACCCGGGCTCACCGACGTCGGCCGTGAAGCCCCGCGCACCTACCTCACCAACGGGGAAGAGGTCGGCCCCGGCTTTCCAACCGCATTGGGCGGCGGCGACATCCCTCAACCACCTGCTGACTCACCCACCACCCTTCGCCGCAAAGCCCTCGCCGAGTGGATCGCCTCTGACCGCAACCCGCTCACCGCCCGCGTCATGGTCAACCGCATCTGGCAATACCACTTCGGCCGCGGCATCGTCTCCACGCCCAGTGACTTCGGCACACGCGCCGAAGGCCCTTCCCACCCCGAACTCCTCGATTGGCTCGCCACTGAGTTCGTCAGTCGCAAGTGGTCCATCAAAGAGATGCACCGCCTCATCATGAACTCCGCCGCCTATCGCCAAACCTCGAAGCCTTCTCCCAAAGCCCTCGAAGCCGACCCCGACAACACGCTCCTCTCCCACTTCACTCGCCGCCGTCTCGAAGCCGAAGAGGTCCGCGACGCCGTCCTCCTCGCCGCCGGCACACTCAACACCAAAGCCGGAGGCCGCCCCGTCGTCCCACCGCTCGCCACCGAAGAGTTGTACGGCATGAGCCAGCCCATCGCCAACGCCTGGGTCGTTACCGAAGACGCCGCCGAACACAACCGCCGATCCGTCTACATGATCAGCCGCCGCAACTTCCGCATGCCGCTGCTTGAAGCCTTTGACCGGCCCGAAGGCGTGCTCAGTTGCTCCCGCCGCGACTCATCCACCACCGCCCCGCAGTCCCTCTCGCTCTTGAACGGCAAGTTCACTGTGACCCAATCCGAAGCGCTATCGAAGCGCCTCCAGGCCGCATCAGACCCTGTACAGGAAGCCTGGACGTCGGTCTTCGGCCGCAATCCAGAACCCGCCGAGCGCCAGCGCACCGAAGCCTTCCTCGCCACCCAAACCCAACACCTCGGCTCACGCACCGCAGCCCTCACCGAACTCGCCCGCGCCCTCTTCAACACCAACGAATTCCTCTACGTGGAGTAACCGATGAACGACATGCTCACCCGCCGCAACCTCATCTTCCAAGCCGGAAAAGGCTTCGCCGGCATCGCCCTCGCCTCCATGCTGCAAGGCGCACAGCACCCCATGGGCAAAGCGAAGAACGTCATCTACATCTTCAACCACGGCGGCGTCAGCCACGTCGACACCTTTGACCCCAAGCCCACCCTCGCCCGTCTCTCCGGCGAAACGGTCCCCGCCAGCTTCGCCGAAGGCCTCAAGACATCCCGCATCGACTTCCGCAAAGCCATCATGCGCGGCTCCCCCTGGCCCTTCCAGCGCCAAGGCCAATCGGGCCTCGAGATCTCCACCCTCTTCCCCCACATCTCCAAGCACGCCGATCGCATCGCCGTCGTCCGCTCCTGCTTCGGCGACGCCTTCGATCACGCCCCGGCCATGTTCCTCCGCTGCACCGGATCGCAGTTCCCCGGCCGTCCCTCAGTGGGTTCGTGGGTCTCCTATGGACTCGGCAGTGAGAACAAGAACCTGCCTTCGTTCGTGGTCATGTCGGATGGCGCCATGAAGTCCGGCGCGGGCGCATACGGCGCGGGCTATCTCCCCGCCACATTCCAGGGCACCGTCTTCCGCGCCGGCAAGAGCCCCGTCCTCAACCTCGCCACGCCCGATGGCGTCAACCCCGAAGCGCAGAAGGAAACCATCGGCTTCGTCAACGATCTCAACCGCCGTCACTTCGCCTCGCGCGAAGAGGACTCCACCCTCGACGCCCGCATCAAGAGCTACGAGCTTGCCTACCGCATGCAGGCCGAAGCTCCCGGCGCAGTCGACCTCACCTCCGAGTCTGAAGCCACCCGCAAGCTCTATGGCATCGATGAGCCACTCACCGCCGACTTCGGCCGCAAGTGCCTCCTTGCCCGCCGCCTCGTCGAACGCGGCGTTCGCTTCGTCCAGCTCTTCTTCGGCACCAACCTCGGCGATGATTGGGACGACGCCCACAACGACTTACTCGGCTCTCACAACAAGATGTCGAAGAAGTCCGACCAGCCGATCGGCGCTCTACTCACGGACCTGCAAGCACGCGGCCTGCTCGATTCCACGCTCGTAGTCTGGAACAGCGAGTTCGGGCGCACCCCGCTTGCCGAAGGCAAGAACGGCCGCGACCATCATCCCTATGGATTCAGTATGTGGATGGCCGGAGCCGGCATCCACGGTGGGAAAGCACTCGGCGCAACCGACGAGTTCGGCCTCCGCGCCGTCGAGCAGCCGAAGACCATCCACGATGTCAACGCCACCATCCTCCGCCTGATTGGCATCGACCACCTGAAGCTGACCTGGCGTTACCAAAGCCGCGATCAACGGCTCACCGACGTGCACGGCGAGAACGAGTTCACAGACTGGCTTCTGAAAGCTTAGCCGGCTCCCGCCGTTGTCGCGGGAACAACGCGTGGCGCGCCACTCGCCACGCAATCCCCGGCGCCATCACGCTCTGCGGAGGCGCCAGCAAGTTCGCCACCTGATGGAATGCCATCGACAACACTGCGTCCTCATGGGCCGCCTTATGCAACTGCGCCATGTACCAATTGATGAACCGTACGCCCAACGAGCGTGGCCCAACCGTCTCCTTCATGCGCAGATCATTGCCTACGGCGATCGCCCACGGGATATCCACCACTTCCGCGGCGCGCCGGTGGAAGCGTTGCGCCAACCTCTCGCCGCCCTCCGCCAGACACTCATCCAGCGCCTTGCCTTCCAGCGCCGTCACCGTCATCCCCTGTCCATACTTCGGATTGAAGCTGCAGATAGCATCGCCCATCACCAGGTAGCCCTCGGGGAACCGGTCCAGCCGCTCATAGCGCCGCCGCACACTCGCCGGGAAGCGCGCCGAACACGCCTCGCCGATCGGTTCGGCATGACGAATCACCTCGTAGATATAGGGTGCCGGCAGATGCCGCGCATACTCGATGAAGCCCGCCAGATCCTCCGGCGCCTGATGGCCGAAGTGCCCGATCAACGTCACGATCCAGCGTTCGCCCTCCTGCCGCAGCATCACTCCGCCAACCTTGCCCTCGGGAGTCGATGGGATCACCGCCGCGCCATCCCCGTTCAAGTGCTCCGGCCGCCACCGGAACAGCCGCGTGGTATAGGCCAGCGCCACTTCCACGCGCTCTTCCACCGGCTTCCGGTAGCCCATCATCTCCAGCCACTGCGGGGTCTGCGATCCGCGGCCCGTCGTGTCCACCACCAGGTCTGCGCTCAGTTCCTCGCCGCCGATCCTCACACCCACCACTCGCGAACGATTTGCCGTTGCCATCAATCCATCAACCCGCTGCCCTTCCAGGAATCGCACATTGGGCAACGCCTTCACCCTCCGCCGCACCGCCGTCTCGATCAGCGGCCGGCTCAGCAGGAACCCGTCAAGCCCGCTCCGGAACCGTGCCAGGCAGCCACCTTCATGAAACCAGCGCAGGTCGCGGGCAACATCGGCCGGTACCGCGCCATCGCGCCGCAACTCATCGGAAAGGCCCGGAAACAGCTCTTCCAACGCGCGCCCTCCGCCCGCCAGCAACCCGTGCGCGTGCCTGCCTTGCGGCGCCCCGCGCCGCTGTTCCACACTTTCCGGCAGCACGTCCTGCTCCACCACCGTGACTCGTCCGTAGTGCTTCGCCAGCACGCCGGCCGTCACCAGCCCCGCCATGCTGCCACCCAACACAATTGCCTGCTTCATATGGAACACTACGCATGCAGCCGCAACCTTGGATGTACCCTTGACACCGAGCCTCGCGGTGTGATGTTCTACCCTCATTTCCTTTTAGGAGCTATTGATGCTGAATAGGGGACTCCGTTTGTTCGCCCTCGCTCTCGGCTCGATGAGTCTGCTTCCGGCCCAAACCGCCGGCACAGCTACTCTCGTGGGAACCATCTCCGACTCCACTGGCGCCATCGTCGTAGCCGCCAAAGTCACCGTCGTCAACCAGAACACCTCCTTCGTTTCCGAAGCCGTCACCAACAACGAAGGTGCTTACTACGTGCCGTATCTCGCACCCGGCACCTACCGCCTCACCGCCGAAGCAGCGGGCTTCAAGAAGCACCAGCGCGAAGGCATCGTCCTGCGGACCGGCGAGATGCCGCGCCTCGACATCGCCCTCGAAGTGGGCGCGGTCACCGAAAGCGTCCAAGTCACGGGCGCACCGCCACTGCTCGATACAGAGACCGCAACCTCGGGCCAGGTGCTCGACGGAGACCTGCTGGTGAAGGTCCCTGTGAGCCAGAAGCGCGCCATCCGCATCCTCTTCTATATGCCCGGCGCCAACGCCATCGGCGGCTTCACCGTGCTCGGCCAGCGCGCCCGCGCAATGGGTTACACCGTCGACGGCATCAACGGCAAAGAGCCCGGCATCGGCGCTACCAACGGCACCGACGCACAGATCTCCACCACACAAGATGCCTTTGAGGAAGTGAAGCTCTACACCACTGGCGCACCTGCGGAACTCGGCCACTCGGCCGGCGGGCTGATGTCCATCGTCTTCAAGTCGGGCACCAACCAGTTCCATGGCTCGGCCGAGAACCGCTACATCAACAAGCAGATGATCCACCGCAACTTCCTCGAGCAGTTGCCCCGCACCAACCCCTTCACCTATCACGAGACCACATTCCTCTTCACCGGCCCCATGATCCTGCCCAAGCTCTACAAGGGCCGCGACAAGACCTTCTGGCTCGCCGGCTGGGAGCGCCACTATGAGAACGCAGGCACCAGTTCCGCCCGCACCACCGTTCCCACGGAAGCCATGCTCAACGGAGACTTCTCCTTCGGCGGCCAGACTTCGCCGCGCCCCCTGCCCATCTACAATCCCTTCACCACACGGCAGGAAGGCGCCAACTGGCTGCGCGATCCCTTCCCCGGCAACATCATCCCGCGCAACATGTTCGATCCCGCGGTGGTCAACTTCCTCGGCCGCGATCCCTTCACCAAGCCCAATGGCGCGGGCTTCGCCACCGCTTCCGGCCCCAGCGAGAACCTGGTCATGAATCAGATCAAGCAGATCCGCCGCACCCGCTGGGACGCTAAGATCGACCATCAGTTCAGCTCGGCTCACAAGATCTTCGGACGCTACTCGCATGCCCATCACCGCGCCTGGAAGGGCGACTATCAGGCTCAGTTCAACTGGCGCGACATCGACCCCAACGCGCAGCCCGCGCCTGTCGATCACATCAACATCGTGTTCAGCGACATGCTCATCCTTTCGCCGTCGATGAACAACGAGTTCCGCGCCGGCATGAACCGCCGCGCACGCTATGAGACGGCGCTCACCCGCGATCAGGATTGGGCCAAACAGCTCGGCATCCCCAACGTCTCCGGCGCAACGTTCCCCTACTTCAACATCGGCTACGGCTTCGCCGGCCTGCCCAGCTTCCAGAACGTCGGTGAGGACTTCACCTTCCAGGACAACCTCACCAAGATCGCCGGCAAGCACACCTTCAAGTTCGGCTATGAGCTGATCCGCACACGCTACAACGGCACCGCCGGATCGCTTCCCGGAGGCACCTACAACTTCACCGGCACCAACCAGCCGTTCACTCCGAACACCGGCATCGGTTTCGCCAACTTCCTGCTGGGCACGGTGGGCAGCGCGGTCTACACACAGGAGTTCGCCTCATGGCTGCCGCGCTGGTGGTCGCATCAGTGGTACGCGCAGACCGACTACAAGCCGGTGCGCAACCTCACCCTGAACCTCGGCGTGCGCTGGTCGTATGAGTCGCCGTTCGGCACCAAGTACGGGCAGCAGTCGCAGTTCGACCCTAACGTCAAAGACCCCATCAGCGGACTGATGGGAGCGATCACGCATCCCAAGGGAGCGCTCGCCAAGCGCGACCTGAACAACTTCGCTCCGCGCATCGGACTGGCCTGGAACTTCCATCCGAGCATGGTCTTCCGCGGATCCTATGGCATCGTCCATCAGGACATCTTCGCCACGGGAACCAACATCCTCTTCCAGGAGTATCTGGCCAACGCCACCGTGCAATCGCCGGTAGGCGATCCACGGCATGCCTTCCGCCTGTCGCAAGGCCCGCCCTCGTTCCAATACGACCGGCAGGCCGATGGCTCGGTACCGTTCATCGGGAACAACTTCGCCGGGCGCGGCGCCAACTGGTGGGATCCGAACATGCGCATGCCCTATGTGCAGAGCTGGTCGGCAGGCGTGCAGTGGGGCTTCGCCCAGAACTTCGTTCTCGACATGCAGTATCAGGGGCAGAGCGGCGTGGGCCTGATCAATAGCTGGGACATGAACGTCATCCCGCTCGACATCTCGCGCGACCTCAACGTCCTCAACCAGATCTTCACCGCATCGCAGAACTACAAACCCTACCGCCAGTTCGGAGGCATCAGCCACTTCTCGAACTACGGCCACAACACCTATCACGGCGGGACCATTCGTGTGGAGAAGCGCTACTCAGGCGGGCTGAGCTTCAATGCCTTCTACACCTATGCGAAGACCCTCAACGAGACGGAAGCCGACTCGGGCGACAACGGCGTCACCTTCTATAACAGGCGCTTGGAGAAGGGCCGCAGCAGCACCGACATCCGCCATCGCTTCGTCAGCGTGATGAGCTACGAACTCCCATTCGGGCGTGGGCGCAAGTTCATGAACCAGGGCGCGCTGCTCAACCATGTGCTAGGCGGATGGGAGCTGACCTGGACGCAGACGTTCCAATCGGGGCAGCCGTTCACGGTCGGATTCGGAGGCAGCCCGAACCGCTACCTCAACGGCGAGGCACGCCCGAACATCCTCACCACCAATGAAGAGGCACAGGTCAAGAACTGGGACATCGGAGCGAACCGCTTCCCCACCTCGGCGCAGAACCCGTACCTCAAGTTCAGCTCGTTCGCTTACCCGGCAGCCTTCACTCCGGGCACGCTGGGACGCAACACGTTCGAAGGGCCGGGCCTCACCTGGACCCAGCTCTCGATCGCCAAGTGGTGGAACATCGCCGAGCGGGCGCGCATTCAACTGCGGCTCGACGCCAACAACTTCTTCCCGGTGAAGCAGCCCAACTACAGCAATCCGAGCTCGACCTTCAACGCCAACAACCCGCTGGCCTTCGGCACGGGCTTCGGTACGCGCGGCTCGTTCTCCGATGTGGGCACCTCGAACAGCCACATCCTGTTCGTGATGCGCTTCCAGTTCTGATCACTTCACGGGAAAGCCGCGGTCGCGCATGAGGGCATTGGTGTCCACGTCGCGGCCGCGGAACTTACGATATCCGATGGCCGGGTCGATCGTGTTGCCCTTGCTGAGCACGTTGTCATAGAAGCTCATGGCCACCTTCTGATCGAAGGCGCCTTTGCCTTCCTGGAACGCTTCCCAGGCATCGGCGGTGAGCGCATCGGCCCACAAATACGAGTAGTAGCCTGCGGCGTATCCTTCGCCCGAGAAGATGTGGGCAAACTGCGGCATGCGATGACGCATGGGCAGCTCATCGGGCATGTTCAGAGCAGCCAGCGTCTCACGCTCGAACTTGTCCGGATCGATGCCATCGGGGTTGGCGATGGTGTGCACCTTCATGTCCACCAGCGCACTGGCCAGGAACTCCGTGGTGGCGAAGCCCTGGTTGAACTTGTCGGCGTTCTTGATCTTCTTGAGCAGCTCCGCGGGCATCGGCTTGCCCGTCTTGTAGTGCACCGCAAAGCGGTTCAGCACCTCGGGCGCGGAAAGGAAGTACTCGTTGATCTGCGAGGGGAACTCGACGTAGTCGCGGGCCACGGAAGTGCCCGATAGCGTGGGATACGTCACGTTGGAGCTGAGGCCATGGATCGCATGGCCGAACTCGTGGAACATGGTCTCGGCATCCGTCCAGGAGATGAGCACGGGCTCACCCGGCGCGCCCTTGACGAAGTTCGAGTTGTTGGAGACGAGAGTGGTCACCTCGCCGTCCATGCGGCTCTGCTTGCGATAGGCCGTCATCCAGGCGCCGGAACGCTTGCCCTTGCGGGCATAGGGATCGAAGTACCAAACGCCGACATGCTTGCCGCCGCGCTTCACTTCCCACACGCGCACGTCTTCGTGGAAGACGGGGATGTTGGTGAGCGGAACGAACTCGAAGCCGTAGGCCTTGCCCGCGGCCCACATCATGCCTTCACGAAGCTTCTCCAGTTGGAGATACTGCATGACCTCGCTCGAGTCGAGGTCGTACTTGGCCTTGCGGACCTTCTCGGCGTAGAAGCGGTAGTCCCAGGGAGCGATCTTGATCCTGGCGCCTTCGCGGTCGGCGATGGCCTGCATGTCGGCCACCTCTTCCTTCACGCGGGCGATGGCCGCGGGCCAGAGCTTCATCATCAGGTCCATCGCGGCGGCGGGCGTCTTGGCCACCTGCTTCTCGATGGCCCGATCGGCGAAGGTCTTGTAACCCTGCAATGTGGTGCGCTCGGCACGCAGCTTGAGGATCTCGGTGATGACGGCGTTGTTGTCGTACTCGTCGCCGTTGTCGCCACGGCTGTAGAAGGTGCGCCAGACCTTCTCACGAAGAGCTCGCTCGGTGGAGTCCGTGAGGAAAGGCTCGACGGAGGAGCGCGTGTTGAGAATGGCGTACTCGCCATCGTGGCCGCGCTGTTTGGCTGCGGCCACGGCGGAGGCAACGAAGGAAGGCGCCAGCCCGCCAAGTTGCTCCTTCTTCAGATAGAGGACGTAGTTCTCTTCATCGTGGAGCAGGTTGTTGCTGAACTTGTTGTAGAGTGCCGCCAGCCGCTGGTTGATCTCGGCGATGCGCTTCTTCTTCTCGTCGGTGAGCTTGGCTCCGGCGCGGACGAAGTTGGTGTAGATGTCCCAGGTGAGGCGCTGCTGTTCGGGGTTGAGCTTGGCGGCGTTTTGATAGACCGTCTCGATACGGCGGAAGAGCGGGCCGTTTTGCAGAAGCTTGTCGCGATAGGCGGCGAGCTTCGGCTCCATCTCTGCCTGCACAGGGCGGAACTCGTCAGAAGACATATTGGAGCGCCAGACACCGTAGATGGACTCTGTGTTCTCGAGGGCCTCGTCGGCGCGCTCCAGGGCGGCGATGGTGTTCTCGAACGTCGCCGGTGCGGTCTGCGTGGCGATGGCGTCGACATTGGCCAGAGCCTGAGCAATGCCGCTATCGAGGGCGGAGCGGAGTCCGGGGATCTTCACTTTGTCGAAGGGCGGTACACCGCCATAGGGTCCGGTCCACTTCCAATAGATGTCTGTTGTAGCCATTCGGTAGCTCGATTCTGTGGGAGAGCGCCTCCCAGTTTGTGCCACGCCTGGCAACGCCAGGGCACAAAGGCCGATACACGCAGCGATCTCGAAACGCATCTGCGGCACTCCTTTTCTTTCAATGTACCGAAAGGAAGCAGAGGAGGTTGTTACGAGTGCGGAGGAAGAGGCGGTTGCCTTCAATGGCGGGAGTTGCGTAGATCTCATCGCCGATGGGATTGACCGAGGCGATCTCCCATTCGGCCTTGGCGCGGACCACGCTGACCACACCCTGTTCGCTGGCGAAGTAGACGTGGCCGTTGGCGGCGGCTGGCGCGCTGTAGTAATCGCCGAGGGCATCGGTGAGGCGGGCGGTGTGAAGGGCTTTGCCCGATTGCGGATCGTGGGTGGTGACGATGCCGCCGTTGCGGACGGAAAACAAAAGCCCCTGAAAATGTATCGGGGCGGGAACGTTGGGGTAAGAACGTTTGTCGCGCCACACGACGGCGGAGTCAGTAAGATCGCCCTCCGCGGAGGGGCTGAGGCGGATAGCCACCATGCCGTAGTCGCCGACGCCGAGGTTGCGGATAACGTCGTATTCCTGGCGGTTCACCTGGCCGTCGCGATCGGCGTCCATGGCGCCGTAGTGCTCGTACATATCGGCGTTGGCCTTCACCTCCTCTCGCGAGAGCAGGCCGTTCCTGTCATTGTCGTAGGTCGGCAGAACGGAGTCGTAGGCGGGGTATTGCGGCTCGTCGGACCCAGGCGAGGAGAGCACCAGCAAGTCGCCGATGAGCACAGGGACGCCTTTGGGGTTGTAGCCCTGGCGGCGCGCCCACCAGAGCTTTTCTCCGGTGGACGTGGAGTAGGCATCGACGCGGAAGGAGCCCTGCACGATCAATTGCGAGTTGTAGATGAGCGGCGTGGAGAAGCCTTCAAAGCCGCCTGCATTGCGATCGGCGCGCCACCGCTGTTTGCCGGATTGCGTATCGACAGCAATGAGGAACGAGCCATGGCGCTGATCGCAGACGAGGAACAACATGCCGTTGTGAACGACAGGCGAACCGGCCATGCCGTAGAAGCTGTCGAAGGGGCCGAGGGGGAGGCGCCAGCGCTCCTCGCCATCGCCGGTGTAGGAGATGAGGCCGAAGTCAGGGAAGAAGACGAAGATATTGCGGCCATCGGAAGCAGGCGTTGGCGATGCGCCGTCGTTCATCTTATAGATGGCGTGGCGGTGCCGGCGCTTCGCTTCACGGCGCCACTTCACTTTGCCTGTGGCACGATCGACGCAGAGCGTGATGAGCGTATCGCCGTCGGTGGCGGTGAGGATGATGCCTTGCGGAATGAGGATGGGCGAGGAGCGGCCGAAGGGCAGAGCCGTCTTCCACGCGGGCTTTTGCAGAGCGATGGGAGGCTGCGCATCCGTGGCGATGCCGGACCCATTCGGGCCGCGGAATTGCAGCCATTGGGAAGCGAACAGCAGCAGCAGTGGAATCAAGCGGTGAGTTGCGGCACAGGCACACCGTACACATCGGTGAGGCGCATCTGGCGTCCCTGATAAGCGTAGGTCAGCTTGGTGTGATCCATGCCGAGCAGATGAAGAATGGAGGCGTGCAGATCGTGTACGTTGATGGGCTGCACTTCGGCCTTATAGCCGAAGTCATCGCTGGCTCCGATGGCCTGGCCGCCTTTGATCTTCGCGCCGGCCATGAACATGGTCATCGTGCCGGGGTTGTGATCGCGGCCTACGCCGCGTTGCGAGATGGGCATGCGGCCGAACTCGCTGCCGAAGATAACGAGCGTGGAATCGAGCAGGCCGCGCGCCTTGAGATCGGCGAGCAGGCCCGCGATCGGCACATCAACGCTGGCCGCGTGGCGGGTGTGATTGGAGCGGATGTCTTCGTGGGCATCCCAGGTGTCGAGGTTCTGAATGCCGAGCCCGCCGTGATAAAGCTGGATGAAGCGCACACCACGCTCGACGAGGCGGCGGGCCATGAGGCACTGACGGCCGAAGGCTTCGGTGGTGGATTCATTCAGGCCGTAGAGCTTCTTGGTGACTTCGGTTTCGCTGCTGATGTCGACGGCTTCGGGCGCGCAGGCCTGCATGCGGTAGGCGAGTTCGTAAGAAGCGATACGGGCGGCCAGTTCCGAGTTCGCCGGGTTGCGCGTTTCATCGAGCGCGTTGAGTTTGCCGAGCAGATCGAGGCGGGCGCGCTGCTGGTCCTGCGTGACGGAAGGCGGCGGAGTGAGATCGACGATGGGGTCACCGGAGGAGCGGAAGATGGTGCCCTGATAGACCGCGGGCATGTAGCCGGCGGACCAATTGGAAGGGCCGCCAAATGGGCCTCCGCGCGCATCGTAGATAACGACGTAGGCGGGCAGGTTCTGGTTCTCCGAACCGAGTCCGTAGGTGACCCAGGAGCCGACGCTGGGAGCGCCCATGCGCACGGTGCCGGTGGCGAGTTCGTAGCTGGCCATCACGTGGTCGTTGCTGCGGCCGATGACGGAGCGCAGGAACGCGATGTCGTCGACGTGTTTCGCCAGATTGGGGAATAGCTCAGAGACGGGCATGCCGGACTGGCCGTAATTCTGGAAGGTGAAAGGCGATGGCATGAGCGGGCCGGGGTGGCCCTGACGAACGACGATCTCGCCTTTGCCGGACAGCGGCTGGCCCGCGTATTTGTTGAGGGCCGGCTTGGGATCGAAGGTGTCCATCTGGCTGACACCACCGCTCATGAAGAGCGAGATGACGGCTTTGGCTCGCGGAGCAAAGTGCGACTTCTTTGGGGAAAAAGGCGTCTGGATGTTGGAGCCCGCACCGCAGACAGCAGCAGTGGAAGGCGGGGCAGCGAGAAGGTTCTGCTGGTTCAACAACCAGGCGAGGCCGAGGCCGCCGATGCCGTTGCCCATCTCATTGAGGAAGTCGCGCCGGGATGTGATGCGTCTCGCCATGGTTACCTCATGTACAGAAACTCGCTCAGGTTGAGCAGCACGTGGGCCAGGTCATCCATCTGGTTCTTCTGGAGGAATTCCGTGGCGACGGACAGTTCCTCGCTGGTAGGCTGGCGTCCAAGAGCGATCTCATAGGCCAGCCGTAACTGTTCGTTGCGATCGGCCGACATGGCTTGCAGGCGCGCGGCGAAACGTTTCGATTGATCGAGAACGAATTCGTTATTGAGCAGGGTGAGCGCTTGCGTAGCCACCGTGGAAACCGTGCGGCGGCCACAGGTGATGGTCTGGTCGGGCAGATCAAAGACTTCGAAGAAGGGGAACGGGAGGCCGCGCTTGCGATAGACGTAGATGCTGCGGCGCCATGTTTCCGGGCCGTTGGGCTGGCGCTTCCAGATGCCTTTGTTCATGGAGCGGAGCGTCTCTTCGGGAAGCGGTGGGAAGACCGCGGGGCCTTCCATCAGCGTGTTGAGTGAACCGGCAACATGCAGGATGGAATCGCGCAGCACCTCGGCTTCCAGTCGCTGCTGGCGGAAGCGCCAGAGATACATGTTGGCGGCGTCTTTGGCGAGGTTGCCTTCGTCGGCGAAGCTGGAGGACATCTGATACGCCTGGCTGTTCATGATGAGCCGGTGCATGGCCTTGATGCTCCAGCCGCGCTCGCGGAATTCAACGGCGAGCCAATCGAGCAGTTCGGGATGGGTGGGCTTTTCGCCGGTGCGGCCGTAGTTGTCGAGCGTGGCGACGATGCCCCGGCCGAAGTGATGATGCCAAATGCGATTGGCCATGACGCGCGCGGTGAGCGGATGATCTGGCGAAGCGAACCATTCGGCGAGGGCGCGGCGGCGTCCGGATGTTTTGCCGCTGGGCGATGGATATTCCGTGGCGGGCTCGCCGTTGGTGATCACGGTGACGAAGCCGGGCTTCATGACCGAGCCGCGGCTGTACATATCTCCGCCATGCAGGAAGTAAGAGGGCGGAACCTTGTAAGGGCCGGGGCCTTTGTGGAGGTAAGAACCTTCGGTGACCTCCATCTTGACGCCCTTGCCGGGAGCGGGCTCATCGCCGGCGCCATCGGGGACGAAGCGGTAGTCGCCATCGGTGATGCCCATGGCCGTGGGAATTGGCTTCGGGCGCTGCTTCTGCAAGGCGGCGATCTCGGCTTCGAGACGCTGCACCTCCGCGCGCTCTTCGGGCTTCAAGTGGCGGGCGACTTCGCCGCTCGAAACACGCACGGTGCGGATGATTTGATTGGCAAGCAGGGCTTGGCCGGGAGTGCGCTGTTCTTCGGGGACGGCGATGGCTTCCTGCACGTTGGCCGGGAAACGCTTGTACTTGTCTTTGACGAGGACGAGTTTGTAGGGATCTTCGATGGCGGCGACGCGAGCGCGGAGAGGCTTGATTTTGGCGTCGATCTCGTCGTTCTGGCGGTAGTATTCGTCGGCTTGTTCCTTGGGCACTAGGGGGTGCTCGACTTCGACGTAGCCGTACAACGACGCCTGGATCTTGTAGTAGTCGCGCTGGAGAATGGGATCGAACTTGTGGTTGTGGCAGCGGGCGCAGTGCACGGTGATGCCCATGACACCGCGGCCGAGCGTGGCGATCATGTCATCGAGATATTCGAAGCGGAACTGCGGATTGTCTTTTTCGCGGAAGCCGACCTTGGCGTAGTTGCGGAGGAAGCCGGTGGCCGTGAGCGTGTCGTAGGTGACCTCATTGACTTCGTCGCCGGCGAGTTGTTCGAGAAGGAACCGATCGTAAGGCGTGTCGCGATTGAAGGAGCGAATGACATAGTCGCGATAGCGCCAGGCGTTGGGCCGATCGAAGTCATGCTCGTAGCCGTTGGAATCGGCGTAGCGGGCCACGTCGAGCCAGTGGCGGCCCCAGCGCTCGCCGTAGTGAGGCGAAGCGAGGAGGCGATCGACGAGTTGGGACCAGGCATCGGGCCGCTGGTCGTCCACGTACTGGCGGACTTCAGCGGGCGTGGGCGGCAGGCCGGTGAGATCGAGATAGGCTCGGCGCACGAGGGTGCGCTTGTCGGCTGGCGGCGCGGGCTTGAGACCTTGCTTGTCGAGTTCCTGTTTGATGAAGGCGTCGATGGGGTGCTTCGACCAGCGCTCATCGGAGACTTTGGGGAGATCGGGGCGGACAGGTTTTTTGAAGCTCCACCAGTCTTTGGCGCCAGGGGGCAGCGGAGATTCCTCAATTGCTTTAAGGGGATCGACGGCAGGCTTCTTGAGACCGATCTCGCCTTCCCATTTCGCGCCCTGTTCGATCCAGAGCTTGAGGGTTTCCACCTCGGCTTCGGTGAGTTTGCCATCCATGGGCATGGCGGGCTTTTCGAGGCCGGCGACGCGTTTGAAGAGGATGCTCTGTTGCGGGTTGCCGGCGAGGAAGCCGGGGCCTTTTTCACCGCCTTTGAGGGCGGCCTGGCGGCTGCGCAAATCGAGCTTACCCAGTTGCATGGCGGGGCCGTGACACTTGATGCAACGCGCTTCGAGCAGGGGTTTTACTTCGTTGTCGAAGGAGACCACACGCCCGGCCTGTGCGGCCGCAAGCAATACGGCGACGAGTGAGGTGACCAGCATCCTTGGCGCTAACATGGGCTTGGAAGAGATTATATTGGATATTTACGCCGAGGTGGGAATGCCGTTACGAGAGATTGAGGGAATAGAAGAATTGCGGACGCTGGTGGGCTCAGAAGTTGGAGTGAGCGACTGGCTGGAGATCACGCAGGAGCGGATCAACGCATTCGCGGAAGCGACGAATGACTTTCAATGGATCCATGTGGACGTGGAGCGGTGCAAGAGAGAGTCGCCGTTCGGGACGACGATTGCGCACGGGTACCTGACGATGTCACTGATATCGCAGTTTTCCTATGCGGTGATCGGAGTGAAGCAGAAGTTTGCGATGACGATTAATTATGGCTGCAACAAGGTGCGCTTCATTTCCCCCGTGAAATGCGGCGCTCGCATCCGTAGCCGCCATCAACTGCTCGAGGTGAGCGATGTAGAAGGCGGCTGGCAGACGCGTTGGAATGTGACGATTGAAATGGAAGGGGGGCAGAAGCCGGCCTGCGTCGCGGAGACGATCGGGCGGTTCTACCGGGCGTAGTTAAGCGCCCGCTTCCTTTTTCTTCAATGACGAGTCGTTGTCGGCAATGAACTTGCGCAACTCATCGCCGCGATCAAGGAGTTTCTCCCACTGTTCCTTGTAGAGTGTGACGGGAAAGCGGCCTAGCCCGTACACGGAGACGGCGCCCTTATCACTCACCTTGTAACTGATCACGCCACGGGTGGCAGGTTTCTTGAGATTTTCGTTCTCCTGCTTGAGCCGTGCGATTTCAGCCAACAGATCTTCTGGATTTGCCATATGATTGGGATTCTAAAACATTTCCGGGCCGAATGCGCAACTGGGGGGAGGGTGCAATCTTTTGTCCGCGACCGATCGCTAGGGGTTGACGTGCTACGGGGACTTTCGATTCTTGCCGTTGTCCTGATGCATATCAACATCCGGATTCCGTTCGGCAAGAGTGCCCTTGGATCTCGATTGGCGCCGGAATTGAAGCGAGCGTTCTTCAACAACGGATATTACGGGGTTAAGGTTTTCTTCGTAATTTCGGGGTTCCTGATCACGACGAACCTGCTTCGCCGGTGGGGGGCGCCGAGCCAAGTGGATGTGAAGGCATTCTACAAACTGCGTTTCGCCCGGATTGCTCCTTGTTTGGTAGCGTTGCTGGTGATTCTTTCCGTGCTGCATGGGGTGCGAGCCGAGGGGTATGTCATCGATTCGCAGAAGGCAACGTTGGCAGAGGCGCTGTTCGCGGCGGCCACTTTCCATCTCAACGTCCTGGAGATTCGGGTGGGGTATCTGCCGGCGAGTTGGGACGTGCTGTGGTCGCTTTCGATTGAGGAGGTGTTCTATCTGGGTTATCCGCTGTTGTGCCGCTTGTTGCCGGACCGCCGGCTGTTGGGCTTGGTTGCGGCGGGGCTGATTATCGCCGGACCTCTCGCGCGGACTACGTGGGCAGGGGGGAACGAGTTTGCCGAGGACAAGGCTTATTTGACGGGGTTCGATTGCATTGCAATGGGCTGCGTTGCGGCGTGGATAGTCCAGCGCCACACTTTGAGCTCTGGGATCCGCAGAGTGCTGTGGTGGGTTGGAGTGGTGATGATGGTTCAGATCGCGGTGTACCCGATTGTGCGCGTGCAGTTCTGGCGGTATGGCGTGGATGTGACCATGCTGGCGATAGGGACAGCGCTGTGTCTGATGGCTATCGAGACGAGTGGGACCAGGACCAGGATGTCGAATCCACTGGCGTGGATTGGGCGGAATAGCTATGAGATTTACTTGACCCATGGATTCGTGATGATCGCGGGCATGCAGGCTTTCGTAGCTTGGGGATCGAATGTCAATGCCGCTCCGGTTTGGCATGTGGCAATGGTGTGTGTTTCGGTGATGCTGGGCTGGGTGATCGCCAGATACTACTCCGAGCCACTCAATCGCTGGTTACGGGGCGTTGGGTGATGGGCAGCAAAGAAAGCGGCGGAACGACGATGGCCTGAACCACGTTGAGCGTGAGTGAGCCGGGGCCGGGATGGGGTGATAATAGGGGAACATCCGATGAAGCTTAACGATCGGTATACCGTTGAATCGGGCTCGGTATATCTTACTGGGATACAGGCATTAGTCCGGTTGCCGATGGATCAGATGCGTCTCGACCGGAAGGCCGGGTTGAAGACGGGCACGTTCATTTCGGGGTATGAGGGATCGCCGCTGGGCGGCTACGACATGGCTTTGCAGCGCACGGGTGGATTGCTGCGCGAGCACGATATTCACTTCTGGCCCGGAGTGAATGAAGATATGGCGGCGACGGCGGTGTTCGGGACGCAGATCTTCGAAGTGATGGGGCAATCGTCGTATGACGGTGTGCTGGGGATTTGGTATGGCAAGGGTCCTGGGGTGGATCGCAGTGGAGATATTTTCCGGCATGCGAACCTGGCGGGCTCGGCGGGCAAGTGCGCGGCGCTGGTGCTGGCGGGGGACGATCATGCATGTAAGAGCTCGTCGATTCCGCACCAGAGCGACTTCAGCTTGATGAACGCGGCGATGCCGGTGTTGTTTCCGGGGAACACGCAGGAGATTCTGGACCTGGGCTTGTTGGGGATTGCTTTGTCGCGGTATACGGGCGCGTGGTGCGGATTGAAGTTATTGACGCAGGTTTGCGATGGGGGCGGACGGGTGGAGGTGAGTTTGGATGGGCAGCGCGTCGTACTGCCGGAGGGGTATGAGAAGAAGACCGACGCGCGGCTGTTGATTCCTTACACCAGCATGATTGAGCCGGAAGCGAACCGGCGGCGGCTGGAGGCGGCGAAGGCGTTCGCGCGGGCGAATGGATTGAACCGGTGGTTCGGAGCGAAGGAGAATGCGCGGCTGGGGATTGCGACTGCGGGCAAGTATTACTACGACCTGATGCAGGCGCTGCGAGATTTGGGCATCGGCAAGGATGATCTGGCGTCGATGGGGATTCGCATTGCGAAGTTCGGGATGACCTTTCCGGTGGAGCCTGTGTTCGCGCGCGAGTTTGCCACGGGGTTAGAGAAGATCTTCGTGATTGAGGAGAAGCGCAGCTTTCTGGAGATGCAACTGCGCGATGCGCTGTACAACTGCGCTGTGCGGCCACTGGTGGTGGGCAAGGAAGATGAGCACGGGGCAGCGTTGTTGCCGGCGGCTGGTGAGTTGGATCCGGATGTGATTGCGCGGGCGGTGGCGGGGCGGCTGATGGAAGGGCGCGAATCGGTGCGGGCGCGATTGAACCGGCTAGAGGCGGTGTCAATGCGGGGGAAGACGCCGGTTCCGCACCGGCCGCCGAATTTCTGTTCGGGATGTCCGCATAATCGCGGGACGCTGCTGCTGGATCACCAGGTGGCGGGCGGCGGGATTGGTTGTCATGGGATGTCGGCGATGTTGTCGGATGCCAATCGCGGCTATTTGTTTTGCACGCATATGGGTGCGGAGGGCGTGCCGTATATCGGGATGAGCCCGTTTGTGGGGCGCAAGCACATGGTCCAGAACATGGGCGATGGGACGTATTTTCATTCGGGGTCGATTGCGATTCAAAGCGCGATTGCGGCGGGCGTGAACATCACCTACAAGATTCTGTACAACGGGCATGTGGCGATGACGGGCGGGCAGAAGGCCACGGGAATGATTCCGATTCCGGATTTGACGCGGAAGCTGGAAGCCGAGGGCGTGAAGCGGACCGTGGTGTTGACGGAAGACGTGACGCGGTACATGGACGGGGTGGTTCTGGCTTCGAATGCGCGGGTGCTGGACCGGATGGAGATTCAGAATGTGCTGGCGGAGTTGGAGAAGATCGAAGGGGTGACGGTGATCATTTACGATCAGCAGTGCGCGGCGGAGAAGCGGCGCATGCGATCACGGGGGAAGCTGGTGGAGCCGGTGAAGCGGCTGATGATTCATCCGGAAGTGTGCGAAGGGTGTGGAGATTGCGTGAAGCAATCGAACTGCATGAGCCTGCATCCGGTGGAGACGCAGTTGGGGCAGAAGATCCAGATTCATCAGTCTTCGTGTAATAAGGACTATTCGTGCGCGTTGGGGGATTGCCCTTCGTTTGTGACGATTCAGATTGCCGAAGGGAGCGGGCTGAAGAAGCGGAAGCTGGAGCCGCTGCCGGCGACGGAGGTGCCTGCTCCGCATGACGCGGTGCGGGCGGGCGCGGGGTACCGGGTGTTGATGCCGGGCATCGGCGGAACGGGCGTGGTGACGATCAATGCGCTGCTGGCGACGGCGGCGATGATGGACGGGCTGCATGTGGCGACGCTCGATCAGACGGGGCTGGCGCAGAAGGGCGGCGCGGTTTTGAGCCACTTGATTATTGCGGAAGCTCCGATTGAGGCGGCAGTGCGGACGAATACCGGCAATGCGGATCTGATTCTCGGATTTGACCTGTTGGGATCGGCAGGGGCGGAAACGCTGCGGTGTGCGACGCAGGGAAAGACTGTGGCGGTAGTGAATACTTCCCATGTGCCGACAGGGGAAGAGATACGGAAGCGCAAAGTGTTGGAGGGGCCGGAAAGGCTGGTGGAGGCGATTGACGCACAGACTACACGGGGACGGAATATTTATGTGGATGCGTCGCGGATTGCGGAGAGTTTGTTTGGGAGCCACCTGGCGGTGAACCTGTTTCTGACGGGGGCGGCGTTTCAGGCGGGGCTGCTGCCGGTGTCGCAGGCATCGATGGAAGAAGCGATCCGGTTGAACGGGGTGGAGGTGGAACGGAATCTGCAGGTGTTTTTGTGGGGCCGGAAGTATTATGAAGACGCGGCGGCGGTGGAGGCTGTGGTGGCACCTCCGGCTGCTTCGGTGGCGAAATTGGTGGACCGGGTGGCGGAGTTACGGGCGTATCAGAACGAGGCGTACGCCCGGGAGTACACGGAGTTTGTGAGCAAGGTATCGAGCCGGTCGGCGGCGCTGGGTGAGGTGGTGGGGCGCTATTTGTACAAGCTGATGGCTATCAAAGATGAATATGAAGTGGCGCGGCTACTGACGAAGGAAGGGTTTGAGAACGAAGCTTTCGCGATATGGGATAAGCCTATCTCATTGTCTTATAATCTGCATCCGCCCCTGTTGCGGCGGTTCGGGTATACGAAGAAGCTGGCGCTGGGGAATTGGTTCCGGACTCCGCTGCGGTTGCTGGCAGGATTGCGGTGGATGCGGGGGACTCCGCTGGATGTATTCGGGATGACGGCGCACCGGAGGCTGGAGCGATCGTTGATCGGCTGGTACCGTGGGCTGGTGGAGCAGGTGCTGACGCGGTTGACGCCCGAGAATGAAGGGCTGGCGCTGGAGATTGCGGCGTTGCCGGACCAGATCCGGGGGTATGAAGGGATTAAGGAAGCGAGCATCGCGCGGGTGAAACAAGCGGCGGAAGAGAAGCTGGCGGAGATGGCAGGGCGTGCGCTGACGGCACGGTAGGTGTGGCAGCGGGCTCACGGTGCGGTGGTGGTAAGCGATTGAAAGGGGGTGGCGGTTTGGTTTGGCGGGTGGCATGCAGGCGACGGGAATTCTGGAGGATAATAAGAGTTTATGCCTAGGCTGTACTTACTCCCGGTTTCCCTGTGCGCATTGTCCGCCATGGCGGCGGATACGGCGATCAGCACAGTTGAGGAGATCATCGCGAAGGTGAACGGCGACATCGTGACGCGCACGGAATTGTCGCGCACGCGCAAGCAGGCGGAGGAGGAATACCGCAGGCAGGGATTGACCGGCGCGAAGCTGACGGCTGCGATGCAGGAACGCGAGAGCTCCGTGTTGCGCGACAGAATCGATCAGTTGCTGCTGGTGCAGAAGGCGAAGGATCTGAGCATCAATGTGGAATCGGAGATCTCCAAGCAGTTGGCGGAAATCCAGAAGCAATTGAAGATTGCCGATCCGGACAAGTTCCAGTCGGCGGTGAAAGAGCAGTTGGGCATGCCGTTTGAGGATTACAAGAACGAGATGCGCAACAGCATGTTGACGGAGCGTGTGATCCGGCAGGAAGTCGGCGCAACGATCAACATTCCGAAGTCCGAAGTTCAGAAGTATTACGAGGAGCACAAGACGGAGTTCGTGCGCGAAGAGCGCGTGTTCCTGGGTGAGATCTTCCTATCGACGGCGGGCAAGGATGCGGCGGCGGTAGCGGCCATTGAGAAGAAGGCGAAGGATCTGGTGGCACGGGCGAGGAAGGGCGAACGGTTCCCGGAAATGGCGCGGGACAACTCCGATTCGCAGACTGCGCAAAACGGCGGCGACCTGGGCGGCTGGAAGAGAGCGGATTTGAGCGCGGAGATTGCGAACCTGGTGTTTGAGAAGGATCGCAATTTCGTGACGGATCCGATTCAGCGGCCGGACGGGTTCCTGATACTGAAGGTGATGGAGAAGCACACGGCGGGACAGGCGGCGTTGGAGGATGTGGAAAGCGAAATTATGAACCGGCTGTATGGGCCGCGCTTTCAGCCGAAGATTCGCGAATACCTGACGAAGCTGCGGGAACAGGCGTTCCTGGAAATCAAGCCGGGGTTCGTCGATTCGGGGTCGGCGCCGGGCAAGGACACTTCGTGGAAGGATCCGGCGCAGTTGAAACCGGAAACGGTGACGAAGGAAGAGGTGGCGAACATTAAGCGCCGCAAGCGCATGTTCTGGGCCGTTCCGATGCCGGGCACCAATGCCAATGAGGCGGCGCAGGAAGCCGTTTCGAGTTCGAAGGCCGTCAAAAAGTAAACCAAACGAAGGAAAATCGAGCCTCTCATTCGAGCAGGCATCAATGCGTCCATGAAGTCTCCCTACGTCGCTGAGTTACAGCCGAATCAAGTCATCACGGCTACATTTCTTGTGCAGCAAAAAGACATCCGGCAGAAGAAGACCGGAGAGCCCTATCTGTCATTGATCCTGGGTGATCGCACCGGAGAGATCGATGCGAAGATGTGGGACAACGTGGAAGAGGTGATGTCCACGTTTGAGCGCGACGATTTCGTGCGGGTGCGAGGGCTGGCACAGATTCACCTCAACCGGCTGCAACTGACGATTCAGAAGCTGCAGAAGGTGGATGAAGCTTCCGTGGACCTGTCGGACTACTTTCCGGCGTCGAAACGCGATCCGGAAGAAATGTTCCGGGAGTTGCGGCAGATGCTGGATGAGCTGAAGAACCCGCATCTGCACGCGCTGTGCAAAGCGATTCTCGACGATGGGGAGATTACGCGGCTGTACAAGATAGCGCCGGCGGCGAAGTCGATGCATCACGCATACCTGGGCGGGCTGCTGGAGCACGTGCTATCGATGGCGCACCTGGCGCGGATGACGGCTCCGCATTACGAGGCGGATCTGGATTTGATGCTGACGGGTGTGCTGCTGCACGACATCGGGAAGATCTACGAGTTGACGTACGACCGCAGCTTCGGCTACTCGGTGGAAGGGCACCTGGTGGGGCACATGTTCATCGGGCTGCGGATGATGGATGAGAAGCTGCGAGGGATTGCGGAGTTCCCGCGTAATCTGCGGCTGTTGCTGGAGCACATGATTCTAAGCCATCACGGGCAGTTGGAATTCGGGTCACCGAAGCAGCCGGCTTTTCTGGAAGCACTGCTGCTGCATCATATCGACAACCTGGATTCGAAGATGGCGTCGCTGCGGACATCGCTCGAGAAGGATCGCGGGATCGACGGGTTCTTCACCGGGTTCAATGCATCGCTGGAGCGGCAGATTCTTAAAAAAGACAAGTTTCTGAATCCGCCGCCGGCGGGCGCGAAGGAGACGCCGAAGGTGGAACCGCAGCGTGCGGGGAACGTGAAAGCTGCCGAAGGGAACGGGCCGCGGAAGGCTCCGCAGGCATCGCCATTTGCGGAACGGTTGCAACAGGCGCTAAGGCAGGATAAAACAGACTGAAATGCGCACCGCACGGCCGCCCAAGGAAATCCCGCCACCGTTAGAGCTGGAGTGTCTCAAAGCGCTCTGGGAAATCGGTGAGGCGAACGTGCGCGCGGTGCAGCAACAGATGGAGCCGCGCAAGCGCCTGGCGTATACGACGGTGATGACGCTGTTGGAGCGATTGGCGAAGAAGGGCGGCGTAGCGCGGCGCAAGGTGGGACGGGCTTTTTTCTACACGGCAACGGTGGAGCGCGAAGCGATGCGGAGGAAAGCCGTACAGGAACTGGCCGACTCGCTGTTTGACGGATCGATGGATCTGCTGCGGAACTACGCAGTGCACGGTGTGGTGGCGAGCGTGGCGGTGGCGGCGGAAGAAAGATCCGACGGCAGGCTGGACGCGGCGTTGCTTTAGAAATCGGGCAACTCAGCGATGGGCCAGAGGGCAAGCGATTTGTCGCTGTAAGCGCCACCGGCTTCGGGGCAATTTTCCACGATGATGTGTTGCGGCGGGGGAAGCTGGAACGGCGGGAGCTGAAATTTGAGCGGGCGCCAATTGCCGTCGGCGATATCGGTGTTGGCATCGACATCGGGGAAATGGGTCATCAACAAGTAACGTGAGCCGGAGCGTTTGATGTTGGCGAGTGCGCGGCGGATGTTGGCGAAGCTGAGGTGGACGAGGCAATCGCGGCAGAGGACGAGATCGGCGGGCGGGAGCGGATGGGTGGTGAGATCGCATTGGTGGAAGGCGCGGCGCGGGGATGCGTAGCGTTGCTGATTGGCTGCGACGATAGCCTCGACGATGTCGGCGCCAGTGTAGAAGACGGGGAGTTCGACTTCGCTCAGCCAGTGAAAATCGCCGCAGGGGATATCGAGGAGAGACTGCGCGTGGAGTTGACAAAGAAGGTCGACGATGGCGCGGCGAATGACGGCAGTCTCTTCGATGGTGGAGCCGTTACCGGAGCGGGATTCTTCGTTGCCCCAGAGATTGTGTTGATAGATGTATTGAAAGCGGGCTTCGAGGGGAAGGGGGAGGAGTTCTCCGGCATGCTGTTCGAAGCGGGCCTGGGCGATGATTTTGGGCCGATGGCGGCGCATGAATACCAGGATAGCGTTGGTTTGTGCGACGCTCGATAGGAAATGAAGATTCGCAACATTATGGCCTTCGGTCTGCGCGGGAAAACGCCCGAAGGCGGCTGGACGAATGAACTGCAGCCGGAAGACTGCGTGCATACGCTGATTGCGGTGCAGACGGACGGCGGGCCAACGGGGTGGGGCAGCGTATTTACCAGCGAAGACCTGGTGAAGGGATCGCTGGCGGTGCTGCGCCCACTGTATATGAATGAGGAAGCGCTGGAACCGGAGCGGGTGAGCGAGAAGCTGCATCAGAACACGTTCTGGCAGGGGCGCGGCGGGAGCATCACGCACACGATCAGCGGGATTGATATTGCGCTGTGGGACATATTGGGGAAGGTGACGGGGCAACCGGTAGGGAGGTTGCTTGGCGGGCGCTATCGCGAGCGCGTGCGGCCGTACGCATCGTTGCTGATGCGGGAGCCGGAGCGCATGGCGGATGAACTGCTGCCGGTGAAGGCGCAGGGATTCCGCGCGTTCAAAATTGGATGGGGTCCGTTTGGGCGGCGTGATAAGAAGACAGACGAAGCGATTGTGCGGGCAGCGAGGGAAGCAGTGGGCGCGGAGTCGATGTTGATGGTGGACGCGGGCGGGAGCGATGCGTACTGGTCGAATGGGTTGCAGTGGGCCGTGCGCACATCGGAGATGCTGGCGGAGTATGAGGTGCACTGGTTTGAAGAAGCGTTGCGGCCGGATGCGCTGGAGGATTTCGTTGCGCTGCGGCGCGCGTCGAAGGTGAACATCGCGGGCGGCGAAGTACTGACGCGGCGGCAGGCGTTCCAACCTTGGATTGAGCGCGGGGCATTCGACATTGTGCAGCCGGATGTGACGAAGGTGGGTGGGATCAGCGAAGAGCGGCGGATCGCGCAGATGGCTTGGGACCACGGGGTGCGATTCATTCCGCACGGCTGGAATACGGCTGTTGGGCTGGCGGCGGATCTGCATCTGGCGTCGGCGTTTCCGGATACGAACCTGGTGGAGTATTTGACGGGGTCTCCGTTTATTGACGAGATTGCAGCGGGTGGATGGAGTTTGGATGAAGAGGGGATGCTGCCGATTCCAAGGACGCCGGGGCTTGGGTTCACGGTTGACCTGGACGCGTTAGGACGGTATTCCCACGTTTCCGCCGCCACAATGCGAGAATTGAGAGATCTCCCATGAGTCACCCCAGCCGTCATCCCGCGTATCGAGACGCTGAATTTCTGGAATCTCCGGCCGCCCGATCGGTGCGGATCTTATCGGAATACCTTGGTCCGCTGGACAAGTTCCGGAAAGAAATGATTCGCGACACCGTGGTATTTTTCGGATCGGCGCGCATTCCGGCCGAAGGGGATCATCCACTGGTGCGCTACTATCACGAGGCGCGCGAGGTGGCGCGGAAGATCACGGAGTGGAGCGAGAGCCTGCAGAAGCCGCTGCGGTTTGTGGTGACGAGCGGAGGCGGCCCGGGCATTATGGAGGCCGCCAATCGCGGGGCGCACGATGCCAACGGCAAGTCGATCGGGCTGAATATCGGACTGCCGTTTGAGCAGATGCCGAACCCCTACATCTCGCCGGAGCTGAGCTTCGAGTTTCACTACTTCTTCATGCGCAAGTTCTGGTTCGCGTATCTGGCGAAGGCGCTGATCGTGTTTCCGGGCGGATTCGGGACGCTGGACGAATTGAGCGAGTTGCTGACGCTGGCGCAAACGAGGAAGCTGGAAAAGAAGATTGTCATTGTGCTGTATGGATCGCAGTTCTGGAAGGAAGTGCTGAACTTCGAAGCGCTGGTGAAGTACGGAATGATCAGCGAAGAAGACCTGCAGCTTTTTCAATTTGCCGATGACCCGGATGAAGCGGTGAAGCTGCTGGTGGATGGACTCACCGAATACTATTTGAAGCCGAAGGAGCCGTTGCCTGCCTTCGAGCACATGATTCCCGCGATCGCGAAATCGCGCGTCTAAATCGGGAGCGACTATTCTCTGTGCCGGCCTCTGTCCCCAATGAAGTGACGTGGCAGACCGTGTGGAAGGAACTCAACCGGCTGGATAAGATCCTGGCGGCGGTTTTCCTATTGGCGGTGGTGTGCGTGTTTGTGCCGTTGGGGTTGGGGTCGGCAGTGGCGCAGGTGCTGGCTTTCGTCGTGGGGGCATGGCTGGGGTTGCGAGTGGTGCGGCGCTTTCTACGAATGATTCTGTGGCGGGTGCGAAACCGGCTGCTGGTGGCGTACGGATTCATCGCGCTGGTGCCGATTGCGCTGCTGGCATCGCTGAGTATGGTGCTGCTGTACGGGCTAGTGGGGCAGACGGCGATCTTCATGGTGCAGAGCGAACTGGAGCGGCACACGGCGCTGCTGGTGAGCTCGGCGCAGCATATCGCCGAAGAAGAGGCATCGCGGCGTGTGGCGGCGGCGGAGCATATGTTCCCCGTTCTGGCCTCGCGAGTGCCGGGGTTGGAAGTGTTGATCGAGGCTGGTGGGGAGCATCGGATTCCGCAGGACGCGGCGATACAGGCGCCATCGAAGGAATGGGGCGACGCGGGCGGGTTGGCGTTCAAGGACGGGCAATTGTTTGCGTGGGCGCATATCGTGAGGCCGGAGGCTCGGGTGACGATGCTGGCGCCGATGACGGATCGCTTTTTGGCGGGGTTGGCGCCGAACATCGGAGAAATCACGTTTCTGCGAGTGGATGAGGATTTGACGCGCAATCGCGGGCGGATGCGGCTACGGCGCTCTGTGGGGGAGCAGGAGGAGATTGGCGCGCCGCGGAACCGCGTTCCACCAAAGGAGCGCAGGTTGGATATCGAAGTGCGATGGCCGACGGCGGTGCCCGCTTATTTGTGGGATTCACCGGGGCGGGTGGAGTTTGAGCTGCTGAGCATCCGGACTCGGCCATCGGCGGTGTTACGAACGCTGTTCGCGCAGAAAGTGGACACCTATAACGATGTGATTCCGGCGCTGCTGCTGGCGCTGGTGATCGCGATCTTTATCGCGGAGGCCACGTCGCTGATCATTGGTGTTTCGATCTCACGAACGATTACGGGCACGGTGCACGATTTGTATGAAGGGACGGAGCGGATTCAGGAGGGCGTGTTTTCGCACCGGATCAAAATCAAGGGGCAGGATCAACTGGCGGAGTTGGGCAAGTCGTTCAATGACATGACAGCGAACATTGAGCGGCTGCTGGTGGTGGCGAAAGAGAGCGAACGATTGCAGGCGGAACTGGAGATCGCGCGCGAAGTGCAGAACCAGTTGTATCCGCGCACGGTGCCGTTGATGAAGACGCTGCATCTGAATGCATTCTGCAATCCGGCGCGAATGGTTTCGGGCGATTACTATGATTACCAGCGGCTGAACGAAGACCTGGTGACGATTGCGATTGGGGATGTGGCGGGGAAAGGAATCAGCGCGGCGCTGCTGATGGCGACGGTGCAGTCGGCGTTGCGGACGCAGGTGCGGCATTGCCTGGATGCGCGCAAGGGCGCGGATGTGGAGATTGCGACGTCGAAGCTGGTAGGGGATTTGAACAAGCATCTGCACGCGAACACGACACCGGAGAAATACGCGACGTTTTGTTTTGGGGTGTATGACGATGCGACGCACACATTAACGTACACGAATGCGGGGCATTTGCCACCGATCCTGATGCGCAACGGCGAGACGCAGTTTCTGGAAGTGAACGGGACAGTGGTGGGCGCGTTTCCGTTTTCGCGCTATGAAGAAAGCCGGGTGCGGCTGGAAACGGGGGACCTGCTGCTGTTCTACACTGATGGCATCACGGAAGCAGAAAATGCCTATGGCGAGCAGTTTGGCGAAGAGCGACTTTGCGAACTGCTGCGGCGAAGAACGGGGAGCACGTCGAGCGAGATTCTTGCTTCGATTGTGGAGCAGGTGAAGGAGTGGACGGGCTCGGGAGAATTGCAGGACGATATGACGCTGTTGCTGGCGATTCGCACTTGATCGAGCCATGTTGCACCGACTGCGGCTGATTGCGATCTCGATTACGGCGGTGTTCACGGCCGGGACGCTGGGGTTTCACTTTCTTGAGAACTATCCGTGGTTTGATGCGTTCTACATGACGCTGACGACGATGACGACGGTGGGTTACGGCGAAATTCACCCGCTGTCGTTACGGGGCCGGGTGTTCAACAGCTTCCTCATTTTCTTCGGCGTGGGAATCATGCTGCAGACGGTGACGGTGATCGCGCAGGTGGTGTTGGAGAGGGAATTCGGCGAATTATTGGGGCGCAGAAAGTCGAAGCGTATGATCGAACAGTTGAAGGACCATTACATTATCTGCGGGTTCGGGCGCGTGGGCCGGGGCGCGGCGCAGGAGATGCAGCGGGCCGGCGTGCCCTTTGTCGTAGTGGACAATGACGAGCATCGCGTGGAGCGGGCGATGAGGGCTGGCATGCTGGCTGTGTTGTCGGACGCAACGCGCGATGAGACGCTGCGGGAGCTGCATATACAGCGAGCGAAGGGGTTGGTTTCGGCGCTGGCTTCCGATGCCGACAATATGTTTCTGATATTGTCGGCGAAGACGCTGAATCCGAAGCTGACGATTTCGGCGCGGGCCAATGAAGAGGAATCGGAAGCAAAACTGCGGCGGGCGGGAGCGGACATGGTGTTCGCGCCGTACTACCTTACGGGACACAGGCTGGCGTCGTCGATTCTGAAGCCACACGTGCAGGAGTTTATGGACATCTTCACGAAGAGTGTGGGGCTGGGCGCGTCGATGGAGCAGGTGCGGGTGGATCATGGATGCGAGATGTCTGAGAAGTCGCTGCAGGAACTGCAACTGCGGCGGGAGATCGGGGTGATTGTGTTGGGCATCCGGCGAGTGAACGGGGCGATGGAGTTCAATCCGACGGCGGATGCGGTGATACACTCCGGCGATCATCTGATCGTGATGGGAGAGCCGCACGCGCTGCGGCGGTTGGAAGCGATGTTGATTGGAGCGGGCGCATGAAAGTATTGACTGCGGCGCAGATGCGATCAGTGGATGGGATGACCATCGGGCGAGGAATCAGCGGCATCATTTTGATGGAGAACGCGGCGCATCGCGTGGTGGAGTACATGGCGTCGCGATTTGCTCCGCTGGGGGATCAGCGGATTGTGGTGCTGTGCGGTAAGGGGAACAACGGCGGAGACGGGCTGGCGATTGCACGGCAGTTGCATTCGCGCTTTGCACCGCGGGCGTTGGATGTTGTGCTGGGCGCGGATCCCAGCGAGTTGCAGGGCGATGCGGCTGAGAATTTGCGCATGCTGCGGGCGTGCGGGCTGGAAGTGCAGCGGGATATCAGCGTGGCGATGGCGCGCGCGACGCTTGTGGTGGATGCGGTGCTGGGGACGGGATTGCGCGGGCCGGCGGAGGGCCGCGCGGGGGAATTGATCCACGCGATCAATCACGAGTTTCCCGATGCGCGGGTTGTGGCAGTGGATCTACCGTCGGGGATGTTCAGCGACGCGGCGAACAATGCGGGGGAAGTGGCGCGGGCGGATGGGACGGTGACGTTCACGGCTCCGAAGATGTGCCATGTTCTGCCGCCGAATTGCGACAGGTGCGGGGAGCTGGTGGTGGCGGCGATCGGAAGCCCGGCGGAGTTGTATGAGAACGATCCGGCGATTTTTACGTCGCTGATGGAACGATCGTGGTTTGGGCCATTGTTCCGTCCGCGCGCGCGTGGGGCGCACAAGGGGGACTTCGGGCATGTGCTGGTGGTGGGGGGATCGCGAGGAAAGACGGGCGCAGCGGCAATGACGGGACTGGCGGCGCTGCGATCTGGCGCAGGGCTGGTTACGGTTGCGTCCGCGCATTCGGCGGTGGCGAGTATCGCTGCGTTCGCTCCGGAGTTGATGACAGAGCCGCTGGTGGAGAATGAGATTGGCTCTATCGCGGCGCGGGCCTATCCGGTGGTGGAATCGCTGGCGGCGCGCAAGACGATTGCGGCTATCGGGCCGGGGTTGGGGCTGGCGGCGGATACAACAGCATTTGCACAAAATGTTTTTTCGCATCTGGATCTACCGGCGGTAATGGATGCGGATGCGATCACGGCGATTGCGGGGACGCGGGTGCGTCCGGACGGGCCGCGGATCCTGACGCCGCATCCGGGCGAGATGGCGCGTTTCTGCAATGCGACGACGGCGGAGGTGCAGGCGGACCGGATTGGTTATGCGCGCACGGCGGCGATCGACCGTGAAGTGACGATTGTCCTGAAGGGACAGCGGACGATTGTGGCGTTTCCGGACGGGCGGGTTTGGATCAATCCGACGGGGACGCCGGCGATGGCGACGGCCGGGTCGGGTGATATTCTCACGGGTTTGATTGCGGGATTCATGGGGCAATTTCAGGATGAGGCCGATTATGCGATCGGCGCGGCAGTGTGGCTGCACGGGCGGGCGGGAGAGATTGCGGCGGCGGCAATGGGAGAGAAGGCGGTGATTGCGACGGATCTGCTTCGCTATCTGCCGCAGGCGATGGCCGAGCTTTCCTGATGGAGACGTATTATCCGGATTCGGAAGAGGCGATGATCGCGCTGGGCGAGCAGATCGCGGGACGGCTGCCTTCACGGTGTGTAGTGTTTCTCACGGGCAATCTGGGCGCGGGGAAGACGACGTTGTCAAAGGGGATTGCGGCCGGGATGGGGGTGGCGACGCCGGAAGAAGTATCGAGTCCGACGTTTACGCTGATTCATGAATATGGCGAGCCAACACGGCTGTATCACATCGATTTGTACCGGCTGGATGAGCCGCGGCAATTGATGACACTTGGATTGGATGAGATCTTCGATCGGGATGCGGTGGTGTTGCTGGAATGGCCGGAGAAGTTCGCGCGTTGGCTGCCAAAGCCCGATGTGGAGATTCGCATTGAGCGGGAGGATGGCCGACGCAGAGTGACGTTGTCGCATACAATGTCTCTCATATGATGCGACTCAGTTGTCTCTCCCTGAGCTTCCAGAATCAGTTCAAGGCCGGCAAGATGGATATCTTTTCGTATATCCGGCAGTGCCGCGCGCTGAACTTCGACGGCATCGATCCGCACATGCGGGATCTGGGCGATGCAAACAAGGACATGTTGAAGCGGGTGCGGCGGCTGGCGCTGGATAGCGGGCTGAGCATTTCGAGTATTTGTGTGACGACGGAGTTCGGAAGGAACAAGGAAGCGATACCGGGCGAGATCGCGAAGGCGAAGCAGGCGATGGAAGTGGGGATGTTTCTGGGAGCTCCGATCTGCCGCGTGTTTGTGGGCTCCGCGCCATCGCCGGAGCGCACGGAGGAGGCATTCCAGTACAGCGCCGATGCGTTGCGTCAGGTGGCGGTGATCGGCGCGGATGTAGGGATGCTGGTGGCGCTGCAGAATCACAGCGGGCTGACGTCAACGGGCGATGACATGCTGCGGTATCACAAGACGGTGAATCATCCGAATTTCAGCTTGCTGCTGGATACGGGCCATTTCACGGGGCGCGGCGGGCCGAACGGTCCGAAGCGCGAGGGGCACACGTACAACGACTACTATCACAGCATTGAGCAGGTGGCGCCGATTACGCAGTTCGTGCGGGCGAAGCTGTACCAGTTGGATGCTGCGGGCAAGGAACAATTCATCGACTATAACCGTGTGTTCAATATTCTGCGCGGCGTGCACTACAACGGGTTTGTGAGCCTGGTGTACGAAGGCAAGGAAGATGAACTGGCGGCGATTCCGCGTGGGGCGCGGTTCCTGCGGTCGCACGTATCTGCGTGCTGAGGTGCGCGATGATTTCGCGGCGGCGTTTGTTGCAGGTGCTGGCTGTGCCTGCGTTCGAGAAGCAAGGGATACGATCGCGGCTGGTGGGCGATGTGAATGGGACCACGCTGCATGTGCTGGAGGCGGGGTTCTCGGACGGAGCGCGGCGTCCGGCGGTGATGCTGCTGCATGGGTTTCCGGAGTTGGCGTTCAGTTGGCGGAAGGTGCTGCCGGCGCTGGCTGGCGCGGGGTTTCATGCGATTGCTCCGGATTTGCGAGGGTATGGCAGATCGACCGGGGCTGGGGTTGGTTTCGACGATGATCTGCGGCCCTTTCGTACCTTCAACGAAGTGAAGGATGTGGTGTCGCTGGTGCGGACGCTGGGGTATGAGAAGGCTGCGGTGGTGGGGCATGATTTCGGATCGCCGCTGGCGGCGGCGTGCGCAGTGATGCATCCGGAGGTTTTTACGCGTGTGGTGTTGATGAGTGCTCCGTATGGCGGAGCGAGTGGCGGAGATCGGGTGTATGAGGAACTGAGTGCTTTGCAGCCGCCGCGGAAGCATTACCAGAAGTATTTTTCGACGCGTGAGGCGAATGAGAACATGTGGCACGCGAAGCAGGGGCTGCATGCGTTTCTACGGGCGTACTATCACATGAAGAGCGCGGATTGGAAACAGAATCGGCCGTTTGCGTTGCGTGCGTGGAGCGCGGCGGAGTTGGCGAAACTGCCACGGTATTACGTGATGGATCGGGATAAAGGGATGGCGGAAACGGTGGCGGCGGAGATGCCTTCCACAGCGGAGATCGCGCGGTGCAAGTGGTTACGCGAGGATGAACTGCGGGTGTATGCGGAGGAATATGGGCGCACGGGATTTCAAGGGGGATTGAACCGGTATCGGGTGCGATGGATACCGGAGTTGAATACGGAGATGCGGGCGTTTGCGGGGCGGACGATTGATATCCCAGCGATGTTCATTGCGGGCGCGAGCGATTGGGGGATTCATCAGCGGCCGGGGGCGTTGGAGGCGATGCAGAAAACGGCGTGTACGAAGTTTGAGGGATTGCATTTGGTGGAAGGAGCCGGCCACTGGGTGCAACAGGAACAACCTGATGCGGTGAACCGGCTCCTGGCGGGTTTTTTAGGGAAGTGATGCGCCGGCCTGGAGGCCCGCGCCACTGGTTACATTGAATTTCAGGACGCCGTTGGCGGTAGCTGTGAGTGAGCCTCCTGGTGTGATGGCGATGTTGTGCGTTGCGCCGGCGACGGTGATGTTAACGGAGTAGGTGGCTGATGGTGTGAGATCGGTGATGATGTGTTGGGTCTGCGCGGCCGGCGTGGTGTAGCTGAGCGGCGCGGCACCGGCGATGACGACGGAGTTGCCCGCGGCGGATTGCAGGAGTGCTCCTGTGGCTGCGCCGGCGGTGATGTTGACGGCGGTGGCCGATGCGATCTGTCCTGGTGTGGCGGCGAGATCGAAGACGGTGAGCCATGTGCGATTTGCGTTAGGTGCGCCGGTGGGGCGGATTTCGGCGCGCCAGAGCTTGTTCCAGATCGCGGTGTTCGATGAGATCTGGCTGGTAGTGGTGATGGCGGCGTTGGCCGGGAGGATGGTGGTGATGGAACCGGCGAAGGTTCCAGGATTGACATCGAAGCGGCGCGCGCCGTTGCCGGGTGAAGCGGCTTCCACGAGATTGGCCGGGAAATGGAAGGCGAGGTGTTGGTCGAGCGATGCGTCGCAGACGCTGGTGCGATCGAAGACCACGAACTGCGAGGGACGCAGATAGACGATCTGTCGCGACCACGAGGAGACGGGCGGGCGGCCGGTGCAGATGCTGGACAACGGGCGATACATGTCTTCGAGGTACTGGCCGACGGAGAGCACGTAGTTGCCTCCATCTTCGAAGCGGGCGATTTTGGTGCGCGCGCCGTCATCGCGTTGCATGGCCCACTGGCCGTAGTTGCTGAGGATGTTGCCGGATGCATCGGTGTGGCGGACCTGGAAGGTGTTATTGAGAATGCGATTGCCGAGTTTGTGATCGGCGCTCCAGTTGCCGAAGCGATCGTCGAAGCCGGCGGTCCAACCTGCGCTGCCGTTGGGTTCGTGAGTGAGCCAGGCGGCGGGATTGACGACGAGCGGGTTGCGATTGCGCTGGATGGCGATGGAGCCTTTGTCGAAGGGCTCATGGCCCGCGGAGGGGAAGTTGATGTAGGGCGCCGAGAAGAAAGTGAAGTAGGTGGCGGTGGGGTTCCAATCGGAACGGGCGGCGACAGCTCCGACTCCGGGCGCGAGGTAAGAGAGCGGGAGCGAGGAATAGTCGCTCGTTTCCGCAGCAGTGCTGTCCCAGAAGAGGAAGTCGAGCCATGCTTCGGTGGAGCCGGCGTTCAGGGCGTTGAGCGCGGTTTTGACGTCGCGGGCATAGCGATGCATCATCGGTGCGTTGGGATCGTTCCAGAGCGTGAGGTAGCCGGAGAAGAAGCGATAGATGCCTGCGTTGGTAGTACCGGGCCAGATGCGCGTGTCGCCGGTGTTATAGAGTTCGCCGCGATCATCCATCATGTCTTTCGTTGGCCAGGTGAAGTGCATGAGGTAGAGGGCCTGATCGAGAGGGAAGGAGTAAGGCTGCGTGGCGTGGATGATGTCGATGCCTTTGGCTGTTTTAACGGCGAGTGCGGGCAGGGCTTGATTGCGCGAGCCGAGAATGCCGTATTGAGTGAAGCCTTCTGTCCAACCGCCTCCGGTCATGTTGGCGGTGTAGTAGGGCGCGACGCGCTGCAGGTGTTGGTTGTTGTACCAGTCGTTCCACCAGCTATCGCCGATGGGATTGTCGCCCTGCACGGCGAGTGCGGCCATGCACTTTGCCGCATAGTAACCGGCGAAGTAGTTGCCCTGAGGATGATCGTATTCGAAGGAATCGTTTTCGAAGGCCTGGAACCATTTGCCGAGCGCGGACTGCAGTTGTGTTTTCTGGGTGGAGGAAAGCAGGGGGTAGAACCAGTCATAACCGATGCCCATAGCGACACCGAAGTTGCGAATGCCGTAGCCATAGTCGCGGTTGTAGACGGGTTGCCCGTTGACGATTTCGTGCGCGGGGTCGGACATGGCCATGAGGATGGCGACGCCTTTCGCTCCGTATTGCGCGGCGGTGGTGGGATCGGAGAGCAACGTGGTTTGATAGCAGAGGCCGAGGGGCATGAGCGCATCGATGTAGCCGCTGCCCTGATAACCTTCGCCGACGCTCGGCTTGTTGGGATAGCCATTTTCGCCGGGGAAGTAGATCTGGCCTGCGCCGATGTAGGAGCTGCAGACACTGCGGAGAGCTTGCCATTCGGCGGTGTTTTGCTGCGCGCGTGTGCGCAGTGTGGAGAGCGTGGGCGTGTCGAGAATGATGCGTGGGCGGCCGGTAGTGGTGACGGCGTTGATGGTGACCGCTGCGGTGGCGGACTTGGTGGTGTCCTGCACGCTGGTGGCTTTGACGGTGAATGCGCCGGGCGTAGCGGCTGCCGTATAGAGGCCGGTAGATGTGATGGAGCCACCGGTTGCGGACCAGGTGACGGCGGTGTTCGATGCGTTCGATACCGTGGCCGTGAACTGTTGCGTGCCACCGGTGAGTATGCTGATAGTGCTTGGCGCGATGGTGACGCTGACGGATGGTGTGGTGGTGTTCACCGTGATGGTGGTGGATGCGGTGACGGAGCCGGCGGTGTTGGTTGCGGTGAGTGTGTAGGTGGTGGTGGATGCGGGCGTGACGCTGACGGAAGTGCCGTTCACGGCTCCTGGCGCGGGAGCGATGCTGAGCGACGTTGCGCCGGTGACGGACCAGTTGAGTGTTGCGGATTGGCCTGCCTGGATGGTGGCGGGGTTGGCGGTGAAGCTAGTGATGACTGGCGAGGCCGGTGGCGGCGTGGTGTTGAGGAAGCGGCCGAATTGATCGGCGGGTTCACCGTTGCCCACTGCGCCGATGTTGATGGACGCGCCGTCCTGCGGGTCACCGGCGCCGATCAAAGGGCTGCCTGCCGCAGGAGTGTAGCGGGCACGGTAGGAGGATAAAACATCGGAGACCTTTTTTGTTCTGGTCCAAATCTGGTCTGGCGAGAAGGCGAACGGGATGGCAGTGGGCTGGGCGAAGCGGGGATCGGTCTGGGCGTTGAATCCGCCGAGATCGTGGAGGCCGTAGCCATTGCTGCCGGGCGATTTGCCTACGACGGAGAGCCCGTAGTTGGTGCGATTAGGGGCTAGCGGGTTGTAGAAGGCGTTGTAATCGGAGTAGCGCAGGCGGGCCGGTGGGGGATTGGTGGATTCGCCGAGCGGGCCGGCAAGCGCGGGACCACCAGCGAGGCTGGCGAAATTGAAGATGACGTTGTTGCGGAGGCTGCCGATGAAGGAGCCGGAGGTAACGGCGATGGGGCTGCCGTAGAATGCCATGTAGGCGCCGCCGCCATCGAGGACATTGTTGCGGAAGGTGATGTTGTCGACGTTGTAGAGAAGGCTGAGCACGGAATCGGGGGCGTAGAGCGTCTGGCTGACGGAGTAGAGGAAGACGTTGTGGTGGATGTTGGCGTTGCTGAGCGGCGCCTGCAGGGCGGCGTGCGAGTTGCCGCCTTGATCGACGAGGTTGTAACGGAACTCGCCGCCGAGGCCGCGCACGGCCCAGGAGGAATTGCGGATGACGTTGTGCTCGACAAGGAAGCCGTCGCCGATGAGTTCGAAGTTCTGCCCTTGAGAGAAGCGGTGCGGATAGTTGTGCTGGCTGTAGTTGCCGCGCAGGACCATGTTCGATGAGCTGGTGATGTTGAAGCCGCAGCGGACGCCCATGAGGATGTTGCTGTCGGCGTCGGTGCTGCCTCCGATTAACCAGTTGCGGGTGCGATCAAAGACGACGGTGGAGAGGCCGATGTTGTTGCCCTGGAAATAGTGCTGGGCGGTGGAAGTGCCGGTGATAGAGATTACGGGGATGGTTTGGGTGGACGTGTTGGCGGGTTGCGAGCCGACGGCGACAAGGGTGTTGGCACGGAATTCGTTAGCGCGGATGGTGATTTGCGATTGGTCGTTCGCAGCGAGGTTGATGCGGCCGTAGGAGTCGAAGGTGTTGTTAGTGATTTGGACAGAGCCGCTGCCCGCGGCAGTGACGCTGATTGCGGGGATGGAGGCGGTGCCGAGATTGCGGATATCGCAGTTGGTGATGTTGAGGGATCCAGTGAAGCCGGTGGCGCTGCGGATCTGATAGCCGTTGCCCTGGATGGTGCAGTGGTTTGCAGGTGTTCCTGCATAGGAGAGCACTTGCGAGCCGGAGAGGACGACATCGGAGGAGAGGTTGTAGGTCGGCCCGGTGGTGACACGCGGGTTGTCGACGTAGATGGTGACAGGGGCGCTGTTGACGATACCTTTGCTGGGTGAGGTGATGCGGGCGGTGATGATGTACGTACCGGCCGCGAGGTTCGTGGCAGTGAACGCATAGTATCCGTTCTGCGTGCCGCTGCCGGTGAATGTGCCCGCGGACTGACCGTTGAGGAGGAAGGTGACGGTGAGTGCGTCGGGGTCGGAGGCTTCGGGATCGTAAGGATCGGCGAAGATGCGGACGGTGGCGGGCGCAGTGAAGCGCATGCCGGAGACGGGAGTCTGCACGACGACGTAGGCTCCGTCGCTTTGGCGCGGGATGGAGGACGGAGGAGTGGATGGGGATTGAATGTTGACGGTGGCAGTGGCTTTTTTTGTGGTGTCGGTGACGGCGGTTGCTGTGACGGCGTAGCTGCCTGTGGTAGCGCCGGCTGTATAGACGCCTGTGGAGGTGATGGCGCCGCCGGTGGCGGTCCAGGCGACCGCAGTGTTAGTGGAGCCGGTGACGGTGGCGGTGAACTGCTGTGTTTGGCTGGGTTGCAATGTGGTGGTTGTGGGTGCGATGGAGATGGAGACTGTGGGCGTGGTGGCAATGGTGACTTGGGCGGTGGCGGATTTGGTGGTGTCGGCAGCGGAGGTTGCTTTGACGGTGAATGTTCCGGCGGTTGTGCCGGCGGTGTAGAGGCCTGTGCTGTTGATGGCGCCGCCGGTGGCGGTCCAGGTGACGGCGGTGTTGGTGGAGCCGGTGACGGTGGCGGTGAATTGTTGTGTTGCGCCGGGCTGCAGTGTGGCTGTGGTTGGGGAGACGTTGACGGAGACTGCCGGTGTGCCGGCGCCAAGTGAGATGGTGAGTTTGGGCCTGCTGGCTTGCACGCCGGTTGTGCTGACGATGCGAATGATCTGGCCAGGGTTGTTGTTCACGAGCATGATGCCCTGGTTGTTGGCGGGATTGTCGATCCAGCTTTGGACGGCGGCCGGGTCAAGCGGAATTGTTACGGATTGCACTCCAATCGGGCGAAGGGCGGGCACAGCGAACGATTTGCCTGCGACTGTATCGATGCCGGGAGAGGAGGCTCCGGGGGCGGCCCATTGCGCGGTGTCGTTGCGGTTGATCCAACCCATGCGGCTGGAGGCGGGATTCCAAGCATTTTTGAGGTAGGAGCCGGTGATGCTGCCGCTGCCAGAGTTCCAGGATTCGAAGGCGAGCGTGAGCGACGCGGAGGACACCGTGGAGCCCGCGGAGATGTTGAGATTTTCAAACTTGAGGAGATAGCGGACCGTGTAGGGGTCAGATCCGGTGGTGGTGTAGCAAGCGAGTTGAGGAGTGCCCTTCCATTGGACACCGTTGCCACCGTTGTATTGGGCGTACTGGGTGTTGATGGAGAAGTCCTTTGCGCCGAGGTAGCCGCCGGTTCCGTTCTGGAAGATGGCGGTGGTCTGGGCATGTAGGGAGAAGAGGGATAGAAATAGAAAAGCGGCTGGTAATGATCGAGCCATGATAGAAAATCCTCCGTAAAAAACGCATATCCAAAGAACGAGCTTCCTCATGGTAAGGAGGTACGGAAGTACTGTCAATGGCTTGTTTGGCGGGCCTTTGGAGGGTATCCAGCCATGCTTCGTGTCGCGGGGAACGATAGGCCGTTGAATCAGATTTAACTGTTATTTCTTTCGTTTCCGCATGCATTATGGTAAGTTCCGGCGGGCCGGGGTGTATCCAGGCGGGTCACGGAGGCGAGACGGGAGAACGGGTAACTCGGACGGCAGGGGTGGCGTGGTCTAGGATTAATTTTTTTTGGGATACGGTACAGCGGCCTTGGGAGGGTCTAAGGAGGTTCGCTAATTTCGATGATGGATTGCGCTGAAGAAGAGTGTGAGAGAAGCGCGGGTTTACACGAGAGAGTTCCGGATGGAGGTGGTGCGAAGAATCCTGGAAGGGGAGAGCGTACCGCGATTGGCAGAGGAGTTGGGCATTCATCGCAAGCTGCTGTACCAATGGCTGCGCCAGGTGAACGAAGGGGGCGAGGCGAATTTGCGGCCTCGCGGAAGGCCGAGGAAGGGCGCGGAGACAAAGCAGATGGGGAGGCAGATGGAGCGGACTACGGCGCGCCAGCGGCTGATGATCGACTTTCTGCTGTTGGTGGCGCGAGGGCTGCAGAGCGCCAATTATGCTGCGTGGCGTGATGCAGTGTTCCGGGCGATCGAAACGACGCTTGCGGAGAAGCGCGGGTTGAGCGTGGAAGCGATGTGCGAACTGATGGGTATTGCGCGATGCAGTTATTACCGGTACCGGCGGAAGCGCACGGCTCCGGTTTAGACCATGAACATGCCGCCGTTGATCTCGATGGTTTGGCCGTAGATGTATCGCGCGGCATCGGAGCAGAGGAAGAGGATGACGTCGGCCACTTCCTGATCGTCGCCGAGCTTTCCGGCGGGCGTCTGCTTCACCACGGCATCGAGCATCTGGCTGGTGCTGAAGACTTCGTGGAAGTGGTTATCCACGGTGCCGGGGCTGACGGCGTTGACGCGGATGCCTTTCGGCGCCAGCTCCTTGGCCATGCCTTTGGTGATGCAGGCGACGGCGGCTTTGGAGGCAGCATAGATGGCAGCGCCGGGACCGCCGCCGTTGCGGGCGGCGATGGAACTGAGATTGACGATGATGCCGGAGCCTTTGCGAATCATGGAGGGCGCGGCTTCCTGCGAGAGGAACCAGGCGGAGCGGAAGTTAAGATCCATCACTTCGTCGAAGAGCTCTTCGCTGAACTCGGTGAGGCCTGCACGTTTGACCAGAGAGCCGGCGTTGTTGATCAGGATGTCGACGTCGGGCGCGACCTGATTCATCTGGTCGCGGAAGGACTGGATGCCGTCGCGAGCGCCGAGATTGGCCTGGATGGATGCGGTTTCGACTCCAGCGGCACGAATGGCGTCCATGGTGGCCTGCGCGCCTTCGGAGAAGGAGTGGTAATGGATGACGACGCGGGCGCATCCGTTTTTGGCGAGGGTGATGGCGGTAGCGCCTCCGATGCCGCGCGAGGCGCCGGTTACGAGCGCGGTCTTTCCAGAAAGCTCAGATAGCATAAAAACCTCTCTTTATCGAATTGGATCAGTGCTTCGCCGCCGCCGCTTCGGGGAGGAAGTAGAACACGATACCGAGAATGACATATACCGCCAGCAATTGTATCCCTTCCAGCCAGTGCGATTCCCCATCGCCGCTGATTTGAGCGGTGATGGCGACAGCGAGAACGACGGCGACAATTTCGGCGGGAGTGAACAGCAAGTCCATCGGCCTGGGGCCGATCCAATAGCTGACGAGGACGAGCAAGGGCGCAACGAAGAGTGCGATTTGCATGCTGCTGCCCATGGCGATGCCGAGGCTGAGATCCATGCGGTTCTTCATGGCCATGAGGATGGCGGTGGAATGCTCGGCGGCGTTGCCGACGACGGCGACGACGATGACACCGACGAAGATGCTGGTCATTCCGAACTGGTGCGCGGCATGCTCGACGGAGCCGACGAGGAGTTCACTCATCCAAGCAACAAAAACTGTGGAGAGGACGAGGATACCAACCGATTTCCCGGTGCTCCAGTGTTCATGCGATTCGGCTTCTTCCACTTCGGCGGGACTTTGGAAAAGGCTCTTGTGCGTGTGCAAGGAGAAAAGCAGGCTTGCGGCGTAGGTGAGCATGAGGACGACGGCGATTTCGAGGCTGAGGTCGTCTTCTTTGTCGACGGCTCCACCGAGGTAGTGGAATGCGGCGGGCATGATCATGGCGATGGCAGCAAGGGTCATCATGCTGGCCTGGGTGCGAGCACCGGAGGCATTGAAGCGGAGGAGTTTGTGTTTGAGGCCGCCGGCGAAGCAGGCTGCGCCCAGGACGAGGAGTACGTTGCCGATGATGGAGCCGGTGAGCGAGGCTTTGACTACATCGTAGAGGCCCTTCTGCATGGCGATGAGGGCGATGATGAGTTCGGCGGCGTTGCCGAAGGTGGCATTGAGCAAGCCGCCGACGGCTTCGCTGGTGCGGGCGGCGAGATGCTCGGTGGCGTGGCCGAGCCATCCGGCAAGGGGGACGATGGCGAGGCATGCGGTGACAAAAACCGCAGTATGCGCATCTTCGCGCGCGTAGTGGAGGTAGGCGCTCACCGGCACGAAGATCAGCAGCCAGTTGAGCGAGGGCTTCAACAGTTCCTTCATGTGGATCGTTTTCTCGGCTTTCGTGTGGGGCGGACGGGCTTCGTGGCCACGGACCAGCGGCCCAGGGGATAGGTTCGATCGTAACCGGCGGTGCGGTTGTGAATGAGGACGGAGACGGCGCCGCTGGAATCGCAGCGGTATTCCTCTTCGATCTGTTGCGAGGCGGATTCGGGGTGCGTGGCCACGATCTGGGTAGCGAGATCAGCTTCCTGTGCGAGGGCGGGATCGAAGGGGAAGAGGATTTCGTCCCAAAGCGTGATGTCGCCGGCGGGCTGGCCATCGGCGGCGAGATGGCTGCATTCGAGGTAGCGGAAATGTCCGATGTTGTGCGCGGGCGTGTATTGGCGGGTGATGCTGAGTGCGTCTTCTGTTGTTGCGGGCAAAGGAGTGCCTTTGGGGAAAAGGGGATCGAAGATGATGCGTGTGCCGGAGTCGGCTTCGCGCCAGACACCGAAAAAACGGGTGAAGCGTTCCTGCAAGGTATAGCCGGACGTGGCGTCGGCCTGGATAGCAAGCCCGATGGCGGTGGCGGAGCGCGTATAGGCAGAGCGTTTCACACGGCGGCCGAAGTCTTCTTTGAGCAGGCGCGAAACGAGCGGGAGTTCACTGCCTCCGCCGGTGATGTAGAGCCATTCGACATCGGGGTTGCCGTGGCGTTCGAGCAGATCATGCACTGCGCGGCGTGTTTCTTCGACGTAAGGTGTAGCGTGTTCGTAGAACTCGCTGGCGAGAATGGTGACGGGAGCGAGCTTGTCGTTGACCTCTTCCAGATCGATGACGATCTTCTTTGTGTTGGGGTGAAGCGCTTCCTTTTGGATACGGCATTGTTCGAGGAGGCGGAAGGTTTCGGCGGGAGTGAGGGAATCGAAGGTGACGCCTGCGGCGGAAAGAGCGAGTTCGGCGAGGGTTTGATCGAAGTCGTCACCACCGAGCGTGGTGATGCCTTCACTGGCGAGCACGCGGTGAGTGCGTTCGTCGTATTGCACGAGCGAGGCGTCGAAGGTGCCGCCACCGAGGTCGTAGACCAGCAGGAGTTGCTTGTCGTCGAGATCGGCTTTGTTGCGATGGGCGAATTCAACGCTGGCGGCGGAGGGTTCATTGGCGATGCCGAGGATGGAGAAGCCGGCGCGGCGGAAAGCTTCGGCAGTGAGGAAACGCTGGTTGCTATTGGCGTTGGCGGGCACGCCGAGCATGATTTCGAAGGGCTCGTCTTTTTTCGGATGCGCGCTGGAGGCGTGGCGGAGGGCATCGGCGAGGGCGGAGGCGAGTTGGGTGACGAGATCGAGGACAGGATACCGTGCGGTTCCGATTTCCAGTTGCGTGTTGGGACCGGCGTCTTCGAGGATACGTTTGAGGGAGCGGACAACGGTCCAGTCCGGGTCGGTGCTGTGCGCGTAGGCTTCCCAGCCGAAGGCCTGGCCCTGCGGGGAGACGGCGACCAGTGGGGGGAACCATTCGGCGGTGCTTCCGTCAGGCGTGTCGAAAGACACGACGGGATAATTGCCGCGATCTACAGCGGCGACGACGATGCGAGTTGTACCAAAATCAATCCCCAACTTCATGGATATTTCTTCAGGATACCAGCCGGGGTATACTCCTCCCATGTCCGTTGTCTCGCGGAGAAGCATGTTGGCGGCCGCGCCTTTCTTTGTGCGGGGAAGGCACCGGCTGTTCGCACAGTCACCGAAGGAATACTCTTCGAAGGCGATTACGCTGGTGCGGGAATCGGCGGTGCTGGACATGCTGGCGCCGTTTCATTTGAACACGGTGAAGTTCTACCAGTGGATGGATAACCCGGCGAGTTTCACGGCTGCTGATCTGGAGCGGTATCGTTCTTCGGGACTCACGGTGATGCATATCGCGACTGGGGTGGGCACGGATCAGGCGGATGCGTATCAACAGGTGCTGCGATGGCTGGCGTTTTATAACGGATTCATCGCGCAGCATGGGCGGGATTTTCAGCGCATCGATTCTGTGGCTGCGATTCGTGATGCCAAGAAGACCGGGCGGATCGGGATCCTGCTGGGGATTCAGAATTCGGAGCACTTTCGGACGGCGGCGGATGTGCAGATGTTCTACAACCTGGGGCAGAGGATTTCGCAGCTCACCTACAATTCGCGCAACCGCATTGGGAATGGATCGACGGAGCGGCGCGACGAGGGATTGAGCAACTTCGGAGTGGGGATTGTGGAGCGGATGAACGAGGCCGGGATGGCGGTGGATGTGTCGCATTGCGGGGACCGCACGACGTTGGATGCGTTTGAGGTTTCGAAGAAGCCTGTGTTGATTACGCATTCCAATTGCAGGGCGCTGAGCGGGCATCCGCGGTGCAAGACGGATGAAGCGATCCGGCGGATGGCGAAGTCGGGCGGCGTGATGGGGATTACGGCGGTGCGGATGTTCGTGCGCGGCGAGGAGCCGACCACGGTGGAGCATGTAGTGGATCATTTCGATCATGTGAAGAAGCTGGTGGGCGTGGAGCATCTTGGCGTGGGCAGCGATATTGATCTGGATGGATATGACGCGATGCCGGCGGATCAGCGAGCGCGACTGCGGGCGTTCTATCGCAATCGGGCGGGGGTGGACACGTATGGATTTCGGGAGAAGGATGATGTGGAGGGATTGAATCATCCACAGCGGATGTTTGATTTGACGGATGCGCTGTTGCGGCGCGGATATACGGCTGATGAGGTGCGCGGGATTCTGGGCGAGAATTTTCTGCGCGTGCTGCGGGTGATTTGGGGCCGGTAGTTATTTGAGGTTGAGAAGCACGATGCCGTAGCCAACGCCTGCTTCGTCGGCAGCACGCGCGATCTGGAAGGCCATGAGCTTGCCATCGGTGGAGACGACGGGGTTTGAGGCTTTCCAACCCTGGTAATCGTTGAAGTGGGTGACGCGGACGAAGTCTTTGCCGGTGCCATCGAGCTTCAGTTTCCAGATGTCGATTTCGCGGGAGCCGTGCTGGCCGCCGAGTGTTTCCACCTGCTTCGAAGATTCGACGAGCGTGTACTTTCCATCGGGGAAGATGCCTTCCACTTCGTTGTAAACGATTTCGGTTTGAGATTGGTCAGTGACTTTGCCGGTGTTGAGGTCAATGGTGTAGACGCCGCCGAGGCCTTTGGGGCGATAGCAGGTGAAGGTCATCTTGCTGTCGTTGTCGAAGAAGTCCTGGGCTTCGAGGCGACAGGCTGAGGTTTTGCTTTCGTAGACTGTCTTCTTGTTGCGGATTTCCGGCTTGCCGTTGTTGTAGACGATTTCGGCAGTGACGAGGCGGGAGTACTGGGCGGGGAGTTCGGGGAATTGCGATGACGTTTCCGACCATGCGAGTGTTTGACTTCGTTTGGAGAGCGCTGCGCCTTCGCTCATCTTCTGATCGAGCTTGATGGGCTTTGAGCCGGGCTGTTTGCTGAGGAACCAGAGTTGATTGTCGCGGGCGCGGCTGGTTTTTATGTCGGTGAAATGCTCGGGTCCGATGAGGATGTAGTTGCCATCGGAGAGATGCATGATGCGGAGGAAGGCGGCTCCGGGGATGCTACAGGTGAGACAGCGAATGATCTTCGTTTTGAGATCAATGACGAAGGCGTCGCCGAAGCTTTTCGCCATGAAGGCGATGCGCTGGTTATCGGGAGAGAAGTCGGCGCGTTCCCCGAAGTGCGTGATCACCTGCATATTCTTGGGAAGATGATCGAGGGGGCTGTCAGCTTTGCGCTGGAGAGCGAGCAGCAGAAGGATGTGAATCCACATACGTTAAGATGAATCTTTCCGACATGAGTACAACACCTTTTTCTCTACAGGGCAAGACCGCGTTGATCAATGGCGCGAGCCGCGGGATTGGATTGGCGATCGCGCGCGGCATGGCGGCGGCGGGGGCGAAGACGATCCTCGCTTCGCGCAATTTACCGCAACTGGAAGCGCATGCGAAGGAACTTCGCGAGCAAGGGTATCAGGCCGAGGCGCTGCAATTGGACATGGCGGACAAGGCCAGCATTGAAGCTGCCGCGGCTGCGGTGGGGGATGTGGACATTCTGGTAAACGTGGCTGGGACCAATATCCGCAAGAGCTTCACGCAGTACACCGAGCAGGAGTATGAGCACCTGCTGCAGACGAATCTGCATGGGATCGTGAAGCTGACGCAGTTGGTGGGCGGGAAGATGGTGGAGCGCGGGAAGGGCGGAAAGATCGTGCATATCGGGAGCCTGATGTCGTTGCTGGGGCTGCCGTTTCTGACGGTTTATGCGATCACGAAGAGCGCACTGGCGGGGTTTACGCGTACCCTGGCGGCGGAGTGGGGACGTCACAATATCCAGGTGAATTGCATTGCTCCGGGGTTCATCATTACGGATCTCAATCGGAAGATGTGGGAACAGGATCACATGAAGAACTGGCTGAGAGGGTGCCAGGCGAATCCGCGCACGGGGACTCCGGAGGATATCGGAAATGTGGCTGTGTTCCTGAGCAGTCCGGCGGCGGATTACATCACGGGGCAGGTGATCGCGGTGGATGGCGGGTATACGACGACTGCCGTTTGGCCGTTTGAGGGATAGTTATGAGAGTTTTCTTCGGAGCGATGGTTGCGTTGGCGCTGCTGGCGCAGCAGCCATCGCCGGAGAAGGAACGTGAGGCGCCGGATTTCGGATTTTTCTGTCCGATGGATAAGGATGTGCGCTCGAAGGGTCCGGGCAAGTGCGGCAAGTGCGGGATGAAATTGATACCGGAGATCGCCGATCCGGTGGAGTATCCGGTGAATCTGCGATTGACGCCGCGGGTGGTGAAACCGGGTGTTCCCGTGGACATGGAGTTTCGGATTGAGAATCCGGCGGATGGGAAGACGGTGGACAAGTTTGAGATTGTCCATGAGAAGCTGTTTCATCTGTTTCTGGTGAGCGAGGATTTGTCGTTCTTCGCGCATGAGCATCCGGAGTATGGGGCGGGGGGAGTGTTCCGGTTTCGCACGGCTTTGCCGAAGGCGGGAGCTTATCGCGTGGTGACGGATTTCTTTCCGGTAGGCGGGACTCCGCAGATGAACGCGAGCACGATGTTTGTGGCGGGGAAGGCGGAGAAGGCGGCGCCGTTGAAGGCGGATGTTGGCCCGCAGAAGGGTGAGAATGTGGAAGCTTCGCTGGTGACGGAGCCGGCGCAGCCATTGGCGGGATTTAAGACTTTGATGTTTTTTACTCTGCGGGGATTGGATGGGGAGCTGGGGTTGCAGCAGTATCTGGGTGCGTGGGGACATATGCTGGCAGCGAGTGGGGATCTGATTGATCTGGTACACACGCATCCGTTTATCGCCGATGGCGGGCCGAAGGTGCAGTTCAATATGATTTTCCCGCGCGAGGGAGTGTATCGGGTGTGGGTGCAGTTTCAGAACAAGGGCGTTGTGAATACGGTAGCGTTCAATGTGCCGGTGAAAGCGCTGCGGTAAGCTAGAGCGCTTGTTCCAGGATTTCGATGAGTTCGGTGTGTGTGAGCGGGATGGGGTTGGCTTTCATACTGCTGGCTTGCGCAGCTTTTTCGGCGATTTCGTTGAGGTGCGTGCGGTCGATGCCGTAGGTCCGGAGTGGCGGGATGTTGAGCCGGCGACAGGTTTCTTCGATCCATTCGATGCCGCCGGTGAGTTGGAGGATGGTTTGATAGCGGGTGTTTTGCGGGCTGCGGGATGCCAGGGCACGGATGTTGGCTCGGATGACGGGCGGGAGGAGAATGGCGCAGACTGCTCCGTGCGGGGCGGAGAACATGCCGCCGATGGGTGCGGCGAATCCGTGGACTGCGCCGAGCCCGGCGTTGGCGAGGGCCATGCCGCTGCAGAGGCTGGCTAGCGACATCGCTTGGCGCGCCTCGGTGTTGCTCGGGTTCGAGTAGGCTTCGCGGAGATGCGCGACGGCTTTGGTGATGCCGTCGAGCGCAAGCATGTCGGTGAACGCGTTGGCTCGGATGGAGACGTAGGGTTCGATCAACTGCGTGAGTGCGTCGAGGCCGGTGCTGGCGGTGATGTGTGATGGAAGGTCGAGGGTGAGATCGGGGTCGATGATGGCGATGCGCGGAAGCATGGAGGCGCTGCGGAGGCTGGCTTTGACGCGGTGTTCGGGCGATGCGAGGACGGCGTTACGCGTGGCTTCGGAGCCTGTGCCGGCAGTGGTGGGCACGGCGATGAACGGGAGCGATGGATTGGTGAGCGGCGCGCCGCGGCCCACCACTTCGAGGTAGTCGAGAGGTTCGCCGGAGTTGGCGAGAAGCACGGCGATGGCTTTGCCTGCGTCGATGGCGCTGCCTCCGCCGATGGCGATGACTATGTCGCAGGATTCGGCGCGAGCGTATTGGACACCGTTGCGGACTTCGTCGACGGTGGGCTCGCCGGGGATGGAGAAGAATGTTGCGTCGAGCGATTGGACATGGCGCCGGATGCGATCGGGGGTGCGGCCGGTGACGATGAGAGCGCGGCGGCCGAGGGATTGCGCCGCGGGGACGAGGTCTTTGATCGTGCCGGGGCCGAAGAGGATGCGTTGCGCGGTGGCGAATTCGAAGCGCACTTACCAGGCCTCGTCGGATGGGCAGATGTTGGTGTATTTAACGCTGGTGCGCGGGGAGGCCATCATGTCAGCGACGGTGTCGCGCCAACGCTTGTAGTGCATGGTTTCTTTATGGGCAGCGGTGGCTTCGACGGAACGGTAGACTTCGGTGAGCAGGAAGCGGGTGGGGTCGTCCTGCTGCTGGAGGACGTCGAAGCGGGCGATGCCGGGCTCTTGCACGCTGTGGGTGGCGTTGTCGATGGTGGCGGCGCGGAAGGCTTCGATGGATTCGGGTTTGACGTGGACGTGGACTTGAACGATCAGCATCAGAGAATAGTCTAACCGCCTTTGCCGTCGTGTTTCCGGCTCAGTAATCGCGGAAAGGGCCACGGGGTTCGGAGGCGTCCATCTCTTTGCGCCAAGCTTCCCACTTGGCTTTCATCTTGGCGTAGATTTCGGGTTTGTCCTTTGACAGGTCGTGCTTTTCGCCGAGGTCGGTGGAGAGATCGAACAACCCGCCACCATCTTCGGAATCGACCCATTTCCAGTTGCCGGAACGAGCCGCTTTGTCGCCTTGGCGCTGCCAGCAGAAGTCAGTGCGCTGCGATTTGGCTTTGCCCTCCAGCACCGAGAGCAGGTTGAAGCCATCGAGCTTGACGCCGCGCGGGGCGGGGGCTCCGGTGACCGCGAGGAACGTGGGGAAGTATTCGAGGGAACTGACGAAATCGTTGTTGACCGCGCCTTTGGCGATGCGGCCGGGCCAGCGGGCGATCATGGGGACGCGGATGCCGCCTTCGTACATCTGGGCTTTCTTGCCGCGAAGTGGGCCGTTGTAGGCCGCGCCGGTGCCGCCGTTGTCGCTGGAGAAGATGACGAGCGTGTTCTCGTCCTGGCCGATGGCTTTCAGTTCGGCCATGATGGCTCCGACGGCATCGTCGAGGTGGGTGGTCCAGGCCGCTGTCTGCGCGATGCCTTTGGGCAGGTGTTTGTACCTCTCCATGTACTTCGGTTCTTCCTGCGGATCGTCTTTGTGGAAGGTGGAGGCGCCGTGGGGAGCGTTGAAGGGGAGATAGAGAAAAAACGGGCGGGTGCGGTTTTGTTTTAAGAACGCAAGAGCTTCGCGGAGGAAGAGATCGGTGGCGTGGCCCTGTTCCTTGATGCGTTCGTTGCCGCGAAACATGGAAGCGACGCCGTAGCGTTCGTGGGTGTAGTAGTCGATGCCGGTGTTGGCGAAGCCGTAGTAGAAATCGAAGCCGCGCTGGAGGGGGAGGAAGCGCTTGGCTCGGCCGCCATCCCACTTGCCGATGACTCCTGTGGTGTAGCCGGCTTGCTTGAGGGCCTGGCCGATGGTGACTTCACGCGTGTCCATGCCGATGGTCATTTCGGGGGACACGGCGTAGGTCTCCTCGGTGTACTGATATTTCCAGTTGACCTCATTGTTGCGGATCATGTCGTAGAGGCCGTTGCGCTGGGGATATCGGCCGGTGAGGATGGAAGATCGGGAGGGAGTGCAGGCAGGCCAGGAGACAACGAAGTCGGTGAAGCGCATGCCTTCGGAGGCGAGGCGATCGATGTTGGGGGTTTTGATCTGCTGATTGCCATAACAGCCGACGCCCGCATAACCGAGGTCATCGGCCACGATGAGCACGATGTTCGGTTTGCGGGCCTGGGCATTAATGGTTTGTGCGAAGGGTGTGGCAAGCGCGGTGCGCAGCCAGTCGCGACGGGTCATGAAGGAATGTTATATCAACGAGCCAGCAGGACGGAGACCCGGGCGTTTGGCGTGCGGGCTTTGGCCACGATGCGTACGTGATCGACGTGGCGGCCGTCTTTGAAGTCGAGCAGCGAATAGGTGCCGGGCTCCATGGGGCCTTCGTTGAAGTCGACCACCTGCGCCTGGCCCCCGCGGAAGTGGACTTCGGCGAAATCGATCTGCATGCGGCCTTCGATGCGCAAGAACAATTTGTCGCCATTCTGGTTTACGGCCAAGGTGGTGTCGACCCAATCTTCGCGGCGGTGCAGGGTTTCCGAGTCTTCGACGACGATGCGTTCGCGGGGCGGAAGGACGACGACGGTGCGGGTCCAGACGACCGGGGGCCCCCAGACGACGCGAGCAGGAACGACGACCGCGGGACGCAGAGGGCGAACCACCACGGTGCGCGCGGGACGGCGGATGGGGTGACCTGCCCCTAGTCTCAAGTTGACTCTTACGTCTGCCCAGGTGGCCGTAGCCATAGCCAGGAGTAATGTTGCTGTTGTGATTGATTTCATTGTTTTTTCTCCTCCTGTGTTGTCAAACACGCGGTTTTCGGAAATGTTTCTACCGGCGCTAAAATGATACGACCATGCGTTGGGTACTACTGCTTGCATCCTTGTCGCTGGCCTGGGCCCAGGATCCGGTGGTATCTCGTGCCCTTGACTACTTATCGCGCGAGGTACCCGGGTGGAAGAAAAAGAATGGATGTTTTTCGTGCCACAACAATGGGGACGCGGCGCGGGCGCTGATGGCGGGCGGGCGGCGGGATGCATTGGGGGAGACTTTGGCTTGGCTGGAGAAGCCGGAGGCGTGGGATCATCAACAGGCGGATGCGGAGTTTCGGGATAAGGATCTGGCGCGGGTGCAGTTTGCGTTTGCGCTTGCTGAGGCGGTGGAGCGGGGGGTGTTGGCGCGCGGTCGGGCATTGACGGAAGCGGCGGCGATGCTGGCGAAGATGCAGTCGGCTGAGGGCGGGTGGACCGTGGATAAGGATGCAAATGTGGGTTCGCCGGCGACATATGGATCGGCGTTGGCGACGTACGCGGTGATTCGGGTGCTGCGGGCAGCGGGCGGGCATGAGGAGCGGGTGCGGCGGGCGGAGACTTGGCTGGCGGGATTGAAGGCGTCGACAACGCCGGATCTGGCGGCGAAGGTGCTTGCGCTGCGGCGCGCGGAGGATGTGACGAAGTTGCAGGCAATGCAGAATCCGGATGGGGGATGGGGGCCGTATCGGGCGAGCCCATCGGAGGTGTTTGACACTGCTCTTGCGATGCTGGCGCTTCCGGCCGCGGCGGAACGAGGCAGGGCATGGCTGGTGAAGAACCAATTGCCGGATGGCGGATGGGAAGGCACGACGCGGCCGAGCGGGAATATCAGCTACGCGCAACATATGTCCACCACGGGGTGGGCTACTTTGGCGTTGCTGCAGACGGGACGGTGAAGGGGATGGATTTGGTTTTCGTGGTGAGACGCATTTCCACGCGTTCGAAAGAATCGACGTCGAACGGGCGATCAATGCGGTTGCCGGCTAGGTCTTCGAGAATGGTGCCGACGATGAGTTGATACTTGCCGGGCGCCCAGGAAGTGGATGGGGTGAAGATCCAGCGGGTTTCTTCGTTCGCGAGGCGGATGTCACCATCGACACGTTCGCCTTTGGGGTCGACGATCCAAATAAGGCGCTGGAGGAGTGCGGAGTCCATGGGCTCGGGGATGTCGACGGTGAGGGACGTGCCGGTTTGGATGCGCCAGTTGGTGAGTGTGGGCGGCGTACGGTCGGCGGGGGTGACGGTGAAGGTTTTAGTGAAGGCCGCGGTGAGTGGGGTGCCAGTGGCGTCGGGCCATTCGCGGTCGATTACGATCTTGTACTGACGGCCTTCGACGAGCGCGGGGCCGACTTCGTTGTGAGGAACGAGCCCGCGCTTGATGCGGCCGGGATCGAAGAGAACGGTGAGGCGGCGGGCTTCGCGATCCCAGAGTTCCTCTTCGATTTCGAGAAACGGGAGGGAGACTTCTTTTCCGGCATCATCGATCAGGTGGATGCGGCGCCAGGCTTCGCCACGGCTCATGGACGCGGAGAAGTGGAGGTAGAGTTTGAGTTGATTGGCGGGGAGGGTGGATGAGGTGGGATAGATTTGCGCAACGCTGGTGGATGGGGTGCGGACGATTTTCGGGATGGTGTGGGTGTTGGTGGTGGCGCCCCAGTGGGCTTCGTAGGTGAGTCCATCCTGGAGGGGGAAACGCGGGCGGAAGCGGACGGTGTTGCCGGAGACATCGTAAGCGCCGGGGATGGCGATGTCTTTGCCGGCGACGGAAACGCGAAACTGGGATGCCAGATCGCGCACGGAAGACGGATCCGGGACGCCGTGTATTTCCACGGCATCCCGGCGCCATTCAAACGTGATTGCGGCCAGCGCGAACGCCAGCGTCCAATGGAGCAGCGGCACGGCTTAGGGCAGAGCGAGGTGCTTCAGATCGAGCGAGCCGCCTTCGCCGCGGATGAGCATCATGGCGCGTGCGTCGTCGACTTTGTCGAGGTGCTCGACGCCCTTGAGCGCGGCGATGGTTTCGTAGGGAACGCCGGTCACGTCGGTCTGCTTGGTGATGCCTTCGTAGGAGTCGATCTTTTCGGTGGAGAGCTTCATCACGCCGCGCGAGGAATTGTTGAGGAGGATGAAGTCGGTCTTGCCCTTCTTGTAGACGATCATGTCGAGGGGGCGATTGCGGTTGCCGAGTTCCGCGATGGTGGTGCCCATGACCTTCTTGCCGGGGCTGAGATCGGAGATGGGGAACTTCACCAGCGGCGTGCAGGTGTAGGCGGCGAGGATGTGCGGCTTGCCGTTGATGTGATAGGCGACGAAGGTGCGGACCGGGGAATTGGTTTCGAATTTCCCGTGTGCTCCATGGAAGATTTCGACGCTGGCGCCGCGATCAACGCCGGTGAAGGGGAACGGAATGACGCGGAGGTTGGAGGCGAACTCTTCGTTGGAGAGCCCGGCCACGACGACCTTGCCTTCGACGAAGGCGACGTCGGTGATGGCTTCGGTGCGGAGGCTGGCGCCACGGCGATCCTTGGCATCAGCAGCAGGTGCGTTGGGCAGAGCCACTTTGGCGTGCTTCACACCATCAAGCGCGAGTTCCTCGATCTTGCCTTTGGCATCGACGCGCACGATGACGGCTGCGGCGTCGGGGCCTTTGCCGCGGGAAACGGAGAGGTAGGCACGCTTGGAAATGGGGTTCACCGCCATGTCGTTGATGAGGATCTGGTCGGCGGAGGCGCCGAGGAAGGCGGCGATCTTTTCGTTGACTCCGGCGACTTCGGCTGCCGGAGCGTTGGAGGCTTTGTTGTCGTTGGTGTCGATGGCGTAGACGGTAGCCGCGGCAGGGTCGGCAACGATGAGGATGCCGTCGGGCGCGAAGGCGAGCGGGCCGGCGGATTTGAGCTCAGCCTTGCCGGCTTTGAGCGAGGCGTTGAGATTGGCAGCGGCGGCGGGCGCGACGATGAGCGCCAGCGAACCGAGACCGGCGAGAACGCATTGGGTGATGGATTTCACTTGTAGCTCCCAGAAATTGAGGTGTCTGACTAGACGAATCGATTGAGTCTACTGTTACACCCTGTGGGGTGGGAGTCAAGCGGCCACACCCCCGGCTGGTTTGGCGGTGACACAACAGGCGTATGCGGATGAGGTGCGCTAGCCTTTGATTTCCGCGAAGGCCGCGTCGATTTCCTTTTTGGCGATGGGGGAGATGGTGGTGAGCGGAAGGCGCGGGGGGCCGCCGTAGTAGCCATTCAACTCCATGGCGTATTTGAGACCGGGGACGCCGTATTTGACGGTGACGAGTTGTGCGGCGCGGGCGATGCGATTTTGCCAATCCTTCGCCGCTTCCTGCTCGCGCGTGCGGTGCGCTTCCCAGATCGTGATGCAGGCGTAGGGTGCGGCGTTGGCGAAGGCGAGGACTGCGCCTGTTGCGCCGACGACGAACGAGGGCCACAGTGTGGGCGCGGAGCCCACCAGCACCTGGAAGCCGGGCTTCACGACGCGGATGAGTTGCATCACCTTTTCGAGGTTGCCGGAGCTTTCCTTGATCGCGATGATATTGGGGTGCTCACTGAGGGCGGCGACGGCATCGGGGGAGATGTCGATGCCGGTGGTCTGCGGCCAGTTGTAGATCATCAACGGGATCTTCGACTGATCAGCGACGGAGCGGAAGTAGAGCATCTGGGCGTCGTCGCGATTGAGGAGATTCTTGTAGTAGTGCGGGGTGCGCACCATGGCCGCTTTGTAGCCCATTTCGGCGGCGCGATTGGTGAGCCAGACGGTTTCGCGGACGCTTTCCACACCGGTGCCGGCGAGCAGCAGCTTTTCCTGCGCGGCGGCTTCGGCGACCCATTCCCACATTTGGAATTTTTCGTCGGGCGTGAGCATGACGCTTTCGCCGGTGGAGCCGCAAACAACATATCCGGCGAGATTTGTTTTATTCCACTTTTCGACGTTGTGGAAGACCTTCGCCTTGTAGAGCGATCCATCGTACTGGAAGGGGGTGGTGATGGGAGGAAAGATACCTTGCAATTTCATGGTGAGCACCTAAGCGAAAAAGGGGCCCGGCATGGTGTGCCTGAGCCCCTCGTTCGTTACAAACCCGATTGTATTCGCGCGAATTAGACAACCTTCGCGAAGATGATAACCAGCACGTACAGCGCGAGGGATTCGATCAGCACGAGGCCGAGAATCAACGCGCCGCGAATTGCGCCCGCAGCCGCGGGGTTACGAGCCATACCTTCCGCCGCACCGGCGATTGCCTTGCCCTGGCCGAGGGCGCAGAGGCCGGAAGCGATTGCCATGGAGAAGCCGGAGGTGATGGCGACCCAGTTGGTGCCGTCAGCGGCGTAGATGGGCGAGGCGATCAACAGCAGCGCCAGCGCCATGAACATGGTTCTGAAATTCATTGGTTGCTCCTATATAAACACCGCACAGGAGGTGGTTCTATCCCTCGGCTGGGGCCGGGGTAGCTCACACTGCACGGCCATAATGCCGTTAGAAGTGGTTTAGTGTTCCTCGTGGGCCACGGCGCCGCCGACATACAACATCGTCATGAGCATGAACACGTAAGCCTGGAGGAACGATACGAAGACGTGCAGTCCCATGAAGACCGCGGGCATAACAAAATAAGTAAGACCGAGGAAGAGCAAGGTCACCTGTTCGCCCGCGTACATGTTGGCGTAAAGACGAATGGTGAGCGAGAGCGGCCGGGCCATTGTGGAGATGATTTCGATGGGAAACATCAGTGGGGACATCCACCAGACGGGGCCGGCAAAGTGCGCGATGTAGCGTCCGACGCCCTGCGCTTTGATACCCATGATGTTGAAGTACAGGAATGAGGCGATGGCGAGGCCGGCGGGCACATACGGGAACATCGTGGGCGATTCGAAGCCGGGGATGATGCCGATGAGGTTGCTGAACAGCACGAAGATGAAGATGGAGCCGAAGAAGGCGACGTAGTGGTGGGCGTGATGCACATTCGATTCGGCTTCGCCGCGGATGAATCCGTAGATGGCTTCCATGATGTGCTGCATCTTGCCCGGGTTTTCCATCGACAGGCGGGGCTTCAGCATGGCGAAGACCACCATGATCACCAGGGCGACCAGGATTTGCATGGTGATCCAGTTGGTCCAGGGACGGTCCGCGTTGTGGGCGTGCTGGCCCACCGCGGCAAGAATCGCATTACCAACGCCTGCCAGATTGTCGTTGAACAGGCGCGTGATCAGAATCTCATGTTCCATGAATGAACTCGTAGAGGATTTCGAGCAGAGCGGCCACGGCGGCGATCAGAAGACCGCATAATGCAGCCAGAATGTTGAGCCCGAAACTGTTCATCATAGCATAGACAACGGCCGCGATGATGAGGTAGCGGGCTCCTAATAAAACACTCTTCCAGGTTTTTGGTTTGGCTTCGCCGCCGGGGCCGATGGCCATGACGAAGCGGTGGGTCCAGTGGAAGCCCGCGATAGAGATGATGGCGCCGAGGAGGAACCCGGAGCCCCAGGGGATGCCTTTCCAGATGGCAAAGCCGACGCTGCCGGCCACGGCCAGCGCGGCCATGATGCGCTTCATGCGGACGACGGCGGCGTCGAGTTGGAAGGAATCACCGAACATTATTGTCTTTGTTGAGCTCGCGGATCAGTTGGATGATGCCGGCGGCGATGCCGAGCAGGAGAAACACCAGGTAGAGGAACGTGGTGCCGAGTTTCTTGTCGAGCCAGTAACCGAAGGCGTAGCCGACGAAGGTGGAGACGGGTAGAGCCATCGCCAGGGGCATATAGCGGCCGAGCAGTTTTACCAGTGTTCGATCCTGCGAGTTCATGTGGCAGCCCGTTTGCGCTCCAGGACGGCGTGGGCTTGTTCACCTGCTTCTTTCACCAGGAACCCCATCTTCGGGTGCGAAGGGGTGATGTCGGTGGGGATACCGTAATCGTCGAGCATTTCGCTGCAGGTGGGTCCGATGGAGGCGATGGCGGTTCCGTGGCGGAGAGCCTCCAGTGTTTCGGCTTCCACACCCTGTTCGGCGGCCATTTTGAGCAGATGCGGCACCTGCATGGCGGTGGTGAAGAGGGCCACGTCGAATTCACCGCGGCTGAGACGGAGCGCGGCGTCGCGAAGGGGTGTTGTGTCCTCGGGAAGTTGCCACTGGTAGATGCGGACGGTGGTCACAGCGGAGCCGCGCTGTTGGAGTGCGTCGACGAGTTCTTCGTTGGTGCGTCCGTATTCCTGAATGGCGATGCGCTTCCCTTCTCTGCCGGCGATGGTAGTGAGGAGTTCGCGCCAGGTGTTGGGTTCGGGAACGCTGATGTCGATGGTGAGCTTCAGTTCACGGAGGGCGGCGGCGGGTTTGGGGCCGCGCACCACTTTGGTGAGTCTGCCGAGCGCTTCGAGGATCTCGGGTTCGGGGATGCGCGTGATCAGCAATTTGTGCAGCGCGCGTGTGCCGACGCCGGTGAGGAAGATCATCATGTCGAATTCGCCGGCGAGCAGGCTGTGGCCGAAGGTGAAGACGTGATCGTTCTCTTCGAGCGGGGCTTCACGCATGGAGGGCGCGACGAAGGGGTCGCCGCCATGGTTGCGGATGAGGGTGGCGATCTCCGCGGCGCGGCGGCTTTCGAGCGAGAGTACACGTAATCCGTCAAAGGGCATGACTGAGGACTTCAGTGTAGCGCGCGAGCAGGTGACGGCTGAGGTAGACGAGGTCGTTGAAGGAGAGCGGATTGGCGTCGAGGCCCAGTTCGCGGCGGTAAACGGGGAGTTCTTTCTGAAATTGGCAAAATGCGCGGAGTATTTTGCGTGGGCCGGGGAGGCGGGTTTCGTTTTACGCCTGGAGCCAATCGTAGATGCGGGCCACGAGTTCGTCTTCCGTGGTGTAGACGAGCGGGTCGTTACCGGCGATGTCGGAAATGAAAGCCTGGTAATGATGGGGGTGTTTGACGAGGATCAGCGTCTGATGCGGGCGGTGGTTGCCATTGCCGAAGATGCGGGAGCCAAGGTAAAGGCCGAGTTCGAAGGGCATGTTGAAGCGGGGGAGGTCGTTGATGCCGGTTTCGGTGCGGGTGAGGTCGTGGATGCCGAGGGGGCATTGGGGGATGAGGCGGGTGAGTTTCTGGAGGCGGGGGATGCCGGAGTTGAGGTCTTCGAGGCTACAGCGGGGGGTATAACCGCAGCAGAGGAGGGTAAAACAGATGCGTTCGAATAGGGGGCGATAGAAGGGATCGAAGGGGCAGTTGATGAAAACGAACGGGTTATTCTTTCGGCGAGACACCTTTCTTCAAGGTGTCATTCTCGGCGAGGCTCTGGGCGTGGACCCGTGCGACGACGGCAGCGATGCGTTCTTCGGGGACGGATGGTTTGAAGGGGAAGGACGTCGGGGGACGGAAAGGGCCTTCTTCTTCTTCGAGGAGTTCGGTGATGCTTCTGGGGGGCATGGTGGGCCTTCTTTGGGCTTATCGGGTGATTTGGGGTTAGGCTTTAATGGGGGCAATTGAGACAGGCTCCGATGCCCCCGGAATTCGAGTTACTGCACGTAGGCGATGGAAGCCATCTCGATCTTGTCCCCAGCCACCTTACCGGACACTTTCACCTTCTTATCCAGGAACTTAGCGGCTTTGGCGGGATCGGATAGCTGATACACCTTGCCCCCTTCATCGGCAACGAAGACGGCTTTTGAGCCGGACTTGATGCAGGTTTGTGCGCAATCGCGGGAGGCCTTGGAGGCATTCGCGTTGGAGGAACCGCAGGATGCGTCACTGATCCACCCAGTCATGTCCGCGGCCATCATGGCCGTGCCCAGAAAAAGCGTGCCAAAGAGAAGTTTCTTCATAAACACAATGTACCTTAGAATCCGCCGCCGGATGGGGCCTTGTCTGTTTCCACGGCGGCGTTCATGCGTTCCACCTGTTTCAGAAGGAAGTCCATCTTGCCGAACGGTTCGCCGCCGGTGCGGGCCCAGTGCACTCTGCCCTTTTTATCGATGAGGATGGTGGAGTGGAGCTCCATCTCTTCGAAATCGTCGTAGGAGCGGTAGCGGCGGGCGTTGGCGAAGCCGGCATCGGAGAGCAAACGCACGGCTGGTAGCTGGATGGATTTCAAGTTCCGGGCGTTGTCTTCGGGCTTGTTTCCGCTGACGGCCAGGACGACGGTTTCCAGCCGCTCCCAATCGTTCTTCTTTGCCTGAATATCATTTAATTGCTTCATGCAATGCAGGCATTCGCGGCCCAAATAGAAAACGAGCAGGATGTTCTTTCCGCGGTATTCATTGAGCGTGACATGCTTGCCTTCGGGATCCACAGCGTCCAACTCAGGGGCCGGAAACGGTTCCCAGACGGCGGGCCCAAACTGGGATAGGGACGTTTCGGTGTAGCGCCGTTGCGTGCCGGGGGAGTGATCCTTGGGCTCGGCTTTGACGCCGGTGGCGATGGCTCGGGCAAGCGCGGGCACGCCTTTGTCGGCACCTGATGCGGTGAACAGCAAACGCGCCATGGCGGATTGGGCTTCGCTGTGTTCACCCAGCGCGTGGTGGGCCTGCACGAGGCCGGCGAGGGCGAAGATATCGTTGCGCGTCAGTTCCAGTGCTTTCGCAAAGGCCTGACGCGCCAGGTGGGGGCTTTTGGCATCGAGATAGGCTGTTCCGAGTGCGATATAGAGCACCTCCGGATAGCGCGGCGGATCGTTGTCGCCCTTTTGCATGTCGAACTGTTTTTCCGCCGCCTCGGCGAGCATCGCCAAGCCGGATAGCGTTTCGCCGCGCGCGAGGGCCATGCGGGCTTGCAGTTCCTTCGATTGGAGCTCATACAGATCCTTGGATGGCTTGTTCTTTTCCAATTCTGCTTTCAGGGCCTGATGCGCTTCGAAGCTCTTGGCGGCTTTGTCGATGCGGCCGAGGGCAAGGTGCGCCCGTGTTTCTGCGTAAGCCTTGTGGATTTTGTCAGAGAAGATTTCCCGCCAAGGAATGGTGCTCGCTCGCAGCAGGTCTTCCCAGCGTTCGAACTTGATGGAGGCGCGGAGCATGGCGGCAATCCCCTGTGAGTGGCTGCTGTAGGGCACGTCGGAATTGTGGTCGGGATCGAGCGGGGCATCCATCAACTGGCGCGCTCCGAAGATGGCCGCTTCGCCCATGCCCAGTTGTTCCTGGATGTAGCTCAAGTAGGCGCGGTTGTGGCCGTAGTTCCAATTATTGAAGGGGAAGGTGAGGCGCTCCAGCATGTAGCGTTTTTCGGCGCGGGTGGCGGAGTCCATACTGATAGCGGCCTCGTGCCACATGCCTGCGGTGGCGAAGACGTGGCCGGGCATGTGGAGCGCATGACCAATGCCAGGAGCAATCTGGCCATAGCGGCGGCAGCTTTCGAGAGCCTGCTCGGGCTGGTGGTAGTTCCAGTTGTGGATGCGGTAGTGGTGGGCGCCGGGATGATCGGGCTGTTTGGAGAGGATTTCGCGAACGATGAGTTCGGTGCCGTAGCGGGAATCGCCCATGTTGGCGAGGGCGAGCAGCGCTTTCGCTTCCAGGTCTTCGGGGAATTTGACGGCGATGGTTTCGAGGATCTTCTTGTACTCGCGGTTGCGCTGACGGTAGTCGTCGTCACGGTCGCGCAGCTTTTCGCTGGCGTAGAGGGCTTCGAGCGCTTCGATGTGGAGCTTTTCACGTTCGGTGACTTTGTTCTTGCGTTTGGCTGCTTCGCGGATGAACTCGACGGAGCGCTTGTCACCGGTGGCGCGGGCCAAGCCCCAGTAGGCCATGGCGTTTTCGGGCTCCAGTTTGAGGCACCAGCGGAAGGCGCGTTCTGCTTCGTAGTCCCAGAACGAGTGCAGCAGGGTGACGCCCTGGTCAAACCATTTCTGCACCTCTTTGTTTTGGACGGTGATGGGGAAGTGCACGTGGCCGATGTCGCGCATCTCCCAGGGTTTCTGGCGGGGGCCGACGTCGAACTCTTCGCCCTTGTGGGAATGACCCAGCTTGTAGTTGTCGATTTTGTCCTTGGGCGACGGACTGGTTTGTGCCAGTGACGCACTCGTAACGAGCAAGAGGATTCCCAGAAATCGCATGTTCTCCATTCTCTCAGCAGTCCACTGCAACCGCAGCAGGGGTTCGTTCGTATCAATGACGTGAAACTACTGCCATTGATTTTAATAACGGTTCCACTGGCCGGATTGGATCTCGCCGTGGTGGAGAAAACGCTTCAGGAGGAGATGTCGAGCCTGCGGGCTCCCGGCGCGGCGATGGTTGTGTTGGAGGGGGGCAGGGCCGTCCTGGTGAAGGGGTATGGCGTGCGATCTGCTGAGGATCCAGTGGCGGTCAACGAGAAGACGCTGTTCCGGCTGGGATCGACGGCGAAGGTTTTTACGGCGCTGGCGGCACTGCGGTTGGCCACTGATGGGCGGCTGGACTTGCATGCGCCGATCGGCGGGCATGCGGTGTTCGGAAAGGTAACGATGCATCAGTTGCTTTCGCACCAGGCGGGGCTGAGGGATGACGCACCCCAGAATGGGCCTCACGATGAATCCGCGCTCGGGCGCCATGTGGAAACATACGGAGAAGATTTTGTTCTTGCTCCACCGGGGAAGCTGTTTTCGTATTCCAATCCCGGGTATGTGCTGGCGGGGCATGTCATTGAGCGGATCACGGGGAAGCCCTTTGCCGCGGCTGTGCACGAACTTGTGCTGGCGCCGTATGGCATGACAGCCAGCACCTACCGCCCGTTCGAGGCGATGATGCATCCGCTGGCGTTGCCGCACGATCCGGCAGGCAAGCTGATACGGCCTTTTCCGGACCACGCTGGGGCATGGCCTCCGGGATCGCTGTTTTCGAATGCAGAGGATATGGCCCGGTTTCTCAGCCGGGCACTGCCGGAGGATCTACGGAAGGCGAAGGCAGCGAGCACGGGCAGTGGCCAGCAGTACAGCTATGGAGTGTTACTGGAAGAAGGGAGGCTGTTTCACACAGGGGCGCGGGCGGGATATGGAAGCCGGTTCGAGATTTATCCGGAGCAGGGGGTGGCCGTTTTCCTGGCTGGGAACCGGACTGGGGCGTTGTTCAGCAGAACGGCTGCGGCGCTGCGCGGGCAGGTGACGGCGGCGACGGCGCGGAAGGTGATTGCCGCCATTGGGATGGAAGAGGGCGAGGCACGGCAACTGGCGGGAATGTATGTCAATCGGGGCGCACTGCGCGCGGAGTTGGTGTTCGGCGAGGGAGCGCTACGACTGAAGGCCGGGGCACGGACGATCGCGATTCAAAAACTGGGAGATAATCTGTACCGCGCTCCCGGGGGCGCGCAGTTGGAACAGTTCCGCATCGTGAGGGACGAGGCCGGCAACCCGGCTTATCTGTGCGCTGAAGTGTGGTGCCTGAAGAAGCAATAGGAAAGGAACATTGACATGGAAAAGTTCATGGGACCAATCTGGGCCTTCGGATGGGCGTTGATTTTTTATCTGTTCCACCGGGAAAAAACAAAACGGCGGCTGCATGTTTTTGACCTGATTCACAAGGAGCGGATGCAGGCGATTGAGAAGGGGCTGCCCTATCCCGAGTTGCCACCTTATGCGATCGAGGATGAGGAAGAGGGCGACAAGCACGTGCATTGGAAGCCGGTGTCGCCACGGCGAATTGCGGGTGTGGGCGTTGTGGTTATTCTCGGCGGTGCGGGGGCGCTCACGGCGCTGATCATTTCTCAAGACCATTACCTGCAGTCGCTGTGGTCGATGGGTCTCATTCCGATCTTTCTGGGTGTCGGCCTGCTGCTCTACGCGTGGATTAATCGCAAGGCAGAAACACCACAACAATGACTCCCGCCAATGCGCCACCGCGTTTCTTTGAAACCGGCGAAGCGCAAGATTTCCGGCAACTCGTGGAGGAATACCAGCACAGGGTATTCCGGCTGGTGGCGTCTGTGCTCGGGCCCTACTCCGATGCAGAAGCGGAGGACGTCACGCAGGAGGTGTTTCTGGCTGTTCACACGAAAGCGGAGACATTCGAGCGCGGTTGTCACTTCGGCACGTGGCTGTATGCGATTGCCCGCAACCGCGCCCTGGACCGGCGGCGCAAGGCGAGTTTCCGCCTTCCCCATCTGCCGGTGGATGAACTGCACATGGCTGCGGCGAGCGACAATGCGGACCAGCGTCTGCTGATCGCGCAATGCATGGAAGCACTGCCGGAAACGTATCGAACGCTGCTCTATTTGCATTACTGGCAAGGCGCATCGATGGAAGAGATCTCCGAGTATACTGGGCTTGTGCCCGGAACGGTGAAGTCGTATCTGGCACGCGGCAGGCAGCGGGTGGAAGCCATGCTGACGGCCCCAAGGAATCTACATGAGCGATAACATCCTGCAAGAGCAACTGAAGCGCGAACCACGTCCCGAGTTGTCCCCATTCTTTGCCGCGCGCGTGACGGCGCATGTGGTGGCGCCTCGCCATCGCTCGTGGATGCGGCTGTATTGGGTGATGTCAGTTATTGCGCTGCTTTTGATCTTCCGCCTGGCAGGATTGCCGGAGGCAGCGTGGAGCGCGCTGGCCGCTTTGATGACGCCTGCCGCGGCGGTGATCCTGCTGCTCGATTCAGCGAAATTACGCCGGCTTTCCCAGATCTTCCTCGCGCTGGCTTTGGCTGCGGTGCTCCCGGTGTACGGGCAGTCGAAGCCGCCCAAGGGTTACCGTTTGCTGTTCAACGGAAAGACGCTGGATGGATGGGAATCGCGCGGGGATGGCAAATGGACCGTGCTGTCGGATGGCACGTTGAGTGGCCAGCGGGTGTGGGACAGGCTGTTTCTTTCGCCGGGCAAATCGCCGCTGAAGGACGATAAAGCGTATCGGGACTGGCTCAACAACCAGGCTTGGCTTTACACGAAGGCGGAATTCGGCGACTTCGATTTGCATGTGGAGTTCTGGACGAAGACGGAGGGCAACAGCGGGATCAGCATCCGGGATACGTCGCGCGGAGAGTACGGGATTTCGAAGCCGCCGGATTTTAACCGGACTCCGTCGAAGCTGGGGTATGAGATTCAGATCAACAATCAGTATCCGGACCCCACGCCGACGGGCAGCATCTATACTTTCACCAAGGCGCCGAAGGAAGCGATGAAAGAGGACGATTGGAATAGCTTTGATATTGAGGCGCGGAACGGGATGATCCGGGTGAAGCTGAACGGGAAGCTGGTGTCGGACATTAAGGCGGATCCGAAGCGGCCGGCACGCGGGCCTATCGGGCTGCAGCTTCACGATCAGTTCAGCATCGTGCAGTTCCGCAATATCTGGATCAAGGAGTAGGGTGCGACCGCCTGACGATCGCACCCTGAATTGATTACTTATCGGTGAGTGCGGCAACGCCAGGCAGGACATCGCCGGCAAGGAATTCGAGCGAAGCGCCGCCGCCGGTGGAGATGTGCGAGATCTTGCTGGACACGCCGGCCGCTTTGATCGCCTTTTCCGAATCGCCGCCGCCGACGACGCTGAGCACGCCACTTCCGGCAACGGCCTTGGCCACGGCCACGGTGCCTTTGTCGAACGGGGGCTTTTCGAACACGCCCATCGGGCCGTTCCAGATAATGCTCTTCGCACCGGCGATCACCGCGCTGAACTTGGCAATGGTTGCATCGCCGATGTCGAGGCCCATGGTGCCATCGGGGATGGTGGTGACCGTCTGGTTTTCGGCGCCCTCCTTCAGTTCCGTGGCCACAACGTGATCGACGGGCAGTAGCAGCTTATCGCCGGCATCGGCCATCAGCTTACGGGCTAGATCGAGCTTGTCGTCTTCCACCAGGGATTTGCCCACAGGCTCGCCTTTGGCTTTGAGGAACGTGTAAGCCATCGCGCCGCCGATGAGAATCTGATCGACGAACTTCATCAGGTTTTCGATGACCTGAATTTTATCTGAGACCTTGGCGCCGCCGAGGATGGCGACACACGGCCGTGGCGGATTCGACGTCACCTTGGTGAGGTATTCGAGTTCGCGATCCATTAGCAATCCGGCGGCAGCCTGCGGCATGAACTTGATCATGCCTTCAGTGGAGGCGTGGGCACGGTGAGCGGAACCGAANNGGCGTCGTTGACGTAGACGTCGGCCAGTTTCGCCAATTGCTGGGCGAATTCGGGGTTGTTCTTTTCCTCGCCGATGTGGAAGCGCAGATTCTCGAGCAGCAGGACTTCACCGGGGGCGGGGCGCATGGCTTCAACATCGGGGCCAACGCAATCCGGGGCCATTTTCACGGGTCTGCCGAGCAATTCCGCCAGCTTTACAGCCGCTGGCTTGAGGCTCTCATCGGGGTTCACCTTGCCCTTGGGGCGGCCAAGGTGCGAGGCCAGAATCAGTCCTGCGCCTTGTTCCAGCGCGAACTGAATGGTGGGTAGGGATGCGCGAATGCGCTTGTCCGAAGTAATGACAATTTCCCCTTGCTCATTCTTCGCCAAGGGGACGTTGAAGTCTACACGAATGAAGACAACTTTATCTTTGAGTGCCAAATCACGTATGGACAATTTCATAGGTCGTTCTAAAACTCTGATTTTAGCAACTCGTAGAAGATGCGAACGCCTTTGCGAAATTCGGCGACGGGGATGCGCTCCTCGTCGCTGTGCATAGTGGCGACGGTGGCGGCGTCGAGGATCATGGGCGTGAAGCCGTATGCAGTGACGCCCTTCTTACGCAGTTTCACGGAATCGGTGCCGAAGGGGACGAGGATGGGGGTCACGGTGGCTTCGGAGTGAAACTTCAGAATCGCCGCGCGTATCGCGCTGAACAGCGGCGATTCCATGCGGCTGATGCCTGGATCATTGGGCTGAGTGATTTGTTCCACGGTAACGCGCGGGTCATTGATGCGCGCTTTCATTTCGCTGATGAACTCGGCGGCGTTGACGCCGGGGAGGAGCCGGCAATCGAGAGTGGCTTCGGAGCTGGAAGGGATCACATTGACTTTCACCGGAGATCCGACGCCGGCGGTGAGCGTGGTTAAGGAAATCGTGTTCTTCTGAATGGCGGCAGTGAATTTGTTCTGTGCGATCTGACCGCGAAGGTTACGGCGCATCGCTTCTACTGCGTCGTTCGCGCGGCCTCTTTCCGGCAGGGCGAGCGCCTTTCGAATGGCATCGAGCAGGATCATGTTGGCGTTTTCGGGGATCGGCTGGGAGCCGTGCGCGGCGATGCCCTTCGCGCGCAGACGGAGCCACGCGACTTGCTTTTCGCCGACGGCGATGCCGAACACGAGGCGGTTAGGGGAGAAGAGATCGCGGCTGCCGAAGCCGCCCTCGTCCATGACGTATTCGGCTTCGATCTCGGGCCAGTGATCGCGAATCATCGCTTCCACGCCGTCCGGGCCGCTGGTTTCCTCGTCGGGAGTGACGAGCATGACGATGTCGCGGGCAGGCACGATGCCCATCTGTTTCAGGGTGAGCAGGGCGAACAGGTGGATGACGCCGGTGCCCTTCATGTCCATCGCGCCACGGCCCCAGATGAAGCCGTCCTTGATGATTCCGCCGAATGGATCGACGCTCCAGGCTTTGGGATCCACGGGGACGACATCGAAGTGGTTGAGCAGCAGGAGCGGCTTTTTGGAACGGTCACGGCCGGGGAGGCGGACGATGAGGTTGGTTTTTCCTTCGGGTGTGGTCTGGTAGAGCTTTGGCGTGAGGCCATTCTTTTCCAGTTCGGCTTTGAAGAGTGCCGCGGCCTCGCGTGTATCGGCGGGAGGATTGATGGAACGGATGCGCAGGTATTTCTGGAGAAACTCCTGGGCGCGGTTTTCCACGGTGTTCCAATCGGGCTCGGCGGCGGAAAGAACGGCCGCGAACAAAAACAGAGGGAAATGTTTCATTTTTCCTGCTCCGGAACGTTTTGCAATTCCACGTGGAGACCAGCCATGCGATAGGCTTCGAGCAGAGCGCCGGCGGCGGGGCCGAAGATGGGCGGCCCGACGTGGCAGCCGTCCTCCAGTTCCACAAGCGCACGGAAACGCTCCCGCAACAGATCGGAGCGGAAGACACCGCCGATGTAGGCAACGGCCACTTCTTCGCCGGGTTGGAACAGGCGCTGGCGCACGGCTGCGGTGTAAATGGCCAAGTGACGGGCGGATTGTTGCAGGATGTCCTGAGCCACGGCGTCGCCTTCCACGGCGGCCTGATCGACGAGCTTGGACATGGAGGCGATGCGGGGGCGAGGAAACTCGTCGGTGTAGAAGCGGTGCAGCAGTTCGTTGGCGGTGTTCGCTCCGGTGGCTTCGAGCAGGCGCGCACGAAGGGAGGTTTCGGCGCCCCAACCTTCTTCCATCCGCAGGGCCGCGCGCAGAGCCTGGCGCGTCATGTCGTATCCGCCGCCTTCGTCGCCGAATGAGAAACCCCAGCCGCCGGCGCGAGCGGTGACCCCGGCGGCATTGCGTCCGAAGCAGAGTTGGCCTGTGCCGGCAATGGTGATGATGCCTGGCGCGCCGGCGGTGGCGCCGCTGAGCGCAATCAGCCCATCGTGAGTGACCTGCATTTCGTCCGTGCGCAACATTTCGCGGAGCAGGGCTTCCTTGTCCGCTGGGCCGCCGCTGAAGCCGAGGCAGGCTGCACGGAAGCACACCGTGGCGGCGTCGAGGCCGGCCTGCGCGAATGCAGCGCCGAGACAGGCGTCCATCGCGCCGAGAAATTTCTTGCGCCCATCGCCGGTCTTGACGTGATTGCAGGGCCCACCACGTCCATAGCCGATGACGCGTCCGGATTCATCGCCGATCATCGCCGTGGTGGACGATTGTCCGCCATCCACTCCAAGGAAGTACGTACTCATTGTTGATTCGCTTCTATGCGGTATAGCCGGGCTCCACCGCGCTCGGCCAGTACTTGAATACCCCACAGCCGCGGATTTGCCATGTAGTCGTCGGCGCCGGGATCGCCGGGCATCGCCAGGACGTAATGAATGCCGCGCGCACGGAATTCTTCCATGGCGGCTCGCCGTAATCCGCGGATGGGTTTGACCTCCGATTCCGCGGGCTTTGAGGAAAGCAGCTTCCACTGCCCTTTTTCGTTCTGCCCGTAGAGTTCGAAGGCGGCCTGGTATTGATCTCTGGATTGCTCCAAGAGGACGGCGTCCACCATGCGGCCCGCGCCGAGGTCTACTTCGAGGTAGAAGCCAGGCCGGATCGCTTGCCACGATCGCCAGCGGGTTACGGGGGAGTTATCGAATGCAAGCGTTGCGTCGGATGGCTTGGGCCAGGCGCGCACACGCCAATCAGGCTCGCGGCGCAGTTCCTTGCCTTTATGCATGACACGGAATTCGGTAACGCTGCATTGATCGGCGCCGGACTTGGTTTGGAAGAGACGCAAGCGTCGATAGGGCGCCTGCTCAAACCGGTATTCGGCGCGGTGGGCGGGTGAGACATCGGGGAACAGAGCGGTCCAGATGATCTCACCGAGAATGTTGTTTTCCGCGCTCTTGTAAGCAGTGAGGATTTCGCGGCGTGTGTAGGATTCGGCCAGCGTACCAAACGTGAACACCTTTCCATCGGGTGGCACAAAATCCTCAATCATGCGAGCCACGGGGTAGCTGCCGAATCGTTGCTCCAAATACTTTTCTTCGGGAGTGAGACGTAGCGCGGCGGCAATGGGAATCCGCTCCAAGCGCCAGGCGTACGGCGAGCAATACTTCCTCAGCACATGTGGCCATGAGATTACAGCGTGCAGCAGCACCAGGACCATCAGCAGGTAGCGCGTGCGCACTAACGTGAGCGCCAATGCCAGCGAGAAGAACGGCAGCGACGGGAGCAGAAATCGTGTCCCGATGTTGTTGAAGTAGGGGAGCACGAATATGCCGGCGGCAAGCAGCAGCCAGCGGCCTTCAGCGAATCGGAGCGACAACAGCGCCAGCGGAGTGAGGATGAACACGGGGCCGAGCATACCGGCGAACTTGGCGCCGTGCAGCGTCAGGTCGAGGGGAATTTCGGAAATGCTCTTCGGCTCGCCGTAGTTCTTCATCCGCGCCACGTACTCTTGTTCGAAGGAGATGTGGATGTATTCGTTGGGAAAGTATTTGTTGAAGAAGGGCGACAGAGGGTTGTCGACGATGATCCAGTTCTTCAGCATCCAGGGCAGGATCATGGCTGCGGCGCAGGCGCCGAAGACAAGCAACGGGCGCAGCCAGGCGGATTTGGTTCGAACACACCTTGCCAGGACGAAGACGGCGACAAAGGGAATGGTGAGTGCCGCGGTGTACTTCATGGCGTAACAGAATCCGCTCAGTAAACCGAGGGGCACAAGCAATCCGTCCTGCCTGTCGGCAAGCCAGATGCGGAGCATGGTGTAGACGCCGAAGACCACGGTGGTGGTGGCGACATCGTTGTAGGCGGAGGTGCCGGACGTGCCAACGACGGGCGAGCAGAGGAACAGGAGAGCAGCCCCTGCGCCCGCCTCCGCGAAGCCGAAGCGTCGCGCGTGCATCAGCATCAGGAACGGCATGGTTAGCGTGAATGCGCAGTGCACCAGCGCAGCCGCGGAGTGCCGCCCGTAGACAAAGGCGAAGGCGAAGAGCATCTCCGTGCCCTGCGACAGGCTGGCGTACATGTCGTTGGTGATGCGAGTGAAGCCGTGATCGCGCAGATAGCGAGCGACGTAGCCCAAGTGATAGGAACTGCCATCGGGGCTCATCTCGGGGGCCATAGCGTTGCTCCAATAAAGGACCACGTAGGCAGTGAAGACAACACGGAGCACCCATGTCCATGTTCTATCGAGAGCGGGCAATGATTCACCGGCAGGGCGCCGGAATGCGCCACGCCACCATCCCCCGAACAGGATTGCCGCGGCTACGGCAAGGAACACGCCTTTGCGAGCGGTGTGCGTGCTCATCATGGCGAACACTACGAGATGCAGGCAGGCCGCGCCGCAGAGGAAACTGAGCAGATGCTGTTCCTGGCGGTAGAGACGGACGCGGCAATACGAAAAGAGGATTCGCCCTAGAGCGTAGCTGCACGCCAGAGTCAGCCCGCAACCAAACAGGATGTAGAACGCTTGGGGCATCTATTGTGTGAATCCCATCCGGATGAGGAGGAAGCCGAGTTGGGCGCCATCCTGCGGCGACTGATAGAATTTGTCCACTTCGGCGGCCACCATCATGGGCTCGTCCTCTTTGAGAAGGGCAGCGGGCACCGCGGTTTCAAAGTGCTTTTCGCCGGGTTTGTCATAGCGCGCGGACCCGATTGGTTTGCCGTCGACGGTGAACGTCATCACGACAGGGCCGGTGATTTTGAAGGTTTCGTCGGCAATAACGAAGTCGGCGGTGAACTTGACGCCCTGGGTTCCGCTGAGCGCGAAGCGCAATTCCGCTTTGGGATTGGCCCAGCGCCAGGAAGACCCGGGCTCGCGGGTGATGACGCCGCGCACGATGTAGTTGTCGACATGCGGCGAATCCATGGAGATAATGGCGCCAACTACTTTCGGTTCGGCATTGGGATCGAAAACACGCTGCATGGGCAAGGGGTACCATCCCGGCTCCGTGGAGCAGGCGCAGAGAATACACATCCCAAGCAATAGAATCCGGCGCATCGCGAAACTGGCAGTATAGCGGATCGGGCCTCAGGCACGGGTGTAGAATGAGAGCGATTCGAGGTGTTCATGCGCGCATTCCTCATTCTTCTTTTTGCGCTTTGTGCCTGGGCGGAGCCCATTCCCAAAGGCTTCCGGCCGTTGTTCAACGGCAAGGATCTGAAGGGCTGGCACATCAGCGAAGTCAATCATCATGGCAACACCAAGGCGTGGACCGTGAAAGACGGTATCGTCACGGTGACGCAAAACCCGCCGGGCAACGGCGGCATTCTGCTTACGGACAAGACTTACAAGAACTTCGAAATCTCGCTGGAAGTGAATCCCGATTTCGGGTGCGATGGCGGGTTGTTCCTACGATCGACAGAAAAGGGCGAAGCCTACCAGGTGATGCTCGATTTTCTGGAAGGCGGCAATATCGGCGGCATCTATGGCGAGGGGTTGCCGGAGCTCAACAAAGGAGACACAGGCACCGGCAAGAAGATGGATCGCGATTGGGAGAAATACTGGAAGAAAGGCACGTGGAACCACATTCGGGCGCGCATTGAAGGCGATGCGCCGCATATTCAGGTGTGGCTGAACGGCACGCAGGTGGCCGATTGGACGGCCGCGAAGAGCTTCCTTCCCGGCGGCGGCAATTCGGGGATGATCGCGTTGCAGGCGCATCGTTCCGATCCAAAGGGCAAGAATCCACGCTGGCTGCGTGAAGGAGGTTTCCACCGCTTTCGCAATGTAGCGATCAAGGAACTGCCATGACGCGGCGCACGGCGTTGGCCTTCACCGCGCTTTCGTATTCGCGGATTTACGGGGCGAACGATCGGATCGGGCTGGGGCTGATCGGGGCCGGCAACCGCGGAATCGGCGTGATGGGGAGCTTTCAGAAACAACCGGAAGTGGATGTGCGCGCGGTGTGCGATGTGTATGGCGAGCGCATCGATCGCGCCCAGCAACGGGCGCCGAATGCTCAGGGTTTCCGCGACCATCGCAAGCTACTTGAGCTGAAGGGAATCGATGTGGTGCAGATCGCGACTCCGGACCACTGGCACAAAGGGATCGCCATCGACGCACTGAGTGCGGGTAAAGACGTGTATGTGGAGAAGCCGCTGACACGCAGGCCGGAAGAAGGCCCGGAGATTGTGCGGGCGGCGCGCGTGAACGATCGCATCTGCCAGGTGGGGATGCAGCAGCGTTCGGGCACCAGTTACATTGAGGCGCGGGATCGCTTTTTCAAAAGCGGGCTTATCGGCAAGGTGGGGCATGTGCGTTGCGTGTGGAACTCGACGCCGCCGGGCAAACTTCCGAGCGAGCCGCGGCAGCAGCCATCGAATCTCGACTGGGCCCGTTTCCTGGGACCGGTGAAGTGGCGCGATTGGAATCCGGGACAGTACCTCGATTTCCGTGCTTTCCTCGATTTCGGCGGCGGCAAGATGACGGATTTCGGCGCGCACTGGATCGATGTGGTCCACATGTATCTGGGAGTGGATGCTCCGCTGAGCGTGACGGCGTCAGGCGGCATTTTCTTTCCCCGCGGCGATGATCGCACCGCTCCGGATACGATCTCCGCGTTGTTCCGCTATCCCGGCTTCACCGTGCAGTTCGAATCGCTGGCGGTGGCCAGCGGGCCGCCCTACGGCATCGAATTCTACGGCGACGGAGGCACGCTGTTCATCAATCGCCAGAAGTACGAATGGAAGCCCGCGGGTAGCAAGGCACCGCCCGAAGTGGTGCAGGCGCCGCGCGAGCCAACCATTGAGCACGTGAGGAACTTCCTCGATTGCTGCCGGTCGCGCAAGCGGCCGAATGGCGATGTGTGGATTGGTCACCGGTCGGCGCAGGCCTGCCTTCTGGCTGTGCGGTCGTACCAGGAGGATCGGACACTGCATTTCGATGGTGTTCGCGAAGAGGTGCTTCCGCTCTAACATTTTTTCCACCCTGTCGGAAAAACGGGTTCATCAGTGTCTTCGCATCGGAGGCAGACAACAACGCCTCCAAGAGACAATGAGGAGATACTGAATGAAACTACTGTCGATGTGCGGCCTGCTGCTCACAGGAGCCCTGTTCCTGCCGGCCCAGGACGCGACCATTCTGCCTTATCCGATGCCCCCGGCGAGCTTTGCGGAGCTGAAGAGCTTCCTGACGCTGACCGACACGCAGGTGACGGCGCTGCAGCAGGTGATGCAGAGCAAGTCGGACGCAGAGAATGCCATCTACCGATCGATCCGTGAGAAGTACGAGGCCCTCAACAACATTATGAATTCTCCCACCGCGGATGCATTTCAGGTGGGCCGTTTGACGCTCGAAATACGCGATCTTCAGAAGAAGGTTCCACTGACTGGCGAACCCTACCGGACGAACGCGTTGAACGTGCTGAACGCACTCCAGAAATCGAAACTCCCTGCGCTGACCCAGGCGTTGCAGACGGCTACACCCGCTTACCAGGCGGTGACGCTGAATCTGATTGACGCCCCGCAGCGCTCCGGAGTGAACCCGCTGGAGCTGCCGGCGATGACTGGCGTGACCGCGTCCGGTCCTATTACACCGCGGGAGTAACACGAGAGGGAACCGCTCAACGACGCGCGCGTTCCCTTGGCCTTGCATGAATATCGAGGAGCAATTTCACAGGCTGTATACGGAGGCAAGAGAAGACGTGTATCACTACCTGCTCACCTTCCAACTCGATCCTGCATCCGCACAGGACGTCACGCAGGAGGTGTTCCTACGTCTGTACAGCGCGTGGAAGTCCGAGGGTCAGATTCGTAACCCGCGCGCCTGGGTCTTTCGCGTGGCGCATAACCTCGGGTTGACGACCCGGAAACGCAGCGCCCGGTGGGAACCGATGGAGGAGTCGGGACCACCCGCCGGGGCTGCGGATCCGGAGCATCAGACGCTCCATAAGGAACGGGCACAACGCATTCAGGAGGCTTTGAAGGAGTTGTCATCGCAGCAGCGGCAGGTGTTGCACCTGCGCGCGGAAGGATTGAAGTACCGGGAGATTGCCGAAGCGATCGGCATCCAGGTTTCCACAGTGAGCGTATTCCTGACGCGCGCATTGACGCGCCTACGAAAGGCCATCGAATAATGGAGCGGCACTGCACACCGGAACAACTGCTCGCCTGGCTCGATGGCGAACTGGCGGATGCGGCGCTTGAGGCGCACATCACGCGATGCGAAGAGTGCCGCCGCCAGGCAGAGGAATGGGGCACGGCATCGGACGCGTATCGAAACCATCTGGACCGCAGTAAGCAGGAGGCGCCGCCTCCGCCGCGAGCGTGGAAGGACACAACGGAATTGATGGTCCAAGCTCCCGCACCCGCTCGCGGCCGGGCGTGGATGGCGATCGCCGCCAGCGTGTTGATTGGCGCGTTGGCCATCTGGCGATTCGCCACGCCAGAGCAAGTGAGCGCGGCGGAGTTGCTGCGGAAAGCGGAGTCTTCGGTGTCGGTGCAGAACGCCGGTAGCCGGATTTCCGTGCGCAGCAAGAGGGACAAGATGGTTCGCCCAGCCGTGTGGCGCAGGGTGCGGGTGCGCGGGGCTTCGGAAGACCGGCTGCGGGGACTGTTTGCGTCCGCGAATTACGATTGGGACGCTCCGCTGAGTGCGCGCAGCTACAACGCGTGGCGGCAATCGGTGAAGGTTCGCCGGGACTCAGTGGATGTGCAGCCGCAGATGTACGTAGTGCATACGGAGCCGGAAGGCAGCGCCCTGCGTGAAGCAACGATTTCGTTGCGCAAGTCCGATCTGCATCCGATCGCATGTCATCTGCAGTTCCGGGACAACGAGGAAATTGAAGTGAGCGAAGCCGCGGCCGATGGCGAAGCGGAGACGCCAGCAACCCCTAACAGCAACCGCATTGCCTCTGAACCGCAGCAACCGTCTCTCCCTATCGCGGCCCCATCCATTGAGTTGCAGGTTGCCGAAGTGCTGCACCGCATTGGCGCGGATCTTGGCGACCCCGTTGATATCGAATCCACAGGAGGAACTATCGTGGTTACCGCAACAGGCCTTGATCCGCGAAAGAGCGAGCAACTGCGCGCGGCGCTCACGATTCCAGGAGTGGAGCTTCGCTTTGTGACGCCGCAACAGGCATCGTCCGCTGAACAGACGCAGGAGGCTGCGCCGCCGGTGCGCCGGGCGGTGCGGGATTGGGAACAACGGCTATCGGGCCGCTTCACCTATGAGGAATTCGCCGATCGTGTGCTGGCGGCAACAGAAGGCATGACGGCTCGGGCCTATGCATTGAAGGCGCTGGCGGAGCGTTTTCCTGTTTCGAAGGAAGAGCAGCTTTCGGCTACGGAGCGTGCTTCGCTCGAAGGCATTGCCGCGGACCACGTGGCCGCAATGCGCACCCAGGTGCAGCGGCTGGACCAGTTGATTGCGATCCTGGCGCCGACGGCGGAGTCGGTGGCGGCGGGAGCGGCGAGCGGCGACTGGCATGCGCGGGCCCAGCGGCTGCATACGCTGTCCACAGCGGCGGATCTGGCGGCGAGCGCGTTGTTCTCCCCTGATGCCAACGCGAATCCGCAGGCCATTCGCGCCGCGGTGCTGCGTGTTGCCGCGGCGCTGGAGGAGTGGCGATGATTGCCGGGCTTTTCTTTCTGGTTGCCATGCCGGCACTGGCTGTCGAGCGGGCACAACTGTCCGGCATGGTGCTGGATGCTCTGGGAGCGGCCGTTCCGCAAGCCTCCATCAGCGTGATCCATCTCGCTGACGGTACGCGCCGCTCCACGTTGAGTGGTGACGAGGGCACGTATGCGATCGCCGGATTGCGCCCCGGGTTGTATAAACTGACGCTGCGCAAACCGGGCTTCCAAACACAAGTGCGCCTGAATGTTTTGGTGCAGCCGAGCGTTACCACGGCCCTCGATCTGCATATCGAAGTGGGCAGCCTGCGCGATGTGATTACGGTGGAAGACCAGACATCGCTGGTGCGCGCCAGCGATGCAATGCTCGACACGTTGTTTGGAAAACGCTGGCTGGATGAGTTGCCTTTGAACGGTCGCAGTCTTACCGGTCTGTTGGATTTGGCGCCGGGCGCGGTAGCGACTCCCGCGGCGAACGGCGAAGCAGGCCAATTCAGCGCAGCCGGACAGCGGGCCAATACAAACTACTTCATCGTGGATGGCGTGAGTGCGAATAACGCAGTGACAGGCGGAGGCATGCCGGCGCAGTTTGGCGGCGCGGCGCTGCCCGGGATGACGGCGTTCGGCAGCATGCACAATCTGGCTTCATTTGAAGATGTGCAGGATGTCAGGGTGCAGAGTTCGGCGTTCGCTCCGGAACACGGGCGCAGGCCCGGTGCGCAGGTGTCGGTGACTACGCGCTCGGGATCGAATTCGCTGCATGGGTCGGGGTTCTATTCGTGGCGCGGAAGCGGGTTGAGTGCGAATGATCCGTTTGCGTCGGCGCGCGGACTATCTCGACTTGGCTGGGGGATGCATCACGCCGGGGGATCGGTGGGCGGGCCTTTGCATCGCAATCGTCTTTATTTCTTCGCGTCCGCGGAATCTATCCGCTTGCGCCAACCGTATGAATACGTCATGACCGTGCCTTCGCGCAGCGTGCGCACCAATGCATTGCTGCAGTCGTTTGCGTTGCCGAATGGGCGGGAATTGGGCGGCGGGCTGGCGGAACACTTTGCGCGCATCACTCTGCCCGCGCGTCTCGATCGAGGTAGTTTGCGTGTGGACTACGCACCCTCTTCGCGCGCGAACTTTTTTGCTCGTTTCCAGCAGGCGCCATCACAAGCGGAGTCGGGCTATACGCAGATTGACCGCTCTGAGTTTTCATCGCGCTCCATCACCGCGGGCGCAACGCTGATGCTTTCGCCGCGCTGGATGATGGATCTGCGCGCCAATCACTCTCCCTCGGGCGTCACTTCCCAGTGGCGCCAGAATCCCGTCGAAGGCGCGAATCCAGTGGATCCGCGTCAGTTTCTCCCGGCTCCGTTTCGTACGGGGCCGGGTATTTTTAGCATTGCCATTGGCGAAGCGGGACGCATCATGGGAGGCAGCGGAGGGGATAACCGGCAGGGCTCGTGGAACTGGGTGGCCACCGCTGGGTACACACAGGGGGCCCATGAAGTACGCATTGGGCTTGACTATTTGCGACTGACTCCGGAGCGGGACACGATCGCGGTGAGCACCGCGGGGCTCTATCATTCGCTGCAGGATTTTCTGGCCGGGAGGCCGATGGCGATTACTCGCATGCAATCGTCGACGACGGCGAGCCGCATCGAGACGCTGTCGTTCTTCGCGCAGGATACGTGGCGAGTGACGCCGAAGTTGAGCATCGTGTACGGCGCGCGCTGGGAGATTACTCCGCCGCCAGCGTCTTCGGCGTTGGTGGCGCCTCCATCGAATTCCAACGAAGTGATCTCCAGCGGATCGCCTGCCGCTGGGATTACGGTCGATTACTCGAGCCCCTCGCAGAACCTGTGGCAGACGCGCTATTCGCAAATTGCGCCTCGGATTGGCTTGGCTTACAAGTTGTCGGAACGAACTGTGGCCCGCGCGTCGTGGGGAGTGTTCTACGACACCGGCTTCAGCCTGGCCACTGATCCGGTGAATGGGTTCCCATTCAATCGCTGGGTGTTCGGATTGGCGGGGCCATCGACGTCAGGCTTCGGCGATCAGCCGGAGTTGCAACTGCCGCGCACCATTCATTGGAATGTGACGTTGGAACACAGCATCACACCGGCGAATCTACTGACGCTGAGCTACGCAGCGGCGCGCGGTCGGCGGCTGTTGCGGCGTGAAGGATACCCGCAGCAGTTCAATTCGTGGGCGGGGTTGGTGTTTGCGACAAGTAACGGGTATTCGGATTACCATTCGCTGCAGGCGCAGTACCGGCGGCGGCTCAGCCGCGGATTGCAGAGCATGGTGAACTACACATGGTCACACTCCATCGACAACGGATCGATGGATTCGGCGGTGTATCAGGTGGGATTGCAGGACAAAGGTTCGTCGTCGTTCGACGTTCGACACAATGTGAGCGCGGCGTTGAGCTATGAATATCGCCAGTGGAAGTTCAGCGGCATTGGGCGTGGACGCACGGGATTTCCGATGGATGTGCTGATGTCGAGGAATCTGCTGGGGCTTGGCTTCGACAATGTGCTGCGTCCGAACCTGGTGGCGGGCGTGCCGGTGTGGCTGCCTGGGGGCGTGTTGAATCGCGATGCGTTCGCAGTGCCGCGGAGTGGCATCGGCAATCTGGGGCGCAATGCGATTAACGGGCGCGGCATGTGGCAGGCCGATTTTTCCGTGGAGCGGAGCCTTGTGAATGCCGAGCGTTGGAATGCGACGCTGCGGCTGGATGCGTTCAATGCGTTCAATCGCATCAGTTACGCCGATCCGGTGCGGATTCTGGATAGCCCGTTGTTTGGAACATCGACATCGCTGCTGCGGATGATGCTGGGTGGAGGTACGCCGCATAGCGGGTTAGCGCCGGCGATGCATTCGGGCGGGCCGCGAACTTTGCAGGTAAATTTGAGGTTCCGCTTCTGAGATAATCCTCCTCATGCGAGGATTCGCCCTTCTTTTCTTCTGCTCACTGCTTGGCGCAGACATCGTGGAACACACCGCGAAGAACGCGAAGCCGTCTGGTCTTCAAGCCGGTGTGGCGCGCGCCGACATCACACCGCCCGTAGGCATCCCGCACCTCAATTGGGGCTCGCAGACGCATGTGGAAGCGGTGGGGGTTGATCCCGCGGGGATGATTGTCACAGCGCTGGTGTTGTCTGACGGCAAGCAGAAGTTCGCGATGGTGGACATCGACATGTTGCTGGTGACAGGCATGCAGCCGGTGGCGGAGCGCGCGGCACAGGCGATCGGAGTGCCTGCGAATCACGTACGGTTGGCCGCGACCCATACGCATGCGGGGCCTGCGTTCCAGCGCGAGAAGGGGCCACTGGGCGTGGATCCGGCGAAGTACGAGAAGATGATGGCCGACTACCAGCGGCTGCTTGCCGATCGGATTGTGAAGGTGGTGGTGGATGCGAACAAGAACCTGCGCCCCGTGCATGCTTACGGGGCGAAGGGGGTCGGAACCATCAACATTAATCGCCGCATGCGCGCTACGAAAGACGGCCCGCCCGCTGTGGGGCGCAATGAAACAGCGCCGGTGGATCGTGAACTGGTGGTGATTCGCATTGATGATGCCAACGGCAAGCCGTATGCCGTGCTGGTGAACTTTCAGTGTCATGGAATCGTGCTGACGTATGAGAACAAGTTGATCAGCCCCGATTGGGTGGGGATGACTCGGAAGGCCGTAGAACAAGCGATGCCGGGTGCAACGGCGTTGTTTTTCCAAGGCGCGGCTGGAGATCAAGGGCCGATTGAATGGGGCACGGGTGACATCAGCGTGGCACATCGCCTCGGCATGACGCTTGGGTTGCAAGCCGCGGCCTTGGCGATGCAGATTGAGACGACGCAACGGGCGCCGAAGTTTGAAGGCTATGTGGAATCCACGGCGTTTGCCGCAAAGACACCGTGGCGGGTGCAAGGGCCTCGCGATGCGACCATTCGCTTCGTCAGCAAAACGCTGTCGCTTCCGCCGCGGCGCTACACGCCGAAGGAGATTGACGATATGGCGAGCCGTGTGGCGCAGGCAGAGAAGCAACTTGGGCCGGCGCGCGCATCGGGTGATCCGTGGCAGAAGCATCAAGCCGAAGCTCGCTGGCGCAGGTTTAACGATTTGCTGACAAAGTGGAAGAAGCCGTATGATGCGACGCCGGTCGAGGTAGATGTACAGATTCTGCGCATCGGGGATATGGCGATTGTGGCGATGCCTGGCGAGCCGTTCAGCGGCATCGGCGCGGCGATCAAGAAGGCATCGCCGTTTCCGATCACGATGTTTTGCGGATACAGCACCGGCAAGGGCGGGGACTATATGCCAGTGGCGGATGAGTATCAGCATGGTGGGTACGAAGTGGAGCGCACACCTTATGGAACCGGGGCGGCGGAGAAACTGGTGAAGGAGACTTCGGCGCTGTTCCCTGCGGTACGCTGAGGCTATGCGCTGTTTGTTGGTGCTGCTGGCTACCGCGTTGTTCGCCGAGGATCGCAACAAGGCCGAGGATTGGCCCGCTCACGCTTCTTTGACGAAAGCAGCGATTGGCGCGGAGTACATGGTGCGATCGGTGATGCATCCGGATGGCAACGTGGTGGTGCGGGATTATCTGATGGTGGAGGTGGCTCTCTATCCTCATGCGCGCGAGGAGTTCGTGGTGTCGCATCAGCATTTCACGCTGCGCATCAATGGGAAGAAGGCAGCGATTTTTCCGCAGACTCCGGGGATGGTGGCGGCGTCACTGAAGTACGACGATTGGGAGATGCGCCCGCACGTCATCGCCGGTGGAGGATCGGGGAATACCGGCGTGGTGCTGGGACGTCCGCAGCAATCGGAACGATTCCCTGGCGATCCCGCGGGGCGTAACCGGCTACCGAAGCCGCCTACTGCGCCGGCTCCGGAAGATCGGTCGGGCCTGGAGAAGGACAAGGCTCCTAAAGCAAAACCGGACGAAATTGTTGTATCGGCGGCGCTGGTGGAAGGGCCAATTTCGAAGCCGCGGCGGGGCTATCTGTACTATGCGCAGAAGGGCAAGGGCGAATCGTTCAAGAAGGTGGAACTGGTGTACAGCGGGCCCGCGGGAGAAGCGGTTATTTCCTTGAAGTAGCTGTTTCGCGCGCTGCTTCGGCCAGCAGTTTGTCGATGTCCGCTTTGCCGAACCATTTGCCGTTCACCATCACGCCAGCCACTTTGGACGTGTTGCGGATATCGACCAGCGGGTTTCCATCGAGCATCACCAGATCGGCGGCCTTGTCGCGGGCGATGGTTCCATGCGTCTTCTCCATCTTGAAGTAGCGCACGGGATTAATGGTGGCCGTTTGGAGCGCTTCAAAGTTGGTGAGGCCGGCTTCGCGCAAGAGCGAGATCTCTTCGTGCAGGCTCCAGCCGGGGAAGACGTAGTTGTTGGCGAAGCCAGTGTCGGTGCCGGCCAGCAGCGGCACTCCGGCGTCGCGCAGTTTGGGAATGAATTCGATGCCTTTGCGCTGGACCAATGCGCGGAGGCTGCGGATGTCATCGGGCGGAGCTTTGCGGCGGCCGGATTCGGGATCCCAGCTCTTCCAGATGGCGGCAGGGATGTACTTCACACGCGGATCGTCGGAGTAAGTGCGCATGCCGACCGTGAGCCCGGCGGCGCCCACGGCTAGCGTGGGAGTGAACCAGGATCTCATGTCCACCAGCATGCGCAGCAGCGATCGTTCCTGGGCAGGGTTGAACTCTTCGAGCAGTAGTTTNNTGGTCCACTCATCGAAGCCCATCGGTTTTTCCGAATTGCGGCGTTTGATGAACTCACGGGCGATGTAGCGTTCGTCGGTGCAACTGCCCTGGAGGAGATAAAACTTGGCGTGCTGGCCATCGCGGATGCCGGCCTCCACCTGTTCTCGGATGGTGAGATTGCGGGCGAAGTGGCCGGCTACGGGCATTTTCCATTTGTCGGCTTCTTCGGTGATGGCCTTGAGCACGGGAGGCTCGATGTAATCGAAGTAGAGCTTCACCAGATCGGCGCCCATGAGGTGCAGTTTGCGGACGGCCTGTCTACCTTCTTCGGGAGTGGACACGGAAATGGAGCCAGGCCAGGAGGGCTTCGGCCCATCGAGCTTGGGGCCGCTGGTGAAGATGCGGGGGCCGACGCGGTTGCCCTCTGCGATTTCCTTGCGCCAGGCGAAAACGGTCTCGGGAATGTCGCCGCCCATCTCGCGGACGGCCGTGATTCCGTTTGCTACATAAAGTTTGAGAAATGTTTCATTGGCCGGGATGGATTCAATGCCACCGCGGATGTGGATGTGCATGTCCCATAGGCCGGGGATGAGGAATTTGCCCTTGCCATCGACTACGAGTTTGGCGTCCTTGGGTGGACGGCCGACAATATCGTAGACCTTGTTGTCCTTCACGACCACGGTTTTCTCGGGCATGGCCTTGCCCTTGATGACGTCGATGACAGAGACGTCCTGGATGGCAATAACCGCGGCCAGTGCGATCGGCAGTTGCATCAAAATCCTTTCACGATTCCGCCGCGGCGTCCGTCAGCCCAGCCGACGCGCCACCCGGTTTTCTCTTCGATCGCGATGGCGCTCACATCGCCCTGCGAGCGCAGTTTGGGGTTGAGCTTGTGTCCCATCGCGCGCAGTTTCTCAGCGACATCGAACACAAGGCCCGCAGGTTCGGCGTCTACTTGTGAGCCCTGGAAATGGACTCGGGGGAATTCCACGGCGTCACGCAGCGACATCTTGAAGTCGATGAGATTCACGATCACCTGGGCGATGGTGCTGGGGATGGTGCCGCCGCCGGGCGTGCCGAGGGCAACCCAAGGGCTGCGGTCGGGATGGAGCACGATAGTGGGCGACATGGTGGATTGATAGCGGCGGCCGGGAGCGATGGAGTTGTGCGAACCCGCGCGGTTAGAGAATACGGACATATGGTTGTTCATCAGCACGCCTGTGCCGGCCATCACCACTTGCGAGCCGAAGAAACCGCTTAGCGTGTAGGTGTTGGTGACGATGTTGCCTTCGCCATCGATGACGGTGAAATGCGTCGTATCGGGAGATTCGCCGGTGGGCGTGTTGGTGATGTTGGTGGCGCGGTCGAGGGCGAGGTTGGAGGCGATTTCTGTGGCGTAAGCTCTGCTCAGCAGTTTGGGAACAAGGCTTTCGCCTTCCCGGAAGGCGCGATCGCGCGCGGCGTAGCCTCTACGCATGGCCTCGATCAGGAGGTGGCGGGAAGAGGTGGAACCCTCCATGCCGAGTTGCATGGGGAACTGATCGAGGACGTTGAGGATGACGGACATGGCCACCCCGCCACTGGAACTGGGCGGCATGGTTAAAACAGGATGGCCGCGGAATGTTACCTCGAGCGGATCGACCAATTGCGCCTGGTAGGCTTTCATATCGTCAACGGTGATGATGCCGTTGTGGGCCTTCATGTCGGCGGCGATGCGGACAGCAGTCTCCCCTTCGTAGAACTCACGCCAGCCTTTGCGCTGCATACGGCGGATGGTTTCGGCGAGCTCGCGCTGGATGACGTTTTCGCCCTGAAGCACCGGCTTGTCGGCGCCGTGGAGGAAGACTTTGGCCGACTCGTGGAAGCCTTTCATGACGGGGACCTGGAGTTTGAGGATCAGTTCCAGGCGGTGCGAGGCGGGGAAGCCGATCTTCGCCAGGCGGAAGGCGGGTTCGATGACCTGTGCCCACTTGAGCTTGCCGAACTTCTCGTGGGCGAGGCCGAGCCCGGCGGGCGTCCCGGGGACAGCGATGGAGCGGTAGCCGACGTTCGCTTCCTTGGTGTTGCGGAACATGCCGGGTCGAGCTGCGCCGGGCGCCGTACCCGCATAGTCGATTGCGTGCACTTTGCCGTTGGCGGTGCGGAGCAGCATGTAGCCGCTGCCGCCGAGATTGCCTGCTTCGGGATGCACCACCGCGAGCACGAAGCCCACGGCGACAGCGGCATCGACAGCGTTGCCGCCCTTATGCAGGATGTCGATGCCTGCTTGTGTTGCCAGTTCGTGAACGCTGGCCACCATAGCTTTGGCGCTGCGTAACGGCTGGCTGACCATGGGCCGTGCGCCCTCGAGTTGCAGGCCGCTTTGCGACACTTCCTGCGCGGCGCCGATGAGCGCGCACAGGCTTAGCAGCAACATGAGGATTCGCGAAAGCATCGAAAACTTTAGTGTAATATGGGCCATAGGAGCTATGGCCGCTGCTGACTGTACTCCGATGATCGAGGCTTCCCGCCTTACTAAGATCTACGGAAAATTCGCCGCTATCCAAGACGTTAGTTTCTCTGTTCCGAAGGGGCAGGTGTGCGCGTTTCTCGGTCCGAATGGGGCTGGGAAATCGACGACGATGAAGATCCTCACGGGGTTCCTCACGCCTACGTCAGGGGATGCACACATCGCCGGGCTTTCGGTGGAGAAGGAGCGCATGGCTGCGCTCGGGAAGCTGGGCTACCTGCCGGAGAATGGACCGCTGTATCCGGAGATGACTCCGCTGAGCCTGCTGCGCTTCTTTGGCAAGGCGCGTGGCATGTCGGGGGACCGGCTGCGTGCGCGCATCGACGATGTGGTGCGGCGTTGCGCGTTAGAGGCGGTGATTGAGAAGTCGATCCGGAAACTGTCGAAGGGCTACAAGCAGCGCGTGGGCATGGCTCAGGTGCTGTTGCATGAGCCTGATGTATTAATCATGGATGAGCCCACCACGGGGCTTGATCCGAATCAGATCGCTGAGGTGCGGCGGACGATACGGGAGCTGGGGAGGGAGAAGACGATCCTGCTTTCGACACACATCCTGCAGGAAGTGGAAGCGATGGCGGACCGAGTTGTGTTCATCAATCGCGGGCGCATCGTGTTTGATGGAGAGCCGGTGGCGATGCGCGAACGGTGGGAGTCGTTGGATGCTGCGTTTCATGCTCTAACGGAGGAGCGATGAGGACGATTCGGGCGGTGTTCGCGCGGGAGCTGGGGGGATATTTCTCTACGCCGACGGGCTATGTGTTCATCGCGATGTTTGTGTTTCTGAGCGCGATTGCGGCGTTCTGGCAGGAGTCATTCTTTGCGACGAACCTGGCGAACCTGGATCAGTTGAATGCCTACTTCCCTTACCTGCTGATCTTCCTGCTGCCTTCGATCAGCATGGCGCTGTGGGCCGAGGAGAAACGGCAGGGCACTGAGGAACTGCTGTTGACACTGCCGGCTTCGGATGTGGAGATTGTGGCCGGGAAGTATCTGGCGGCGGTGGCGATCTACACGGTGTGCCTGCTGTTTTCGTTGAGCCATGTGGTGGTGCTGAGTTGGCTGGGTGCGCCGGATCCGGGGCTGATGATGACCACCTATTTCGGGTACTGGCTGATGGGTGCGTCGTTGCTGGCTGTGGCGATGTTGGGGTCGATGCTCACCGACAATCTGACCGTGGCTTTCATCCTTGGGGCGCTATTTGTGTCGGCGCCGGTGTTCCTGAACTACGCCGGGGCGATTGTACAAGGGACGGTGCAGCGCATGCTGGAGCGGCTTTCGGTGGTGGAGCAGTTTCGCGATCTGGCATCGGGCGTGATTACGACGGGCGCGGTGGTGTACTTCGTGAGTTTGGGAATGGCGGCGTTCTATAGCAACGTGGCCCTGTTGGGAAGGAGGCGCTGGCCTACTGGCCCGAAGGCCCCGCGGATGACTCTGCATGTGCTGGCACGGTTCGCCGCGGCGCTGGTGATTGCGGGTGCGGCGGCGACGATCGCTTCGCATTCGAACCTGCGCGTGGATGCAACAAGCGAGCAGATCCATTCGTTGTCGGCGGATACGCGGAAGCTGCTGGCGGGATTGGATGCGAAGAATCCGGTGTTCATTCAGGCCTACTTGAGCCCGGATGTGCCTCGGGCGTATCTGCCCGTGCGGCGGGCGCTGATCTCGACGCTGCGCGAGTTTGATGCGGTGGCGGGCGAGGCGCTGCATTCGCGGATCATTGAGACGGCGAAGTATACGCCGCAGGCGCGCGAGGCGCAGGAGCGCTACAACATACGGCCGTTCCGTGTGCCGGTGACGGAGGAATCGTCGTCATTGAATGAGATCTTCCTGGGGCTGGTGTTCACATCGGGAGGCGAGGAGTTTGTCATTCCGTTCCTCGATCGCGGATTGCCGGTGGAGTATGAGCTGATGCGGTCCATTCGTGTGGTGTCGCGGGCCAAGCGGAGGAAGATCGGGGTGCTGACGACGCAGGCGAAGCTGTTCGGCGGTTTCGACTTTGAGCGCAAGCAGCAATCGAATGACTGGTCGATTGTGGCGGAGTTGAAGAAGCAGTACGAGGTGAGTGAGGTCAACCCGGACGTGGATTATCCCGCGGAGTTGGACACGCTGATTGCTCCGCTGCCTCACACGCTGAGCTTGCCGCAGGTGGCGCGGTTGACCGAGTATGCGAAGAAGGGCAAGGGGCTGCTGCTGTTGGTGGATCCGATGCCTGCTTTCAATGTGGGTTTGGCTCCGAATGAGACCAGCACTAGTTTGCGTGCTTTGCTGGAACTGCTGGGCGTGAGTTGGCAGACGAACCGGGTGGTGTGGGATGGGAACAATCCACATCCGCAGTTGCGTTCGTTGCCGAAGGAAGTGGTGTTTGTCGGGCCGAAGGGCTTCGCGCAGAAGGAAGCGGTGACCGGAGGGTTGCAGGAACTGGCGCTGCTGTATGCGGGGGAGTTGAAGGCTCGCACGGATGCGCGGACGAAGGTGAGTCCTTTGTTGGAGGCGTCGGCGGAGTCCGGAGTGGTGCGGTTTGAGGATTTGGTGCAGAACTCGATGTTCGGGATGTCGATCAATCAGAACCCGGAACGTAAAACAGACAAGGATAAACATGTTCTGGCAGTGCGGGTGACGCAGGGGGCCAATGCGATCGTCGCCGCGGACATCGATTTGATGGGCGAGCAGTTCTTTGAACTGCGGCGGCGGGGAGTGGAGAACCTGAACTTCGATAATGTGACGTTCCTGCTGAATGCGGTGGATCAACTGGCCGGGGATGAGTCGTTCATTGCGCTGCGGAAGCGTCGGCCGCGGCATCGCACGCTGGAGGCGGTGGAGGCTCGCACGAAGAACTATGATGATCAGCGGCTGAAGCAGATGCAGGAAGCCGAGGTGTTTGCCGAGGCGCGGCTGAAGGAAGCACAGGGCCGGCTGGATCGGGCAGTGGCCGAGATTCGGGCCCGCACGGATGTGGATGATCAGGCAAAGCAGATCATGATTGCGAACGTGGAGTCAGTGGAGAACCGGCGGCTGACGGTATCGCGGCAGGGTATCGAGGACGAGAAGCAGCGGCAAATTGAGACTGCACGATCGGAAATGGAGAACTCGATCCGGGGGATTCAGAATACGATCAAGCTGCTGGCCGTAGCGCTGCCTCCTGTGCCGGCGTTCGTGGTGTTTCTGTTCGTCTCGGGGAGGCGGATGGCGCGGGAGCGGATCGGCACGCCCACCGACCGGATTGTTGAGGAGAAGACGGCATGAAGGAGCTTCTCAAGACCGGCGCGTTTGTGGTGGCTGCGGCGACGCTGAGCGCGATTGCGGTTTATACGGAGCCGGAGCGGCTTACGGCAGCGATCTTCTCGGAGACGGGCACGACGTTTTATCCCGAGTTCAAGCGGCCGCAGGATGTGAAGACCATCGAGGTGGTGGACTACGATGAAGCCACCGCGAGTGCGAAGCCGTTTCAAGTGGCCTTTGAGAAGGGCCGGTGGATACTGCCGTCGCACTACAACTATGTGATCGATGTGGGTGACCGGCTGGTGAAGACTGCCGGGGCGCTGGTGGACTTGCAGCGGGACAACGTGGTCAGTGAGGCGGTGGCGGACTATGCGAAGTATGGCGTGATCGACCCGCTGGATCAGAAGAACCCTTCGTTGACTGGGCGCGGCAAGCGGGTCGCTTTGCGCGATGCTCGCAAGGACGTACTGGCTGATTTCATTTTGGGTAAGCCGGTGGAAGGCAAGACGGGCATGCGCTATGTGCGCGCGCCGAACGAGAAGCGTGTGTACGCGGTGAAGACCGATGCCGACCCTTCGGCGAACTTCGCCGATTGGGTGAACAGCGGGCTGCTGCGGATCGCTTCGGCGAACCTGCGTAAGGTGAGCATTGTGAGCTACTCGATTGATGAACAAATGGGGCGGCTGGCCAATCTGGAGCAGGTGGCGTTGACGAAGGAAGGCGCGAACTGGACGTTAGCCGGCGCTTCCGGGTTCAACAAGAACGTGGTGAATGCGATGGTGGCGACGCTTGATTCGCTGCGCATCAGCGATGTGCGCCCGAAGCCTCCATCGATGGCGGAAGGCTTGCGGAGCGGACGGTTGGAGATGAGCCTGGAAGGGGCGATGTCGATGCGGCAGCGCGGATTTTTCCTGACTCCGCAGGGCCGGCTGCTGGCCAATGAAGGCGAGATGATCGCGGAGTTGGCGAATGGATTGGTGTATGTGCTGCGCTTCGGCGAACTGGCCAGTTCGCAAGGCGAAACGAAGGGCGGAAAGGGCGGCGATGACCGCTTTCTGTTTGTGACTGTGAGCTTCGATCCGCAGCGGGCGGCGAAGTACGGCGATACGACGGGCAATGGCGAACGGCTCGCCAAGGAATTGACGAACCGTTTCGCCGATTGGTATTACGTGATTCGCGGCAGCGATTTTCAGCGGCTGCGGTTGAAGAAGAAGGATCTGGTTCCTCAAGGGTAGTTATTTCGAGAGGAAGCGCTCGATCAGGGTTTCGAAGCCGCCGTGCACGGTGAGGTGCCCGACCTTTTCGGTGAGCTTTTCGAGCGTTTCGAGTTCCTTCAAGCGGATGAGGATGGGGTGATCCTTCATCAGGTTGGCGGTATTCAACAGCGAGCGGGTAGCGGCTGTCTCTTCACGCCGGCGGATGAGGTTGGCTTGCGCCTGCCGTTCCGCGGCGACCACCTGATTGAGGATTTCGCGAATCTCACCAGGGAGGATGATGTCCTTGATGGAGATCGCGCCGACCTCGACGCCGAGGGTGGCCATCTCCGCGCGCACTTTGGCGGCGGCCTGCTCATCGACGTCCGTCTTGTCGGCGAGCACCTCATCGAGCGTGCGGAGGCCGAGCGTGTGACGGACAGCGAGTTGCAGGAGCCGGTAGAACACCTCGGTGTAGTTCCGGACAAGCGTTCCCGCCTGGACGGGATCGGAGACACGGAAGTCGGCCGTGATGTTCACGCGGAGGGTGACCTTGTCGCGGGTGAGGATTTCCTGACCCGTGACTTCGACGGTCTGGCGCCGCAGATCGATGTGTTCGATGCGCGGCGAGCGGAGTGCCCAATGGGCGTAGGTTCCGGGACCGAGGACCTGGACGAACTTACCGTCCAGGTACAGGAGTCCAGCCTTGTTTTCGTCGACGACGGTGAAGACGGCCAACGACTCACGCCCCAATTTGGTTAAAGCAGGAATTCGATCCCTGTCGATCTCGGGCTGGTCGTTGACGTTCACCAATTCCGCGGTGACGGTGCGGTACCCCTTCCAGAAGAGGATGCGGGCGCCGGGGCCGATGGTGCGGTACAGCTTTCCGTCGAGGTAGACAATGGCGACTTCGGCGTCGGAGGTTTCGATGAGCGTGAAGTGCTCGGCGACGACATCGGGCCGGGCCTTGACGAGGTAGTCGACCCACTCGGACGCGAAGATGGGGGCAGCTACGTTGTAGCGCTCCTCATGCATGGTGTGAGCGAGGCCGCCAACGATGTGATCGCCGGGGCCGAAGATGCGGACGAACCGCTTGTGGCGGAACAAGAGCACACGCTCGTTGTGGCCGACAGTGATGCGCTTCCAGAACAACATGGTGGTGACCTCCGAATGACCGCTTGCTTACGCGCGCGGCTCAGTAGCTGGCGAAAAGTGATGAAAAGTGATGAAAAGTGTTCAGTTTTGTTCAGTTGTGTTCAGTTGTGTCAACCGGCAGGCACGGGAATTTCCCGGCGATGCGGCGGGGTGTTTCGCTTTCTTTACTCCATTTGGCACGAAAAAAAGTGTTCAATTTTGTAAAGCAGTGTAAAAACCGCAGGGCGGCAAGGCCGGTGTCCGGATGGACCGAAACTACCGTACCCGCCGATTGGCTTTGTTTTGCAATCGGGCGTTTTCAAGCGCCTGGGTCGCGTAGCGGGAATCGAACCCGCAACAGTCAGCTCCAAAGGCTGATGCTCTACCATTGAGCTACACACGTGGGGTAGAACCGGCAGCGGGGCAATCTCCGGCATACGGAATATTCAGCGAATACCCGCACCCGCCAGGGGTTTCAACCTGGACGATAGGAAACTGGTGCTGGACGGCTCTGGGAAAATTTACAGACTACCGAGCGATGGCCGGATGTCTCTGGATGGATTCCAATGTGGGAAGAGGCACGGCAGCACGCTGCAGGCGGTTCGGTTTGCGTGTTTTAATGATTGCCGTGTCATAGGGACTACCTCTCGACTTTCTGAGTATAGCATAATTCAAAAAATAGACAAGGATTTTTTTCGATTTTATTCCTGAGGCGAAAGGGCTGCATACTGGAACTGTATGAGTTGGAAGATCCGTCCGGGAAGCCCTTATCCGCTGGGTGCGACATGGAACGGCGCGGGGGTGAACTTCGCTTTGTTCTCCGAGCATGCGACAAAGGTGGAGCTGTGCCTGTTCGATTCGCCGTTCTCGACGCAGGAGTCAGCGCGGATGGTGTTACCGGAGAAGACCGATCAAATCTGGCACGGATACCTGCCTGGGGTTTTGCCGGGGCAGTTGTATGGGTACCGGGTGTACGGTCCGTATCAGCCGGAGATGGGTCACCGGTTCAATCCAAACAAGGTGTTGCTTTGCCCGTACACCAATGCGGTGGGGCGGAATGTTCGCTGGTGCGATGAGATGTACGGCTATGACGTAAATAGCAGGACAGAAGACCTGTCGTTTGATGACCGGGACAACGCGGCGTATTGTTTTCTGGGGACAGTGGTGGACCGGGCGTTCACGTGGGGAGGAGACAGGCCGCCACGAACTGCGTGGCATGACACGGTGATCTACGAGGCGCACGTGAAGGGGGCAACGCGGCTGATGCCGGAGTTGCCGGAGAAGCTGCGCGGCACGTATGCGGGGCTGGGCGCGGATCCGTTCATCCGGCATCTGAAGAATCTGGGTGTGACGGCAGTGGAGCTGATGCCGGTACATCATCATTCTTACGAGCATCACCTGGTGAAGCGCGGATTGCACAATTATTGGGGGTACAACACGACTTCGTTTTTCGCGCCGGATAGCCGCTATTCCTCGGCGGCGTCGCCAGGAGACTGTGTGCGCGAGTTTAAGACGATGGTGAAGAACCTCCACTCGGCCGGCCTGGAAGTGATTCTGGACGTGGTGTACAACCACACGGCGGAGGGGAATCACCTGGGGCCGACGATTTCGATGCGGGGGATCGACAACGTGTCCTACTACCGGTTGTCGACGGCGAGCAAGCGCTTCTATGTGGATTTTACGGGCTGCGGGAACACGCTGAACATGCTGCATCCGCGCGTGCTGCAGATCATCATGGACAGCCTGCGGTACTGGGTTCTGGAGATGCATGTGGACGGGTTTCGTTTCGACCTGGCAAGCGCCCTGGCGCGCGAGCTGCACGATGTGGACCGGCTGTCGGCGTTTTTCGACATTATTCACCAGGACCCGGTGATCTCGCAGGTGAAGCTGATTGCCGAGCCGTGGGACCTAGGGGAAGGCGGCTACCAGGTGGGCAATTTCCCGGTGGGGTGGACGGAGTGGAACGGGAAGTATCGGGACACGGTGCGGCGATTCTGGAAGAGCGAAGGCGGAGTGGTATCGGAGCTGGCCACGCGGCTTGCCGGATCGAGTGATTTGTACGAGCACAGCGGGCGGCGGCCGTATGCTTCGATTAACTTCGTCACGGCGCACGACGGTTTTACGCTACGCGACCTGGTTTCCTACAACTCGAAGCACAACGAAGAGAACGGGGAAGGCAATGCGGACGGGGAGAACCATAACAACAGCTGGAACTGCGGGGTGGAAGGGCCGAGCGAGGATCCGGAAATACTGCGGTTGCGGCAGCGGCAGATGCGGAACATGATGGCGACGCTGTTTCTGTCGCAAGGGGTGCCGATGTTGTCGGGGGGAGATGAACTGAGCCGGACGCAGTTGGGGAACAACAACGCTTATTGCCAGGACAACGAGGTGAGCTGGTACAAGTGGGACCTGGCGCCTCACGAAGAGGACTTTCGGGATTTCGTAAGGTACATGGTGCAATTGCGGGCGAGCAATCCGGTGTTGCGGCGGCGGCGTTTCTTTCAGGGACGGAGCCTGCGCGGGCACCGGGTGAAGGACATCTCCTGGTTTGAACCGAACGGAAGCGAGATGGACGATAGCGCGTGGAATGCCCATTTTGTGCGGTCGCTGGGCGTCCGGCTGGTGGGAACGGAGATGGATGAGCTGGACGATTTCGGGGACCCGATTGTGGGGGACACGCTGTTCATCACGCTGAACGGGCATGACGACCGGGTGGAGTTTCAATTGCCGCCGCCAGACACGGGGATGATGTGGGAAAGGCTATTGGATACGGCATTGAAATTGTGGAGCCAGCCGCGGCGGCTGCAAGACGCTTTCTACCGGATGCAGGGGCGCTCGGTGGCGATGTTCCGGCTGGTGAAGCAGGAGCGAAGGCGGACGCACTTAGGCCCGCCTGTCCCCTTTGTCAGAGCGTGAATCAGCCGAGGGGTTCGCCCAGGACTCCCATTTCGAGAGCGAGGTTGTTGCTGTTTTCCAGCGTGACTTTTCTGAGAGTGAGCACCGGTTTGAGAACATTGCCGGTGGTTTGCTTGAGCACGCTCTCGTGGAACTTGCGCTGGAGGGCTTTACGGAATTTGCCGCGGAGGATGGGATTGAGGATTCCCATCAGCAGTTCCTGGCGGTTCTTGTCGGCGTCGATGGAGAGATGGGTGGTATCGAGCTCGAAGGTGTCCTCGGGGGTTTCGTCCTTGGGCAGTTGATCGACCGGGGTCCATACGGGGATGCCGACGGAGAGGATGCGGAAGCGGTAGTCGAAGGTGAATTTCTTGTCGATGATGCCGTCGTGGAAGGCGTGTCCGAAGACCCGGATATCCTGGCCTACGTAGTCGAGAGTGAGTTTGTCGAAGGTGGTGTCACCGGTTTTGAAAGGCAAGGTGGGGACATTGCTGCCGAACTCGGCTTCGGTGAAGCTGACGGTGATGGGGAGGAAGAAGAGGGTAGGTTTCGAGGTTAAGGAGCGGGTGTTGCTGCGGGCGTAGAGTTTGCCGTTCTTGTCGAGGAGGCGGATGGCATAGCCGTTGCCGGGGTTGGCGGTGAAGGATGCGCGCTTGTTGGGATCGATGGTTACGGTTTGGAGGGGATCGATTTTACCCTTGAGTTCGCGGTCCGTGTAGGGGGCGCCGTGGTAGAGCTCACACTTGTCGCCCGGGGTTACTCCGATGAAATCCAGTGTCAGTGGCATGGGTCGAGAGTAACCCGGAATTGGAATTCAGGGAATAGGACTTACCGATTCCTGACGGTTTTCTTACCTGGGCCGCCGATGAACGCGGATTAACGCCGATTTTTGGATTTGTTCCGGCTTACTCGGCTCCGGTGGGATGAGGGTGCTTTTCGTAGTGTTGGCGGAGGAGGTCTTTGCCGTAATCGTTGCCGTTGGGAGTGCGGACCACGATGTGGATGTGATCGCGGAAGGGCACCTTCGGATTGGGGACCAGATGGCGGATGCCGACGGGCAATTGGTGATCGAATTCGATGAGGATGACGGGGCTGTGGATGCGGTAGTAGAAGGTGCTGTCGGGGGCGGAGCCGCCGATCCAGGCGAAGCGGGTGGCGGCGAGGTGCTTGCGGACCTCGTCCATTTTGACGCGGGCGTGGCCGTCATCCATGTTGGATACGTAAAGGCTGATCAGTTCGGTGAGGTGCTTTTGCTGCGTGGGGTTGAGATCGGATGCGGGCAGGCCGGCGTAGTCGAGGACTACGTTGTCTTTGAAGGCTTCGCCGAGGTTGTTGTTGCCGGTTTTGGAAACGTTGAGAACGGCTTTGGCGCGCTGGGACTGGTCGAGTGAGTTGACGAAGGCGAGTCCGTTGGCCTGCTCGTCCTGAAGGATTCTTGTGCCTTTGTATTTGCCGGAGTTGGCGATGACGGGTTCGGAGCCAACGAACAGCGGGGTCATGACGACCTGGTCGCCGAGGACGAAGTAATTGATGATGGCGTGGTGGCCGTCGAGCTGCCAGCCCCAGGGTTCCTTGGCGTTGGGTTGGCCCATGACGGTGATCCAATACTTTCCTTCTCCGTAGTCGTCGAAGTTGTTGTTGTTGAGTTCTCCGAGGGTCTCGTTGAGGTGCATGATGTCGCGGGTGAGTTGGAGGCCTTTGGCGCTGAGGGAGGCACGCATGAGGCCGATGGCGGCATCGCGTTGTTTGGGATTCATCTCATCGAAACTGACGCCTTGACGGACGTAGAAGTGCTGGTTCATCCATTTGCGCCACTCGTCGTCGTTGATGGAGAAGGAGGCTTTGGTGCGCTGCTCGGGAGTGAGGGCAGAGAGGAAAGCGGAGGCGGCTTTGCGCGTGGGTTCGGTGGAGACGCCGGTGGAACGGATGGAGAAGAGTCCGGGCTCGATGGAGCCGTTGGTGGTGAATCCTTTGAAGGGCTCGGCGAGGCCTTTCTGCTCCCATTGGCGGGACATCTTGCGGTAGCGTTCGACGCGGCCTTCGGTGGGGGCCTGGGAGTAGACGGTGGTGTCGAGAAGGGCGAATCCCAGGAGGAAGGAGAAGCCTGCGAGCAGGAGCAGCCTCGGTTTCATGGGTTGGAGGATACCACAGAAAAAGGGCGCGGGCGGATGGCATGGTACTTGCAGTGTCGAAGAACTATGACGTACGGAGTAAAGCCGATTACCTATCTCTGCTCTCAGTTAGTTTCCATTACGGTGGGAGAGCCAGAGCGGAATCAACGAGTGATGCTGGGCAATCTGGAGGAGATTGACCATGACCGGGCGGTGGTGTTGCTGGACGCGCCGGTGGCGAAGGGCGCGGAAGTTGTTGTAAAGGCGCAGAAGACGGCACTGCATGGGCATGCCTCGCGGTGGAGCTTTGTGCCTGCGCTGGGATATTTTGTCGATGTTCGATTGTCGGAGCACTCGCGGTGGACGATGGACGGGTTTCGGCCTGAGTACTTGTTGGAAGTGCCCGCGATGGCGGCCTAAGGGGTTCACCTTAGAAATAGGGTAAGTTACTGAGAAAAGAATTCCGGGAATTATTTTCCGGGGGCGGAAGTGGGTCCTATTTATAGGGCAGCAGTTACCTTGGAAGTGATTTCCTGGCCGATGGCGAGGGAGGATGTGGCGCCGGGACTGGGGGCGTTGACGACGTGGAGGGCGTGTGGGCCGTGAACGAAGTGGAAGTCCTGGACGAGGTCGCCGGAGGGATTCATGGCTTGGGCGCGGACGCCGGCGCCGCCTTCTTCGAGGTCGTCGATGGTAATTTCGGGGACGAGGCGTTGGAGGGATGCGCAGAATAGCTGCTTCGAGAAAGAGCGGCGCATTTCGTCGAAGCACATGCGGGGATAACGGGCGAGGAAGCGCCAGAGGCCGGGGAAGGTGAGGGCGTCCCAGAGTTCAGGGAGGTTGATGTCGGTCTTCTTGTAGCCTTCGCGGCGGAAGGCGAGGACGGCGTTAGGGCCGCATTCGACTCCGCCGTGGATCATGCGGGTGTAATGGACGCCGAGGAAGGGGAACTTGGGATCGGGGACGGGGTAGATGAGGTGGCGGACGAGGTTTTGGCGCTCGCGCCGTAGTTTATAGTATTCGCCGCGGAAGGGGACGATGCGGACTTGGCGGGGCTGGCCGGTGAGTTGGGCGATCAAGTCGGAGTGGAGTCCGGCACAGTTGATGAGGAAGGTGGAATGGAATTCGCCGGCGGTGGTTTCGGCGACCCAACCGGTGGGATTCTGGCGAAGTGCGGTGACCTTGGCGTTGAGGACGACACGGCCGTTGCGGGATTGGATGAGGCGGGCGAGGGTATCGGCGACGGCGGGGTAATCGACGATGCCTTCCTGAGGGACGCGGAGGGCGGCGATGCCACCGGCGTGGGGTTCGATTTCGCGGAATTGGGCGCGGTCCATCCAGACGAGGCCTTCGAGCCCGTTCTGGGCGCCGCGCTGGTGGAGATCTTTGAGGCGGGAGACCTCTTCTTCGGTGGTGGCGACGACGAGTTTGCCGCAGACATCGTGGGGGATGTCGTGTTCCTGGCAGAAGGCAACCATCTGGCGGATGCCGGTGACGGCCATGCGGGCTTTGAGGGAACCGGGCTTGTAGTAAAGGCCGCAGTGGAGGACGCCGCTGTTGTGGCCGCTTTGGTGGCGGCAGACGCCGGGCTCTTTTTCGAGGACGGTGACGGAGGCATCGGGGAACGCCTGTTGCAGGCGGTAAGCGGAGCCGAGGCCGACCAGGCCGCCTCCGACGATGACGAAGCGATGTTGACTCATGCGGGCAAGAGATAATTATCCTATGAGCCCGCTTGTCGATGCCGCGAAGTGGATGTTGCTATTGAGCTGGATTGTGTCGGGGGGCGTGTTGGGGTGGAACCACAGGCGGGTTCGCGGGGAGCGGAGGAGACGGGGGATAGCGGAAGAGAAGCCGTCGATTCGGGATTCGCGGTCGATGAAGGGGTTGGCGATCGAGGGGTTGAGTTTCCTGTTGGCGGTTGTGTTTTCCTCTTTTAGCGATGGGCCGGGGGATTGGCAGTGCGTGGGATCGATGGTGTTTGCGGTGATTGCGGCGGGGCTGTTTGTGTGGGCGCTGCGGCATCTGGATCTGGAGTGGCGGATCAAGGCGGTGGTGACGGAGGATCACCGGCTGGTGACGTCCGGGCCATATCGTGTTGTGCGGCATCCGGTGTTTCTTGCTTTGGTTAGCCTTTTGGTGGCGAGTGCTTTGTTGACGAATCCGTGGTGGGGGACGGTGGTGTGCGTGGCGGTGTGTGTGTATGGGACGGAGATGCGGGTGAAGGCGGAAGATGGATTGTTGGAGCGGCGGTTTGGCCGGGAGTTTACGGAATATAAGGCGCGGGTGGCGGCTTATGTTCCGTTCGTGCGGTAGATCAGACCGGATACCAGCGGATACGGCCGAGATCGAGTGGTGTGGCGGCTTGTTCGGGCAGATCGCCGGCGGGATGCTGGTCCGCCGGAATCTGGAGGTTTCCACCTCTCAGGCGAATGAGATATTGCCGCACGGGGAGCGGATACTCACAGAGCAGCGAGTGGGGCAGCGAGAGGACTGGCGTATCGGCCCGTTGCATCTGGTGGATCTTTCCGAGAGCGGAGAGTAAGAGCTCCGTCTCGCCGGTAATCATTACGGTTTGTGCGTCGGCTTCGAGGCGGGCGAGGGCGAGGGCGCTGCACAACGCAAAGTAGCTGAGCAAAGACATGGCCGGCAAGGAGGCCCAACTGGCGGCGGGAAACATGAGTGACCCCAAGACCCACAAAGACATGAGCCCGATCGGGGTTTTAGCGGCCTTCCAGGGAACGCCAGCCTGCGACCAGGCCCGCGCCCAGACTGCCATCACCGCCAGTTCGGCGGGCGTCAACGCGTCCAATACATCTCGCGAAACGGCGAGGTAGCCCTTTGCCGATGCAAAAATGCCGCAATATCCATCGGGCTTTTGGTCGAGCACGACGATCTTGTCAATACGCTTCCGGTTCGCGCGGAGTGTTTTTTTGCCAAGGCGCAGCGCCAACGCCTGGGATTCTTTTGGAGAAAGGCACTCGGGCCGTTCGAGGTGAGTGAAAGCCGGATTCGGCAGGGGCTGGGCAGCCCACACCCGATGGGTCTCGAGGTATGTCAGCACATGGGCGGCGGCTGGGTTCTTCCATTGCAGTCCGGCCATGCCTTTGGCGGCGAGCACGCGTTTGCCGGTGACGACTGCGGCAATCCCCAGAACGAACAACAACGGGACCAGAATGAAGATGGTTCCGCCGAGAAGATCCGGATCGAGGAGGAGGATGAGCAGGACGAGCACCAAGCTGGAGAAGGAGGAAACAAGCGCCGCTCTTCTAAGGAACTCGCCCGCACAACGCGCCGGGTCTACAGGCTGCACACGAGTTCCTGAGCATACTGGAGGACGCCCCGGCCTGTGCGGGCTTTTGAGGACCACGCGCAAAACGGAGCCCGCCCGCGCCTTGACGCAACTGCGTGTTCCTTCGGTATTGGCGGCGCGGAGCGTGCCCTTTGCGCTTTGGAGGGCATAGGGCGCGGTGATGGGGATGGCGAAGCGGCGGTAGATGGCGAGGCCACGGTAGGCGAGAAGGCATTGCATTGCCGCCGGCGGAATACAGAGCACACCGGCCAGTGGCCATCCGAGGATCCCTTCCTTGCCGGCGATCAGGCGGAGCATCGACAAGGCGTCGGCGTAGAGCACCAGCGTCGCCCAACCGATCCACACGGTGGCAAACAGAGCACGCTGCCAAGCACGGAATTCCATCCAGGCTCGCGAGGGGTCCGCGGCGGCGAGACGTTCGACACGGCGGAGGCGCCATTCTCCCAACAGGACACAGATCAGAACGTAGGCGAGCAGCAGGCCAGCGCGCGCGGCGAGGAACCCGGCGCTATAGCCGTAGCGCAGAAAGCCCTGGTCCGGTTGCTGTTCGCGGAGATCAAGCAGAGTGCGATGAAACTGCTGGCCGAAGCGGCGATCGGTGACCGGATAGCCGGGCTGCATGGAAAACTGAGCGCCGCGGGCGGGCGCGGTCTGGGCATCGAACATAACGTGCGATACGCCCATTGCCCGCAGGCTGGAGGCAACCTCCGCCCAGGGGAAGCTTGCGTTCAACTGGTACCCACTGCCGGGGCCTGATTGCACACTGAGAGCGGGCGGATTGCGGCATTCGGCGAGGATAGCGGAATTACCGCCGGTATTGGTTTCGTACTGGATGTGAGGCGAGGGGCAACCGGCAAGCTTCGCCGCCAGCGGGCGCAAATTGAGGCCGGGGCGATTGCAGACCAGGATGGAGGTACAGACGAGTCCATAGACGTGCGGGAAATGTGCGATTTCGGCGACGGCAACCGGCTCAGACTTAGCGGGAGCGCCACCGAGATCGGTATCCCAGCGCACCCGGCGGGAGAGAGACTCAGGGTCGCGCAGATAGGCGGAAAAGGCCGCTGCTGTTTCGCCCAAACCTCTGTCATCAGGCTTTTCGGTACTCCATTCGAGGTAAGCCCTGGTGTAGTCGGCGTGAAGTTCGACCCAGGAATTGTAGGTCCGCTGGAGCGTCTGCGCTTTTGGCATTACGCGGGCCCAGAATTCCTCCGCGGTGAGCCAGCCCATGCCATAGGCAACGCGGCAGAGCATGATGTAACGGGTTAGATCCCAGGCGACGAGAATGCGGTCTTTGTACGGTGAATCGCGATGCCGCCTGGCGAAGAGCAGCCGGTTGCGGCGGACGCCGAGGGGTTCGCGCGCGATTGCGCGATCGAGTTCCTGGACGGACATGTCCGTCATTTCGAGGAAATCAGCCCGGTGATTGACACGCGGGAGGGTGCGAAAGAAGTCCTCTTTCGATTTAATGTCCCAACTGGCCATGAACGACCGGAAGAGGGCGCGTTTGGTCACTTTGACAAAGCCTTCCATCCGGTGGTGGACCATGCCGTTGCGACGGGCCTGAACAGCGGTTGAGGCGAGGACCCACTGCTCGGCGGGAGTAAAGGACCCGATATCGCCGGTGTTGGCAGGAAGGGAGCTTTGCGCCTGCAGGCATGATGCAACGAGCAGCACAAAGACATACAACCACATATTGGACGGTAATCGGCAGAAATCCACCGGGCTTTAGTTTTTGGGGAGCGGCGAAAAAGGCAACATTGGCGCTGTGCGGCGCGGGGGGACGGTCGTCTTGGACGGTCCCCAAACCGGCCAGGAGGCAGGCGCCACCTTTTTTAGACGCGACGCCATAAGCACTTGCGAAAGCGGCTGACCAACTCCGTTGAAGTCGCCCGGGGGAGCAGGGCCGACCGGAAGGCCGGCAGGCAGGCAAAACTGCCTGCCCCACAATGGACAGCGACTTCATGAAATTGGGCGGCCCGCCGCGGGCCATGTGAACTGCCTGACGATGCGCAACTATTGCTGACGCTGTGTCTAGTTTGGTACGGCGGTGGACTCTTTTTGGCGGAGCTTGGTTTCGGTAAGGATGATCTGCTCGGCGAGGTCGCGCATGGCGCGGCGGGAGCGGCGGCTGTCGTTGCGCAGCTTGAGGTAGGCTTCCTCTTCGCTCATGCCGTGGCGTTGCATGAGGATGCCTTTGGCGCGTTCGACGAGTTTGCGCGCTTCGAGCTGGCGTTTCATTTCGAGGGCCTCTTCCTGGAGGCGGCGGTTCTCCTCGGCGAGCATGGATTTAGCGACGGCGCCGCCCATCTGCTCGCCGATGAAGGTGAGCATAGCGATGAGGTCGGCGGAGAACTCCTGAGGGTGACGGAAGTGGACGTTGACGACGCCGGCGATTTCGCCGCTGGTGATGAGGGGGACCGAAACAAAAGCCTGGTAGGTATCTTCGATCAAGGAAGGGAACCGTTTGAAGCGTTTGTCGGAGCCGGCGTTATCGCCGAGGGCGACGACGGACTTGTGTTCGGCGACCCAACCGGTGACGCCTTCGCCCATTTTCATTTTGAGCTTACCGAGGGCTTGGGCGTGGGGGAGCTGGGAGGCTCGGAGCACGATTTCGCCACTGGTGGCGTCCATGAGGTAGACGAGACAAGCATCGCAACCGGCGACCTGGACAGTGAGGCCCAGGATCTCACCGAGCATTTCGTCAAGCGATAAGTCAGAACTCACGATACTGCTGATGCGGTGCAGCAAAGTGACTGAGGAACCCGGCACTGGGCCGGCAGCAACTTCGACCATACCCTGAGGTTACGTGGAAGCGAGGGAGAGGTCCAATCGAAAGTTTTGATGACCTCGATTGGCCTTCCGTTCTGAGGGAGGCGAGAAAAGTTCAAGTGGTTGATTCTCTATCCGATGAGGAGGGTGTAGTCACTGTAGGAGGTGAGGGCCAATGCCGCTTGATGTTCTGATAGTGGACGATTCCGCCGCGATCCGGAAGATATTGCAGAGGGTATTACGGCAGGCGGAGATGAGCATAGGGGAAGTATTTGAGGCAGGGGACGGAGTAGAAGCCCTAGCATCGTTGAAAGAGCACAAAGTCGGGTTGGTGTTGTCGGACATCAACATGCCGAACATGGATGGGCTGCAGCTATTGAGTCAGATTCGTGGGAGCGCGGACTGGAAGAATCTTCCGGTGCTGATGATCACGACGGAGGGGAGTCAGAACAAGGTATTGGAGGCGGTGAATTTAGGGGCGTCGGGGTATGTACGCAAGCCATTCACGGCGGACCAGATCAAGGAAAAGCTGGTGGGATTGGTGTAGGGACAGCGTGAAGACCGAAAGCAGGATCTGGGAGAAGAAGAGATATGGAAGAGAAGATTGACCGGGACCATCTAGTAGCGATCGCGCGGCATGCGACGACGGATGTATTCAGCACGATGTTGGGGATGGAGATAGAGCCGCTGGAGGCGTACGCGGAGACGGAGCCCCCGGTTGCAGCGGCGGGGATTCTGTCGTTGATCGGGTTTGCGGGGACTTGGGTAGGGAACGGAAGTTTCTTTTGTACGGCGCCGATGGCGTGCTCGATAGCGGACGCGTTGTTGATGGCGGAGCATCACACGGTGGATGAAGAAGTATTGGATGCGATGGCGGAGATGACGAACATGATCCTGGGGAATGTGAAGACGGAGTTGGAGGCGGTATTGGGACCGATGTTGTTGTCGATACCGACGGTGTTGTACGGGCGGAATTTCGTGAAGCGGAGTTTGGGGAAGCGGGAGTGGATTGTGATTCCGTTCAACTGCAAGGAGGAGCGGTTTGAGATTCAGATTTGTATGGCTCCGAATCCGAATCCGGAGGGACTGCGGAGTTGCTTTCGGCCTTACGGGGTGCATGCGTAGGGGAGGGATGAGCTGGCCACAGATGGACGCAGATGGACACTGACGGGAAGAGTCTGATATTCCGAGTTGGGGTGGTGGAACTGGCGGTGGGGGATCGGGATGTGGGTTCGATTCTGCCTGATCCGAAGGTGCTGCCTGTTCCGGAGATGGGGGATGGTGTGACCGGTTTGTTACCGGTTTGTGGCGCCCCGCGGTATGTTTTGGATTTGCGAGTAAAGTTTGGGGTGGCGGCATCGACGCGACGGCCGGTTGGGATTGTATTGAACCGGTATCCCGTGGTTTTGATGGTGGACACGGTGCTGGATTTGGTGCGAATTGAGGCGGCTGATGTACGGCGGGTGCCGAAGCATCCGGGTCTATACCGGAAGTATGTGACGGGTGTATGGCGCGGGCGGTCGCGGCCCTGCTTTTTACTGAATCTGGAGGCGGTAATGCCGGAGGAGCTAACGGTTACTCGATCACCATTAGCAGATCTTTCGGTTCGACACTCTGTCCCACGGCTGCGGTAAGTTTTTTGACGGTGCCGGCGGTGGGGGCATAGACGGTTGTCTGCATTTTCATTGCGTCCATGACGAGGACGCGTTCACCTTTTTCAACCTTCTGACCGGGCTCGACGGCGACAGCGGAGATGACACCGGGGATGGGCGCACCGACGTGGCCTTCCTTGGTGGGGTCGGCCTTTTCGCGGGCCGCGGAGGTGACCTGGAGTGTCTTATCGCGGACATTGACCTCGCGGGGCTGACCATTCAATTCGAAGAAGACGGTGCGTGAGCCATCGGGGTGGGGCTCACTGACGGCGAGGAACTTGATGATGAGGATTTTACCGGCTTCGAGTTCGACGGCCATTTCGGAGCCTTTTTCCATGCCGTAAAAGAATTGGGGAGTGGGAAGCACTTCGACGTCGCCATAATTCTGCCGATTTTTGGCGAATTTGGTAAAGACGTCGGGATACATGAGGTAGCTCATGAGGTCGGTGCGGCTGAGCTTCTGGCCGGTCTTGTCTTGCGCCTGGGTGGCTGCGTCGGTGAGATTGACTGGCGGGAGGTGAGCGCCGGGGCGTCCTTTGCGCGGCTTGCCGCCTTTGAGCACCACTTCCACGACCTTCTTGGGCCAACCGCCATCGGGTTCCCCGAGATCGCCGGAGATCATTTCGATGACGGAATTGGGGAGCGTCATGGAGTGATTGGGGCCGAGGTTGAGGAACTGCTGGATGGTGACGCCGTGGGAGACGAGGAAGAGGGCGAGGTCGCCGACGACTTTGCTGGAAGGCGTCACTTTGACGATGTCGCCGAGGGCCATGTTGACGTCGGCATACATGCGGGCGATTTGCGGCCACTTGTCACCGAGGCCCATGGCAGCGGCCTGTTCCTTCAGATTGGTGTACTGGCCGCCGGGCATTTCGTGGAGATAGACTTCGGCGGTGCCGGATTTAGGGGCGCTATCGAAGGGGAGATAGTAGGTGCGGACGGTTTCCCAGTAATCGGAGCACTGGTTGAGTGCATCGATGTCGAGTTCGGTGGCGCGCTTCGTGTTGGCGAGTGCGGCGACGACGGAGTTGAGATTGGGCTGGGAGGTAGTGCCGCTCATGGAAGCGAGGGCGGCGTCGGCAACGTCGACTCCGGCTTCGGAGGCTTTGAGGATGGATGAGGCGTTGATACCGCTGGTGTCGTGGGTGTGGAAGTGGATGGGGAGCGCGACGGCTTCGCGAAGGGCTCGGACGAGCTTTTCGGCGGCGTAGGGTTTGCAGAGTCCTGCCATGTCTTTGATGGCGAGGACGTGGGCTCCCATTTTTTCAAGCTCGGTGGCCATTTTGACGTAGTAGGTGAGGGGGTACTTGTCGCGCTTGGGGTCGAGGATATCGCCGGTGTAGCAGATGGCGGCTTCGCAGATTCTTCCCGTTTTGCGGACGGCTTCCATGGGGACTTTCATGTTGGGAAGCCAGTTGAGGGAATCGAAGACGCGGAAGATGTCGATGCCCTGTTCGGCGGCGGTGTGGATGAACTCGCGCACGACGTTGTCGGGGTAGGCGGTGTAGCCGACGGCGTTGGAGGCGCGGAGAAGCATCTGGAAACAGATGTTGGGGATGGCTTCGCGGAGGCGGGCGAGGCGGGTCCAGGGATCTTCCTGGAGGAAGCGCATGGAGACATCGAAGGTGGCGCCGCCCCACATTTCGAGGCTGTAGAGTTTGGCGAGGTGATGGGAGACGTAGTGTGCGATGCGCATCATGTCGTAGGTGCGCATGCGGGTGGCCATGAGGGATTGATGGGCGTCGCGGAAGGTGGTGTCGGTGAGAAGGAGGCGGCGCTGTTTACGGGTCCATTCGGCGAAGCCTTCGGCGCCGAGTTTATTGAGGAGATCGCGGGTGCCTTCCGGAAGCTCCTTGTTATCGTGGCGGGGAAGCGGAGCTTCGCGGATGACGGCGGGTTTGGTTTTGTTGGCGACTTCGGCGTTTCCGTTGACGATGACTTCGCCGAGGAACTTGAGGATGCGGGTAGCGCGGTCGCGGCGAACGGCGAATTTGAAGAGTTCTTTGTGTTCGTCGAGGAAGCCGGTGGTGACGTTGCCGGTTTGGAATTTATCGTGATTGACGACGTTTTCGAGGAACGGGATGTTGGTCTTGACGCCGCGGATGCGGAATTCGCGGAGGGCGCGATCCATGCGCTGGCAGGCGATGTCGAACTGCGGTCCCCATGAGGTCATTTTGACGAGGAGGGAATCGTAGTAGGGAGTGATGACTGCGCCGCCATAGGCGGAGGCTCCATCGAGGCGGATGCCGAAGCCGGCGGGGGATCGATAGGTGTGGATGCGGCCGTAATCGGGCATGAAGTTATTGGCGGGGTCCTCGGTGGTGACGCGGCACTGGAGGGCGAAGCCGTTGAGGCGCATTTCGGATTGCGAGGGGAGCGCCATCTGGGGGCTATCGAGGCGGAGGCCCTGAGCGACCTGGATCTGGGCACGCACGATGTCGATGCCGGTGACCATTTCGGTGACGGTGTGTTCGACCTGGATGCGGGGATTGACTTCGATGAAGAACCATTCTTCGGTGTCGGCGTCGACGAGGAATTCGACGGTGCCGGCGTTGTAGTAGCCTGCTTCGCGGGCGAGGGCGACGGCGGCATCGCAGAGGGCTTTGCGGACTTTTTCGCTGAGGCCGACGGCGGGGGCGACTTCGACTACTTTCTGGTGGCGGCGCTGGACGGAGCAATCGCGTTCGTAGAGATGGAGGATATTGCCGTGCTTATCGCCGAGGATCTGGACTTCGATGTGCTTGGCGCGGCGGATGTAGCGCTCCATGAAGAGGGCGTCGTTGCCGAAGGCGTTGCCGGCTTCGAGGCGGGCTTCTTCGAAGCCCGCGGGAAGATCCTGGGGCTTGTCGACGACGCGCATGCCGCGTCCGCCGCCGCCGAAGGCTGCTTTGACGATTAAAGGGAAGCCGATGTCGCCGGCGCGGGCCATAGCGGTTTCGACTTTATTGAGAGGCTGATCGGTGCCGGGAACGACAGGGATGCCTGCTCGCTGCGCGAGTTGACGGGCGGCGCGTTTATCGCCGAGGAGATCGAGGAGTCCGGGGTTGGGTCCGATGAAGGTGATGCCGGCCTTTTCGCAGGCTCGGGGGAGGGCGGGATTTTCGGAGAGGAAGCCGTAGCCGGGATGGATGGCGTCGACTTCTTTTTCGGCGGCGAGAGCGACGATGCCATCGACATCGAGGTAGGCCTGGACGGGGCCCTTCCCTTCCCCGATGAGGTAGGCTTCGTCCGCTTTGAAGCGGTGCAGGCTGAGGCGATCTTCCTTCGAATAGACGGCTACTGTCCGGATCTTTAACTCATTGGCGGCGCGGAAGATACGGATAGCGATCTCGCCGCGGTTCAGTGCAAGCAGTTTTCTCATGGATGTGTTTTTCAAAGAAGAAGGGGGGCGGCGCGACGTGGGCGCCTAAATTTTGAGGGTACCATGGAACATCGCGAAGCTTCGACACGTATTACTGACGAAGCTAAGGAGGACTCTATGCACCGGTTGGCGTTGCCTGTGTTTTTCGCCGTGGCCCTGACGTTCACGGGATGCGACTTCGACGACTTTGAGGGAGCCGCACGAGAGAAAGAGGACTTCCACCATACGAAGGCGTTGAAATCGGGTGGACGGATTGAGATCGAGAATTTCAACGGCGGGATTGAGATTACGGGCTGGGACAAGGAAACCGTGGAGATTCACGGGACGAAGCACGCTCCGACGAAGGAGTTGCTGGATGCGATTCATATCGATATAGACTCGACACCGGATTCATTGCGGATCAAGACTGTACGGCCGACGGAGCGGCGCGGGAATCTGGGCGTGAAGTATGTGCTGAGCGTACCGCGGAAGGTGATTCTGGAGCGGATTGTGAGTTCGAATGGCGGGATTCGTGTGGATCATGTAGAGGGGAATGTGAAGTTGCGGACGTCGAATGGGGGCGTGCGGGTGGAAATGGTGAAGGGTGATCTGGATGTGACGACGTCGAATGGCGGGATCGATTTGACGGAGTTCACCGGTGGGGCGGCGCTGCATTCCTCGAATGGTGCGATCCGGGCGGACGGCGTGCGGGGGTTCTTTGAAGCGACGACATCGAACGGCGGGATTGATGCGCGGATACTGGAGACGTCGGGGACACGGCCGGTACGGGTGTCGAGCTCGAATGGACGGGTGAACCTGACGATTGAGGGGTTGAAGAATACGGATGTGATTGCGTCGACGAGCAATTCGTCTTTGACGGTGAAGTTGCCGGCATCGGTAGGAGCGCAATTGAAGGCGAGCACTTCGAATTCGAGTATTTCGACGGAGTTTGAGGTGAAGACGTCGGGGACGATTTCGAAGAACCGGATGGAAGGGACGATTGGATCGGGGGGGCCGGTGTTGGATTTGCATACTTCTAATGGGTCGATTCGTGTGTTGAAACTTTAGAAGCCGGCCAGAGGGCCGGCCGCAGGCGAGGGCGCCTGCCCTACAATGGAATCGGTCGATTCCATGCAACCGATTCCGTTACGCACTACTGTTATTGGCAGCTATCCGTTTCCTTCGTGGCTGGAGTTCGCTTCGCAGAACCTGGGCCAGTTTGGGGCGGATGATGTTTCCGAGATTCTTGACGATGCTGTGATTTGCGCGATCCACGACCAGGTGTCGGCGGGATTGGATGTGATCACGGATGGCGAGCAGACGCGGCTCGATTTCAATTTGTC
>JAFDVS010000060.1:11885-16830 GCA_018268935.1 Acidobacteriota bacterium | reverse complement strand
GATCACCCGCGATGTGTCGGGCGAAGGCGTGCAGCAGGCGTTGTTGAAGATTCTGGAAGGGACGGTGGCGAATGTGCCGCCGCAGGGCGGGCGGAAGCACCCGCATCAGGAGTTCACGCCGGTGGACACGACGAACATTTTGTTCATTTGCGGCGGGGCGTTTGTGGGATTGGAGAAGATCATCTCGCGGCGTGTGGGCCGGCGTTCGATCGGCTTCAAGGATGGCGAAGAGACCGATAAGAAGCTGGCGGGGGCGCATACGGGGCGGCGCGATCTGAACATGCTGGAGCAGATTCAGCCGATTGACCTGATCAAGTTCGGGTTCATTCCGGAGTTTATCGGGCGTCTGCCGGTGGTGGGCGTGCTGGAGGATCTGAGCAAGGAAGCGCTGATCCAGATCCTGACGAAGCCGAAGAACGCGGTGACGCGGCAGTATCAGAAGCTGTTCGAGTATGAGAACGTGCGGCTGAAGTTCACCGATGACGCGATGGAAGCGATCGCGGCGCTGGCGCTGGAGCGGAAGGTGGGGGCGCGCGGGCTGAGGATGATTCTGGAAGAGCTGATGCTGGATTTGATGTACTACGTTCCTTCGTATAAGAAGATCCGGGAGTTTGTGGTGACGAAGGAGATGGTGATGTCGCAGAAGATCAGCCTGGCGCTGTTGGAGAAGGCGGGGTAGCTTGGGATTGAGGCGGATGCGGTGGGGGTGCGCTGAGCCGGGGTTGAAAATAACGGCACAATAACGGCACAATAACGGAAGTCGGAGAGGATCGGTGTGCGATGACCTTCGAGCCGAAGTTTGCCATTACCGCGCGAGTTGCCAACGCTTTGATGCGGATTGAGGGGGCGCGGCAGGCGGTGAAGGATCTCCCCATTACGCCTGCCGTACTGGCGACGCTGAGGGAAACAGCGCGGCTCTACTCCACGCATTACTCCACGTTGATCGAAGGAAACCGGCTGACACGGGAACAAGTGGTCAGGGTGGTGGAGCGGCAGGAGCATTTTCCGGGGCGGGAGCGCGATGAAGGCGAGGTGATGGGCTATTACGCCGCATTGGAGCGGGTGGAGCAGTGGGCGGAGGCTGGCGGTGAGGTAACGGAACTACAGATTCAGACGCTGCATGGGCTGGTGATGGGGGGCGGGAAGACGCGAGTTCGGCCGAGCGCTTACCGGGACGGGCAGAATGTAATCCGGGACAGCCAGAGCGGGCGGATCGTGTATCTCCCTCCGGAAGCGACGGACGTGCCCAGGCTGATGAAAGCGATGGTAGAGTGGATCGCCCGGGCAGAGCGGGAATTGCACTTGCCTTGTCCCTTGTTGGCGGGGATTGCGCACTATCAGTTTGCGACGATTCACCCCTATTATGACGGCAACGGGAGGACTGGGCGGCTGCTAACGACTCTGTTACTGCATCTGGGGGGATATGGGCTGAAGGGGTTGTATTCGCTGGAGGAATACTATGCCCGGAACCTGGGAGCTTACTATCGAGCATTGACGGTCGGCCCATCGCACAATTACTACGCAGGTCGGGCCGATGCGGATATCACGGGTTGGGTGGAGTATTTCTGTGATGGGGTTGCGGACAGCTTTGATAGCGTTCGTGAGAGAAGCCGTGATGCTCAAGGGCGAGGGGAACCAGACCGTTCCGAGGTAATGCGAAAGCTGGATCCAAGGCAACGGAAGGTCTTGGCACTGTTCCGGAAGAGTGCTTTTGTGACGAGCCGTGATGTGGAGCGGCTGTTTGGGCTCTCCCAACGCGCGGCTCGGAATCTGCTGCGGAACTGGGTGGAGGCCGGGTTTGTGGTGGTGGCGGATGAGGCGAAGAAGACCCGGAAATACGGGCTGAATACACATTTGGAGAGTCTGCTTTCCGGGTGAGAAGGCTCGCCTCTATTTCGGTTTGATGATATCGGTGGCGCGGGCGATCTGATTGGCGGTGCCACGGACGGTGATGGCTCGCGGGGTGTTGTAGGTGAAGAGGCGGCGGACTTGTGTGGTGGTGCGGACGTTGACGGCGAGGGTTTGGAGATCCTGGACCGTCGATGCGTGGGGAGCAAAGAATACCTTTACTACCGTTCCTTCGGGGGCGTCGCCCGGCATGACGTAGTCGGTGGAGGCGGTGTATTGGGCCGGCGGAGCGGACTGGTCGAGTTGGTGGAGGAGCCAGCCGGCAAGATGGAGCTGATCGGGGGTATCGCGGACGATGATGGCGCCCTTCAGGTTGTAGGTGAAGAGGCGGTGGATGCCGGCGATGGCTCGGGTGGCGGTGGCCATTTCCTGGAGTTGCTGGACGGTCTGGATGGTGGTGGGGTAGAAGATGCGGAGACCGGGATCGCGCTGGACGGAAAAGCCGGGTTTGGTTGGGTTGTCGAGTTGGGAGAGGAGCCAATCGGCCATGGCGACCTGGGCGTCGGTGCCGCGGACAACGATGATGCGGGGTTCGGAGTAGGTGAAGAGGCGGCGGATTTCGGTGGTGGCGCGGATGGCGGTTGCGAGTTCCTGGAGGCTTTGGACATTCGGGGTGTAAGAGGTATGGAAGACGCGGAGTTGGCCTTCCTGCTTTGGATCATCGATTTTGTAGACGCGGGGGGAGTCCGGGGGAGGAGAGCCGGCGGGGCGGTCGAGTTCGTGGAAAACCCATTCGGCGGCGGCGATTTGGGCGGCGGTGCCTTCGATGCGGAGAGTCTTGGCGGAGGCATCGGCCGACGGCTTGACCTCGGAGATGGCGCGGGTCACCGTGGCGACCTCCATCATGCTCTGCTCGGAGGTGGTATGGACGAAGGTGAGGGTTTTGGTGGTGGATTGGGCCCAGCCGGAAGAGGCGATTGCGAGGAGAGCGAGGAGGCGTTGCATCATGTTGAACTCCTTTGGGAGATTTGACGGCGGAGGCGCATGTTGCGTGCAAGCGGGAAGTGTTAGACTGTAGGTGTTCGGGGGCCTGAGATGCGCCCCTGCCTCGAAGTCGGCATCTTTTCAAAGCTGCCATTCATCCAAAAAGGGTATTCCCCCTATGCTCACCTCGAAGGAAAAATCCGATACTCGCCGGTTGCCGATGATGCCCATCCGCGACGTGGTCATCTTTCCGTACATGATGACTCCGTTTGTGGTGGGGCGCGAATCGAGCGTCCGTGCCCTGGAAGAAGCGCTGTCTGGCGACAAGAAAATCTTTCTCGCAACGCAGCACGATGCCTCCGTGGATGAGCCCCGGCCGGACGAAATCTACTCGGTCGGGACAATCGCGAACATCGTACAGAGCCTGAAGTTGCCCGATGGCAACATCAAGGTTCTGGTGGAAGGCGTAGAGCGCGCGAAGATCGTCACCGTGAGTGAAGAAGAAGGCTTCTTCCGCGCGGTGGTGAAAACCATGAACTACAAAGTTGGTCCGGGCACGCAGTTGGATGCTCTGATCAGCCGGGTGACGGCGCTGTTTGAGCAGTACGTGAAGCTCAGCCAGAACCTGAACTACGAGACGATGATCGCGGCGATACGGGTGGATGAGCCCGGCAAGCTCGCAGATACTGTGGGTGCGAACCTGCAGTTGACGATTGAAGAGAAGCAGGAATTGCTGGAGATCTTCGATCCGGTGGACCGGCTGACGCGCGTGGCGGAGATGCTGGACATCGAGATTGAGAAGCTCAATATGGACCGGACGATCCAGGGCCGCGTGAAGCGGCAGATGGAGAAGGCCCAGAAGGAGTATTACCTCAACGAGAAGATCAAAGCTATCCAGAAGGAACTGGGCCGCGGCGAGAAGAGCGAGATCGACGAACTGAAGAAGAAGATCGAAGCCGCGGGGATGACTCCGGATGCGCAGGAGAAGGCGACGGCGGAACTGAAGCGGCTGGAGAACATGCCGCCGATGTCGGCCGAATCGACGGTGTCGCGCAACTATCTGGACTGGATGCTGGCGGTGCCGTGGAAGAAGAAGACGAAGGAGATTCGCGATCTCACGTTTGCGCAGCAGGTGCTGGAAGGCGATCACTATGGTCTCGAAAAGATCAAGGAGCGCATTCTGGAGTTCCTGGCGGTGCGGCAGTTGGTGAAGGATCCGAAGGGCTCGATTCTGTGCTTTGTCGGACCTCCGGGCGTTGGCAAGACTTCGTTGGGGATGTCGATTGCGAAGGCGACGGGGCGCAAGTTTGTGCGTTTGTCGCTGGGCGGAGTGCGGGATGAAGCGGAGATTCGCGGGCACCGGCGCACGTACATTGGCGCGCTGCCGGGGCAGATTCTTCAGATGATGAAGAAGGCGGGGACGAAGAATCCGGTGTTCATGCTGGATGAAATCGACAAGATGTCGACGGATTTCCGGGGAGACCCATCGGCGGCGCTTCTGGAAGTGCTGGATCCGGAACAGAACTACATGTTCATGGATCATTACCTGGACGTGGAGTATGACCTGAGCCAGGTGTTCTTCATCGCCACGGCGAACGTACTGCACACGATTCCGCCGGCGCTGCAGGATCGCATGGAAGTGATCCGGCTGTCGGGGTACACGGAACTGGAGAAGATGGAAATCGCGAAGCGGTTCCTGGTGCCGAAACAGACGGCGCAGGGCGGCTTGAGCGATGAAGCCATCGAGTTTCAGGACGATGGATTGATGGAACTGGTGCACTACTACACGCGGGAGGCGGGGGTCCGCAACCTGGAGCGTGAAGTCGGGAATGTGTGCCGGAAGATTGCGCGCAAGGTAGTGGTTGCGAAGACGAAGAAAGAGAAGCTGGACAAGGTAGTGGTGAAACCGGGGACGGTGAACGAGCTACTGGGTCCGCAGAAGTTCCGCGATCTGAGCACGGAGAAGAAGAACGAGGTCGGGGCAACGATGGGGTTGGCGTGGACGGAAGTCGGCGGGTCGCTGCTGACGACGGAAGCGACGATCATGGAAGGCCGCGGCAAGCTAACGACGACGGGCAAGCTGGGCGATGTGATGCAGGAATCGGCGCAGGCC
>JAFDVS010000060.1:0-11833 GCA_018268935.1 Acidobacteriota bacterium | reverse complement strand
TTCACCTGCCGGAGGGAGCTATTCCGAAGGACGGGCCGTCGGCGGGGATCACGATTGCGACCAGCATCACGAGCGCTTTGACATCGATTCCGGTACGCGGTGATATTGCCATGACCGGCGAGATCACGGTGCGCGGAAGAGTGCTGGCGATCGGCGGACTGAAGGAGAAACTGCTGGCGGCGCACCGGTACGGGATTCTGGAGATTGTCCTGCCGAGGGACAATGAGAAGGACCTGCCGGACATTCCGGAGTACATCCGCAAGGAGATGAAGCTGCACTTTGTGGAGAGTATGGACGAAGTGCTGAAGGTGGCGTTGGAGCGGGAGATTGAACCGCTGCCGATTACACCAGCGACACCGGGCGTCGAGATTGCCCGGAGCGAAGAAAAGCTGACGCACTAAATGCAGGACCGCTCCCGCACGGTCGCGGCTCAAGAAACGCGACCGTGGCGGGGGTGGATGGTGGTTTCCCCAAGATGATTGCCGCTGAGTTTATAATAGGGGCAGAAAAGCCGGAACTGTTTCCGGCGGGCCGCTTACCCGAGGTGGCGTTTCTGGGGCGTAGTAACGTAGGGAAATCCAGTCTGATTAACCGTCTGGTGGAGCAGAAGGGTCTGGCGAGGACCAGTTCCAAGCCGGGTTGCACGCAGGCCATTCAGTTTTACAAGGTTGGCGCGGACTGGAATTTTGTGGACTTACCGGGGTATGGATACGCGAAAGTCTCCCGCGAACAATCGAGCCAGTGGAAGCACCTCATCGAGACGTATCTTCGGGAGAGGGCGCAGTTACGGCTTTGCCTGCTGCTATTGGATGCGCGGCGAGGCTGGATGGAAAGCGATCTGGAATTAAAGCAATGGCTGGAGCATTGGGGCAAGCCCTACCTGGCGGTTGCTACGAAGGTAGACAAGTTGAAGACGCAGCGCGATCGAGCGCAATCAAAGGCGGCGTTGCATGAGCCGGAGCTCAATCACGAACCGCTGACCTTCTCGGCCGTGACCGGCCAGGGAGCGAGGGAAATTTGGCAAGCGATCACGAAAACAAAGAACAACAACCCGTAACGGGTCCCACCGAAGAGAAGATGGCCGATAAACCCACCGAGGCCAAAGCTGCCGAGAAAGCGGAACCCAAAGCCGCGGAAGGCAAGGCGGAGAGCAAGAGTGAAGGGAAGGGTGAAGGAGCGCCCGCGGTAACGCGGAAGCGTTCGTCACCAGCGGCGTCGGCGGAAAAGCCGGCTGCTGCTCAACAAGAGAAACCAGCGGCGGCGGAGAAACCGGCTGTAGCGGAGAAGGCGGCAGCGCCCGTTGCGCCACCCGCGGCTGCTCCCGCAGCGGCGGCGCCAGCTGCGGCGGATGCGGATCCACCGCCACCGGCGGCATTGCCGGCAGAGCCGAAGCCGGCGATTGAGCCGCCGAAGCCGGCGATTGAAGCGCCGAAGCCGCACGATCTTTCGCAAGGGATTACGAGTGCGCGTCCCGACCGGCCGACGAAGAACGGAGCGCCGACGCTCGACCTGGTTGAGCTGAAGGACATGTCGATCCAGAAGCTGAACCAGATTGCGAAGGATCTGGGTGTTCTGGGCGTGGCCGGGCTGCGCAAGCAGGAATTGATTTTCAAGATTCTGCAGACGCAGGCGGAGAAATCGGGGCTGATTTTCTCGGAAGGCGTGCTGGAGTGTTTGCCCGATGGATTCGGGTTCTTGCGTGCGCCGGAGTACAACTATCTTCCCGGGCCGGACGATGTTTACGTTTCGCCGTCGCAGATCCGCCGCTTTGATTTACGGACGGGCGATACGATTTCTGGTCAGATCCGGCCGCCGAAGGAAGGCGAGCGCTACTTTGCGTTGATCAAAGTGGACGCGATCAACTTCGAGCCGCCAGAGGAGTCGCGGAACAAGATTTTCTTCGACAACCTGACGCCGCTGTATCCGAACTCGAGGCTGAAGCTGGAAGTGTCGCGGGAGAACTTCTCGGGCCGCGTGATGGACCTGCTGACGCCGATCGGGAAGGGGCAACGCGGTTTGATTGTTGCTCCGCCGCGCACCGGTAAGACGATGTTGCTGCAGAGCATCGCGAACTCGGTGACGACGAATCATCCGGAAGTGGTGCTGATCGTACTGCTGATTGATGAACGTCCGGAAGAAGTGACGGACATGCAGCGCAGCGTGCGCGGGGAAGTGATCAGTTCGACGTTTGACGAACCGGCGGCGCGGCACGTACAGGTGGCGGAGATGGTGATCGAGAAGGCGAAGCGTCTTGTGGAGCACAAGCGGGACGTGGTGATTCTGCTCGATTCGATCACGCGACTGGCGCGTGCGTACAACACGGTAGTGCCGCCGTCGGGCAAGGTGCTATCGGGCGGTGTCGATTCGAATGCGTTGCAGCGGCCGAAGCGGTTTTTCGGTGCGGCGCGCAATATCGAGGAAGGCGGGTCGCTGACGATTGTGGCGACGGCGCTGATCGACACGGGCAGCCGTATGGACGACGTAATTTTCGAAGAGTTCAAGGGCACAGGTAACATGGAAATCCACCTGGACCGGAAACTCGTCGACAAGCGTGTGTTCCCGGCCATCGACATCAACAAGAGCGGCACTCGTAAGGAAGAACTGCTGATGCCTCGCGAGGAATTGAACCGCGTGTGGGTGTTGCGCAAGGTGCTGAATCCGCTGTCGCCGACGGAGTCGATGGAACTGCTGCTGGACAAGCTGAATAAGACGCGGAGCAACGCGGAATTTTTGGCTTCGATGAGCGGGTAAGTTCTTCGGCTGAGATGCTGGAGGTGCGCCCGGCGTGGCGGTCGATCGTCGAACTGCCGCGGTCCTACGATCAGTCGTAACGGAGAGCGACGAGAGGGTCGACGCGGGAGGCGCGGAATGCGGGCAATCCGGCCGCAAACAGAGCCACTGCGATGAGCAGGAGAATGGCGGCGGCATAGGCGAGCGGATCGGTTGGCTGGAGGCCGTACAAGCGGCTTTGGATGAGACGCATTCCCAGGGCGGCTAATGCTCCGCCGGTGATGAGACCGGCGGCGATGAGCAATCCTGTTTCGCGGAGGATCATGGTGATGATTTCTCTGTGCTGTGCCCCAAGAGCTTTGCGGATGCCGATTTCGTTGGTGCGGCGGGCGACGCCATAGGCGAGGACGCCGTAGAGTCCGATGGCGGAGAGCAGCAGCGCCACGACGCCGAAGGCGATGGATAGCTGGGCGAGGAGACGCTCCTGTACGATGCGGTCGTCGATGATGTCGGCGAGCGGGCGGGAGACCGTGATGGGGAGATTCGGATCCTCGGCAATGATCACGCGGCGGACATTGGCGAAGACACTGGATGGTTCGGCCAGTGTACGGACGGCGAAGCTGGCCTCCTGGAGGGGAAATACGGGCTGGGCCGCGGGGACATAGTAGCGGTGTTCCACTTCTCCGCGGAGATTGTTTCCTCGCGAATTGCGGGCGACGCCGATGATCTCGAAAGTATTGCGCTGGTTGGCGTAGGCTTGCGTGAGGTGCATGCCGATCGGATTGCGACCGGCGAAGAAGCGTTTGGCGAAGGCTTCATTGATCACACAAACCTTCGTGCCTGAAGGCAGATCCTTGGAGTTGATTTCACGGCCGAGGAGGAGTGGAATGCCGAGGGTAGAGAAGTAGTTTGGGCCGATGTGATTGTAGCGAGAACCGCGATCGCCATTGCCTTTGCGAGTATATCCCTCGACGATGACTTCATCGCCACTGTCGGAGCCGGAAAATAAGCCGTTGTTCGAGTAGGTGGCGGAGCGAACGCCGGGCACCGCACGGATGCGATCGAGGAGGCGCTCAAACAAGGGCAGGCGGCGGGCGGGTTCGTATGCGGCGGTTTCGGCGTCGACTTCAACGATGAGCAACTGCTCCCTGGCAAAGCCGAGGTCGACGTTGCGGATGTTGCGGAGAGTCTGCACCAACAAGCCGGCGCCAATCAGCAAGGGCAGGGAAAGCGCGAGTTGACCGACGACGACGAGTTTGCCGACACGCTGCCAGGCGACTGATCCTGCGAGGCCGCGGCCCTGCTCTTTGAGGCCAGTGGCGGCGTGGATACTTCCGGTGCGGAGCGATGGGAGAAGACCAAGGATCAATCCGGCCGCGAGGGTGAGGGCAAAGGCGAAAGCAAGGACGCGGGCGTCGGGGGCGCCAGGCAGATCGATGGCGCCGGAGGCGAGGCGGAGCAATGCGGCTCGAATTACCCAAGCGGCGGCGAATCCGGCGATGCCACCGAGAACGGCGATGAGCATGCTTTCGGTGAGAAGCTGGCGGGTGAGGCGGCCGCGGCCGGCGCCGAGGGCAAGACGCACGGCGAACTCGCGAGTGCGGGAGGTGGCGCGGGCCAACTGGAGGTTGCAGAGGTTGGCGGCGGCGATGAGGAGCACGAGCCCGGCGGCAGCGAGGAGCATAGTGAGCGGCTCAGCAAACTGGCCGCGCAATTGGGAAACGCCGGTGGCGGCGGGGCGCAGGAGGAGGCGCTGGTTGAGGAATTCCTTGCGTGCTTCGGGGGTAAGGGCGGAGCCATAGTAAGCGGCCAATCCCTGTTGAAAGATTACGTTCGCGGCGGCCTGGGCCTTGTCGATGGTGACGCCGGGTTTGAGGCGGCCCATGACGTGGAGCCACATGGTTTTCTCCATGTCGCCGGGCTTATCGTGGAGCCAATCGCGGCCGGGGAGTATGGCGGGCTGTTGGGTGAGCGGCAGCCAGAAATCTGGACGCTGGCCGACGGTTTCGCCAAAGAAGGCGGGAGGCGCGACGCCGATGATGGAGAACACCTGCTTGCGGATTGCTACTTTGGTTCCGAGGATCGTGGCACTGCGGCCGAAGCGGCGTTGCCAGTAGGCGTAGCTGATCACCGCGTTGGGCGCGGTTGGGCCGTCATCGGCGGCGAAGGTCCGTCCGAGGGCGGCAGGCACGCCGAGCGTGGTGAAATACTCCGCCGAGACCATGCGGGTGCGAATCTCTTCGAGCGGGCCGCCATCGACACGGGCCTCGATGCGGTCGAGCTGGCTCTGGCAGGCCATCATGGAGGAAAAGACGGCGGCTTCATCGCGAAGCTGGAGGAACTCGGTGTAGGTGAGCAGCGAGCGCTCATTGGTTTGCGATCCCTGGGCGACACCGCTCGATGAAGGGTTGGTGAGCAGGACGAGTTCCTGGGGGTTACGTACCGGCAGCGCGCTCATCAGCACGCTGTTCAGAAGGCTGAAAATGGCGGTGTTGGCTCCGATGCCGAGGGCCAGAGAGAGGATGGCGACGGCGGCGAAGCCTGGCTGCGCCATGAGCGTGCGGATGGCATAGCGAAGATCCTGACGTATCACTTGGTAGTGCTCCTGGGGTGCGATGAGGAAGAGATCGAAGATGGTCTCTATCCAAACGGCGGTTTCGGCGCGCCAGCCGCCGCTGCGGCGTGCTTCGGTGAGTTGTTCGGAGAAGGCGGAACACATGGCCGCGCCGTATTCGTGACGGAAGGGGGCCGGGTAGCAGAAGAGCAGAGTGCGGTAGAAGCGAAGGGACAGCATGGCGACCTAGGGCTTGTTGGGAATGAGGCCGGTTTCGCGCGCCTGGCTGAGCATTTCGGAGAGACGCTTTGCCTCCGCCATTGCCACGCGGCGGCCCCAAGTGGTGAGGCGATAGTAGCGGCGGCGCTCATCGGTGCAGTCGGGGTCGGGGCTTTCGCGAAGCTCTTCGATCAGGCCCTGCTCGAGCATGCGGTGGATGGAGCTATACAGCGTGCCGGCGCTGAGCCGGACTTTGCCGTTGGTGCGCGCGGAAACATCCTGCATGATGGAGTAGCCGTGGCGGTCGCGGTCGGCAAGGGCGACGAGGATATGGAAGACGGCTGTTTGGAGAGGGAGAAGGGAATCGGGGTTGACGGTTTTGGGGGGCATGCGACTATATCGACTTCAAGTATAGTTAAGTGCGATAGAGTGCGCAAGCGTGGTTTATGGTGCGAGGCGGAGTGCGGCGGCGATGGTGGGCCAGTGGGCGATTAGGAAATTGTGGCGGGAATCGTTCATGGCGACGAAGAGGCCGTTCGATGCGATGTCGATGCCGTCTGTGGCGCCGGCGCCGAGGCGGAAGATGCCGAGTTCACGCAGCGTGTCTCTTGAGAAGACATGGAACTCGCTGTTGGGGTGTTGCTGATCGGTGGCGATGATGTAGTCCTTGTAGACGGCGAGTCCTTCGCGATCGCCTTTCCAGCCGGATTGGGCGAAGAGGGCCAGCTCTTTGGCGGCGGCGGGATGGGCGGGGTCGGCGTGATAGCGGCGGATGCCGGCGCCTTCGTCGGAGTAGTAAACGAAGCCGCGTTCGTGATCGACGGCGATGGCTTCGATCTCCTTAGAGCCGCTGAACTGTCCGAACTCGCGGACTTTGGCGGCACTGAGCGCGCCGTTGCGGGCTTCGATGCGGTACTGCCAGAGATAGCTGCCGGAAGGGCCGGACTTGCGGCTGACAATGGCGAAGATGGCATGGTCGCCGGGGCGCTTGTAGAGCGCGATGCCCATGGGTTGCGCGGCGGGGCCGGATTGGCCTTCGAAGACGGGGAGCGCGGCCAGATCTCTGATGCCGGAGTTGGGGAGGATTTCGAAGATGCGGAGGCGCTGCTTGTTGCGTTCGGTGGCGACGGCGATGTCGATGGTGCGGGTGCCCATCTTGAGGCCGTAGGCGACGTCGATGTTGTTGGGGCGATCGAGATTGGGAATGCGCATGAGCCGTGTGCCGTCGAGGCGGTAGACGGCGATGGCTCCGTCCGGGGCAGCCATTTTGATAGTGCCGAGGATGAAGCCATCGGAGGGATGGCGCGGATTGAGCCAGATGGCCGGGTCGTCGGTCTGATGCGGCTCAGGCGCGGTTTCGCGCCACGGCTGGATGTCGACCGTGGGCGCCGCGAGGAGTGCGGTGAGAAGGAAGAGGCGCATCCCAGGTCAGAAGTTCAGACGGAGCATGAATTGAAGCTGGCGCGAGGTGCCGGCTCCGGTTGCGCCGTCATTGGCGGTGGTGAGGATGCGTCCGAAGGTGGAATTGTTGCGGGCGTTGACGGGCGTGCCGTATTGGGCGCGATTGAAGAGGTTGAAGGCCTCGGTCCGGAAGTTGAGGAGGAAACGTTCGGTGAGGCGAATGTTCTTGGAGACGCCGGCGTCGGCCTGCCAGAGGGCTGGGCCGCGGAAGCGGTTACGGCCGGAGTTGCCGTAGACGCCGTTGGCGGGAAGGGCGAAAGCAGCGGGGTTGAGCCAGAGGTCGGGGCCTTTGTTGGAGGCGTAGGGATCGCCGCCGAGGTAATCGGCGCGCTGATTCTGAGTCTGGCCGGAAGGGACGGTGGTGGCGGTGCGGGAGATGGTGACGGTGAAGGGGGAGCCGGTGCGGGCGGTGAAGAGGCCGCTGAGATCCCAGCCGCCGTACCAGCGGGTGCGGGCAAAGGGGAACTGGTAGACGGAGTTGAGTGTGAGGGATTGGCGGATGTCGTAGTCGGCGTCGGCGCGGTCGCAGGCGCGGCAGGAGACGTCCTGAATCTGGCCGCCTTCGCCGGAGCCGGAGTTGTCGCTGATGGCGTGGCCCCAGAGGTATTGAGCCTGGAAGAGGAATCCTTTGGAGAAGGAGCGGGTGAGGGAGGACTGGAGCCCGTTGAAGCCGGTGTTGCCGTCGAAGCGTTTTTCATCGATCTGGCCGAAGGTGGAGAGGGGGCGGCGGCGGGTGACGGGATCAAGGGTGTTGACGTAGGTGCGAGTCAACTGATTGCGGCCGACGTTGCCGACGTAGGCGACCTGGGCGACGAGGGAGCCGGGGAGTTGGTGTTGGACGGAGAGGGTCCACATGTGGGACTCGGGTTCTTTGCGATCGCGCTGTACGCTGCGCGGAGTCTGGCCGGAGGAGCGGAGTTGGGCGAGGAAGGAACCGGGAGGATAGGAGAGGTTGGGGGCATCGGCGGCGGTGAGGGAGAAGCTTTCCGGCAGCGAGTCGATGGCGGCGGTCACGTCGTCATTCTGGCCAGGGCCGAAGTAGCGGCCATAGCCGGTGCGGATGACGGTCTTTCCACCGAGGGCCTTGGGCGCCCAGGCGAGGGAGAAGCGGGGCGCAATGTTGTCGTTATCGGGGAAGAACCAGGGAGTGCCGGGGGCGCAGAAGCCCTGGCAGCGGACGATATCGAAGACGCGGCCGCGGCCGTAGACATCGTGGGAAACGGTGTACTGTTCGTAGCGGAGGCCGAGGTTGAGGGTGAGGGTGGGGCTGAACTTGAACTCGTCCTGGAAATAGACGGAGTGGAAGGTGCGGCGGACGCCGACGGTATCGAGGCGGCTGCCGACGGAGACGCTGTTGAGGGAGTTGCGGAGGAAGGCATCGAGGTTGGCGAAGGAGACGCTGGTGGCGGGGCCGTTGCCGACGTTGAGGTGGATGCGGCGAATTTCGCCACCGGCTTTGATGGTGTGGCGGCCGCGGATCCAGGAGAGGTTATCGACGATGGAGTAGGTGCTGGGTTTCTCGATGATGTAGGTATCGGGCTGGGTGGAGGTGAAGCCAGGGATGGAGACGCCTTCGGGGAAGAGGCCTTCGTCGTTGCGGGTGAGGGCGGAACGATTGAAGCCGAGCTTGATTTCGTTGACGGTGGAAGGGGTCCAGATCTGCTGCCACTGGGTGGTGATGTTGGAGGGGCGGATGTAGGAATCGCGCGTTTCGAGAAGGCCGTTGCGGATGGCGCTGATGCGGCCGTCGGTCATGGCGAAGCGGACGAAGAGGGAGTGCTTGTCGTTGATGCGGTGATCGACGCGGGCCATGCCGCTGTGTTCGTCGCGGCGTTCCGGGGTTTCGGCGATGAGGCGATCGACGTTGGCGTTGACGCCGGGGGCGTTGCCGGTGGGGTAGCCGTTGATGAGGGACTGCAGGGCGGCAGGCGACTGGCGGCGGAAGGCGGCGCTGGGGACGAGGCCATCGGCGCGGGAGACGGTGAGGCGCTGGGTGAGGCCTTCGTAGTTAGCGAAGAAGAACGTGCGGTTTTTGAGGATCGGTCCGCCGAGGTTGGCTCCGTATTGGTTGAGGCGGAAGGGGGGCGGGTTCGGGCCGTCGAAGGGGCGGCGGGCGTCGAGGGCGCTGTTGCGGAAGAATTCGTAGGTGGAGCCGTGGAAGCTGTTGGAGCCGGTTTTGGAGACGAGGTTGACCTGAGCGCCGCCACCGACGCCGCCTTCGGCGGTGAAGGGGAGGGAATTGACGCGGAACTCGGCGATGGAGTCCGTGGAGATGACGAGACGGAGGTTGCCTTCCTGGCGCGGGTCTTTGATGCCGGTGGCGTCGACGCCGTCGAAGGTCCAGTTATTGTCGTCGCGGGGGCGGCCGAAGAAGCGGATGGAGTTCTGATTGCCTTCGCCGATGCTGACCGCGCCAGGGGCAAGTTGCATGAGCGAGGCCCAGTGGCGGCCGTTGAGGGGGATATTTTTGATCTGCTGTTCGGCGATGAAGGAGCCGATTTCGGCGTTGGTCTGATCGAGAGGAGTAGCGGCCGCGGCGACTTCGACGGCGGTGGTGACTGTGCCGACAGGGAGTTCGGCATCAAGGGTGCGGGTCTGGCCGACGGTGAGGGTGACGTTGTCGATCCTGGCTGGGCCGAAGCCGTCTTTTGCGATCTCGACGGTGTAGGTGCCGACGGGGAGGGAGGAGAGACGGTAATTGCCGGTGTCGGAAGTGATGGTGGAGCGGTGGAAGCCGTTGGCGGCAGACTTGACCGTTACGGTAGCGGCGGCGATCCTGGCTCCCGAGGAATGGGCGATTGAGCCGCTGAGGGTAGCGCGATCGACCTGGGCCAGGGCGGGAACGGCGAGACACACGAAGAGGGCAAGCAACTGGTGGGGAAACCTCATACCCCACCAGAGTAGTTGGCGGGGTGCTACAGGCCGTTGAACAAGATGTTTCGTTTTCGTGAATAGAGGAGGCTTAGACGGGGAATGAGGAGGGCTGTGGCGGTGAGGGCGAATGTGGAGAGTTCCGGCGTTTCGGAGTTTTGGATGGCTTGGTTGCTGATGGTGACGTTGTCGAAGTGGAGAAACTGCGCGAAGTTCGAATGGTTCGGATTATCGCCGAGGGGCATGACCATCACTCCAAGTATGGGGTTATCGGCCACAATGCCGATGAACGAGACGGCGGATGCGCTTTTGTCCACGATAATGGGACCGCCGGTGGTGAGGAAGTGGAAACGGAATGAGCCTGTGATGCCATCAGGGCCCAGTTGCTGGTTATAGCTGCGGAAGTCGATGCCGAAAGCGAGGATGCCAGCGGGTAGCGTGAAATTGGTGTCACCGGAGCCACAGCAAGTGGAGTTGTAGGAGCCTTCCATATAGGCGCCTGTTCCGAGACTGGCATTCATTGCGACGGTAAACGGGTCGGTGCTGCTGAGGGCGTAGAGGTTGTTGTTGGTCGCATTGATGGTGACGCCGGAGATGGTGAGGCCAGAGCCGCCGTAATAGACTTGGCCGCCTGATGGTGGGACACCCTCAAACGTGATGGTTGTGGGAGATACAAGCGCGGCTTCAAACGTGGGCCGGGTGTGATAGATGGTAGCCGCCGGCAGATACATGGCAGCGAGGAAAAGCATTGCGAGTTTCATAGGCTTGCCCTCCACAGCGTGAACGTCAGAAGAAAAGTGACATGGTGGAGTGTGGTACATTTCCGGGCATGGCGATCGCAACGGAACCGGTGATTGGCTCCCCGGCGGGGGAAGGCAAGATAACAGCGAGTGCGCGGCTGTTCTCGCTGGACGCGTTCCGCGGGTTCACGATGATCTGGATGTTCTCGATGGCGTTCGGTCTGCACCATGTGAAGGACCTGTCGGTGGCGGGAATACCGCTGGCGGGAATTGAGCGGCAGTTTACGCATGCGGACTGGCATGGGATGTATGCGTGGGACCTGATCCAACCGTTCTTTATGTTTATTGTGGGCGTGGCGATGCCGTTTTCGATTGGGAAGCGGAGGGTGGAGGGAGCGGCGCGAGGATCGGAGTTCCGGCATGTGCTGAAGCGATGCGCGCTGTTGCTGTTGTTGGGGACGATGGCCCGCTCCATTTCGGCGGGCAAGCCGAACTTTGATGTGATCAATGTGCTGGGGCAATTGTCGTTTACTTATCTGGCGGCGTATCTGGTGCTGGATCGGGGATGGAAGGTGCAGGCGCTGAGCGCAGCAGGATTGCTGGCGGCGCATACGGCGTTCTATTTGTTGGTGAGCGCTCCGGGGGTGACGGGGCCGTGGGATAAGAATGCGAATATCGGGTGGTGGCTGGATGGGGCGGTGATCGGGAAGCACTGGGGCGGCGGGTACGCGACGATTAACTGCGTCTCGTCGGCGGCGAATACGATTTTCGGAGTGATGACGGGGTTCTGGCTATTGAGCGGGAAGCCGGTGTTAAAGCGGCTGGTGATGTTGGGCGTGGCCGGGATTGTGGTGGGGCTGGCGATGGATCCTCTGATTCCGATCATCAAGAAGATTTGGACGGCCTCGTTTGCGGTGTATAGCACGGGGTTCACGTTGCTTGCCCTGGCCTTGTTTTATTGGGTGCTGGATGTGAAGATGATGCGCGGGGCTTGGGTGCGGCCTTTGATCTGGGTGGGGATGAACTCGATCTTCATTTACCTGTTCCACGAAATTTTGTACCGGTGGCTGCGGCAGACCGGGCTGGTGTTCACCGGGTGGGCCGTGGAGTGGTGGGGTGCGTGGGGACAGGCGCTGAATGAATGCGCCGTGGTCGCCTTCCAGATCTATGTGTGCTGGTGGCTGTACCAACGGCGCATTTTCTTCAAGCTATAGCAGGCTGCGGAAATACCTTCGAAACCGCTTGCTCACGCGCGCGG
>JAFDVS010000005.1 GCA_018268935.1 Acidobacteriota bacterium | reverse complement strand
CGCGAGGCGCTGAAGAAGGAGACCGATTCGGCTTCGAAAGATCGCCTGCAGAAGATCGAAAAGGAACTGGCCGATCTCAAGGAGCAATCCGGCTCGCTCAAGGCGCAATGGCAGAACGAAAAGCAGGGCGTGCAGCGCGTGCGGGACTTGAAGGAAAAACTCCAGGAACTGCACGCCGAAATCGAGCGTGCCGAACGCGCCTACGATTTGAACAAAGCGGCGGAGCTCAAATACGGCAAGCTCCTCGACTTGCAGAACAAGCTGAAGGCGGAAGAACAGAGCATCGCGGCGGCCGGGCAAGGCGCGCGCCTCATCAAGGAAGAAGTGGATGAGGAAGACATCGCCGAAGTAGTGAGCCGCTGGACGGGCGTACCCGTTTCACGGCTGCTCGAAGGCGAGATCCAGAAGCTGCTGCACCTGGAAGCCGAGTTGCACACGCGAGTGGTGGGCCAGGACGAAGCGGTGAAGGCTGTTTCCGAAGCCGTGCTGCGCGCACGCTCCGGATTGAAGGATCCGCGCCGGCCCATCGGCAGTTTCCTCTTCCTCGGACCTACTGGCGTCGGCAAGACCGAACTGGCGCGGGCGCTGGCCGAATTTCTCTTCGACGACGAACACGCCATGGTGCGCATCGACATGTCGGAATATCAGGAAAAGCACACCGTGGCGCGGCTGCTGGGCGCGCCTCCCGGATATGTCGGCTATGAGGAGGGCGGCCAGTTGACGGAAGCCATCCGGCGCCGGCCCTATGCCGTGATCCTGCTCGATGAAGTGGAAAAGGCTCACCACGATGTGTTCAACGTCCTGTTGCAACTGCTCGATGACGGCCGGCTCACTGACGGGCAAGGGCGCACGGTGGATTTCAAGAACACCATCGTCATCATGACGTCGAACGTGGGCAGCCATCGCATTCTTGAGTATCGCGGCGAATTCGGCGGCGTGGGCTACGACCGCATGAAGGAAGCGGTGCTCGAAGAGCTGCGGCGCGAATTCCGCCCCGAGTTTCTCAATCGCATCGATGAAATCACCGTGTTCCATTCGCTCAGCGAAGATCACTTGATGCGCATCGTCGATATCCAGCTCGCCTCGCTGCGCAAGCGCCTGGCCGAGCGCAACATCGAAATCGAACTTACCGAAAGCGCGCGGCGTTATCTGGTGCATGCGGGTTACGACACCAGCTACGGCGCAAGGCCATTGAAGCGCGCCATCCAGCGCGAAATCGAAACCCCGCTGGCACGGTTGTTGTTGAGCGGCCAGGTCCGCGAGCGGCAGACCGTGCTGGTGGAAATGGACCGCGGCGAACTGCGCTTCACCGCGCAGGCACAACAACCCGCCGCGGTCTGAGTTGTAGCAAGTTGCGTCCAAAGCGGGCCATCCTGCGTCTATTAAGAAGAGAGGAAGCGTTGAACAATATGGAAAAGGAAAATCAGGTCCGCGAGCTGCCGTTGCTGCCGTTGAAGAATGTAGTGCTGTTCCCGCATCTGCTTCTTCCCTTGACAGTGGGCAGAGCGCAGTCAGTGGCGGCGGTGAATGCCGCACTGGCTAGCGAAGAGCAGGAGATCATTCTGGTGGCCCAGCGCACACCGGAAACCGAGGAGCCGTCGCAGGACGACCTCTACACCATCGGTACGCGGGCCATCATCCGGCGTTTCTCCAAGGGTGAGGATCACATGGAGGTGTTCTGCCTCGGTGTGGAACGCATCGTGGTGATCAAGGTAGAGAGCGAAGGCGAATACCCGGTGGTGCGCTTCCGCCCGCTTCCTCTGCCTGAAGATACGGGCGCCGAAGTGGAAGCGCTGCACCGCGCCGTAACCGAACTGACCACTCGCGCGATCCAGTTGGCGCAGAACCAGGGGCAGATGGAACTCGACCGGCTGCTCTCGGGCACCGACGATCCGATGCGGCTGGTGTTTCTCGTCGCATCGATGTTGAGCCTTGATCTGCAGAAGGGACAGGCGCTGCTCGAAGCTTCGACGCGGCTGGACGCGTTGCGCATGATGCACACCTACCTTTCTTATGAGGTGCAGGTGCTGGAGCTGCGCAACAAGATCACCACCGAAGCGCGCACGGAGATCAACAAGGAGCAGCGCGAATACCTGCTGCGCCAGCAACTGCGCGCCATTCAGGCCGAACTGGGGGACAAGGGTGGCGATCAATCCGAAATCGAAACGCTCAAAGAGCAACTGGCCAAAGCCGAGTTGCCGGATGAGGTCCGCAAGGAAGCCGAGCGTGAACTGAAGCGGCTGGAGAAGCTGCCGAACTCCTCGCCCGATTACCACGTGATCCGCACCTATCTCGACTTCGTGCTGGAGCTGCCGTGGAAGAAGTACACCGAAGACAACCTCGACATCGCCAACGCGCGTCGCATTCTCGATGAAGATCACTACAACCTGAAGGAAGTGAAGGGGCGAATCCTGGAGCACCTCGCCGTGCTCAAGCTGAACCCTTCTGCCAAGGCGCCGATCCTGTGCTTCGTCGGCCCTCCCGGAACGGGAAAGACGTCGCTGGGCCAGTCGATCGCACGGGCCATTGGACGCAAGTTCGAGCGGTTCAGCGTCGGCGGCTTGCATGATGAAGCGGAACTGCGCGGGCACCGGCGCACGTATATCGGTGCGATGCCGGGCCGCGTGGTGCAGGCGCTGCGCCGCGCCGGAGCGTCGAACCCGGTAGTGCTGCTCGATGAAGTGGACAAGCTTGGACGCGACTATCGCGGCGACCCGTCGGCGGCGCTGCTCGAAATTCTCGACCCCGAACAGAACAACAAGTTCCGCGATAACTATCTCGATCTGCCGCTCGATTTGTCGAAGGTGATGTTCATCGCCACGGCGAACGGGTTGGAGTCGATTCCGCGCCCGCTGCTCGACCGCATGGAGATCCTGCGCCTCTCGGGCTACAGCGAGGAAGAGAAGATCGAGATCGCGCGGAAGTACATTCTGCCGCGGCAGCTCAAAGAGACGGGACTGAATCCGGAAGAAGTGACGTTCACGGACGCAGCGCTCGAATCGCTGATCCGCAACTACACGCGCGAAGCCGGATTGCGGCGCCTGGAGCAGAACGTCGGCCGCATCGCCCGCAAGGTAGCGCTGAAGGTGGCTGAGGGCAATGGCAGCGCGCTGCAAGTGAAGCCCGAAGATGTCGTCGAGTTCCTCGGGCCGGAGCCGTTCCATCTCGAAGAGATGCGGCGCGACCTGCAACCGGGGGTGGCCGCGGGCCTGGCTTGGACCGAGACCGGCGGCGACATGCTCTACATCGAAGCGACGCTGTTGCCCGATGGCAAGGACATGATCCTCACCGGGCAGTTAGGCGATGTGATGCAGGAATCGGCGCGCGCCGCCCGCAGCTATCTGTGGTCGCATGCCAAGGAATATGGCATCGACACGCAGAAGTTCAAGGAAGCGGGAGTGCATGTCCACGTGCCTGCCGGGGCGGTGCCGAAGGATGGTCCGTCGGCCGGCATCACGATGACGGTGGCGCTGGCGTCGCTCTACACGGGGATCGCGGCCCGTGGCGATACGGCGATGACGGGCGAGGTGACGCTCACCGGCCTAGTGCTGCCGATTGGCGGCATCAAGGAAAAGGTGCTGGCGGCGCGGCGCGCGGGAATTCGCCGGATTGTGTTGCCGAAGGCGAATGTGAAAGACCTGCGGGATCTGCCGGAAAACGTGCGCGCGGAGATGGAGTTCGTGCCCGTCGAGCGCGTGCAGCAGGTGATCGCGGCGTTGATTCCGCAGTTGGCGGAACGGGTATCCCTAGCCGCCTGATATCGGGTCCAGCCCGCTTTGCATGCAACGCTGCACAGAGGACCAGTCCGCGTCCGAAAGCCGTCCCGTGACGCGGACTTTACTCTGCGGCAGAGTCACCACGAACAGCCGGAAATACGATGGAGCATGCAGCCCAGCCTCTCGCCAGTGCGTGAGCAGGTGATCCGATGGCGCGTAGCTTCTGGGGCTCTGCGTGGTAATCATCCCGAGGATGACATCGGGCCGGAAGCGGTGGTATTCCTCTGTCGATAGCACGACAGCGGGTCGAGCCTTCGTTTCCTGCACACCAGGGAAGGCCGCGATCACGACGTCACCGGGCCTCAAGTGCCTTCTTGCTCCGCATCATCAAACTGTTGGAGCGACGCCCTGGCGGCATCGGCAACATCTTCATCGCTCCAGGAATCCGACCATTGAATGCGCTCCCCCTGCGCCACCTCGCACAATTGGTTCGCCCAATGAATCATGCGCACGGTCTCTTCCGGCGGAAGCGTACGAACCACGCGAATCAGCGCCTCTTCCTGTGGACTGAGCACCATGAGCCCATTGTAGCCTGCACCGGCTAACCTTGAGGCGCTTGCAGCAACCGCTCCAGGTCACTGCGCAATTGCCTGCAATAGTAATGGCCCGTGCCCAGGCGTTCCTCCAATTGCGCCTGCGCCTCACGCAGCCGCTCCCAGCCTGATGCGGCGCGCCCGTCAAGGATCTCCACTAGCCCGACATAGGCGCGCGCCCGAACGATATGCTCATGCCCTCCTGGATAAGCGGCTTCCAACATTGGTAATGCGGTTTGAATGAGTGGCGCTGCCAGCCCGGAATCCCCCAGATACAGCAGGACACGCCCCAGAGCAACCAGACTTATGGCGATGTACGGGTGCCCCGCCGGATACGCCGCCTTCGTGGCCGCCACCGCCTCTTCCAGCAGTTTTCGCGCCTCTTCGTAACTCCCCAGTTTCGACAACACTTCCCCCAATACGTGCTGACTCACGGCGATGTGCGGGTGCCCCTCTGGATACGCCGCCTTCGTGGCCGCCAGCGACTCCTCCAGCAGCTTCCTCGCCTCTTCGTACCTCCCCAGATTCGACAACACTCTACCCAAATCGTGCTGACCCACGGCGATCGACGGGTGCCCCTCCGGATACACCGCCTTCGTGGCCGCCAGCGACTCCTCCAGCAGTTTCCTCGCCTCTTCGTACCTCCCGAGCTCCGACAACACTTTCCCCAATGCGTGCTGACTCACGGCGATCTCCGGGTGCCCTTCCGGATACGCTGCCTTCTCTGCCGCCAGCGCCCCTTGCAGCAGTTTCCTCGCCTCTTCGTACCTTCCCAGGTGCGACACAATCTCCCCCAATGCGCATTGCGCGGATGCGATGGCCACGTCACCCGGAGACGCCGCTTTCTCCCAGTAGCGCAAAACCTCCCGCGCCAACATCTCCGCCTTAATGTAGTGCCCAAGTAACTGGTGCAGCCAAGCCAACGTCCCTCGGGTCTTGGCGATTCTCCAAGGCTCTTGCCGAAAATGCCTCTGCGCCAAGTCTAACGACATCTGAGCCCAATAGAGAGCCTCCTCATAGTGCCCGAGAAACTCCTCATACTCGCCAATCGACTCAGCCAACGACAACTTGCTCGCCGCACCACACCGCTCCGACTCCACAAGCAACAGTGCATGCGGCTGAATCCAAGCCAGCCACCGGGCATTCTCCACAATCCCCCGCTGATCGAAGATGAACCGCATCTCCGCCACCGCACCCTCCAGCACTCGCTCAAACATGCTGTACTCCGCCGGCTCCGACCGCCGCACAAACTCCAGCACCATCCGATGCGCCTGCACCGCTTGTTCCCCTTCACCCAGATCCACTCGCTCCAGCAACGACAGATTCACCAACTCATCCACCGAGGCCAGCAAATCCTCCTTCCCTTCCTCACCGGAGAACCACGGGATATGCTCCAGCACACGCAACGGCACAGGTTCCGGCGCAAGCAGCGACATCGCCTGCAACACATCCCGCGCATCGTCTTCCTGAATTGAATCCCAACTCAACCGGATCGTCGCCGCAATATCCTTCACATGCCGCGAGGGCAGACCTTCGTGATACTTCGCGAACTCCTGCCAACCTTCCGCCGCCCCCACCAATCTCTCCATGAACCGCAGCACAGACAACGACGGCTCCGCCTCCAACACACCACGAGCAAGCTCCAAAGCTAAAGGCATTCCGCCCAGCGCATCAATCAGCACACCCGCCGACTCCATCGTGTACTCGCGCTCCCCTGAATTCAGCAGTGCCAGCGACTCCTCGGCGCTAAACGAATCCAGCGGCACCTCAGCCGCAGCCAACCCACGCCGCCGCGTCGTCACCAACACCGCCGCCACCGACACATCCGCAGGCAGATACGGACGCAGTTCCTCCGACTCGCGAAAGTTATTCAGCACCACCAGCGCCCGCGCGCCAAGCCCCGCCACCTTGCGCCACAGCAGCGTCAACTGCACATCCAGATCCAGGCTGTCATCAATCGAGGCTTCGAGAAACACCTTCATCTGCCGCACAAACACGCGCCGGCCTTCCGCCCCTTTCTTCCCGCCCTCGGCCTCCACCCAATAAACGCCACCCGGATAGAAGCGTCCAAACCGGTGCGCATACTCAATCGCCAGTTGCGACTTCCCAAACCCAGGCCCGCCGCTGATCACGCAAGACCCACCCTCCAACGCACGATGCACTTGCCATATCTCCGCACTACGCCCGACAAACCGATCGCCCATCGACGCGAAGTTGAAGCAACTCCGTGGCGGCAGTTTCACCGGCGGCGGCAACAAGCCATCCACCACAGGTGGCAGATCCGGCGGCGGATACTCCTCCACCAAAACCCGCGCACGGTCCCGCCGATACTCCTCACGAAACTCCCGTAGCGTCGCATGCACATCCCGAACTTCATCCAGCACCGAATCCAACCACCCGCGCAGCGCCGTCAACGCCGAATCCTGCAACAGCGCCCCGCCCGGAGCACTCCGCAACGCCGCAAGCTGCCCTGCGAAGAAGATATTCGCCACCCGCTGATCATCCTTCAACCGCGCCTGAAACGCCGCGCAAAACAACCGGAACCAATCCCGCTCAAAGGCATGCACAAACCCCGCCGGCGCATCCCCCCAACGCGCTCGAACATCCTCTAACGCCTCAGCAGTCAACCGCCGCCCCAGCACAGACTCAGCATCCCCATCCGGCAAAGACTCCGTCACCCGAGCCAACTCGGTCTCCCCATCCGGAGCCTGCCAATCCTCACTCGCCGCGCGATCCAACTCCTGCAACACACCGGGCAGATAGCGATCCAACCACTGCGCCTCCGCCTCGCGAAACAGGGACGAAGCCGAAGCACACGGCCGCCGCAGCCAGCGCCGCAGATGATCCCCCACCTGCAGTCGATCCGACCAGTGCTCCGTCTGCAGGTTCCGCACCGAGCCATACTCCAACCCCACGCGATACGACGCAAACCACGAAGCCATCGTCACTGCACGCAGCAGATCGTGATTCCCATCCACATCCACCCGCACCCAATGCTTCTTCATCCGCGCCAGCCAACCGGCGGCCGCGGCGTCGGCACGGTTCCCCAGCACAGCGCTCACCAACACTTCCGCCAACTCAGCGGCGAGTGATTTATCGCTGCCCAGATCCGGCTTGCTCTGCGAGTTGCGAGCCAGCCACTTCATGCCCGTCAGGGCGGCGGTGAGCAAAGCGGTAACGGGTAGATCCATACGCTAAGCGATGATAGCGCACGGACCCCAAGCGGCTAGTTTTGCGTTACCCCATACTCCTTCAGCCGGTACTGCAGGGTCCGCAAACTAATCCCCAACTGCCGAGCCGTGCGGGTGCGGTTGCCGCTGTTGTCCTTCAACGCACCAAGAATCGCCTGTTTCTCAATATCCTTGAACAGCACCGGGCGTGCTTCGCCCGCCGCCGCCAGCGGCAGGTCATCGGGGTCGATCTCGCGTTCGCAGAGAATCGCCATGCGCTGCATCAGGTTCTCCAGTTCGCGCACGTTGCCCGGCCACCGATATTGCAACAGCACATCCTCAGCCTCTTTCGATAGCCGCAGGGCAGGCTTGTTCATCACGCGCGCCGCATGCGAAATGAAATGGCGGGCCAGTGGGATGATATCTCCGGCGCGCTCGCGCAGCGGTGGAATCTCGATGGGGAAGAGATTCAGCCGGTAGAAAAGATCCTCGCGGAACTTCTTCTGTTCCACCTGCTCAGCAAGATCGCGATTCGTGGCGGCGATGACTCGCACATCGGCGCTGATCTGGCGGATGCCGCCCACACGTTCAAACGTCTTCTCCTGCAGCACGCGGAGCAGCTTCGCCTGCAGATTGCCGTCCAACTCACCGATTTCATCCAGGAACAGCGTGCCCTTGTGCGCCCGTTCGAAGCGGCCGACATGTTGCGCCGAAGCCCCGGTGAACGATCCCCTCTCATGTCCGAACAATTCGCTTTCAATCAAAGTCGGCGACAAAGCCGCGCAGTTCACGGCAATGAACGCATGAGCCGCGCGCGAACTGTGATCGTGAATGCAGCGCGCCACTACTTCTTTGCCTGTGCCGCTCTCGCCGGTGATTAACACAGTGGCATCCGTGGGCGCCACTTTGCGCATCAGCTCCAGCACCTCCACCATGCGCGGATCTTCCGCCACCATGGCGTCGCAAGAGAATCGCCGTGCCTGCTCCTCACGAAGCACATCGCGCTCCATGGCCACCTGCGAAGTTTCCAGCGCGCGGCGCACCACCATGCGCAACTCGTCGGGGCTGCTCAGGGGCTTGCCGAGGTAATCGGCGGCGCCGAGCTTCATCGCATCTACTGCCGTGCCGACGCTGGCGAAGGCGGTAATCATCACCACCGGAACTTCCGGGGCGTTTTCCTTGGACCAGCGCAATACGGCCAGTCCCTCTCCATCAGGCAATTTCAGGTCACACACCACGAGATGAAATTTCCGCTGCTGGCATTGCGCCAGAGCCTCGGCCACTGAGGAGGCTGTCGTGATCTGATAGCCTTCCGTCCGCAGGATGGTTTCGAGTAGTCTGCGGAACCCCGGGTCGTCGTCGACGATGAGGATGTGTTCCATGAGCGCCTCCTAGGCCGGTTGGAGCGGCAGCCGGATTTCGGCCAACGCACCTCCTTCGGCCTGATTCCGAATGGTGAATTCTCCGCCGAGCGCCCGGATCAGCTTGCGCGTAATCGACAGTCCTAACCCGGTCCCAATAGACTTGGTGGTGAAAAATGGCTCGTAGAGGTGTTCCATTGCCTGAGTAGTCAACCCGGGGCCGTTATCGGCCACCCGGAAATACACCCACCTGCCGTCGGCCGCGATGTCGAGCGAGACGGTAGCCGCTTCCCTGCCCTCTGCTGCTTCGGCGGCGTTGCGCACCACATTCAGCAACGCCTGTTCGAGCAGCGCAGGGTCTGTTTGGAAAACTGCCGGTTCTGTGTGCAGGATGCATTTCATGCGCTTGTCGTGACGCAAATGCGCGCGCACCGTGTTGGCAACCTGTTCCGCACTAATCTCCCGCATCGCCGGCTGCGGCGGCCGGCCATACAACAAAAGATCCCGCACCAGATTCTCCAGCCGCGAAACCTCGCTTTCCACGGGTTCCAACAATTCCCGGTGCTCGCCGCCCAATCGCTCCCCCAGCAATTGCACGAAGCCCTTCACCGTCCCTAAGGGGTTGCGGATTTCATGGGCCAGCACCGAAGAAAGTGTCCCGATATGCGCCAGGTGTTCCAATTCCAGTTGGCGCTGTTCGGCGTTGGCCGCACGCCTCGCAGTCCAGGCTGTGGCCAACGCGAGCGAGGTGGCAGACAATCCGGCGACCACGGACATCCACACGTTGTGCCTGGCATGTGTCGTGAGGAAATCGGCCGCCGATTCATCCAGGTCGATGCGAGCCAGGCGCAGTCCACCTTCCGAATGAAATGGAACGAAGGCGCGGTAGATACGCAGGTCTCCTTCGATCGTGGATTCCATCCGGTACAGTTCATTACCGGTCCAGAGCGGAAGGAGCGGATCCTGCGGACCGCCTGGCGCATCCAGTACCGATACCTGCAGTAGAGCCGGCTCCTGTTCGCTCAGTTCCGTGATCAAGACCTCATTCGAGCTGCCCAGGGGCAACGTTTCCAGTCGGCCGGCCAGCGATGCAATCCGGCTCTTGAGAAAAACCCCGCGCTGGCGGTCCAGTTCGCCGAAGGTGCGAACAGCGCTCAGCACCAGCACCGCCGATATCGCCAGCGCCGCCCCCGGCAGGAGCCAGCGAAGCGAGCGTTGGAGTGAACTGTTCACGGCTAGCCAATGAATGGTTGCAATTGAGAAGCCAACCTCTAGCCCTTGCAGAATGAGCAGGTTCTGCACGCCAACTGGGAGATTGCGCGCAAGCGCTGCACCAACCGTTGGGTGAGTTCACCTACAAGTGCTGCGTTCTTTGGGTTTTTCCGGATTGGCATTCTAAATGCATCCCCGATTTTGGTGAGGACACGATGAAACGCCTTTGCTTGCTGATGGCCATCCCGTTTTTGACGCTGTCACAACCCGGGCCGGGACCAATGACCGGCCGTACGGTGGTGGAAACCAAAGGGGTCATTACCGCCGTGCGCCTCGACATGCAAACCATGCCGTCTCTCGAATTGCGCACCGCAAAAGGCGTGGAAAAGGTGGTTCTCGGCTCCATGCGTTACCTCATCGAAAAGGATTTCAATCCGAAGGTAGGGAACACAGCCGTCGTGAAAGGTTTCCACGTGGACGGCTACCTCTACGCACGCTCCATACAGGTTCCGGAACAGCGTCTTTCCATCGAACTGCGCGACGAGCATGGCCGGCCTCTGTGGCGCGGCATGGGGAAAATGAAAAGATAGCAGGAGAGACTTTCTCCTGATGTTCACACCTGAGTACCGAGAAGAGCTGCGCAGCAGGTTGCTGGCGCGCGCCGCAAGCGATGCTCGCTTGAGTGGAACCGCCATCACCGGGTCCGCAGCCAACGCACGGTCAGACCGCTGGTCCGACATCGATCTTGCCTTCGGCGTCCGCGAGTCCAGGGATCTGGCGGACGCGCTGGCGGACTGGACCAGCCACATGTATGCCGGGCATGGCGCCGTGCATCACGTGGATGTGCAGGCCGGCGCCTGGACCTACCGCGTCTTTCTGCTCTCCAACACGCTTCAGGTGGACTTGGCATTTGTGGCTGAAGACGAATTCCGAGCCCTCAGCCCGGAGTTTCAACTGGTGAGCGGCACGGCACGAGAGCCGCAGCACATGCCGCAGCCGCCGGCAAGCTACCTGATCGGATTCGGCTGGCTCTATGCGCTGCATGTGCGCAGTTCGATTGCGCGCACGAAGCATTGGCAGGCCGAGTTCATGATCAGCGGCATGCGCGACACAGCGCTGGCTCTGGCCTGTCTGCGCCATGGACTCCCGGCTGTACATGGGCGCGGCCTGCATCAATTGCCGGCGGAAGTGACCAAACCATTCGGGGACTCGCTGGTGCGGACTATGGACGCGGCCGAGTTGTCCCGCGCGTTCGGCGTCACGCTGGAATTGCTGGCGCGCGAGATTGGGCATGCGGATGCGGCAGTTGCGGCACGCCTGGAGCCGGCGCTTCGCATGTTGCTTCAATCGGATTTTTGAGCGATCAGGCGCACCATACGCAGCGTCTTGCGCGCCCATTCGTGCTGTCCCATCCGGTCTTCATAATGCACGATACGAAAGCCCTCAAAGATCCTCAGCAGTTCATTGGTTTCGTATTCGAAGGGAGCGTTCGCCCCTTCCTTGTGACTGCACTCCACAACGACGATACCGCCTGGCTTCAATGCCTGCCGGACTCGAAACACGCTTCGCTTCTCGATCGGGTAGAGGATGGCAATCAGATCCCATTGCGCAACACCGAAATCGAACTCCTCATCGGAGGCATGCAGGGCGCGAATCGTCACGTTTGCCGCGGCCGCAGCCTTGCGAGCTTGCTCCAGACCCACTTTCGAAGTGTCGAACCCGGTGACATCCCAGCCGCGTGTGGCGAGAAACAACGAATTCCGTCCCTGGCCCATCCCCACATCGAGCGCTTTGCCCGGTTTGAGACCAGCCACGGCCTCCCTCAGGAGTTTGGACGGGGCAGTGGGAGAGGTCGGATTGGTGTTCGCATATACCGGATCATAGAAAGCTCCCTCGTCATGCGAAGACACGATTGACAGCGTCTTCCCGGCCTGTTCGGGCGAGAGCCCATCCCGCACCAGCTTTGCCAGGTATTTCTTCGTAGCAGCTTCCCAGGAGAGCTGCTTGTTCTCAGAGGAATTCCGCCACGCGAGGAACACAGCCAGAGCCTGTTCCCCATCGATCTGTGCGAGTCCTGGCGCAGTGCAAAGCAAGACGCACGGGAAGAGTATCAGGAGCTGGCGCATGAGGATCTCCTCGGGCGAGTATCGCAAGTGTTGACTTTCCCGGGGAGGCGCTGGCATATGCTTTTGACAACTCTTTACAAGTACCGGACGCGTGGATGCGTGTTACTGTGAAAGTTCCTCATGGATCATAGCCGAGTCCCAACCCGCGTCCTGATTGTTGACGACGAAGAAACCCAACGCACCGCACTGGCCTCGATGGTCACCACTTGGGGCTTTCAGACCGAAACCGCGGCGGATGGTGAAGAAGCGCTGCGCAAAGTGAGCGAATTTCATCCCGGCGTTCTGGTCACTGACCTGATGATGCCGCGTATGGATGGCAAATCGCTGCTGCGCAATCTGCAGGAACAGGGGCATTCCATTCCTTCCCTGGTGCTGACGGCATTCGGAAATCTCGAAACAGCACTCGAAACTATCCACGATCTGGGCGCCTACTGGTTCCTCGAAAAGCCCATCCAGCCGCGCGAGTTGCGTTTGCTGCTGGAACGCGCGGCCACGCAAAGCCGGCTGGTGGAACGCGCCGCCAACCTCGAACAGCAGTTGAGCTATCAGGGCGTGCTCGGCGAACTGGTCGGGAATTCGCGATCCATGCAGTCCGTGTTCGCACTCCTGCGCCAGGTAGCCCCCAGTAAAGCCGCCGTGCTCATCATGGGCGAAAGCGGCACCGGAAAGGAACTGGCTGCCCGCGCCGTGCATTCGCTCAGTTCCCGCTCCGGCGGTCCGTTCGTAGCCATCAACTGCGCCGCACTGCCGGAAACATTGATTGAAAGCGAACTGTTCGGGCACGAGAAGGGCGCCTTCACGGGAGCATTGGAGCGCCGCGCCGGTTGTTTCGAACTGGCCCACGGCGGAACACTGCTGCTCGACGAAATCGGTGACATGCCGTTCCCCACGCAGGCCAAGCTGCTGCGCGTGCTGGAGGATTCGCGTGTGCGCCGCCTTGGCGGCAAGGGCGAAATCACGGTGGATGTGCGCGTCGTGGCGGCCACCAACAAACCGCTCGAAGACTCCATCCGCAAAGGCACGTTTCGCGAAGACTTGTTCTATCGCCTGAACGTATTCCCGATTCCGCTGCCGCCGTTGCGCGAACGCAAGGACGACATTCCGCGGATCGCCGCGGCGCTGATCAACGATCTCAACGTCAAGCACGGCTGCCGTGTTTCCGATATCGCCCAGTCCGCCCTGGACCGGATGGCGAACCACAACTGGCCCGGCAACGTGCGCGAGTTGCGGAACGTGATTGAACGGGCTGTGATTCTGGCCGGCGAAGGAACAATCAACAGTTCCCATCTGCCGCTCCAGTTCCAGACCGCCGACGCCAAACCGCCGGTGGCGGAAACCAGTTCCGGGCCCGCGGTCACCTTGCCGGTGGGAGTCACCATCGACCAGGCGGAACGTGCGCTCATCGAATTGACCCTGCAGCATACGAAGAACAATAAGACACGGGCTGCTGAAATTCTGGGAATCAGCCTCAAGACGCTGTTCAATAAACTGAAGGGATACGGCGGAAGCGAAGCCGAAGAGAGCGCCTCCGCTTAGTGGCTATCGAGTTGCATAGGGAATCGAGATTGGAATGTCGCTCAAAGCGCGGCTGCTGCTCTTAATCGTTCTGCTTGTCACGGTCATTGTGACAATCCTCTCCGCCATGCATTTGAACACGGTGGTGGAGAACTGGACCAATGGTGTGATGGAGCGCTCGGAACTGGTGGCGCAGCAGGTGAAAAGCCTGGTGCTGGCGCGTGTCCAGGAAAGCTCCGCCACGGTGGATCCGCCGCCCACCACACTCGAGGAAAGCAAGCAGTTGTGGACGCGCATCGTGGCCGAAGATAAGCTGTTGCAGCAGTTAATCCAGAGTTCGATGTCGAACTCGAAGATGATCGTGGAGATCGTGGTCGCCAGCGAACTGGACGAGATTCTGGCCAGTTCCACGCCATCCAAGCGCGGCACCATCATGCGCAAGCTGCCGTCCTTCGCCGAGTGGAAGTTGAAGGAAGTCACGGACCGGATCGTCGGCCTGACCAAGGGCCAGCAGGATTACGAGATGGCGCTGCCGCTGGGGGTGCCCCAGCAGAAGTTACCGATCTTCACCATCCAGATTGTAGTTTCGAGCGTGTTCCTGCGCGATGCACTGTTGCCGCAGGTTTACAAAATCGGGTTGGTTTCCGCGATCTCGCTGCTGATGTCGATCCTCCTCGGAATCTTCTCCGCCAATCTCGCCATCGGACCGCTCACCAGCATCAGCAAGGAGATTGACCGCATTGCCAGCGGCACGCCGGAAGCGGCGGGGCCGAAAGAGGACCGCGATCCGCTCGGCAAGACTCGCGAACTGGCGATCGTCCAATCGAAGCTGAACCTGCTGGGACAGCAGATCCGCGGCGCGCAGGAAGATGTGACCCAGATGCGCAGCAACATCGAAGGCCTGATGGAGCGCATGGAAGACGCGGTGCTGGTGTTCGACCGCAACGATAAGCTGGCGATGGCCGGACTGGCGGCTGAGCGGCTGCTCGAAATGACCAGAGCAGAGATGATCGGCAAGCAGTTGGTGGAGATTTTCCCTGCTTCGGAACCGCTGGGCTCAGCCATTCAGCAGTCCATCCGGCTAGGGCGGCCCACACAGGACTACCTGGTGGGGCTGGACCGCAATGGGAAACAGCCGCTGCGTGTGCTGCTGAGTGTCGATACGCTCGCTGACCGGTCAGGAACGCTGATCACATTGCGCGATGCCGAGTCGCGGCGGCAGTTGGCGACACAGCTCGACATCTCGCGGCGCTTGTCGGCGATCAGCCGTTTAACGGGCGGGGTGGCGCATGAAATCAAGAATCCACTCAATTCCATTGCCTTGCGGCTCGAATTATTAAGGACAAGAGTATCGGAAACAAGCCCCGATGCGGACGACGAAATCAACATCATTTCCCAGGAAATCCGCCGGCTGGACCGCGTGGTCAAAACATTCCTCGACTTCACGCGCCCGGTGGATTTGGCCGTGGAAGATGTCGACCTGGCGGCCATGGCGCGCGAAGTCACTTCCCTCGTGCGCCCGCAGGCCACCATGCAAAAGGTGAACCTGCAGTTCTCGGCGGAGCCGGAAAGCATTATCATTCGCGGCGATCGCGATCTGCTGAAGCAGGCCATTCTCAATGTCGTGATGAACGGCATTGAGGCGATGCGCACCGGGGGCAACCTCACCGTGAAGGCGACGCTCTCCTCAGGAACCTGCGATCTGATGATTCAGGATGAAGGGCCGGGCATCCCCGCGGAGAATCAAAGCAAGGTATTTCAGCTCTATTTCACGACGAAGGAAAAAGGATCCGGCATTGGATTGGCGATGACGTTCCGGGCCATTCAACTTCATAATGGTACAATCGAGTTCACAAGCGAAGTAGGAAAAGGAACGGTGTTTCGATTGCGGTTTCCCGTTTCCACGGAGGCTGCCTGAGTCAATCGCGCAGTGCGGCTCCGATTCCCCGTATGCACAGCAGGCGCTTCAACAAATCGGCGTGTTTGTGTCTGGCCGTGATGGCCATCATTCTACCTGCGTGCCGGAAGAAACATACCTCTTCGGTGCCTCCGCCACCCATCATCATTCCGAACCGCACCGAGAAACCGAAGGACCCGCCACCCCTTCCTCCCGGGCCGAAGATTCAGACGGGGACGCCGGCTCCGGACGAGCCGCCGGTGAACGTCGTGGTCACGGCGCCGCCTCCTGAGCCACCCGTGAAAAAGGCGCCGCCGCGCCGCACGCGGCGGGCGAGCAAGAAGGCGGCGGAAGTAAAGATCGCCGAAGCGCCTAAGCCCGAGACACCGAAAATCGATCCGCCCCAGGTGGAGGAAACCAAGCCAAACCCGCCTGTCCGTCTGGGGGTGATCCTGTCTCCGGAGGAGCGGCGCGATCTGGCTAAGCGGCTGGATGCGGCGGTGGAGCGAACCAGGAGTTCGATGGTGCTGATCGAGGGGAAGCTGTTAACGAAGGAACAGACCGAAACGCTGGCGCGGATCCGCACATTTCTAGCGCAGGCGGAGCAGACGCGGGAAGAAGATCTGTCTGGTTCCGTCAGCTTAGCCGAACGGGCCGACCTTCTCTCGCGTGATCTGCTCGATCGCCTGCGCTGATGGGCAGAGGCGTGGTGGAGGAGGATCTACGCTCTACCGCTGGTGTGCGCCGAAGGGAGGGCGGAGGATCTTCGCCTCCGGCGCGACAAGTTCAATCCCAGTCCAAAACAGCAAAGCCAAAAGTACCGTTCACCGGTGGCGGCAACGCTCGGAGGGAGACGTTTCAGGGAGCCGCCACCGGCAAACACGCCCGCGGGAGAGACCACGGGAGGCTGCGACGGTTATCACCGGAGAGGTAAAAATTGCCGGGAGAGGAAATTTTTTCTGCTAGTCCATTGCAGAATTACCCAAGCAGGAGCCGTTCGTCCGGTGTAGGACCGCATCTTGCTTATGATGTAGCAATTGGCGTGCCAAAATTGGGGTGAGATTTTCCAACCATTTCTTACACCCTCTCCTGTAGGTGGAAGTCACGCCGAGCCCCATCGCCACGCTCGATTTGCTCGTACACTCCCTCCTTGTCCCCCTCGCCCTATGGATCCTGGTGAGCGGCATCGACGACCTCTTCATCGACGCAATTTGCTTCTTTACATATATTTCCGATCGTGCCTGGCATCCCGGCCGCTGGCGGCAGCAGGAATTGCACGACGCCCTCGCCGCACCCCAGAAACGGATCGCGATCTTCGTGCCACTCTGGCAGGAAGAGTCGGTAATCCGGCAAATGGTGTCAAATAATGTAAACCAAATAGAGTATTTGTCGTACGACCTTTTCTTAGGCGTATACCCTAACGATACCCCCACTTTGACCGCCGCTCGCGAGTTGGAAGCCACTTTCGCCAATGTCCACACCGCTGTTTGTGGCAATCCCGGCCCGACCTCCAAGGCCGATTGCCTCAATTGGATCTATCAGAGGATGCTGGCCTTCGAACGGGAACACCAGGTTCGTTTCGAGATTATCGCGACACACGATGCCGAGGACGTTGTCCACCCCATCGCCTTGCACTGGATGAATTACCATTGCGACGTCTATGACATGGTGCAGGTGCCGGTGCTTCCCCTCCCCACACCGATCCAGTCCTGGACGCACGGGATCTACTGTGACGAATTTGCCGAATTCCAGACCAAAGATATGCCGGGCCGCCAGATTCTTGGCGGGTTCATTCCGTCCAACGGAGTCGGCACTGCGTTCACGCGGTACGCGATGGAGCGCCTGGCGGAGCGGACCGGCAGAATCTTCGAGCCGGAATGCCTCACCGAGGATTACGAGAACGGGCTCAAGTTGCACTTCCTCGGCTGCCCCCAGTTGTTCATGCCAGTCCAGATGCAGGGCGGACAACCTGTAGCCACCAGGGAGTATTTCCCGCAGACAATAAAAGGAGCCATCAAGCAACGAACGCGCTGGGTGACGGGAATTGCTCTACAGAGCTGGGAGCGCCACGGATGGCGGGGCAGTATCGGAACGGTGTACTGGATGTGGCGCGATCGCAAGGGGCTTGTCGGAAACCCGGTGAGCATGCTCACCAGCCTGATGTTTGTCTACGGGTTGCTGACCTGGACCTGGTGCCGTGTGACGGGCGTGCAGTGGGGACTACAGGGGATCGCAAGCGGGATGCCGACGTTCGTCTTGCTGTCGTTCACCAGCAGCATGCAATTCGTGCATCTCGGCGTCCGCGCCTGGTGCACCGCACGGATCTACGGATGGAGCTATGCGTCGGCGGTACCCATCCGCGCCATGCTGGCCAACTACATCAACTTCCGGGCCACGGCAGGGGCAGTGTGGCGCTTTGCCAAATCGAAGGTGGACGGGAAACCTCTGGTGTGGTTGAAGACGGACCACAGCTATCCGGCGCTGGCAGCGGTAGGGCAACGGCGGCGTTTGGGTGAGATTCTGGTTACCGCAGGGCGCATCAGCACGGCCCAGTTGGAGTGGGCATTGCGGACGAAACCGCAACAGGTGCGCCTGGGTGAGCATTTGGTGCGAAGCCGGCTGCTCACCGAACAGCAGGTCTACCAGGCGTTGAGCCTCCAGGCCAGTATTCCGTTGCTGCACATCGATCCGCGGCGCATCAGGGCCAGCACGGCGCGGGCTTTGCCGGTTCATGTTGTGGAGCAGTGGCGCGTGGTTCCCTACCAGGTGGCAGGGGGCTTTCTCTTTCTGGCGTGCGCCGAATCACCGAGTGAGAGCATGAAGGCGGAACTGGGCAAGTTTACAAAACTTGACATCCGATGGCAGTTGGTGACGGCTTCGAACTTTGCGGAACTGAGGCAGGCTCTACTGTAGAAAAGGAAAAAGGTTCCAAGTGACCAGTTTCCCAGTTTGCTACCCGCCATGCATGCCTGGCGTAGCGTGGCCGCCTGTGTTGCCGGGCCTCATCTTTCCGCTCCCTACCGGCGTTTTCACCGCCGGCGCTTCACAGCCGAAAGACTTGCCAGCCAACCACACGGGCGGAAACCGATTTGCTCGCGACGGGCTTTCGCTCGCCAGCAAGGACTTCCGGTCTCCCGGTTGCCCTGGCTGAGTCAACGCTCCTGCTCCTGCCGCTTCGCAACTTCCGCATGAACCTCGTGACGAGCCCGTTCGGTGAAACGCTCCCCACCTCGACCGTTTCCGGTCTCGGGGCGGATCAACACGCAACACCCGTTGCCTGTCCGTAAGCTCAGCGGTTCCCGCCTGCCCCTTTCGCCGTCGCTCCCCTTCAGGATGTCACTCCCTCCGGATCCTGGCTTTGCAGCCCCGCAGGCCCTCTTGCGAGGACTCGCGCATGCGCCCGGCTCAGATGCTTGCAGGATGGCTTGCCAATCCAGAACGCCCGATCTCCCATCGCTCCCTACAGTTTGATCCTCTTGCGAGGGAAACCGCAGATCATCGTTCCAGGTTCGCTACGTTCCGTTTGGCTCACTGTTCCGCGTGCCTCTTGGAACCTTCTTCACTATGCGCCTTCCCAGGCGCGATGGTCAACGAAAAAACGACTCGCGCCGGACGATCTTCACAGATTTTATCTGCTTATTTTTGTGTTGCTTAGGTAATGATGGCGTTGAATTTCCTGTGGAAAAAACACGGGCCGCGAGAATTGTTTAAGATAGGATTTTGCACCCAGCACAAACCGCGAGCGACGTCCTGATCATCGGCGGCGGCATCATAGGCGCCTCCATCGCGTGGAGGCTCGCGCAGAGTGGGATGCGGGTGACGATAGTGGAAGCGCGCCGCTGGGGCGGTGAAGCAAGCTGGGCAGGCGCCGGCATGCTGGTGCCCGGATCGGAATATGAAGAGGCCTCGGACGCACTGCGCTTCGCTTTACAAAGTTTGACACTCTATCCGGATTTTGTGCGCGAGTTGCGTGAGGCATCGGGGCTATCCATCGATTTCGCACAATGCGGGTCGATTGAGCTGGCGGGCACAGAGGAGGAACTGGCGGCAATCGGAGAGCGGGCGAAGCGGCAGGCCGAGTTGCAGATTCGCGCCGAACGGCTTTCGAATGCCGATCTGCGGCGCATCGTTCCCGGAATCGACTCAGGGTTGGCGGGAGGCTACCTGTATCCTGGCGAAGGCCAGGTGGATCCGCGCACGCTGATGGCAGCGCTGCGAGTAGCCTGTGAGCGCAGCGGGGTTGAGATTCTGGAAAACGAGCCGGTGGTCGCACTCGAGTGGGATCGAGCGGCGCTTTACGCTTCGGTGGGCTCGGGAAAGATTCTACGTGCCGGATGCGGCGTATTGGCCGCCGGCACCTGGTCGTCGCAGTTAGGGAAATTTTTACCAGCCACCTTTCCGGTGAAAGGACACCTCATCGGTTATCCGCTGCGGCCCGGATCGCTGCCACATGTGCTGCGCTATCACCATACCTATCTGGTGCAGCGTCAATCGGGGTACACCGTAGCGGGAACGAACGAGGAACGGGCAGCCTACGACCGTGTGGTGAATGACGAAACTTGCCTGGAGATCGCGGCGCGGGCGAAGAGGCTATGGTCAGAGCTGCCGGAGAAGGCCGCCGATGGCTGGATTGGCTTCCGTCCCGGCGTGAACGCGGAAGGGCCGTATCTGGGCCGCTGGAAGGATTCCCCGCTGTGGCTGGCCTATGGGCATTACCGCAATGGCATCCTGCTGGCTCCGGCAACGGCGGAGCGGCTCAGCACGCAGATTCAGGCGAGCCTATAGGGGCCAATTGGGGAATGGGTTGATGCGGCCGGTGCGCGTATCTTCAACCAGGGCGTCGATGCGCTTGCGGCGGCGGTACAGCGACTCCAGAAGGCTTTCCAGAGGCTCACGGTCTCCGTTCAGCCACCACTCCGGCACCTGCTTAAATGCGTTATCCAGCACCTCGGGGGGAAAGCTGCGGATGCGCTCAATCCAAGGCTCAAAGGAGGCAAGCCCGGTGACGGACTCATAGACCAACGGCCGGCAATACAGGCCGGTGAGCGGGGAATCGTCGAGGGTCCAATGAGGCCCGCCGAATGTGTATCCGTGATCCATCATGAGGGCGACGAAGGCCACCTTCTTCGGCCAGTATTCCTGGGCAAGCCACTCCTTCACCTGGGCCCGGAAGAAAACACACTGGCGCGAATCCGCGTTGTTCACCCATTTGTCGAAGACCAGCATTCCGAGAAAGTCGCGGATGTTCGCAATCTGGCGAAGCAGGGCGTCGGGAAGGTAATCGTAGATGACGAAGCGATTGGGGTCGACAGGCATCCGCGAGCCGAAGTGGAGTCCCGGAGCGATGGGTTGCATGCGGGAACCGATGGTGATGGTGAGTTCGGGGTTGGCCGCGAGGAAATCATCGCTCAGTTGGATCAACTCGGTTTGCGGCGAGGGGAGGCCGAGGTAGTCGAGGAGAGTTCGGGAAACCCACTCGTTCACAAGAACCCGGCGGTGCTGCGGGTTCTGCTTGCATTTGACGACGTAGTGATGGTTGTCGGAGGCGACAATGAGGTGGGCTTGCGCGCCGCCGCGCATTTTACGAATCCATTGACGGGCGGCGAGGGGCATGGAACGAATCAGGATACACTAAACTCTATGGCTGACGAAACACAGAAGAATGACGCCGGCGATAAGGCGTCCGACAGGCAGCGCGGGATCGACGAAGTCTCGCTGGAGTTAATGAAGTTCATCGCCACGACTACAGGCTATGGAAAGCCAAGCAGTTCGACCGTGGGGTTCTCCGCGGGCAAGGGCGGAAAGAGTGGGAGCGAAGAATACACCGATGCGCTGCTGGAGTTGTATGATCGCTGCCGGAAGGTAGTGGGCAAGCAGGGCTCGTAAAGGGAACAGGACAATAGGAAGAGGGCGCAACGGAGACGAATCGTTGCGCCCTCTTTTTGCGTCAACCTGGGAGAATCAGGCCGAATTTATTTCTTCTTTGCTGCCTTCTTGACCGGCTTCACCGGCTTCGCCGGCTTCTTCGGGGCGGCCTTCTTGGCTGGAGCGGGTTTGGCGGCTTTCTTGGCCGGAGCCGGTTTTGCCGCCTTCTTGGCTGCCTTCGCAGGGGCCTTCTTGACAGGCTTGGCTGGCGCCTTCTTCACAGCTTTCTTGGCAGCCTTCGCCGGAGCCTTCTTGGCAGGCTTGGCGGCGGGCTTCTTCGCCACGGCCTTCTTGGCGGGTTTCTTAGCCGGCTTCTTGGCCGCTTTGGGGGCAGGCGCAGGAGCAGCGGGGGCGGGCGTGGATTCCGGCGCGGGGGCCGGGGCTGCCGCTTCAGAGGCGGCTTCGGACGCTGGTTGTGTTGGGGTCACTGTGAGTTCTTCTTCCATTAGTTCTTCGTCATCCTCTCCGTTGCCATATTCCTTGATCTCAGAGATGAGTTCGACATGCTCGGAGTCGTACTCAAAGCTGTCCCACTCGCCGTCATCGCCGGCAGGGATCGCCAGGAGAAACATTTCCGGAGCATTCTGTTCGGGCATGGTCAAAATTAGAATACAACGTTTTGGGATGAAGACAAGGGGGGAGCAAGCGCTTTTGCGCGGAAAAGACGCTTTTTCCCGTGAAGAATGTTAGCGGGCAGCGGGCCGGGCCTTCGGTTGCGAAGACTGAGCGACCACGACACCGGCCGAAGCGCGTTTGACTGGCGCCTTGCGCGCTGGAGCAGGAGCACTCACTTTCCGCACCGGGGCCTTGGCAGGAGCCGTGCGGCGCACGGCCTGTTTCTTCGTCGCGGTTTTTGGCGCTGCTACAGTCACCGGCTTCGGTTCGCTGTAGGCGGCGGGAATCACCACCAGATCGCCGGTGCGGAGGTCATCGAGATTGGCCCGGTTGACCGATGCAAGGCTGTTCGAAGGCGTACGGTAGCGCTTCGAGATGGACGCGATATCCTCACCTTCCAGCACGCGGTGGGCGCGCCAGGAGGCCCGCTTGTCAGGGGGGATAAGCGATAGCGACGACATCAGGGACTGTGTAGATCCCTTCGGAATACGCATCGCATAGCCAGCCGGAGCGATCCCTTTCAGCAGCGCCGGATTGAGTTCCCGCAGCTCGGTTTGCGGCACATCCAACAGATCGGCGATGAGAGAGAGGTTGGTGTTGGCGACCATCTCCACCGTGTCGTAGACGATGGCCGGTTCCATTTGCACATCCTCAATCCCGTAGTCCTTGGCGTTCTTGACGATGATCGTCATGGCCACGATCAGCGGGACGTAATTTGAGGTTTCCTTGGGAAGGGCGTTGCGGCTGCGCAGTTGCCAGAAATCGGCATAGCCGGTGCGCTCCACGGCGCGGCCGACACAACCGGGGCCGCAGTTATAGGCGGCCATGGCGAGATACCAGTCTCCGAATTCGTGGTAGAGATCGCGCAGATGGCGGGCGCCTGCGCGGGTGGCCAACTCCGGATCCAGTCGATCGTCTGAATAAGGCGTCTGCTTCAGCCCGTATTCGTTGCCGCGCCACTTGACGAATTGCCACATCCCGACCGCAGCCTTATAGGATAGAGCGCGGGGCAGGAACCCTGATTCCGCCTGCGCGAGGAAGATCAGTTCCTGTGGCACTCCTTCTTCATCCAGGATGCGGCGGATCATGTCGCGGTAGCGCCCGGAGCGCTTCATCGCGCCGATGATGGTTCGCTTCCCGCGATCCGAGTTGAAGTAGTTGATATAGCGCAGCACCTCGTCGTTTTCTTCCAGCGGCAACTGGGAACGGGTGGCGGCCACCTGATCCTTCACACGGCTCTTCAGGTTGGGATCGATGGGGAAGGTGAGATCGAGGATTTCCTGCAGGGGAGACTTATCGTAATTGACGGTGTCTTCGAGCTGACCCGCGCCCATGCCTTCCACGTCGAAGCGGTGAATCCGGTCAACGTATTCTTCGATCCGCTTTTCGGCGACAAAACGGTCCGGCGCGGATTCCGGGGCATTGAGCAGTGTCTCGATTGCCTTGTCAAACTCGGCACGCGCGCCGGCGGCGTCGCCTTCCAGATAGAGCTTGCGGCCCGTCGCGAAATGCTTCTCGGCGCGCTTGATACGGTTATCGAGCTGCGGCCGCGGGGCCAATTGGGGCTCAGTCTTCAAGAAGTTCGGCACGTCTTTCGGAGGCACCGCCGCGGCATGCAGCGACGGGGGATCCACAATGACGGGTTCCGGGTCCCGGTGGACGATGGGAGGTGCTGTAGAGGGCTTCGGCGCCGGGGGGACGAAGCTATTCCGGAATACTTCCGGGTTCGTCGATGGCGAGCAGCTCCACAGACCGAGACAGGAACAAAGGACGATGACAGCCTTGCGGGAGGAGGGGCTTTGATGCATCCGTTATTTCTCGAGTTGGATTACCTTCTCAAATGACTCTATTACATCGGAAGCTATGACTGTACACTGTAGGCAAAGCTCCCGTCAACCCGGGTCGAGTGGAACGGAGACGGAGCGAAAGCCCCTGATCAGAGTGTCCGGCGGAGGGCAATCACCGTGATTCCAACCAAAAACAAGGCTGCGGCCGAGGGTTCCGGGGTGTCATTGACACGGCCAGGGTGGACCGGTCCGTCGATTACGACATCCTGAATGTCCAGATCAAATTGCCCTGAGTCCAGCTTGAATCCGGTGGTGGAAACACGAACCGGTCCTGTGACCGCACCCGGAGCCGTAACACTGAATCCGTATGTATAACGAGTGCTGACCATGTTGCCGGTTCCCCCCTCCGTGATGACCCAAATTACTCTGACACCGCCACCCAGGATAAAGGGATTCCACTGGAGATTCACCTCGGGGAACGACGTCAAGGTGGTGGATGTTGGCGGAGTAGCCTCGGTAACGCCATACAAACCCTCCAGATCGATGGTGGCTGGACCGGGATAGTAGTTGTCGTGAGGAGCAAACTCCAGGGTGTAAGTCCAAACATCGCCAGTGTGGGATTCGAGTGTAAAGCTGACGGCGTGGGCCGCCGGAGCGAGACAGAGAGCGGCGAGCAACAGAAGGGAACGCAAGGGGGTATTCCTCCGATTTTTGGAATTAGGGTGTTTCACCCGATTCCGGAGGATAGACCGGATTCTGAGGGATGGGTACGTTTCTTGTCGTAAACCGCACGTTAGCTGGACGTTAGCCGGCATGCTATTGTGAGTAGTTTCATGGATCTTGCCTTCGAAGCTGCTTTTCTCAATGTCTGTCTGCTGTGTATCCTCACCGTTCCACACGAATTCGCGCATGCCTGGATGGCCTCGAAATTGGGCGATGACACTCCGGAACAGGAAGGGCGGCTGACGCTATATCCTCCGGCGCATCTGGAGCTGTTTGGAAGCATCATTCTGCCTGCGCTGACCAGCCTGCTGGCCGGCGGATTCATCGGTTGGGGACGGCCGGTGAACACCAACCCCTCAAAGCTGAAGTACGGGCTGAACGGGCTGGCGATGGTGGCGCTCGCCGGGCCGGCCAGCAACATGGTGCTGGCGCTGCTGTTTGCGGGCCTTTCGGTTCTGGCGGGAACGTCCGTGGCGGCGGCCAGTGAGGTGGCTCAGCGGGCCGCTTTACTGAGCGTGTACCTCGGGTTGTTCAATCTGCTGCCTGTTCCGCCACTGGACGGATCGAAGCTGCTGATTGCCATGCGCTTTCCCCCGGCGCTGTACATGGAACTGGCACGATTCGGCTTCATCCTGCTGTTGCTGGCGATGTCGCTGACGAACCTGGGGGGATACCTGAGCTACTACAGCCAGCGCATCACCGAGTTCTTCTTCGGCGTTTTCTACTGAACCAGGTAGAGATAGACGGCGACGACGGGCATGGAGAAGAGCGTGCTATCGAGCCGGTCGAGCCAGCCGCCATGGCCGGGAAGCATGTGCCCGCTGTCTTTGACTCCGGCGCCGCGCTTCATGGCGGATTCCGCCAGATCGCCGATCTGACCGGCGGCACAGGCCAAAAAGGAAAGGACAGCGGCGTGCAGCATGGGGGTCTGGGGGACGCCTTTGGCCAGCAATACTACGCCATAAAGAGTGGAAAACAGGGCGGAACCGATGGCGCCTTCCCACGTTTTCTTGGGGCTGACCACGGGAGCCAGCTTGTGCTTGCCAAACAGCTTCCCGGAATAGAGCGCCGCGCTATCGCCGACCCAATTGATGCTGACGGCAAAGAAAAGCCACCACGCGCTGTGGGCGTGCAGCACAACGGCGCAGCGCCACGCTCCATATATATAGATAAGGCCAAAGAGCAGGGCGGAAGCAGAAGGCAGGCTCTGGGAGAGGTTGTCGAGGCGCATGGCGAGAGTAGCCACGATCATGGCCATGGCAACCAGGACGAGCCATTCGGCGCGCGGCACGAAGAGAAAGATCAGCCCAAACGCCTGGCCGAGCCAGATGTTTAGCGGAATGCCCTGCGCCTGCGCAATGCCGCCGTACTCACGGAAGCAGGCGAAAGCCATCGCCGCCACCACAGCCTGGAAGAGCAGCGAAGGCCCCAGGAAGATGACGTAGATGACAGAAGGAATGAGGATCAGCGCAGTGAGGAGACGCTTCATCGTGCGGGCACGCCGAGCACTTCGGCTTCTTCTTCCTCAGGCTTGGCGCGGGTGAGACCACCGAAGCGGCGATCGCGCTTCTGGTACTCGGCGATGGCGCGGAGCAGGTCCGCGCGTTTGAAATCGGGCCACAGGGTTTCCGTGACGTAGAGTTCGGCGTAGGCGATCTGCCAGAGGAGGAAATTGCTGATGCGCATTTCCCCGGAGGTCCGAATGAGCAGATCGGGGTCGGGACCACCGGCGGTATAGAGATGACGCTCAATGGCCTCTTCGTCCACCTTGAGATGACTGAGTGTTCCCTTGCGCCGGGCATCGTCGATGACGCGATTGACGGCGTCGACAATTTCCGTTCGGCCACCATAGTTAATGGCCAGGTTCAACCGCATGCCGGTGTTGTCATGCGTGGCGGCGACACAGCTTTCCAGTTCTTCCTGGGCCGATTCCGGCAGCGAATCGGGGCGGCCGATTACGCAGAGCCGGATGTTGTTGCGCTGCAACCGGGGCAGTTCGGCTTTCAAGTAGTAGCGAAGCAGGCGCCAAAGGGTATCCACTTCCGTCCGAGGACGCTTCCAGTTCTCGACGCTGAAGGCGTAGAGGGTGAGGCACTCGATGCCGAGGCGGGCACAGGTTTCCACCGTGGCCCGAACGGGCTCGACCCCCGCCTTGTGGCCGGCGACGCGAGGCAGGCCGCGCTGCTTGGCCCAACGGCCATTGCCATCCATGATGACCGCGATGTGAGCTGGCAGACGCGCGGGGTCCAGGGATCGGGCGAGATCCCACTCGGCGCTATCCGGTGCGAGCACAGCAAACAGGTCTTGCATGCGCGTAATGTTCTATAGTAACGCGATGGACGGAGAGGCCGCAGCCACTACCGCGAGGGCTCAAACAGAGCAAACGAATAGATAGCTGTGGCCGATGCGATGGCTACATACTGCTTGCCATCGATAGCGTAAGTGATGGGGGAGGCAGTAATTCCCTCCCCCATTTGAAAATGCCAGAGGTGTTTTCCTGTCTTGGAATCGACGGCCACCAGGTGGCCATCGTCGTCACCGAAGAAGACGACGCCACCGGCGGTGGAAACCGTGCCGGCCCACATTTCGGCAGGTCCAGTCATGGGATATTCCCAGACACGCTTTCCGGTAGTGGGGTCGAAGGCGCGAAGAAAGAACTGGCCGAGTTCGGTTGGCTTCGGACTCGCGCCGCCGCCGGAGAAATTCTTCTTCGGCTCAGGCTCTTTGGCCGAACTGGTGAAGACGTCGCACTGTTCGAGCGTGATGACATGGAACAGCCCGGTGGCGGGGTTGAAGGAAGGCGCCATCCAGTTGGTGGCGCCGCGCACGCCGGGACAGACGCGGTTCCCATTGGGCGTGGGATCCTTGCCCGGCACAAGAATGGGGCGGCCTTTGGGATCAATGCCCGTGGCCCAATCCAGCTTGTCGATGATCTTGGTGGCGCGCAGGAACTCGCCGGTGACACGGTCGAGAACGTAGAGGAACCCGTTGCGGTTGGCGTGAAGCACCAGTTTGCGCGGCTTCCCGTTGAACGGGAGATCTACCAGCACGGGCCAGGCCTGGGCGTCCCAGTCATGCGTGTCGTGCGGGGTGAACTGGAAATACCACTTCATTTTGCCGGTATCGGCATCGATGGCGAGCAGTGAGCAGGAGAAGAGGTTGTCGCCTTTGCGATCGCCACCGTAGAAGTCGGGCCAGGGGTTGCCGGTGGTCCAGTAGATGGTGTTCAGTTCAGGGTCATAGGTGCCGCTGAGCCATGTGGCGGCGCCGCCGTATTCGACGAAATTACCCCACGACTCAGAGCCCTTTTCGCCTTTGGCCGGGACGGTGTAGATGCGCCACGCCTCTTCGCCCGTGGCGGCCTGATAGGCAGCGACGTAGCCGCGCATGCCGCTATCGCCGCCGGAGACTCCGACCAGCACTTTGTCTTTCACCACCATCGGGGCCATCGAGCCGTAGAGCCCATCTTCGACGCGGCCGTATTGCTTCTGCCAGAGGAGTGCGCCGTTGCGGCGGTCGAGGGCGACCAGGTGCACATCGCCGGTGACGAAGAAAACCCGATCGCCGAGCAGGGCCACGCCACGATTGACGGCTTCCTTCTTCGATCGCGTGTCTTTGTACTCCCAGACGAGGCGGCCGGTACGGGCGTCGAGTGCACGCACCTCGTTGGTGTTGGTGACGTACATCACACCGTTGTAGACCAGCGGATTGGTGCGCAAGCCGCTCGCCTTGGGAACGTGGTAGGTCCACTGAGCGACGAGATTGCCGGCGTTGGCGGCGGTGATCTGCTTGAGCGGGCTGTGCCGTTTGCCCTGGTAATCACCGGAGTAGGTGATCCAGTTGTCACCGGGTCCTTTGAGGAGGTCTTCGTATTTGACCTGGGCGGCGAGAGAGGTGGCGAGAGCCGCGCTGAGGAGGAATCGGATGGTCATGGGTTATTTCTTCTCCGCGGGTTCGAATGGACGCACGCTTTGGCGGCTGAGGAAGGCGACGAGGTCGTCGATTTCCTGCTTCGAGAGACGCTGCGCGTAGTTGCGCGGCATGGGGGAATGATCGGAGATGTCGACCTGTTTGGCTTTGGAGAGATCGACCATGTGGAGGTTGCCCTGGGCATCCTGCAGTTGCATGGAGTAATTGGTGCGATTGCGGGCAACGCCCTTAAGCGTGGTTCCGTTGGCGAGGACGACGGTTGCCCCCTTGTAACGGAGGAAGCCGTCGGCATCGGGATCCACGATGGATTCGCGCAGGTCTTCGGCGGCGAGCGTGGCGCCGGCGTTACTGAGATCGGGGCCGAGCATACCTCCCCGGCCAAGAATGCGATGGCAGTTGCTGCATCCGCCTTTGCCCCAGAAGGTGGTTTCGCCGGCCTGGACGTTGCCGGGCGGCGGATTTTCGATGGCGGGCGAAGCGAGCGCGCGTACGAAGGCAGCCACTTGCCAGGCCTGTTCTTCGTTGAAATTACTGGCGGGCATGTCGGCGCCGGGGATGCCTTTGCGGATGATGGTGAACAAGGCATCGTCTTCGAGGGGGTGCCACACGCCGCGCTTGCGCAGGTTCGGGCCGCGGCCGCCTTCGGCTTTCACTCCGTGGCAGCCGGCACAGGAGTTGACGAAGAGCTTCTGGCCGGAGGCGATAGCCGTGGGGTTACCCATAGCCGGGTTCTTGGGTTTACCTTCTTTGCTGGCGTCGTGCTGGGCGGCAAGCGGGACAGCGGCGAAGCAGAGGAGAGCGGCGAGGGATCTTCTCATAAAAGTCTATCGATGTAGATTATCACCCCGTCGCGCGCGGCGGTGGACGCACCTCCTAATCCATATCTAGTGCAAAGGCCAACGCTCGCTTCACCTCGGCCAGTGCTGCATCAGGCAGGCGCCCAAGCCTCCGCTCCAAATAGGCCGTGGGAATAGACGCAAGTCCTTGCACGTTTGCTACAGAATCCTGGTGAAGAAAAGGCAGCCTGGGAAGCACAACTTCATAGGGGCTGTTGCGGTTCTGCGTTGTGAGAGGCACATATAAGACGAGAGCACGCGGCGCTTCCGGATCATGCCGGGAAACAATGACCACCGGGCGCGTCTTTGCCGCAAGCCCGAGATCGGCCAGCCACACTTCACCGGGTTGGGGGCTCATCCAGCATGTCCAGCACGGACTGCTCGCGTGCGCGCGAGCGAAGGAGGTCGAGCACATCGGCATCGGCCAACTCGATTACCTCAGCAACCCGTTCACGGACCTCGGCTGCCGTCTCTGGCTTCCAAGTACGCAGCTTAGTGTCAAGCATTTCAGCGAGTGCGTCCATAGCGGCCTCCTCTTCCCTAGTCTACAGGACGGAAGAAACGGAACGAGAACAGATCGGCATCTTTCAGCACGAAGCGCAAACGGATTGTCTTTCCGGCTAGCGAGTGTACGTCGACGCCCGCTGTCCACCGCGCAGCGCGGGAGATTTGATCGCCGATCAATTCTCGCGCGTCCGCCAGCGAGTAGCCGGGAATGGGCTTGCCGCTTTCGTCCTGCAGTTCCACGCGTACGCTGCCTCCCGCCGATGTGGCGAAGTTGAGATCGAGTGTGGAGCCCTGGAAGCGAATCGGCTTGGTGATCAATTCCCCGCCTTCGGCTCCGGCGTGCAGCGAGGCGAAGCCATCCAGGCGCATGGTGAAGCGAACCAACTGCGCCGTGGGCTGGCCGTAGTTCTTGTTCACGTAGAGCGACATCTCGGACGGGCCGGTCTGAATTACGTTCCACGCCGGGTAATTGGTGCGTGAAACCCAGTTCTCCAGGCCGAGTCCGGGGCGGATGAACGCATCGAGAAACGTGCGGTCGTAGGTTGTGCCGCCTCGCGTGGTGAAGAGCACTGCGTCGGAGATGTCCTTATAATATTGCGGGTCGACATTGATCGCGCGGGCTTCGGAATCGTCGATGACCTGGCGGCCCGGGAAGAAGCGAGCGGCGATGGAAACGCGAATGTGGGGGGCACGGAAGTACGGGCTGGTCTGATTGGTGTAGAGATGCTCCGGCGGTGCACCGCCGAAGGACATCTCTTCCGGTGGGGACCAATTGAGGAAATCGGCGCTGGTGGTGCGGGAAATCCAACGGTAGTTCTGCGAGCCGATGCGGCGGAAGGTGCGGAAATAGCATATGTAGCGGCCTTCGTGCTCGCTGTAAAAGGCGAGGTTCTGGGAATCGTATCGAGCCGGGCCGGGAGGCAGAATGGGCTCCTCTCGCATCTTGCGCCAGTGGATGCCGTCGGCGGAAGCAAACGCCGCGAGCCCCGTGCGCCCGGTTCCGCCAATCGCTTTGAACCGCTCATTGGCCGGGACTCCGGGCTTCTTGTCGAGGAATGGGGCGAAGTTGTGGGTGAAGGGCGGCATGTCCAGGATCACGTTGTTGTCCTTGGTGCCGTAGACCTCGTGGAGGCCAAGATTGGGGCGTGTCCAGTGAATGCCGTCGCGGGATTCGGCATAACAGGTGACCTCGCCGCTGCGGCCGTCCTTGCCGGAGTTGGGCACTCCACGATAGTAGAGGCGGTACACGCCGTCATCGTGGATGAGCGTGGAATAGCCGCTAAAAGCGCCTTCCCACGGTTTGTCGAACTTGTGTACCGGGCCCACTTCGCCGGGCCGCTGGAGCTCGAGACGGGCGTTGGTGAGTTTGTCGATCAGAAGGCGGTCGAGGAAGAGTTCGCGGCGCGATCCGATGTCGATGGGCTGTGCGCCGAGGTTAGCGCCAAGTGCGATGAGGAGATGGAGAGCAACATGCATAAGAGAAAGCCATGAAAGCCTGTATTCTACACGCTCAGCAACCCGTGGCACAGTCCCCGCTGCGGGTGGAAGAGGTTGCTGTGCCGGAACCGGCGGCGGGGGAAGTGCTGATCCGTGTCAATGCGTGCGCGGTTTGCCGCACGGATCTGCACGTGGTGGAAGGGGAGTTGCATGCACGCAAAATGCCCGTCATTCCAGGCCACCAGGTGGTGGGCGTGGTGGAGCGGGGTGGCACGCGGTTCACGCCGGGGCAGCGTGTCGGCGTGGCTTGGCTGCATCGTACCTGCGGGGATTGCCACTACTGCCGGTCGGGGCGCGAGAATCTGTGCAGCCATCCCGATTTCACCGGCTATTCGGTGAACGGCGGCTTCGCCGAATACATGGTGGCGCAGGAGGACTTCGTCTACGCGCTGCCGGAAGGGTTTTCTTCCGTGAACGCGGCCCCTTTGCTTTGCGCGGGCATCATCGGATTCCGCTGCCTGCATCTGAGCGGCATTCAGCCGGGAGGGCGTTTGGGGTTATACGGCTTTGGCGCGGCGGCGCATGTGGCGATGCAGGTGGCGCGGCATTGGGGAGTGGAGGTCTATGCGATGACGCGTGATGAGCGCCATCGCAATCTGGCGCTGGAGTTAGGTGCGGCGTGGACCGGCGATACGTTCGACATGCCGCCAATGTTGCTGCATGCAGCCATTGTGTTCGCACCGGCGGGAGAGATTGTGCCTTCGGCTCTGGCCGCGCTGGAGAAGGGCGGCACCCTGGCGTTGGGCGGCATCCACATGAGCGACATCCCCACGTTTCCCTATTCCCTGCTCTATCACGAGCGAGTCATCCGCAGCGTGGCCAACAACACGCGGCACGATGGCGAGGAGTTTTTGAAGATCGCGGCGGAGGTTCCGATTCGCACTCACACGGTTGAGTTCCCGCTGGATCAGGCCAACGTGGCGCTACAGACGCTCAAGCAGGACGCGATTCGCGGGTCGGCTGTATTACGGGTGGCGCCGGATCTGTGAGTAGTTCGAACAGTGCGGCAGTCACCGACAGAGCGGCGGGTCCAATGAAGATGCCCATGATTCCGAACGATTGCGCCCCGCCCAGCAGAGCAAAGAAAATCAGCAACGGGTGAAGGCTCACCTGGCCGCTGACGACGTAAGGGCGGATGAAATTATCGGCGAGCCCGATGACACCGAGTCCCAGTCCCGCCATGATCGCGGCCTTGCCGTATTGGGCGCTGGCGGCGAGATAGATGGCGGCGGGCACCCATACGATCGGCGGGCCGATCAGGGGAATCATGGAGCACAACCCGGCGACAATGCCCCAGAGCATCGGGGAAGGAAGGCCGAGCAGCAGGAACGCCAGTCCGGTCAAGCCGCCTTGCACCGCGGCGACGGCCACCACCCCGTACATGTTGGCGACGACGGTGTTCTGCACTTCGAAAAAGAGACGGTCAATGGTGGAAGCTTCGAGCGGAAGCAATTCCTTGATGTGCTCTCGAATGCCGTGGCCATCACGCAGCAGGTAGTAGAGAGTGAAGAGGGCAACGAATGTTTGGAAGAGCACTTCGGCGAGGTTGCCCGCGAGTCCTTTGAGCACCTTCACTAGTGTGGCGCTGGCCGAATCCGCCCAGCCGAGCAGCATTGTTTTCAGACTGAACGTGGGATCGTCCACATCAATCCCAATGGTGCCAAGCGGCCGGTCGAGCAGATGGGTGATCCAGGTTTCCCAGCCGCCATCCGCGTTCGATTTTTCCGATAGCAGCGAGTAGAGATGCTTCAGATCGCGGGCGAGCGATGCAGTCAGAAAGATGGTGGGAATCAACGTAAGCAGAAGGATCGCGATGACGCCGGTGGCGGCCGCAAGGTTCGGGCCGAAACCTCTTTCGCGCAGTTTGGCATGCACGGGATGAAAGAGGATGGCAAGCGCGACGGCAGCCAGCGCGGGCATCACGAACGGCTGCACGATGGTGAAGCAGAGGTACGCGCCGAGGAGCGTGAGAATGCCCAACAGCACCTGCTGCAGGCGATCTCTGCGCATGGGAGAGGGGATCATCGGATCTATGGTAACGTTACTGGCTTCCACCGGTGGGAAGCGGCGCTGCAGCGGGCGGCGCGGAGCGTTCCTTCTCCTGCTCGCGCTCGATGTAAGGAATGCCGCGCTGCATCCACTCCGGTGCGGGCGCGCCTTTCAAATGATGATCGAAGAACTGGCGCAGGCGCATGGTGTAGTCCTTCTGATTGGCGCGCTTGCGCAGGCCATGCGGTTCGCCGTTGTAATTGAAGAGATATGCTTCTTTGCCCAGGCGGCGGAGCGCAAGGAAATACTCCAGACCTTGATACCACGGCACGGCATCATCCTGATCGTTGTGAAGCAACAGCAGCGGAGTCTGCACTCGATCGGCCTGGAATAGCGGCGAATTTTCCAGGAAGCGCGTCGGATACTGCCATAGCGACCCGCCGATGCGGCTTTGCGTGCGCTCATATTGAAACTGGCGCGGCAGACCGGAGCCCCAGCGAATGCCGTTGTAGGCGCTGGTCATGTTGGCCACCGGCGCACCGGCCGCGGCGGCTTTGAAGCGCGTGGTCTGCGTCACCATATAGGCGATCTGGTAACCGCCCCAACTGTGGCCTTGAATGCCGATGGCGTTCTCGTTTACGTAGCCTTTGCCTACGACCGCATCAATCGCCGGCAGGACGCATTTCAACGCGCTTTGCCCAGGGTATCCGATGGTGTAGACGATGTCCGGAGTGAGAACAATGTAGCCATTGCTGGTGTAGTAGCTGATGTTGATGGAGTGGCTGGGGGCAGGCGCACGGAACTGATGCACGGTCTGTGAGAGCCGCTCATAGATATACACCATCATTGGGTACTTCTTGTTGGGATCGAAGTTGTCGGGCTTGAAGAGAGCCGCTTGCAGGGGCCGGCCATCCAGGTTGCGGAAGGAGATGAGTTCCGCGGCGCCCCAGGCCAGTTGCTCTTTTTGCGGATTGGCATTCGACACTTTGCGGATGTTCTGGAAATGGCTGTTGGTAACCAGCAGATCGCCGAACTCATCGAAGCGCGTGGCGCTGAACAGAACTACATCGGCGTTCTTGGCTTTCTCGGGGGCGGAGTAGGACTTGGCGCCCATCAGCAGCTTGCGCGGCGGATCATTGGTGGTGAACGAGTCTTCGTAGAAGCCGGTATCGCGCGTCACGGTGTTTTCGGCACGCAGCAGAAGCGGCTTGCTGGAATCGATGGCGCCGGAGCGTTCGAAGGGCGAGCGGCGCTCTTCGCCGAATCGCTGATAACGGAATTGCATCTTCTCCTTACGGCCCGCGCCATCGGTGAGCAGGCGCGCGGTGTCGCCTTCGGGCGAGAATTGCCACACATCGTAGCGATCGTAGAGGAGGACGCTCTTGCTGTCCTTGGTCCAGCCCGCCATCCCGTAGGGACGCGGCGTTCCGGGTGAATCGTATTCCTCATCGTGGAAGGCAACGCCTAGTGAGCCCGTAAGATTGCGGCGGCGAGATGTGCCGAGTTCGATCGACCACCAGTCCTTGCCGTCGAAAGAGACTCCGTATTTTCCGTCGGGCGATGTGGCGATGCCGCCGCGTAGTTTGCGTGCGATAAGGGTGCGGGCGCCGCTGTCTACATTGACCAGGTAGTAATCGCTGTAGCGTTCATCGAACTCCACCATGCTGCGATATTCGCGATCGTCAGAGCCAATAGCAGCGGCGCTGTCCTCATTCACGGTGACGTCGCTCAATGAGGCGTCTGCGAGTTGCACGGCTCGCTTTTCCGAAAGCAGGTAGACCGCGCGGTACGTTCGGTTGCGATCCTGTTCGGCACGGACTTTTTGCATCGACTGCACGATGGGATCCTTCCAGTGCCACAGATCGGCGACGGCTTTGTCTTCCGAGGGCGCCGTAGATGCGGCGCGGCGTGATGCCGGCACGGGAGCAGTGGCGAAGAAGAGGCGCGCCCCATCTTTGGAGAAATTGATGGCGCCGCGTTCCCCTATGCGCCAACCGGAGCGCATGCCGGGTGTGTCTTTGTTGACGGCGACTTCGGCTGAGCCAGCAGCTCTGTTCCAAAGATAGAGGCTGTAGGCGGGCGTGCGGGCAGCGGCATCATCGCGAGTGCTGAGGAAGGCGAGGCGCTGCTGCGCTTCATCAAAGGTGAGACGCGAATAGCGTCCCTTGCCGGAAAGAACGCTCTTGGATTCGCTGCCATCGGTCTGCGCGGCATGGATACCGTTGTTGTCTTCATTCTTTGAGGACACGGCGTACACCAGCGTCTTGCCATCTTTGGACAGAAGATACTCCGAGACTTCAGTGAACTTGCGTTCAGCATGAGTGGCGAGGTCGCGAAGGACGACATCGGAGCCAGTGGTGGGACGCGCCGCAGTGGTGGGGCGTGTTGAGGGGCGGCCCTGATCCTGCGGCTCCTGCTTGGTTTCAGAAGCAGGTTTGGCAGGCAGGGCGGGAGGCTCCAATTGGTAGGCGAGCCAGCGGGAGTTATTCGCAGCAAGCTGGAAGTTGCGTACTCCGGCGATGCGGACGGCTTCGCCACCGGCAGTAGGCAGAATGACGAGAGAAGGCTTCGGTGTTTCCGAGCCGCGTGCGCGGCGCGCTTTATCGGCGTCTTCTTTTGTCGGGTTGGCAGTGAAGATGACAAACTTCCCATCTGCCGTGAAGGACAGGGTGCTACCGCGGGGAACCGCCGCACGGCCGGGGCCAGGGGAGGGCTCAGCACCAGGTTCCGCTTCTGTGTTGTCGCTGGTGGAGGTGGGGCGAGATCCGATGCCTTCTTTGCGCTCGACACCGGTTTCGAGATTTCGCAGCACCAGTTCGCCGTTGCCCACTTGCGGTGTCACCGTGTAGGCGAGAAACTTCCCATCGTCGGACAGCTTCTGGCTGGCGATGGACTTCCAGGAGTCGAAGTCCTCCGGCTGAATGGGACGTTTGCCTCCCGGCTGCGCAGCCAGTACGGCCGCGACAAGCAGGAGCGCAAAACGCGAGCGAAACTTCGCCATTGACGACATATGGGCTCATTCTAGCGCGCGCATTTGTTGGCGATTGCCTCATGTATCCTGGGAACAGCGAAACGACATGAAGCCGGTGATCTCGATACTAATGGTCTGTGCTCTGGCGGCGGGGCAGCAAAAAACATACAAGCCGAAAGAAGAGAAGTTGCCGGGAGCGCCGGTGAAACAGCCCATCGCTTATAGCCACAAGACGCACATCGCGGCCGGCTTGACGTGTACGGGATGCCACACCATGCCGGGCGACGGATTCGCGGCAACCTATCCCAAGGAAGCCTTCTGCATGGGCTGTCACCAGAGCATCAAGACCGACAGCGCCGAGATTCAGAAGCTGGCGCAGTTCTCCAAAGACAAAAAGTCTGTGCCCTGGGTGAAGGTCTATCAGCTTCCGGATATCGTGTGGTTCAACCACGCACTACATGTGAAGGACGCGAAGATCGGTTGCGGTGAATGCCACGGCGATGTGGCACAGCGCGACGTGCTGTTCCAGGAAAAGTCCGCGATGATGAATTCCTGCATGGATTGCCATGCCAAGCGCAGCGCGCCCAACGGGTGCGACACCTGTCACGCTACGCAGTAAGTTAGAACGACACTCTGGCGCCGAGTTGCAGAGCACGCGGCCCACCGGACCCGAAAATCTGTCCCGCACGCGACGTGGGTTGGCCGAACGCCGCGGTGTTGTTCAGTGTGAAACTGTGCCCGCCGAGATTCGCGATGTTAAAGGCATTGAACATCTCCGCGAAGACCGAGAAGCGGTAGCGTTCACCGAAATCGAAGAACTTGGTGAGCCGGAAATCGGTGGAGTGGAAGGCATCACCGAATTCGTAGTTCGCTGGCAACGCGAGCCGGGGGACCGACTGGCCGCGGCTGGTGCGCGTGCCGGCGTACTTCTGGTTGAACTGGTCGACGAGCGCGGCGAGATCGGACTTGCCGAGCCCGCGGTTGAAGCCGTTGTATTTCGCTCCGGGAAGCGGCTCGAAGTTGGATCCGTCGCCGTCCAGGTCGATGCCGGAGATGGTGGGCATCAGCGGTCCGCGGCTGCCGTGTGAGGTGATGAACGAGAGCTGGATCTTACCCGGTAGATCGACGATGCCAGAAACGTTCAGCATGTGCCGCCCACCTTGTGGGCCCCATCCGGCAAACCAGTTGTCGAGATTCGGCATTCCGTTCGTGCCGAGCCGATCCTGCAACGCGTAGGACGCAGTGAATTGGAATCGCTTGGAAAAGCGCTTGTCCACCTTGACGAGGAGTGCTTTGTACTTGCTGCGATCAGCCGGGACGAAAAACGTAAACGAACCGGTGGAGCAAATGGCCTTCGGATCGGCAGCCTGTGCTGCTGTACAGCGAGGGATGACAGGACCCTGCACACGGTTGTTGCGATTCAGATCGATGCCGGAAAACAACTGGTGGATAAAATGGCGCTGCACGAAATCGGCGGAGAGCACCGTGTCGCGCATGATCTCGCGTTGCACACCGATGTTGAAGTGGGACGAGTAGGGAGTCGGGTACTCCTGAGGTATCAGATCCGCGCCACTCTTCACCACTTCGATGCCACGTACGCCGAGATCAAATGTGGTGGCCGAGTTGGCGCGCTCCGCCTCGCCGCGAATGGTGGGGAGGATGCGGTTGAGATGCCCCAGTGTGAAGGGCGAGGGGCCGTTGCGAAATTCAAGTGGAGCGTTGTTGGGAAGACCGGTAATGCCGAATGCGGGCCGGTTGAGAACCGTGGAGCCCGGCACCTGCTGGCGGCCGTTGCCTTTCGGACCAATCGCGGCGCGCTCGGAGAGGCGCTGCCACAACACGCGAGTGTCGTAGTAAATTCCCGCTCCACCGCGGATGACGGTCTTGCTGTTGCTCTTGGGAGACCAGGCGAATCCGACGGACGGCGAGAAGTTGTTGTAGTCCTTTGCCGTCGGCGCCAGTCCGCCTTGGCCGAGTAGCGGAGCAAGCAGAGGAGGCCGGTCGAGATCGTGATTCGCCACGGTGGATTCAAATAGCCAGCCCAGACCGTAGTTCAGAGTGAGATTGGGACGGATGCGCCAACTGTCCTGCCAGTAAAGGTTGTAGCGGTTATTCAGTTTGGCGATGTCGAGGTTATAGGGCGGAGGCTGTGCGGGGTCGCCGATGCCCATGACGAAGAGATACACCGGAAGCCGCTCCAGATCGGCGTTGGTTCGGAACTCACGCGGCAGCCCAAATTGATTGAGTGCCGCTTGGCCCCCGAGTTGGAAGAGGGTATCCGGCCCCCAGAGGTAGGCCACTGCAGGATCCGCAAAGCCCCAGAAGCCGGTGCCGGGAGCGCGCTCCAACTGGCCGCCGAACTTCATGCGGTGATTGCCCATTTGCAGAGTCACATTCTCATTGATGTTGTAGCGCCGCAGATCACGGCCCTGGGTCGCGTTGGCGGTGTTCCCAAGTACAAGCCCGCTGTCGATGAAATTGATTTCGGGCAAGCCGAGTGCCACGCAGGAAGGACAGTCTTTCTCCGAAGGGAACAGATTGCGGTTCTTCCAATAGCTGTAGACGAAGCGAAAGTCGCTGACGAGATTGGCGCCGAAGGTGGAGGTGAGCCCCATGATGCTCTGATCAGAGAAATTGGTATTGACCAGCCAGTTGCTGGGCGGCTGTGCCGAACTGCGCGGTGCATTGCCCTTATTGCCGTCATGGGAGTAGCGCAGAAACAGATTGTGATTGCTGTTGATGCGGAAATCGAAGCGCGGGCTGATCTGCGTCGCGGTGTAGGGACTTACGTAGTTGCCGGCGAAGGATTGAAAGAACGGCGAGGCCGGCTGCACGGTAACGATGGAGTCCTGGTTATTGTGCTCCAGGTTGACGAAGAAGAACGCCCGGTTCTTCGCGATCGGGCCGCCCAGCCAGAAACCGGATTGGCGGCGGGCGAAGAACGGATCGGGGTTGAACGCATTTCGCTTCAGCGCGGGATACGCCGCCATGTTGTTATCTCGATAGAAAAAGTATCCTGCGCCATGATAATCATTGCTTCCGGAGCGCGTGACAATGTTCACCGCGCCGGTGCCGCCGAGGCCAGTGGAAAGGTCCATGTTCACGGAGGAGATCTGGAACTCCTGCACGACTTCCTGCGAGAAATTCTGCTGCGCCCCCCCTTCGATGGCATTGCGCGAGTTGCCGCCATCCACGGTGATGGCCGTCATCGAACTGCTGCCGCCAAGCACCGAAACGCTGAACTGCGCGTTGTATTGAGCCAGCGATTGCGTGGAGACGGAAACTCCCGGTTCGAGAAAAGCGAGTTGCAGGAAGCTGCGTCCGTTGAGCGGCAATTCCTGAATCTGCTTGCGTGTGACGACGCCGTCGATCTTGTGGCTGTCATAGGAAATCTGCGCCGAGGCAGCCTCAATGGTGACTACCTCTGTCGTTGCGCCAACCTGCAATTCGACCACGTTGGTTGTGGTGCTGCCCGTTTGCACCGTGGCGCTAATCAAGGCAGAACGAAAGCCTTTCGCTTCGACACGAATTTCATAGGGTCCGGCCGGGAGCAACGGAGCCGAGTACGCACCGTCACCAGCCGTGATTACGACGCGGGAAGCGCCGGTGTCCTTGTTGCGAATGGACACCGTGGCGCCAGGAATAACTGCGCCGGATTCGTCCTTTACGTGTCCGTCAATTCCGCCGGTTGGCACCTGAGCGGGCGCCAGATTGGCAAATAGTCCCAGGAACAATGCGAACAATACGCTGGTACGCATGTCGAACCCCTTACCCCTGAATTTCCAGACTGTCAGTCAGCATCCAAAAAAACTAAGGCATGCTGTCACAGATCGAAGCGGGTGTCAACGGGGGTAGGAGTTCGTTTGGCAGTGACTATGAACCGATGGGCAAAGCGCGCAGGCGCTCTAAATCGGCGGCGATTCCCTTCGTGCCATCGTTCAGCACATTGCCGAAATTGATAAAGCGGTAGCCACGGGACAGAGCTTTGGCCGCGGCCTCGTAGCCGGCGACAGCAATCCCGGGAACCTTTCCGGCATTGGTGACTCTTTTCGGGAAATCAACGAGCAGGCGGTCCACCTCAGGGTGAGCGATCTGAGTGACAACACCGAGGGAGGCGGAGAGATCCATCGGCCCGGCCAGCAGGACATCAACGCCATCGACAGCGGCGATCTCTTCCACCTGTTCCATGGCAGCCGCGGATTCAATCTGCACAACGATCAGCGTCTCGTCGTTCGCCACGGGAAGGTAGTCTTTCCAGGGAACATCCATGTAGAAGGTCCACATCGGAGACACACCGCGCGATCCCTGTGGCGGATACTTCGCATACTCGACAATACGGCGGGCCTGCTCGGCGTTCTCAACCTGAGGGATCATGATGGCGGACGCACCCACGTCAAGCGCTTTCTTGATCAGACCGGCATCGAGGTTGCAGATGCGGATAAGCGGCGTGAGACCTTTGCGGCGCGCGATGACGGGAAGATAGTCGACGGATTCGGTACCGAAGGGAGTGTGCTCGGTCTCGATCCAGATGAAGTCGGCGCCGGAATTGACGGCATACTGCATAACCAGCGGATGTGGGACAAGAACTACGGCCCCGAAGGCCGCGCCACCGGCGGCGAGTTTCTGTTTGACGGGATTTTCGAACAAATCGTGCTCCTATGATTTAGCGAACGGTATAGCTTTCCAGATGAAGGCGGACACATTGTTCCGCCGTGAGATCGCTTTTCCCGCTGAGATATCGGACAAACGCATCGTGCAGATTCTCCATGCGCTCCATGGCCGGAGGAGTCCGCTGCTCATGATAGATGAGACTGAATGCGAAGAACGGATAGGTGATGTGGCGCAACGCATGCACCAGCCAGGCGTTGCCGCTCCACTCCCAGATCTTTTCGTGGAAACGGAGATCTTCGCGGATCCACAACGCAACATGATGCGCCTGGACACCGGCGAGGATACGGGCCTTAATGCTTTCGAGTTCCATGATCCGCGCCTCACTGGTAAAAGGGCGAGCCAGTTCCAGCGCCATGGTTTCCAGAGGCAGCCGGACGGAGGCCATGGCCATTGCGTCATCGGTGTTCCAGTTCACCACGGAGAAACCGTGATGCGGATGATGGTTGACCAAACCTTCCTGCGCCAGAATCAACAATGCTTCGCGCACGGGTCCACGGCTGATGCGGAGTTGCGTGGAAAGCGCAACTTCGGTCAGTTGTTGTCCAGGATGGAACTGCCCCGCAAGCAACGCCTCGCGAAGAAGGTCCAACGCACCTTGCCGGATCGAGGTGGCGCGTGGTTGAGAAAAGAGAGCGGACATTTGAAAGGAAAAGCCAGCATATCAGAAACGCTAGTAAATCAGTTTCAATCCGAACTGTACGATCCGCGGAGGGCCGGCGGAGCGCCAGGTGGCAAACGTCGCGTTGTTCACGGTGTTGTCGAACTGGTTGAACTGGGTGTGATTCAGCGCATTGAAGAACTCGGCCCGGAATTCGATGCGCGCTCGTTCCTTGAGGAAGAAGTCCTTGTTCAGAGACACATCCCAGTTGTTGACCGGAGCATCGCGAATGATATTGCGGCCGGAGTTGCCGAAACGGCCACGCGCAGGCTGCGCGAAGGCTTTCGGATCGAAGCGCAAACGGTTTGGGCCACCGGGAGTGAACCCATCGGGGAACGGGTTACCAACCAGGTCGGCGCGCTGCCCGCCGGAGCCGATATTGGCGGGATCGCCGGCAGTCAGCACGGACCACGGATTACCGCTTTGAAACTGCGTGATGCCGCTCAACTGCCACCCGCCCACGATGTGCCCGCTGATACCGCGACGCGACAAATATGGCTTCCCGGGGCCGAAAGGCAGATCCCATACGTAGCTGACAACGAAACGATGCGGCACATCGAAGTAGGAAAGCCCTTTCTCGCTCAAGCGGTCGTAGGCATTCTGCGGCAGCGCGGGCTGAGCGCCGATGTTCCCCGCGAAGGAAGAGTTGTCGATGGCTTTGGAGAAAGTGTAGGAAGCGAGGAAATGCAGCCCCGAAGAGAAACTGCGTTCCAGGCGGGCGATGACGCCGTGATAATTGGAGAACCCGTTGCGCGTGATGACGCTGGCGCCAGGCGCAAAGGCGGGAAACGGCGAGCGCGCCGCAATGGGTGTCGGACGCGAAGGGTCGGCGTCCAGGGTAGCCTGATTGGCGTTGTTGCGCCAATCGAGCTTGGTTCCCTTGCTGCCCAGGTAGCCAACCTCCAGCGCCAGGTTCGGCTTGAGCTCACGCTGCAGGTTAAGACTCCACTGCTGCATGTAGCCCACAGGTAGCGTCGTATCGAGAGAGCTGAACCCCACGCTGCCCACCGTCACCGTGCTGGGGAACAGGTTCGACCAGAAGAATGACGGCCGCGTGATGTCGTTGGTCAGGCTGTGATTCAAAACATGGGGGAAGTTAAATGTTCCAAACAAAACCTCGTTGTTGTTGTTCGCGGCTTCGTAGAACATGCCGTAGCTGCCGCGGACGGAGTTACGCCGGCTGCCGAAGGGGCGCCAGGCAAAGCCGAGGCGCGGGGCGAAGTTGTTTTTGTCAGGAGGAACAAGCCCGCGCGAGGCAAGCGGGCGATCGGTGGCCGTGAAGCCTTTGCCAGGAACATAGTACGTCGCCTCCCCTGGGTAGATAAGACGCCCGCCCGGGAAGTTGGGATCGAAGATGGACCGGCGGTCGCGATCATTCACGAAAGGCGCCGGGTATTCATAGCGCAGTCCAAGACTCAGGGTCAGGTTCGGCGTAACCTTCCAGTCGTCCTGTACAAACCACTGCCAGAGCGGCGAGAGATTCACCCCGTCGGGACCAGGAGGCGCCGTGGCTCCGGCTGTACGTGGAATGCCCAGCAGATAGTCGGCAACTGCGCTTCGAGTGAAATTTCCGGTGAAGCCGAACGAGCCTTGCGTCGTGCCGATGTTGCGGATATCGAGCATGCGCTTGCGAATGTCGAAGCCCGCCTTGATGGTGTGGGTGGCTCGGATCCAGGTGATGTTGTCGAGAAAGGACCAGGTATTGACACGTTGCGTGATCAGGCTGGGACCGCCGAGTCCGGTGAATCCCGTGATGTTCACCGCCGCGAGTGAGTTGAACTCAGGTACGTCACGGCTGAGCAAATTGCGCAGCCCAAGGATCTCAGCGAAGTTCTGCGGATACTCTTCCGGCGGACCTTGATGCAGCGTGTGCCGGCTGAACCCGCCGCGGAATTCGTTGATCAAGTTGGAGCGAACGACCTGGTTGTGGCCGAGCACAAGATTGTATTGGCGAGATCGCGGGGAGTTGCGGAAGAGCGGGGAGATGGCGGCCGTCACGTTCTGCGATTTGTTCGTGGTGTAGCGGCCGAATAGATGGCCGGCGGAGTGGAAGTGCCGGTCTGCCTTGAGCGTATATTGATCCCAATCGTTGCTTGTGCTGATCGGCGTGATGAGATTGATGCCGGGGCCGAGCGAACCGCGAAGCGCGGTGACGGAGGGGATGAATTGCCGGTAAGCACGTGTGGTGGAGTCGATGCGCGATGCGGGGATCCGGTTGCCGGCGAAGGGCGTATTGTTGGCGAACGGGTCAACGATGGCTCCGGCAGTGGTGCTGAGATCACCATCCAGTTCCGCCTGTGTCGGCAGGCTGGAGAGCAATGTGGCGGGTGAACGCTGGCGTACGCCTTCGTAGTTGAACAGCCAGAACACCTTGTCGCGGCCATCGTAGACCTTGGGCAAGAGCACTGGGCCGGAAACGGTGCCTCCGAATTGATTGCGGCGCAGCGTAGGCTTCCGCGCGGGATCGAAGAAGTTGCGGGCCTGGATCTTGTCGTTGCGAAGGAATTCAAACAATGTGGCATGAAATTGATTTGAGCCGGATTTCGTCACCACGTTGATCTGGGCGGCGCCGTTGCCATACTCGGCGTTGAACGTGTTGCGCTGGATTTTGAATTCTTCGATCAGATCGACAGACGGATCGATGAATGTGCCGTTGGCATTGGAGTTGGTGTTGGTGGCGCCGTCGAGCATGAAGCTATTGGAGAGGCCGCGAGTGCCCGAGACGGCGAATCGCCCGCCGGAACCAGCGACAGGAGCAATGACACCTGGCGCAAGTACGGCCAGCGTCTGGAAATTGCGCCCGTTGAGGGGAAGTTGCACGATGCGGCGGTTGTCGACTACAGTGCCCTGGCTGGCAGTGTCTGTTTCGATCAAGGGCGTAGTGGTGGCCACTTCGATCACCTGTTCAATGGAACCGATCTCGAGTTGGAAATCGACGCGCGCACGCTGATCGACGGCCAGCGTGACCGATTGCGCCACGGCTCGTTTGAAGCCTTGCGCCTCCACGGTCACCTCGTACTGGCCGACCGGCAGTGCCGGCGCCTGGTAATCCCCAGTGCTGCTGGTGACGAGAGATCGCACGATGTTTGTCGCGGAACTTCGCAGTTTGATCTGCGCGCCGGGAATCACGGCGCCACTACGGTCCGTAACCGTGCCGAGAATCGTGCCGAAGAGAGATTGTGCGTGCAGGGACGCGGAAGTGAAAATCATGGCGGCGCACCAGGCCACGAGCAGTCGCTGGAACATGCACCGGATTACATCACGGTGTCCGGCAAGAAGCAAATGTTACACCGGCCGGTCAAGCGGCAACGCCGCGGGATCGCCCATCCATTGCTGCCATGCGTACAGGCGGCGGCGTAGAGCGGCCATCTGGCGGAGATGCTCATATTCGCCGATGAGGTTCCTGGTCTCTCCGGGATCGTTGCGCAGATCGTAGAGTTCGTGCTGCACGTCGTTGTGCGTGTGGGTGATCAGCTTCCAGTCTTCGGTGCGGATCATGCGCATGGAATCGCGCAGGTAGTGGTACATGTCGTAATCGGCGTACAGCGTGTCGCGCCAGGGGGTGCGTTCGCCGCGCAGCAGAGGAGTAAAATCGCGGCCGCAAGGGACATAGCCTGTAGGGATGCGCTGCTCAGCGCCTGCAATGCGAAGCAGAGACGGGAAGAAATCGAGGTGCGAGATCATCCCGCTAATGCGCCGTCCGGGCTGGATGACGCCAGGCCAGCGGATCATCAGCGGTGTGCGGAGGGAGTCATCCCACATGTTGGAAACGCGTTCCCGCGCGGCGCGCCCGGCGCGAGTCGCGTTGCCTTTGCCATAAGCGTTGTGATGGCCGATCATGTACCCGTTGTCGGAAGTGAAGACGACGACCGTGTTGGCGGAAAGCTGAAGCGAATCGAGGGTATCGAGAAAACGGCCGATGTTGCGATCAACGGATGCGATGCTCGCGTAGTAAGCGCGCAACGATTCGGTGGCCCATTCTTTGTTCAATGCAGGATGCTTCGGGATTTGTGGATCCGTATCGCGGAAGCGCGCCGAATCGACTTCGGGAACCGGGCCGTAAGGAGCATGTGGAGCGCGAAAGTGTACATTCACGGCGAACGGCGCGGATTGGCTGCGTTTAACGAAATCGATGGCGCCATCGACGAGGATGTCTGGAAGCGAGCCCTTCACTGTCTGCTCTTTTCCCTGCACCTCCAGGTAAGGATTCATGGGCCGGTTGCCGCCATCCAGAAAGCCGAGGAACTCATGAAAACCGCGGCGCGTGGGATGGTGCTCCGGCTTCGTACCCAGGTGCCACTTGCCAAACAACGCCGTCTTGTAGCCGTGCTGCTGCAGCAGTTCGGGCCAGGTGGGGAAATCAGCGGAGAGGCCGAGTTCGGGCTCGCGGCGTCGATCAATGAAATCGTGCACGCGGGTGCGGAAGCTATGCTGCGAGGTGAACATCGCCGCACGTGACGCGGAGCACACCGGTGTGGAGACGAAGGCGTGTTCGAATAGTGCCCCTTCGGCTCCGATGCGGTCCATGTTTGGTGTGTGCGAATCGCGGTTGCCCAGGGAGCGCACACTCCACCAGGCTTGATCGTCTGTGTACAGGAAAACAATGTTGGGCGGGCGTTGTGGCTGGTAGGCCGCCGCACCCGCCGCGGTGAAAAGAAACGATCGCCGCCGCATCAGAACCAGAATTTCAAACCGAGTTGGAGCGTGCGAGCAAGTCTCGCTCCGGTGATGCGGCCGAAGGTGGGATTTCCGAAAGTGCCCGCGGGCGCGCTCAAGTTCGTGCGATTGGGCAGATTGAACACGTCGCCGCGAATTTCGAATTTCATGCCTTCGCGCACCGGCACCGGAATGAACCGGATCACCGAGAGGTCAGCGCTGATCAGCCCCGGCCCCTGGATATCGGGGAATTTCGGACTGTTGCCGAGCGCGCGCGGCGGCGGCGCCACGAAGGCCGCCGTGTTGAACCAGCGATCAATGGTGCGTTCCCCACCATCGAGCACCGCGCTGCTGACCCAATTTGGGCGGAACTGGCGAGAGAATGTTTGCGCGGTGTTTGCAGCTTGCGTGATCCACACCTGATCGCCGCTTTGCAGCGTGAGGATATTGGAGAGCTGCCAACCGCCGAGTACCCATGCAGCGGGGCCGCCGTTGGTCATCCAGCGGCGCCCTTTGCCGAACGGAAAATCGTAGACGAACGCCGTGACAAAGCGGTGCGGATAGTGCGATTGGCTTAGTCCGCGTTCCAGCCGCAGGTTGAACGGGTCCTGCGGGAACATCGAAGAGAAGTTGTCTTCGTTGTAGTCGAGGAACTTGGAGAACGTATAGCTGACGCTCCAGAACAGGCCCGCGCGGTAGCGGCGCTCCAGCCCCAGTTGCAGCGCATTGTAACTGGAGTTCTGCAATTCGCAGTGACAAAGGATGAAGCCATAGTCAGGATAGGGGCGCATGGCCTGGGTGCCCGCGCCCGCACGCTGTACATCCTCGATCCGGATGACGTTCATGTCCTGGTTCATCATCAAGTGACGTCCCACGCTGCCGTTGTACGAAGCCTGTAACAGGTAGCTGCCGATTTCGTGTTGGACATCGAGGTTCCACTGCTGAAAGCTGCCGAGTTTGGCGCGCTCGATCTTGTTGTCGATGGCGAAACCTTTCCCATCGACGCTGGGCACGATGGGCGGCGTTTGCGAGAGAATCGCCGCAGCGTTGACGCCATCGCTTTGCAGGCCCAACCGCTGATCAGCCGGGAAGCGGGCGAAGGCCGATGTAGCACGCCCGGTGATGGGCGTGTAGAAGATACCGTAGTGGGAACGCACTACGGTGTTGCGCAGGGCACGCCAGGCGAACCCGACACGCGGGCCGAGGTTCATACGGTCTGTGTATTGAATGAAGTTGCGGCCCAACTCCGTCATCGTAACCGGACGCCCCTTGGCGAGATCGAAGTTGGAGCCCTGGTTCCGCGTCTCCCGCGGGTTCTGTTCCGCGTCGTAACGCAGCCCGAGATTCAAAGTGAACCGGGGGGTGAGCTTCCAGTCGTCCTGAAAGAATCCGCCAATGTAGGCTGACCTGTAATAGAACCGGCCACGCAGCGTGCTGTTGTTGAATGTATTCGCCTGGCCCAGCAGGAGGCTGGCAACAGCGTGGCCCGTGTTCCCGGGGCTGAGCGGATTTGCGGTTTGCACGGTATTGAACGTGTATTCGCCGGTGAACTGCAGTTGCAGATCATTGATCGGGAACTTGCGGTAATCGACACCAGCCTTGAGGATGTGGTTGCCGCGAACTAAGGTCGTCGTGTTCTGGAATTGATACTGGTTTTCCACTGGCATGAAAGCCTGGGAGTCCCCGATGCCTTCATAGCCGGTGACGTCGATCAGGGGAAGACCGACGATATTCAGGTTGGGAATGCCCAGCGCGTCTCCAGCGCCCTGGCTGAGCAGCCGCTCTTGAATGCCGCGGAAGTAAGAAGCGCGGAAATCGTTGAGCGTAGTCGGCGTGATGGTGCGTGTCCAACTGATTGCGCCTGTCAAATAGCGATTGAAGTTGCCGCGGTTGCCTCCGGTGCGCGCTCCATCAAAGGGACGGGCCGTGTCACTGAACTGGTGATCCCAACTGTAACGGCCGAAAACGATATCCTTGTCGGAAGCCCGCCAGTCAATGCGCGCGTCGAACTTCTCATTGTTTGTGCCGCGCGGAATCAGCACCTGGTAGTTCTGCACAAGACCGGCGCGATTGGGCTGAGGGTAGAAAGCCATGATCTTCGGCGCCGGCGCATCGAAGCGGGAAGTGGGAATGGCGTTGTTGGGGAATGGATCGCGAATGCGCTGCGTTCCCGTGCCGGCCCGCGTCGTGTTGGGATCGAAGATCTGGCGCTGACCGGCGAAATCGCCGCGGCGCATTTCCGCCGTGGGAATGGTCAGATTGAAGAGGCTCTCTTCGGCCTGACGAAAAATTTCGAAATCTCCGAAGAAGAACAGCTTGTCCTTCTTGATGGGGCCGCCGACCATGCCGCCGAACTGATTCTGGATCAACTTCGGCATGCTGGAAGCGAAAAAGTTACGCGCATTGATGCTGTTGTTGCGATGGAACTCGAAGAGGTTGCCGCTAATCTTGTTCGAACCACTCTTCAACGTCGCGTTGACCACTCCGCCAACCGTGCGGCCAAACTCGGCGGAAAGGCCGCTAGTCTGCACTTTGAATTCCTGAATAGCGTCGAGGTTCGGTTGAGTGAAGAGCTGCCCACGGCGCGGTGTGGTGATGGATCCGCCATCGAGCACATACTCACCCGACCGGGCGCGGCCGCCGCTGAGACGAGGCAGTTCATCGTCGCCGCGCTGCTGCGCGCCCGGAGCAAGCAGCACCAATTCAAAGGCATTGCGTCCGCGCAGGGGAAGTTGCTTGATGGTGTTTTCTTCCATCACGCGGCCGAGCGTGTTGTTCTCGGTCTGAATGAGTTGCGCTTCGCTGGTGACCTCCACACTCTCGGTGACCTGGCCGACTTTCATCACAAAATCCGCACGCAGGTGATCTTCGATGCGAAGCGCGAGGCCTCGCTGCAACATTTTTTGAAAGCCGGGGGACTCGGCCTCCACATCGTACTGGCCAGGGCGCAGTTCGCCAAGAAAATAGAGACCGCGATCGTTGCTCTGTACGGTGACTGCGACGCCCGTATTCACGTTGCGAGCGGTGACGCGAACGTTGGGCGCCACGGCGCCCGTTTCATCGGTGACAGTTCCTTGAATGGAACCGAAAATAGCCTGCGCACTGAGCTGCAGGGCAAGGAAGGATAAGGCAAGGAGTAAACGAATCAGCATGGATCAGCTCCTTGTTATTCTTATCACAGCCATGTACGTCTTTTTCGCTTTGATTGCGTCTCTGCTTCCAGCCGCTTCGGTATCGGTGAATGGAAAGTTCCCCAAAGGCCACCCGGCGTGGCATGATTTGCGGATCGAGGGCGAGTTTCGCCCCGATTCGGTGCGAGTGCGAGCCGGTGGATCGGTGATCCCTTCGAAGGTGGAGTGGCGTGTGCCGAATGCACGCGTCAGTTGGCGCTCCACGGGCGCGGCCAGTTACACGATCGCCTACAACGAGGAGAATTCACGCCAGATGGAGCCGGCGATGGTGGGCACTGGCGATCGCATCACGTTCGGGAAATTGGGGGTGCGCGGCAGACTTTCCGTCGGCTTATGGGCGCATCCGGTAGCTGTGGATATGAACGGCGATGGCGCATTGGATCTCATCGTGAGCTGCGCGGACCGGCCCTACAACGGCATCTATCTCTTCCGTAACCTCGGCAGCAATGAGAAGCCGCTCTTCGATCGCGCCGAGTGGATGGGGCCTGGCAAGCCGGATCTCGTGGCCGCGGACTTCAACGGAGACGGGTCTGTGGATTTGGTGTATCGCGGCGGATACTTCAGTGACGTCGTCAGGAACAAGCTGTCGAAGCCCGTGGCGGTTCCCATTGAACGCGACTATCATGTCGGACGGGACGATCTTTGGTATCCCGTGGATTGGGACGGCGACGGCAAGCTGGACGTTCTGAACGGAACCAGCGACTGGCGTGAGTATGGATGGGATGACGCATTTGATAGCGCCGGCAAATGGCTGCGCGGCCCCCTGCATGGGTTCGTGTACTTCTACAAAAACACTGGCAGCGGATTCGCGAAGCCGGTGAAGCTGCCGGTGGATATGTATGGGGCTCCTGTGCCCAACCCCGTGGATTGGGATGGCGATGGGAAGCTCGATCTCGTTGCATCGAACTTCATCGACACCGTTTTCTTCGTGCGCAACAACGGTGCGGGTTTCGACAAGCCAGCACCGCTGTTCAGAATGGATCTATGCATGATCCAGCCGCGCGTCGTGCGGTGGCACAAGGACGGGCGCCCGTCGATCATCGTGGGCGAAGAAGATGGGCGCGTCGCGTTCGCGGAGAATCTGGCGCCAAAGGGCCAGCAGCCGAGGTTGGCGCCGTTGCGCTATTTCGAGCAAGTGGATCCGTACATGAAGAGCGGTGCGTTGAGCCGGCCCGTGGCGGTGGATTGGAATGGCGATGGGAAGCTGGATCTGATTGCCGGCAACTCGGCCGGCTATGTGCAGTACTTCGAAAACACCGGCACCAAGCAGGATGCGCAGTTCATTGATCGCGGATATTTCCGCGCGGCAGGAAAACCCATCCGCCGCATCGCCGGGCCGAATGGATCGGTGCAAGGGCCCGCGGAAGAAAAGTGGGGCTACAGTAATCCCTCCGTCGCCGATTGGGACATGGATGGAAAGCTCGACATCCTGGTGAACGACATTTGGGGCGATGTGGTCTGGTATCGCAATACGGGTGACTCGATGAATCTGGCCGCGGCGCAATCCGTCGAGGTGGAATGGCAGAGCAGGCCTCCGAAACCCGATTGGGTCTGGTGGGAACCGAAGCCGAAGCAACTACTCACACAATGGCGCACCACGCCGAAAGTGGTGGATTGGGATCGCGATGGGCTGCCGGACCTGGTGATGCTGAATCACCAGGGCTACCTTTCCTTGTTCCGCCGTTCGAAGTGTGGCGGCAAGCTGTGTCTGAATCCGCCGGAGCGTATCTTCGTGCAGGCCAACGGGCGATTTCTCAATCTGGCCAACGGGCGCGCCGGCGCCAGTGGACGCCGCAAGATTGAGTTGGTGGATTGGGATGGCGACGGCGACCTGGACCTCATCTCCGATTCCGACGAAGGGCCGGTGCTGTACGAGAATACAGGGTCGCAGACGAAGCCGGTGATGCAGGCGCGAGGGACCATCATCAAGACTCCGCTCCGTGGGCACAATCCGACGCCGAACGTTGCCGACTGGAATGGCGACGGGAAACTGGATGTGATCGTCGGCGCTGAAGACGGGTTCTTCTATTACTTCGATCGCAACTACATTGAAGCACTGCAGCGCTGATCACGCCGGAAGACGGGTGTTACACTCTTTAGTGAATTCCGCACATTGAGAGGCCGCCATGTATCTTGGAGCTGTCACGTATAACGTGATTAAAGATTGGGATCTCGACACCATCCTGACGAAACTTCCCGCCCTTGGATTCGAAGCCGTGGAGTTGCGAACGTCGCACAAACACGGCGTGGAAGTCACGTTGACGAGTGAAGAGCGAGCGAAGGTGAAGGCGCGCTTCGCGCAAGCCAAGCTGCGGCTGCTGAGCTTCGGAAGCACGTGCGAATTTCACTCTCCCGACCCGGCTGTGCGGAGAAAGCACATCGACGACTGCAAGAAGTGGGTCGACCTGGCGCACGACACCGGCGCCTGGGGCGTGAAGGTGCGTCCCAATGGAATCGCGAAAGAACTTGGGCCGGAAAAAACGATCGCCATGATCGGCGAATCACTGCGCGAGTGCGGCGAATACGGCGCGCGCATGGGCGTGGAGATTTGGATGGAAGTGCACGGGCGCGACACGCAGAATCCGCCAGTGAGCGCGGCCATCATGCGCGCTACCAAGCACGACAACGTGGGCCTGTGCTGGAATTCCAATCCCACCGATATCGTAAACGGCAGCATCAAGGATAGCTTCAAACTGCTGCGCCCATGGGTAAAGAGTGCGCACATTAACGAACTAGCTGGGCCATACCCCTACCGCGAGTTGTTCAGCCTGCTGCGGGCTTCCAAGTACGATCGCTACACCCTGTGTGAAGCACAGGAGAGCAAGGAACCGGAGCGCTTCCTGCGCTGGTATCGCGCGCTCTGGGTGGAGTTGAATCGCGCATGAGAATTGCGCTTGCGTTGGTGCTGTGGGCTGCAACTGCCGCTGCGGCCGTTCCTTCGCCGGAGAGTCACTTTGGGCATCCCATGGGCGAGGATAAGAAACTCCTCGATTGGGCCAAAGTGGTTTCGTATTTTCAGGCTCTGGCGAAAGAAGATCCCCGCGTGCGATTTGCCGAGATCGGCAAGACCGTGCAGGGCCGCCCGATGATCGCGGCGATCATCTCCAACGAAGCGACGATGCGCGATTTGAATAAGTATCAGCGCATTCAAAAACTGCTGGCCGATCCGCGGAAGACAGGGGCAACCGAAGCAGAGAAGCTGTTCGCGGAAGGCAAGACGGTGGTGATGATCACCTGTTCGATCCACGCCACCGAGGTAGCGTCAACATCGACAGCGGTGGAGTTTGCCTGGCGGCTGCTTACCGAGGACAAGCCGAAGTACCGGCAGATACTCGACAACGTGATCTTCATCCTGGTGCCTTCCTTGAATCCGGATGGCGTGGACATCGTGACGCAGTGGTATCGCAAGACGCTGGGCACACCGTACGAAGGGACGGCGCCCCCCGAGTTGTATCACGCCTACGTCGGCCACGATAACAATCGGGACTGGTACATCTTCTCGCAACCCGAAACACGCTCCGTTGTGCAGATGCTCCACAACAACTGGCATCCGCAGATCGTTTACGATGTGCACCAACAGGGTGCGGCCGCTTCGCGGATGTTTGTACCGCCATGGATGGATCCCATCGATCCAAACATTGATCCGATTCTGGCGCAGATGTGTAACATGATCGGATTGGGGATGGCGTCGGATTTGACGGCGGCGGGAAAGAAAGGCATCGCGGTGAATGCGATGTACGATTTCTGGATTGCGGCACGGCACTACCAGGCCTATCACGGCGGCATGCGCATCTTAAGTGAATCGGCGAGTGCGCGGCTGGCTTCTCCGGTAACGCTGGGCAAGGATCAGATTTCAGAACAGGCCTTGGGCTACAACCCGCGTGAGCGGGCGTGGAATCATCTGGAGCCTTGGGAAGGCGGCACGTGGCGCGTCCGCGACATTGTGGACTATCAGATGATCGCGTTTGAGTCGTTGCTGTGGCAGGCCGCCGTGCGCCGCGAAGATCTGCTGCGCAACTTCTATCGCATCCTGGAGAAGGCGGCCACGCGGCAAACGCCGTATGCCTTCGTGTTTCCTAAGAACCAGTTGGATCCGGGATCGGCGAAGAAGCTATTGGAGACGATGGCCTTCGGCGCGGTGGAAGTGGAGCAGGCCACCGAAGCATTTACCGCTGACGGAAAGCAGTATCCGGCTGGAAGTTTCGTCATTCGCATGCAGCAGCCTTTCAGCGCGTTTGCGAAAACTCTGTTGGAGGTGCAGAACTACCCGGACTTGAGGCTCTATCCGGGAGGCCCGCCGAAACGGCCTTACGACGTCACAGCGCAAACGCTGCCGATGCTAATGGGAGTGCGCGTGGATACCGTGCAAGACCGCTTCGCCGCTCAGTTGTCCGTGAGCCGCTACTTTCCGTTCGAGTTGGAGACGGCGGCGCCCGCGGGCGCTCTGGCCGTATCGGATGTCGACAGTTGGAAAGCGGTGAACGAGGCGTGGAAGGCATCAAAGCCAGTGGCTCGCGACAGCGCAGGCAACTTCTACATCAACCGGGCAGCAGGTGGCGACGTGAAGCCGATCCGCAAACCGCGCATCGCGCTTTATCGTAGCCACGTGCCGAGCATGGATGAAGGATGGACCCGATGGTTGCTGGATCAATTCGGCTTTGAGTACACGCGGCTCTATAACAAGGATGTCCTGGCCGGCGCGTTGCGCAAACGTTTTGATGTGATTCTGTTTCCGGACCAGGGGCCGGGCACATTGTATCGTGGCTATGCGCCGAACTCGATGCCGGAGGAATACGCCGGCGGCTTAGGCAGCAAGGGCGAGGAGATATTGAAGCAATTCGCCGCGGAGGGCGGCGCGCTGATCTTCCTCAACGATTCGACGGCATATGCGGTGGGTCACCTGGGCGCAAAGTTGAAGAACTCCGTGAGTGGTGTTTCCAACCGCCAGTTCTATTCCCCGGGCTCGCTGCTCAACGTATCGCTCGACACCACGCATCCGCTGACACGGGGATTGCCGAAGGAGATCACGATCTGGAGCGAAGGCAGCCCAGCCTGGGAAGATGCCGAAGGAGTGAAGGTAATCGCGCGCTATCCGGCAAACAAGGTGCTGGCCTCGGGCTGGCTGTTGGGCGAGAAGTTTCTCGTCAACCGCTCTGCACTGGTGGAGGTGCCCGTGGGGACCGGTCGCATGATCCTCTTCGGAATGCGTCCGCAGTATCGGGCACAGAGTTATCAAGCATTCAAGCTGCTCTTCAACGCACTGGCCGGCTATTGAAGCAACAGGAAATTCTATATAATACCGGGACGGTGCGTGGATGAGTCCTGGCGAGAAACTGGGCGTCTATCAAATTCAATCCCTACTTGGCGTAGGAGGCATGGGTGAAGTGTATCGCGCCACCGACCCGAAACTGGGCCGTGATGTAGCGATCAAGATCCTTGCGTCCGCGCTGGCCGGCAATGCAGAAACAGTGACGCGTTTCGAACGGGAGGCCCGGCTGCTGGCTTCGCTAAACCACAGCGGTATCGCTTCCATCTACGGGTTTGAACGCGACGACGCCACGCCGTTCCTTGTGTTGGAATACGTCCCCGGGCAGACGCTGGCTGAAGTTGCCGGGAAACTGGACGAGGATGAGGTGCACCGCTATGCGGCACAACTCATCGACGCACTGGAAGCAGCCCATGAAAAGGGAATTGTCCATCGCGATCTGAAGCCGGCGAATCTGAAGATCACACCCGAGGGGAAAGTGAAGGTGCTCGATTTCGGCTTGGCGAAGGCGCTGACCGAAGACCCGGTCTCCCCAACCATCTCGGCGTCGCAGGCAACCGTGGTGCACGCCTCTACAAAGGTGGGCACCATTATGGGAACGCCCGCATATATGAGTCCGGAGCAGGCACGCGGAAAAACGGTAGATAAGCGTACCGACATTTGGGCGTATGGCGCGGTGCTGTATGAAATGATCGCAGGTACGCCTGCGTTTCCTGGCGACAACGTAGCCGATATTCTCTCGAACGTCGTGAAGGCGGAGCCGGATTGGACACGCATCCCCGCGCATTGGCAAAGGCTGATCAGGCAATGTCTGAAGAAGGATCCGGCATTGCGTCTCAGGGATATCGGCGATGCTCGATTGCTATTGGACAATGCGCCGATACCGCCGGCAACACCCCGTCCCGCAACCCGCAACCGGTGGCTGATTCCGGCAGCTCTTGGCATCGCGGCAGTGTCGCTCATCGCGGGTTACGCATTTCGCAAGCCCGAACCGAAGCCGGCAGTGGTTTCCCGTTTCCTGATCCAGGATTCGCCGGCCGGAAACATCGGCATTTCCTCCAACGGCAGGGTGATCGCCTTTACCAGCCGAAATGACGCGGGGGAACAAGTCTTGCGCGTACGCAACCTCGGCGAAACACAGATGCGGACGCATACGTTTCCGGCAACAGCAGCTTTCGCGCTCTCTCCGGATGGCACGAGTCTGGCATTTGGGTACACAGGCGTCACCGGTCAAATTCATACGTTCTCAGTAGAGAGCGGGGCATTGACGGCTCTCGGCCCGGGCAGGAACCTGGAAGGAATTGACTGGGCGGAAGACCAAGTCATCTACTTTAAGCCGCGCGACCAGAAGGGCCTCTTTGCGATTCCCGCCAAAGGCGGACAAGTACGTCAGATCACGGAGAAGAATCTTTGGTATCCACACCTCATTACCGGGACCGAGTGGTTGCTGGCCTGTGAAGCACGCGCGGGCGGCGCCGAGGGAGGCTCGACCGGCGGGTATCAGTACGATGTAGTTCTCTTCCATCGTGGGACGCAGGAGGTCCGCAAGGTCGGCGGCAATGGTTCGCGGCCGAAGTACATAGAGCCGGGGGTCATCGTTTACCAGAATGAGTCTTCGCTGTTCGCCATAGCTCTGGACAAAAGCGCCATGCAGCCCGCATCGCCGCCGACGAGAATCCTGGATGGAGTGGGGCGATGGAACGTTAGCCATGCTGGCGACTTGCTTTACACAACAGGCACCGGGCGCGGGGAACGCACCGAACTGATGCAACTCACACGTGAAGGATCCAGCACAAAGATCGCCACGCTCAATCAGCGTCTACGACATATCTCCATTTCTCCGGACAACTCAAAGTTCTTGTTGAGCGTGAATGGAAATGACACCGACATCTGGCTGTATGACCGCGAGCGTGCCATTCTGTCACGCCTGACAACGGAGCCTGGCGAAGACGAACATCCGGTTTGGGCTTCTGACGGAAAGCGGTTTGTCTACGTCTCTCAACGAGGCGAAATGCGCAAGATCGTAATCCGGCAGGCGGACGGATCAGCCGCCGAGGAGGAGGTATTTGTGGGCAAGGGGCATTCGCATGTCTATTCCTGGTCTGCGGATGGAAGGAACATACTCTTTAGCGATCAGGAAGAGGGGCAATCCGACATCTATATTGCCACGCACGATGGCTCGAAATGGAGGGCGCGCAAATGGCAGGCAACAAACTTCTCGGAGGGCTCAGGCGCTATTTCTCCGGATGGAAAATGGGTTGCCTATATCTCGAACGAGTCCGGAGAAGCACAGTTGTACGTCAGACCATTCGATGGTCCCGGGAGATGGCAAGTCTCATCCAACGGCGTGAGCGGGCACGCAAAATGGGCTACGAATGGGAGGGAGTTGTAACTACCGTTCGCAGGGTAAGCTGATGGCTGTCCCGGTGGAGTCTGCCGGCGGATTCAAGCCGGGGATTGCCCGCCAACTGTTCGATATGCCTGCTCGAAGCCAGAACTTTTTTACCGTTGGCAGCGATGGAAAATTCTATGACCTGGAAGTACCCGCTTCGGGCCAGACTTCATCGCTGTGGCTGGTTCAGAACTGGATCGAGGAAGTGAAGCAGAAACTCAAGTAGCGCCGCAGAAGCGCAGTGCTGCCCGGTAGGTGTTGGCATGGGCCTGGGCGGTGCTCTCCAACGGATTGGAGTATCCACCACCGAGTGTGATCACGAAGGGTCTCCCATAATCACGGCAGTGCGTGAGAACCAATTCATCGCGAGCCGCCATGCCTTCCAACGTCAACGACAAACGCCCCAACGTATCCGTTGCCAGCGCATCCACCCCAGCCTGATACACCACGAAATCCGGAGCGAATGAAAACACACGCGGCAGCACATCCGCAAGCAATCGCAAGTACTCTTCGTCACCCGTGCCATCGGGGAGATCAATATCGAGCTTACTCGTCTGCTTGCGAAAGGGAAAATTGTTCTTCCCGTGCATGCTGAGTGTCAGCACATCCGGATCATCAGCGAAGATCAAAGCCGTACCATCGCCCTGGTGCACATCGAGGTCAATCACCGCGGCGCGGCGAATGCGGCCCTGCGCGCGCAGGTGCTGAATCATCACCGCAATATCATTGAATACGCAAAAGCCCGATCCTTCGCCGCGAAACGCATGATGTGTCCCACCGGCAAGGTTCCCGCCCCAACCGGTCTGCATCGCTTCCTCGGCCGCAGCCAGTGACCCACCGACACTCGCAAGCGTGCGCTTCACTAAACCTTCTGACCAGGGGAACCCGATGCGCCGGATCACCGCGCGATCCAGTGTGCCATCCAGAAAACGCCGCACGTAGTCCGGATCATGCGCCAGTTCGATCACATGCGGATCAGCCAACGGCGCTTCCACAAACCGGAACTCGTTCTCCAAAGACAGCAGATCCCGCACCATGGCATACTTCCGCATCGGGAATTTATGCCCATCGGGTAGCGGGATCGCGTAGTGATCGCAGTAAAAGAGCGGCTTCAACGCTTGGTCAGGTCGCGGATCCAAATGTCCTTGAACCACATGTTGCCCGCGCCGCCGGAGTGCAACTGCAGGGCGATGGCGCCATCGAAGGATTTCGGTTGCGGGTCAGTGAAGTCGACCATCGGCACACCGTTCAGCCGCGAGGTGTAACGATTGCCTTCCACCTTCAGCAGATATTCGTTCCACTCATTGTGGCGCACCACCAGTTCGTTCTCCGGAGCGGGCCACACGATCCACTGGCGCCCATCGCCGTAGATTCCACCGGTGTGCTGCATGATCTTGCAGTCGATCTCGAACTGCAGACCCTGGGAGACATTGGGTGTGCCGGGCTTGAAATCGACGTGAAAGAACACGCCGCTATTGCCGTCGCCTTCGCACTTGAAGCGGATCGCCAATTGGAAATCCTTGTAGTTCTTCTCGGTCTTGAGGTAGCCGTATTCCTTGGAAATGGCCAATCCATGGATGGCTCCCTGCTCGACAACCCATTTCTCTTTGCCCACCTCAACCCAACCGGTGAGGTCTTTGCCGTTGAACAACTGAATCCAATCTTCACCCGGCAACTTGGGGCGATTGGCGCGATTGCCCTGCGCGAAGACAGCGGAGGACAGGAGGAGAAGCAATGCAAGAATGCGCATAACTCCTCATGATACGTCAACGGCGCTGGCCGTAGCGCTTCACAACCGCAACGCCCAGAAAGATGATGATCATGGCAATCACTTCGCGGCGTCCGAACGGTTCCCGGTAGAACAGAAAGCCAAGCGCGGCGGCCACCACTGGATTGATGTAGGTGTAGAGCGAAACGATGGAGATAGGAAGCCGGCCCAGTGCAATCACATAACTGGTGTAGCCCACGATGGAGCCGAACACGGTGAGATAGAGCAACGCGCCAATGCCCTTCGCGTCCCAAGTGGCAGGGCTGCGCTCCAGCAAAGCCGCCGGAAGAAAGGCAAGCCCCGCGGCGAATTGCTGTACCGCGGCGCTGGCCACCGGATGCATTTCTGTCTTGTGGCGCTTTTGCAGAATCGAGCCGAGCCCCCAGGAAATGCTGCCCACCTGCAGCAACAGGAAGCCACGCACGACGTTGCCGGAAAAACCTTGCGAGAAGACATCGGGGCCGACCAGCAATCCCGCACCGAGGATACCCATGGCCATTCCTGCCGCTGTGCCTTTGGTCAGCTTCTCACCGCCGGGGAATGCGGCTTCGATGCCCACCATCCAAATCGGCGACATGGCAATGAACAGCGAAGCAAGGCTACTCGGAATCAACTGCTCGGAAAAAGTGAGCATGCTGTTCCCGACGCCCAGCACCAGCAGACCGAACAGCGAAGTCCAGTAGAGATCTTTGCCCTTGGGCAGTGCGATCCCCGCAATGCGCAAAGCGAGAATCAGAATCCCGCCGGAGAGCAGGAATCGCACCGAAACGAGCAGCAGCGGGGGAAGGGACTCGAGAGCGATTCGAATCCCCAGATACGTAGTGCCCCAGAAGAAGCACACCGAGGCAAACGCCAGATAGGCCGTAAATAGCGGATGGTCCCTCAACGCCTACCAGGCCTGCCGGTACAACCGTAGCAGATCGTCCACGGTGCAGGGCCTGGGATTGGAGAGGTGGCAGCCATCCTCAATTGCCTTCTGCGACAACTTGTCGAGCGAGCCTTCGAGAATGCCGTAATCGCGAAGCCGCGGTTTGATGCCGCTGAGTTCGTTCAGTTCACGCGTGCGCGCAATGAGGTCGTTCACGCGGCACTGCCGTGCCAGCGCGTCCTGGCGTTCACGGCTGGCTTCCAGGTTGAACTCCAGCACCCACGGCAACACGACGGCGTTGGCGGTGCCGTGATGCATTCCGAACTCTGTGGAGAGCGGATGGGCCAGCGAGTGCGCGGCGCCGAGGCCTTTCTGAAATGCCATCGCGCCCATCATCGACGACAGCAGCATGTAGCCGCGCGATTCCACATCCTTCGGATTCGCTATGACTCGCGGCAGATGGTCGCTGGCAAGACGCGTGCCTTCGAGTGCGATCGCATCACAGATGGGATGAAAGCCCTTCGCGATGTACGCTTCCACATTGTGCGTGTAGGCGTCCATTCCTGTGCCGGCGGTGATGTGCGGCGGCAGATCGATGGTGAGTTCCGGATCCGCCAGCGCCAGCGACGGAATCAGGTACGGGCTGAAGATCACAGTCTTGCGGTTGGTTTTCTCAATAGTGATAACGGCGGAACGCCCGACTTCACTTCCAGTACCCGCGGTTGTGGCGATTGCAATATACGGCGGAACGTCGGAGCTGATCTTCTTCCATCCGTCGATGAGGTCATCGTAGTCGGCCAGCGGCAGCGGATGCGTCACTTTGAGGCGGATCGCCTTGGCCGCGTCCAGCGGCGAGCCACCGCCGAGTCCGACTACGCTATCGCAACCTTCGGTGACATAAAGCTCCGCGCCATCCAGTACGTTCTTCTCTGTCGGGTTCGGTTCCACGCCGGTAAACACCACGCAGTTCGGCAGCAAATTCTTCACGCGCGTGAAGACCGCTGTTTTAGACAGACCTTCATCCAGCACCAGCAGCGGCTTCTTCATGCCGCGCTGGGCCATTTCGTCGGGGAGCTTTTCGATGGCTCCCGCTCCGAACAGAATCTTAGTGGGGAAAGAAAAATTCGAGATCATATGATTTCCAGGTATCGGGCCAACTCCCAATCGGTCACGGCTTTTTCGGCCTGCCGCATCTCCCATTCTCGCGTTGCGGCGAAGTGCTCGACAAATGCGTCGCCGAACCAGCGGCGCGCTGTTTCGCTCGCATGAAAACGATCCGTGGCTTCTCGCAGGTTACGAGCCAGCGGCGGCGCATCTTTCGCCGCATAGGCGTTGGCTGTGGCTTCGGGCAACTCCAGTTGGCGTTCGATGCCATCGAGTCCAGCCGCCAGTGACGCGGCCATCGCCAGGTAAGGATTGATATCCGCCCCGGTGAGCCGTGTTTCCACCCGTGTGGATTTCGCACTGCCCGGAATGGCGCGAATGGCGCAAGTTCGGCTATCGATGCCCCAAGTGGCGTTCACCGGAGCCCAGGTGCCGGCAACGGTGCGCTTGTACGAATTCACCGTGGGACAGTACATCACTTGAAACTCCTGCATGTTGTGCAGCAAGCCCGCAATATAGTGCTTCATGATGACCGACATGCCTTGCTTGTCGTCGTGAAAGAGATTCTCAGCGGGCCAGTGCCGCCACAAGCTCTGATGCAAATGGCCACTCGATCCGGGCAGATCGGAGTTCCACTTGGCCATGAAGGTCGGAATCACATTGTGCCGCGACGCAATCTCCTTCACCGCCGTCTTGAACAACGCAGCCTTGTCGGCGGCCGGCACGGCTTGATCCACGAAGATGGCAGCTTCATACACGCCCGGGCCCGTCTCCGTGTGGAAGCCTTCCAGCCCAACGTTGAATGCCCCCAGCAGATCGATCAGATCGAGCACCAGCGGCGCATTCTGCGATGCCCGCAGCACGCTATATCCAAACATGCCTGGAGTGAGCGGCTTCAGGTTGCGGTAGCCCTTCTCACGCAGGCTGGCGGAGGATTCCTGAAACATCCAGAATTCGTATTCCGCGGCGAAAAACGGCCGGATGGATTTCGATTCGGCGTACTGCACCACGCGCTGCAACACCTGCCGCGGCGCAATCTGATACGGCGTTCCGTGCGAATCATAGAGATCCATGAGGAAGAACGCCGTCCCCGGCTCCCAGGGAATCAATCGGAAGGTGGTGAGATCGATGCGCGCATGGCAATCGGGATAGCCGGTATGCCAACCGGTCACGCTGACATTCACGTTGTCGTAGAGAACGTCATGCAGATCCCAGCCGAAAATCACATCGCAGAATCCGAGGCCTCCTTCGGCGGCGCTGCGGAACTTCTCCATGCTGATATACTTCCCGCGCAACACTCCATCGGCGTCGAATACGCCCAGTTTGATGCGCGTGATTTTGTTTACTTCCAGTTGTTCCAGAACCTGTCCGAGCGTCACCGTCCGATTCCCTTCAGTGCCCATTCCGGGCCTTTATATTTATGTCTTGCCTGTGTCAGGTAAAGAAGCACCAACAGCAACAGAATGCCGGCCAGCGTCTGCCCTGCGAGTTGATTGGGCGGCATTACCAGAACGATGCAAACCAACACAGTGTAGCCAATCGCCACGGCGTGAACGACACTGGAGTATTTTCCCAGGTTCCAAACCGCTTCCTTGCGCCATTCCTGCTTCCCCACGCCGAGCACAATGGGGATGAGATACGCGACGTAGAGAGCCACGGTGCTGAACGAAGTGACAATCGGGATGGCGCCGCTCCAGGCCATTCCCGCCATGGCCGTTATGGTGATCGCCCAGATGGCCGGACCCGGAGTTCCGTGCTTCGCATTCACACTGGCTATGTACGAGGACATCGGGGTGCCATTGTCCCGGGCCAGAGCAAAGAGCGTGCGTGAAGCGGACGTAATGGCGGAAAGCCCGCAGAACCACATCGCCATCGATGCCGTCGCCGCCATGGCGTTGCCTGCGCGCCCGCCCAGCGCCGTCTGCAGGACAGCGATGGCCGTCGGCACAGCGTTGCCCGCGCTGTCTTTCATCGACAGCACAGCGCTCACACTCGGAATGGCCATGGTAAGAGCCAGCAGCATGAGATAACCCACCACTCCACTGACGCCGACGCTCAGCACAATCCCCCATGGCGCGCGCCGCCGTGGATCCTGTGTCTCTTCCGCCATATGAGCCGATGCATCAAACCCGGTGAACGTCCATTGCGCCTGCAGCAACCCCAGCAAAAAAGCCCACCAGTATGGCGACCGGCCGTTGCTGTTCACCGCCTGGGTAAGGAAACTCGCCGGCTGTAGCGGAGCGAAAAAGACAATCGCACCCACCAGCAGCAGCACCCCCGCAATGTGCACGGCAACGCTTCCGTCATTGAGCCACGCCACCAGTTTCACGCTGTACTGATTGAGCAGCGCCTGCGTCACCAGAATGAACGCGAGCATGCAGAAGAGGTTCGTTTGCGTTTGCGGCAGATTGAGAAAGGGCAGAATGAACTGGGCGCAGCTGTAGTTGATACCCGCCACCGCGGCGATGAGACCGAAGATGTTCAGCCATGCGGTGAACCATCCCCACACCGGGCCGCCCAGTGCGACCGCCCAATGATACATGGCGCCGCTGGTGGGATAGGCGGAACAAAGCTCTCCCATGCTGGCGGCCATGATCAGCGTGAACACAGTGGCCACAGGCCAACCGAGCGTCATCTCCAACGGTCCGCCCATTTCCAGTCCGTAACCATAGAGAGTCACTGCCCCGGTGAGGATGGAGATGATGGAGAAACTGATGGCGAAGTTCGAAAACCCGCCCATGCTGCGAAACAATTCCTGCGCGTACCCGAATTTGCTCAGGTCATCCTGATCGCGCCGGACGGCGCCGGAGTTCGTATCCATGAAGCGTTAGGAACTCAGGATAACGCAAGGGAGGGACTATTTGCCCACGAACAGGGAAAGGATGTGGTGGCAGATCCACCCGGCGGCAGCGGAAGCAGGAATGGTGAATACCCACGCCCACACAATGCTGGTGGCGATGCGCCAGCGAACGGCCTTGATGCGCTGGATGGAACCAACACCGGCGATCGCGCCAGCCGTCACATGCGTGGTAGAGACCGGCATGTGAAGAAACGTGGAAAACAGAATGGAGGATGCGGCCGCGGTCTCGGCGCAGAATCCGCCGCGCGGCTTGAGGCGCGTCAACTTCGCACCCATCGTGCGCACAATGCGCCAACCGCCGCTCATCGTCCCTAAACCGATTGCGCTATACGCGCACACAATCACCCACGTCGGCACTTCGAAAGTCTTCAAATACCCGGCTGTGACCAGCACGCCGGTAATCACACCAGCGGTCTTCTGCGCGTCATTGCTGCCATGCGAATAACTGAAGATCGCCGCCGAAAGCAACTGCAGCCGGCGGAAGTATTTGTCCATCTGCTTCGGCGTCGATTCGCGGAACAGCCAGTGCACCAGAATCATCAACGTGTAGGCAAGCAGCATGCCGAGCACCGGAGCAACCACGATGAAGGTGAGAATGCGAATCCACCCCGCGACGATGATTGCCTTGAACCCGGAGGCCGCGATGGCCGCACCCGCGTATCCGCCGAAGAGCGCATGCGAAGAGCTGGTGGGAAGTCCCCACCACCACGTCGCCAAATCCCAAATGATGGCCCCCAACAGACCGGCGAGAATCACGTAGGGCGTCACCATGGATAAATCCACGAGACCTTTGCCTACGGTGCTGGCCACGCCAGTGCCGGTCCCGATGAAGGCAATGAAGTTCCAGAACGCCGCCCACAATACAGCGTGAAAGGGGCTCAACACGCGTGTTGCAACAATGGTCGCCACTGAATTCGCTGCGTCATGAAAGCCGTTGATGAAATCGAAGGCCAGTGCTACTACAACGATCAGGATGACGAGGACTAACGGATCCATGCTGTTCTTTCGCTTGTCGCTAGCTGTTCTTCACGACCACATTCTGCAGCGCGTCGGCGACGTCTTCACAGTAGTCGGTGGTGATTTCGAGCAATTCGTAGATCTCCTTCAGCTTGATCAGCCGGATGGGATCCTTCTCGTTTTCGAAGAGTTCCGCCACCGCTGTGCGCGTCACCTGGTCCGCGTGATCTTCCAAACGGTTGATCTCGATGCAATGATCCAGCATCTCTTTATCGCGGCTCAGTGCTTCGAAAGCGAGCTCGAAAGACTTCGAGCAGGAGAGTATGATCTCGCAAATCTGGTGGACCGCCATGGGAGCGGGCTTGATTTTGTAGGCCACCAGCTTGTGGGCTACCTCTTCAATACCGTCCAGCACATCATCCAGGTGGGACGCCAGAGAATGGATGTCTTCCGGATCGAGCGGCGTGATGAACGTCTGTCCCAGCTTCTGAAAGATCTCGTGGATCAGTTCATCGCCGGCCTTCTCCAGATCGGAGATCTTGCGGGCCGCTTCTTCCATGCCATCGCGTACGCCTTCCACCAGCAGCGAACTCGCCTCGCTGATCAAGCGTACCTGGCCCAAAAAATAGTGGTAAAATTTTTCCTCTCGCGGGAGAAACCTCATTACAACCTCAACCGGCTAAGCGTGTCTGGGAGTATCTCGGGAAGACCTAGTGTCTCATCCGGATAGTGGCAGGTCAACATAATCTCTGTTACGATTCCGTCACAATCGGAAAGAGTGTACTGGGCGCCGCATCTTCTGTCAAATCGGTATTGAGATAGCGGACATCAAGAAGCCGTTGCGGCTCAATGTTTCCCATGGCGGACAACATGTTTTCCTTTAGATGGGGGTAGTCCTGCTCCAATTCCGCGAAGAAATCACGAAGACTGCGCCGGACTGTGCCGGTGCGCTGCGAGCATCCGCAGGGGATGACCGGCGCACCCAGACTCTCGGCGAACTTGCGGGTGATCTCTTCGCTCACAAAAACCAATGGGCGGATCAACCGGAACTCTTTCTTGCTGGAATAGGTCACCGCGGGAAGCGCACTCAGGCGCCCCGTAAACAGCGCATTGCGCAGGAACGACTCACAGAAGTCGTCGGCCGTGTGGCCGAAAGCAATGACGTTCGCGCCCAGGCCGCGGGCAATCTCATAGACCGCGCGGCGGCGGAACCGGCTGCACAGATCACAGCCATGATCCGGCTGGTCTTCCAGCAGTTGCAGGGAGGGATTATCCTGCACGTATTTCCAATCGATGCCGCGCTCGCGCAGCCAGATCCCCAGTGGCTCAATGGGACGTAGAAACTTTCCCTGCTCCACGGTGAAGGCGCAAACTGAAAATTGGATCGGAGCACGCTTCTGGAGTGCGAGCAGCGCCTCCAGCATCGTCACCGAATCTTTTCCGCCGGACAAGGCGACAGCCACACGATCGCCGTCCTGAATCATGCGGAACCGGCCGATGGCTTCCCCAACCTTTCTCAGCAGCGTCTTTTCGATTTCCAAGCTTCTATTATAGAATCGATGGCCACTCGAATGCCCGTTGCACAACGACAAAAAAAGGACGTACAGGGTTCCTGTACGCCCGCGCGAAGCGTTGCATTCGATGTCTTACTCCGCGTGGAGAAGGGCGCGTGGGCTTCGGATCTGCTGCGCGCCGCAAGTGAACCACTGGATCCGCGCGATGCGTCGCTGGCGCATCAGATTGTCTTCGGTGTACTGCGCCGGCAGTTGCCTCTTGATTCCTGGATCGCGGCGCGCACCAATGGACGCAAACTCGACATCGAAGTGCGCGTTGCATTGCGCATGGGCTTGTTTCAGTTGCGATTCCTCGATCGTGTGCCTGCCTATGCGGTCGTATCGGACTCAGTAAATCTGGTGAAACGGGCGCGGAAGACTTCCGCCGCGGGACTGGTGAATGCTGTGCTGAAGAACAAGACGCCACTCCCCGATGCAAGCGCGGCAGACTCCATTCCGCCCTGGATCTTCTCCCGCTGGGTGGAACACTTCGGCGTGGAAGCGGCGCAGCACATCGCGCTGCACGCGCAGAGCGAACCGGAGTCAACGATAGAACCAACCACCGGCCGGATGCAGGATATCGGAGCGCAGTGGGTGATCACGCTTCTCGAACTGGAACCTGGGCTCAGATTTCTGGACACCTGCGCGGCGCCGGGGAACAAGACAGCGCAAGCCATCGCACTGGGCGCTGAGGTGATCGCCTGTGACCGGCATCTGCACCGCCTGGCCGCGATGCGCGATCTCCCTTGCAGCCTGGTGCAGATCGACGCGCAGCAGCCGCTCCCGTTCCGGCGCAAGTTCGACCGCGTATTGGTGGATGCGCCCTGCTCCGGCACCGGCACTCTGGCTCGCAATCCGGAGATCCGCTACCGGCTGAGACCGGAAGATTTCGCCGACCTGCACTCCAGGCAGGTCCGCATCCTGAAGAACGCAATCGATAGCGTCGCGCCCGGCGGAATCCTGGTCTATTCCACCTGCTCGCTGGAGCCCGAAGAGAACGAGCATGTCGTGCGCGAGGCGTTGGGACACACCCCGGACGAAACCCACTACCGCCTTCCCGGCGTCCAACCGGGGGATGGCTTTTACGCCGCTGTGTTACGATTTTAGGTAGTTTCCCCAGGTTCCGATGGTAGAAATCCTGCCTTCCATTCTTTCCGCAGACTTCGCGCGCCTCGGCGAGGATATCGCGCGCATGGAGAGGGCCGGAGTGTCGATGCTGCACGTGGATGTAATGGACGGGCACTTCGTACCGAACCTCACCCTCGGACCGCCCGTGGTGAAGTCCATTCGAAAGGTGACCAAACTCACCCTCGATGTGCACCTCATGATCACTGACCCCGATCGCTACGCGCCGGTCTTCATTGAGGCAGGCGCGGATCAGGTATCGGTTCATCAGGAAACCTGCCCGCATCTCGATCGCACATTGCGTATGATCCAAAGCGAGGGCGCGCTGGCTGGTGTCGTGATCAACCCCTCCACACCCGTAGCGACACTCGACGAAGTCCTCGATTTGGCAGACTACGTGCTCGTCATGAGTGTCAACCCGGGCTTCGGTGGACAACAATTTCTGCCCAACTCCCTGCGCAAAGTGCAGGCACTCGCGGAACGCCGCGAGCGGAACAAAGGCAGCTTCCGAATTGAAATGGATGGCGGGTTGGGCCCGGACAACATCGCCGGCGCCGTGCGTGCCGGATGCGATTGGGTCGTGGCCGGTTCCAGTATCTTCGGGAGTGAAGATCCGGAAACAACCGTGAAAAGGATGCAACAGCTAGCCCGGGAAGCAACCGCGATCCGGGTATAGATTTCGCAAAGAGGTAGTGCTGAATGATGCTTCATAACAAGTGGTTCGCCAAGTTCGTGCTGTTGGCCGTATGCGGCGCTATGCTCGCCGGATGCGGATTCCGCCGCAAGAAATACGAGAACCCCATCTCCAAAGACACGCAACAACCCGACAAGGTTCTGTTCGATAAAGCCGTTCGCGACCTGGAGAAGAATCGCTTTGAAGTGGCGCGCCTCACCCTGCAGACGCTCATCAACACCTACGACAGCAGCGAATTCCTGGCCAAAGCAAAGTTAGCCATCGCCGACAGTTGGTTCCGTGAAGGCGGCTCTCACGGCTTGGCGCAGGCCGAAGCCGAATACAAAGACTTCATCCTGTTCTATCCCACGCTGGAAGAGTCCGCTGAGGCGCAGGAGAAGGTGTGCATGATCCACTACCGCCAGATGGAAAAGGCGGATCGCGACGTGACCCACGCCGTGAAAGCGGAAGAAGAATGCCGCCAGTTGCTGGTCCAATTCCCCAACAGCAAGTACGCGCCGCAGGCGCAGCAGTTGCTGCGCAACATCCAGGAAGTGATCGCCGATGGCGAATACCGCGTCGGTTTCTTCTATCACAACAAGGGCAGTCATCCCGCCGCGTCGAATCGACTTCAATCGCTGGTGGATGCCTATCCGCTCTTCAGCAAGTCGGATGAGGCACTGTGGATGCTGGGCGATTCCTACTCCAAGATGGGCCCGCGCTTCCGCGACAAAACGGGCAACGCCTACGCCCGCATCGTGAAAGATTATCCGCTCAGTTCCTATGTCGATGAGGCCAAGAAAAAGTTGAAGGAAATGGAACTGGAAGTTCCTGAGCCCGATCCAGTGGCCTTGGCGCGAATGAAGTACGAGGAAGAGAATCGCACCAAGAAGGGATCGTTCAGCAAGTCGATGGGCATCTTCCGCAAGAGCCCCGATACCACACAGGCGGCGAAGTCCGGCACTCCTGCGATGCAACGCACGGCGCCAACCATTCCCGTCAGCGTGCCCGTTCCCGTGGCGGAAGGCGGCGGCGTCACGGACGTGAGTGTCTCCACCGTGAACGATTCTTCGCAACTGGATTCCAAGCCTGACGCCCGCGCCAATCCGCCCAAGCCGGAGGGAACCAAAACGGACGTCACCGCCAAGCCCGCCGAGGAAACCAAGCAGGCGCCCGCGCCCGAACAGAAGAAAGGCAAGAAGAAATCGAACAAGAAGTAATGAGCCGCATTCTGCTCGCCGATGACAGCCCGCATGCACAGCGCATGGGCGAGCGGATTTTGCGTGAAGAAGGCTTCGAAGTCATTTCCGTCACCGATGGTGAAACCGCGATGGTGCGTCTGGAGGATGTGAATCCCGATGTAATCGTTGCCGACGCCTTCCTTCCCAAACGCTCCGGGTTCGATATCTGCCGCGATGTAAAAGGAAATCCGAAGTTCCGGCATGTGCGCGTGGTGCTGACCGCCGGAGTGCTGGAACCGCTGGATGAAGAGGAAGCTTCGCAAGCGGGCAGCGATGCGCTGCTGAAGAAGCCGTTTGAGGCATCGGTGGTGATGGATACCATCCGGCCACTGGCGGAAGCGGCCAGGCTGGCACGCAATCAGGATCACAGCGCCGCTGCCGTGGAACCGGAACCAGAGCCGGAACCGGAGCCGGCGCCCATACCAGCACCTGCCGGGCTATCCCAGGCCGATGAAGAAAGGGTAAGGGCCGCCGTGACGCTCGCTCTCGAAGCCGCCATGCCTGCCATGATCGATGAGATCACCCTCCACGTCCTGATCGCTCTAAAAAAACTAAGATAGATAGAACAATGCCCGAGAATTCATTCGACATCGTATCCGTAATCGAGATGCCTGAAGTGGTGAACGCCATCAATCAGGCGAGCAAAGAGATCATCACTCGTTACGACCTCAAGGACAGCAAGTCTGAGATCGTCCTCGTTGAGAAGGACAAGAAGATCACGCTCACCAGCAAGGATGAGTTCAAGCTGAAGGCCGTGGTGGAGATCCTGGAAGGCAAGCTGGTCAAACGCAAAGTGCCGCTCAAGGGGCTCCAGTACGGCGAAGTGCAGCAGGCCGCCGGATCCTCGGTGCGCCAGGAGATCACGCTGCAGCAAGGCATCCCCATTGAGAAGGCGCGCGAGATCGTGAAGGCGATCAAGGACAGCAAGAAAAAAGTGCAGGCCTCCATTCAAGGCGACATGGTGCGCGTCACGGGCAAGGATCGCGACACGCTCCAGGAAATCATCGCCGTGCTGCGCGGCCACGACTTCGGCATCGACATGCAGTTCACCAATTACCGGTCGAACTAGCTGTGCCGCGCCGCATTGAGTCGCTGTTCCTCGAAGGGCCTGCCGGTAAGCTGGAGGCCCTTCTGGAAGAGCCCGAAGACCGCGAACCGGAACAGGCGGCGCTCGTTTGCCATCCCCATCCGCTGCACGGCGGCACCATGCACAACAAAGTGGTCTACCGCCTGGCAAAAGGCTTTCGCCGCTCCGGACATGTCGTACTGCGATTCAACTTCCGTGGCGTCAACCTCAGCGAAGGCGCGCATGGGCACGGCATCGGCGAGGTGGAAGATGCCCGCGCGGCACTCGCTGTGTTGCGCGAACGGTATCCTCAGTTGCCATACACGATCTCCGGATTCAGCTTCGGATCGAGAGTGGTGTTGAAGATGGCGCAGCAGTGCGCCGGCGCAACGCGCGCGGTGGCCGTGGGGTTTCCTCCACAATACGCACATGCGGAGGACCTGCTTCCCTGCCCCGTCCCGCGCATCTTTGTTCACAGCCGCAACGACGCCATCTGTTCGCCGCAAGATGCCTACCGGTTCTACGAATCCTTACCCGGAGAGAAGCGATTCCTGTGGGTGGATGCGCAGGATCATTTCTTCGCCGGAGGACTGCCGCAACTGGAGCAATTGATCGCGGACCTGGGCTGATACCATTGAATCCATGGCTCAACCGAGGACCGTGGAAGCCCCCTCCACGCACGCAGACAACGAATTCGAACGGAGGCTCGGCCTACTCGATTCAACGATGATTGTCGTCGGGTCGATGATCGGCTCGGGGATCTTCATTGTGTCCGCTGAGGCCGCACGGCAGGTGGGGAGCGCAGGTTGGTTGCTGGTGGTTTGGCTAGTAGCCGGATTGCTCACTGTCACCGGTGCACTCTCCTACGGTGAGTTGGCAGCGATGATGCCGCGGGCCGGCGGCCAGTACGTCTATCTGCGCGAAGCATTCTCTCCGCTGTGGGGGTTCCTCTATGGCTGGACACTGTTTCTCGTGATCCAGACCGGAACCATCGCCGCGGTGGCAGTGGCCTTCGCCAGGTTCACCGGATTGCTGCTTCCCACAATCTCCGAAACCAACTACCTCATCCCACCTCTGCACCTCACCCAGGGCTATGCCGTGTCGTTATCAACAGCGCAGTTGCTGGGAGTCGTCGTCATCGCCTTCCTCACCTGGACGAATACCAAGGGTCTGCAATACGGCAAGATCGTGCAGAATGTTTTCACCACGGCGAAAACGGGGTCTTTGTTCGTGCTCATCGGGCTGGGGCTCACACTGGGCTGGAACAGCACCGCCGTCAGCGACAATTTCGGCAACCTGTGGAATGCCCGCAACACGGTGGATATTGTCCCAGGCATTTCCGCGCTGACCACGTTCGGACTGTTTGTGGCCATCTGCGTCTCACAGACCGGATCGCTGTTCTCCGCCGATGCCTGGAACAACATCACGTTCACCGCGGGTGAAGTGATCAACCCAAAGCGGAACATCCCACTCTCACTCGCCCTTGGCACTGGATTAGTGATCACGCTCTACCTGCTGGCGAACGTGGCCTATCTGGTGACATTGCCACTGGCCGAAATCCAAACCGCGCCATCGGACCGCGTAGCCACGGCGACACTACAGAAGATCTTCCCCGGAGCCGGCACGCTGATAATGGCGGTGGGCATCATGATCTCCACATTCGGCTGCATCAACGGATTGATTCTCGCCGGCGCCCGCGCCTATTACGCCATGGCGCGCGACCGCTTGTTCTTCCCGCAGGCGGCAGTGCTCAGCAAGACCCATGTGCCCGCCTGGGCCCTGATGGTGCAAGGCATCTGGTCCGTGTTGCTGGTGCTGCCACGAACGTTCAATCCGCAGACCAACACCTACGGCAACCTGTACGGCAATCTGCTTGATTACGTCATCTCCGCGGCGCTGATTTTCTACATCCTCACTGTGGCTGGAATCTTCCGCTTGCGGGCTACGCGTCCCAACGCGGAGCGGCCGTACAAGGCGTTCGGCTATCCCGTGATTCCCGCGCTGTACATTCTGGGCGCAGGGGCGATTCTCGTGGTGTTGTTCGTCTATCGCCCGGCAACCACATGGCCGGGACTGGGCATCGTGCTTCTAGGCGTGCCGGTGTACTCCTACCTGCGCGTCAGGGCCTGAAACATTTATTGCGCCAGTTGTTTCACCAGCCGGTAGAGGAATTCCTGCGCCTCGTAGAATTCCTTCACGCCGATGCGCTCATTCGATCCGTGAAAGCGCAGATCGTCCCGATCGAGGAATAGCCCCATCACGCCGTAGGTGGGAATACCGGCGAGCCGCAGAAACATCCCGTCCGTGCCGCCCATCACCATGATCGGAACCACCGGCACTCCAGGCCACATGGATGCCGTCACCTTACGGGTTGCTGCCATCACATCCTCGCGCATGGGCGAAGCCGGGCCTTGCGTAGGTTCTTCGCGATAGTACCCGATGCGCACCTGGTCATCGGCCACGGCGCGCCGCAGCGCCTCCTGCACCGACGCGGCGCTTTCTTCCGGCAACACACGGCAATTCACCAGCACTCCGGCCGTCTGCGGCAGCGCGTTTTCGGCGTGCCCGCCATCCAGCATCGTGGTGACACAAGTCGTCCGCAGCGTGGCATTCCATGCCGCCGAATGCGCCGCAACGCGTGCGATCGCCGCCGCATCGCCGCGCGTCACGTTCATCAGGTCCTGCCGCAGCGAACCATCGTAGAGATTGGCCATGCTCTCGAAGTAGCCGCGTGTAACGTCGTTCAGCTTCGCCGGGAACTCGAGTTGCGACACTTTTTCTATCGCGCGAGCCAGCCGGTAAATCGCATTCTCCTTCACCGGCACCGAACTGTGCCCACCGGGATTGCGCACTTCCAGGCGGAATGTGACGAACGTCTTCTCACTCACCTGAACTTGATTCATCAACTTGCGTCCCTGGCTCATTTCGCCCCAGCCGCCTTCGTTCACACAGAACTCGGCATCGATCCAATCGCGATGATTCTTCAGCAGCCACGACACGCCGTTGTACTTGCCCCAGCCCTCTTCGTCCGCGGTCCAGGCGACGATGAGATCGCGTTCCGGCTTCCAGCCTTCCTTCCTGTACTGAATGAGATTGGCCAGCCAGATGGAGCCCTGCGCTTTGTCGTCGCCGGTGCCCCGCCCGTAAAAATATCCGCCCTCCTCGCGCAGCACAAACGGATCATGCTCCCAATCGGAGCGCTTCGCTTCCACCACATCCAGATGCGCTAACAACAACAACGGCTTCTTCACCCCCGTGCCCCGGTAGCGCACCACGACGTTCTTCTTGTGTGGCGCGGCGCCGTCCACATGAATATCCGCCGCCGGAAATCCGGCATCACGTAAACGCTTCGCCACCGCTTCAGCAGCCGCGGTAGTCTGGCCGGTGGTGTAGCTGGTGTTGTGCTCCACCATCTCTTTGTAGATTGCGCGCAGCAGCTTCTGCTCTTCCAACGGCCGTACATTCTGCGCGGCCGCCACACCAACGCACAACAGAAGGATCAGTGCGGGTTTTTCACATGCTTGTCGAACCATTCAATCATCTCCGCCAAAGTATGTTCCACCGACTCACGGCCCACATAGCCGTGTGATTCATGGGGCAGGAAAACCAGCCGCACATTTCCGCCGTTGCCGCGCACAGCCTGATACATTCGATCGGACTGTATGGGGAACGTGCCGGGATTGTTGTCCGCTTCGCCATGAATCAGCAGCAGCGGCTCTTTGATCTTGTCCGCCACCATGAATGGCGACATGCGCAGGTAAATCTCCGGCGCTTCCCAAATGGTGCGCCGCTCGGACTGGAATCCAAAGGGAGTCAAAGTCCGGTTATAGGCGCCGCTCCGGGCGATTCCTGCGCGGAACAGATCGGAGTGCGCCAGCAGGTTAGCGGTCATGAAAGCACCGTAGCTGTGCCCGCCTACGCCCACGCGCTGCGGATCGGTCACACCCATCTCCGCCGCTTTGTCGATGGCCGCTTTCGCGCTGGCCACAATCTGCTCGACGTAGGTATTGTTCACCGTCTCCGGAGGCCCCACCACCGGCATCGACGCATCGTCCAACACCGCATAACCGGCCAGCAGGAAAAACAGGTGCGAAGTGCCGGCTAACGTGGTGAAGCGCTCCGTCGATCCCCCGAACTGCCCGGCAACATCGGCATCCGTAAACTCGCGCGGATAGGCCCATACCACCGTCGGCAGGCGTGTCCCTTCCTTGTAGTCCGGCGGCAGATAGAGCGTGAAGGACAAATCGACACCATCCGGACGCTTGTACTTCACCAGTTGCTTCCGGATCTTCCGTAACTCCGGCGCCGGGTCGCGATAGTCCGTCAAAGCGCGCGCAGTTCCGTCCACGCCGCGCACGAAATAATTCTGCGGAACCGTGGGGCTCTCGCGCTCCGTAAGAAAATGCGAGCCATCGTGCGCCAGCAGCGCAATCACCCGCTCGTGGCCTTGCTCCCCACTGCGAAACACACGCTTCTTCTCACCAGTACGAATGTTGTAGCGATCGAGAAACGGCCTCGCGCCGGTTGGAGTCGCACCCTCGCCATTGAGAAAGATATCGTCGCCATCCTGAATCAGGACGCGCTGCCCGTTGGGCGCGGTCTCTTCCATTGGCGTGCCTGGGTCGCGATACTTATCCTGGCTGCTGCGGCTGAAGATCACTTTCGGCGCGGCGCCTTCATCGCGCAGGGAGAGCATAGAAGTAGTCACCCAGCGCCGATCCCGTTCGTTATCCCGAATCAGTGCGAATCCCTTCCCCCAATCCACAGCCGTGAAGCGATTCTTCACCCGAGTCCATTCGGCGGGCTGGCCCTGGAACGGCGCTTTGAACGTCATCAGCTTGTCGCGATGATCCACCTTGCGCTTTGGATTCCCTCCATCCAGAGCTTCCACCCAGAACAGCGTGGCCGGCTCGTCCGGACGCCAGGCAATGCTGCGTGGCCCGGTGGCGACACCCTCAATCGGAATCCCATCCTCCAGCGGACGGGAGAATAGCTTCGCCGCCACCTTCCCGCTGGGATCCCAAACCGCGATGTCGCGCGGGAACGCCCCGGCGGTGTGCAGCAGCGAATAGGGCCGCTGAATCTTGTGGAACAGAATGTACTGCCCGCTGGGCGAAGGCTCAATCGTACTGTAGATGCCCGGCTCGCCGAAGGTGCTGGTCTTCCCCGAAGCCACATCCACTTTCAGCAACTGCGCGGTCATGTAGTAATCAAACAGATCCATGTCATGCGCGCTGGTCAGCAAATCCTGATACGTGCGCACGGGAGAATACTTGCCGTGGCTTTCCTGCGTGTTCGGCCCCATCGGCACATCCGGCGCCACTGGGGCGGCGCCCCTCGAAGCGGGGACCGATTTCACCAACAGCGAACGGCCATCCGGCATCCACTGAATGGTGTCTCCACTCACTCTCAACCCCGTGCCCGTATAGGCCGCGTTGACGCGCACTCCGGACACCATGCGCAACTGGCCGGAAACATCGCCCAGCCACAGTTCAATCTGATCGCCGTTGGTGTGGAGGAATGCAAAGCGCTTGCCATCAGGGCTCCAACGGGGCATTTGCAGACGCGGATCGGCCGGCAGCGTGAGCTTCGTTTCCCGCCCCGTTGCAATCTCCATCAGTGACATCGCGGTGAACACCGTGCCCAGATGCGGACCGTTCGTTCGCGGATTGACACGCATACCCGCCATACGCAGCATCGGCTGCGACACCTCGCGGATGGGAGGATAGCGTCTGGCGCGCAGAATCAACATGTGGGTCCGCGGCGGATTAAGGGATTCCTGTGGCGCACCCGGAGCATCCAGCACGCGCAGTACGTCCTGCGGCGGCTTCTTATAGTGCTCTTGCGCACAGAGTGTGGCCAGGGAGAGAACAGCGATCCACAATCTCATGGATGTGAAGGTACCACACGCCCGCGCACCACCACAGCGGCAATGCGCCGCGTGTGGCGAATATCTTCGAGAGGGTTGGCATCCAGCAGCACCAGGTCGGCAACCCGGCCTTTCTCGATGGTTCCCCATTCCTTTTCCTTGCCCAGATAAGAAGCGGCATTGCGCGTCGCGCTCTGCAACGCTTCCATTGGATTCAGTCCCGCCTCCACCAGCAATTCCAACTCCCGATGCAGGCTGTCCCCCGGCTCGCTGCCCTTGTTCCCGGCATCGGTGCCGGCCAGAAGCATCACACCGGCATCCTTCATCTGCCGCACCACCGTCATCCCCGCCTTCTGCAGTTCGCCCAGCATGCACAGCGTGGGGCACTGCCAGACACGCTTCGCAGCGAACACCGCCAGCAGCGGCTCGCAGATTGAGGCGTCGTAGGTGGCGGCTGCCTTACGCACAGCGGCGTGCATCTGTTGTGCCGAAATCGTGCGCGTGATCGCCCACAGATTCATCGCCCGCTTCAGTTCGCCATCCACTTTTCCATCCGCGGTACAGGCTTCGAAAACGCCGCTCAAATGCTCAATACTGCGCTGCCCGCTGCGTGCTGCCTCCTCCGCCGTAACCCAAATCGGCACATGCCCGGCAAACGGCAAATGCAGTCTACGCGCTTCGGCGGCAATAGCGAAGTAGGCATCGCGCGGAAGCAGATCGTAAACCTTGACGAAGTCCACACCGCGTTGCTTCAACAGGCGCACGCTTCGCCGTGCCGTGGGAGCGTCCCCTACTGCAATCGAGCCGGCAAACACCGGATTAGGCCCATCGAGTATCGGGCCATTAGCCACCACGCGCGGTCCCGCGCGCATGCCCTGCTCCACCTCGCTCCGGACGCGCAACGCGATGGCGAGCGAATCGGCTGCCTCGACATGCATGTTGCGGATCCCCGTCACACCGGCGGCAAGCAGTTTCGGAAAGGCTTGATCCGCATCGGAAAGCACATGCGTGTGCATATCCCACAACCCCGGGATGAGGAACTTGCCTTCGCCATCCAAAACCTCCGCGCCTCGCGGTGGTGTGCGAACCTCACCGACAGAGGCGATTCGCCCGTTGCGAATCAATACCGACGTGGGCGGGCCCGGCATGGCGCCGGTGCCGTCGATCACCGTCACGTTGGTGATCAGCAGAACCGCGGCCGCCAGCATCAGCGCGATGCCTCTCGATAGAGAAAATCACGCACCCGCAGATACCATTCCGGCCCGTTTGGCGAAGGATGCTTCCGCGCGGCACACCACGAGGACACGTCCTCACCACCCGCGGCCTTCACCATCTCTTCCCTCAGTTTCGTTTTCCCCCACTGCAATTGCAGCGCCCGGGCGATGGAAAGATCCTGCATCGCGTTTCGCCGCACCAGCCCGGAAACAGTGAGCCCCGGCAGCGCCGGCTTCGGCACTTCTTCGCATACAAACTCACGCATCACCTGGCGCGCGGGCGCCTCCGCCGAATCCGTCCATGGCGGCATCTGCGCTCCCGTCCGCTTCGGCTGCGGCGCGATGCCTTTCAGTACCCGTGCTTCCATTGGTGCAATCCGCCACCCTTCTCCATCGTGCAGTTGCGCCTCAATCCGAATCCGCCGCACCAGCGCCTTCGGCGGTATCCACAGGTCAAGCCAGTACACCTCCAGACGCTCGCCGATCTTGTGCACAGGCATCTGTATTTTTTCCAGCTTCCCTTGCGTGCCGGGCAGTTCCTTATAGACCGTGACACCCAACCCCTCGGGGTTCTGCGCAATTTCGAACTGGAACCATTTTCCCTTAGGCGGGTCCACCACAATACGCAGCGAGTGGAAGGTATTCCGCATCAGGCCCGGAGAGAGAATTTCGCGCGGCTTCCCACCCTCATCGCTGGCAAGAATCGCCCCCTTCGCATCGACGCGCCGAAACTCCGAGAGCACCCGGATGGATTGTGCTTCGAGACTGGCCATGAGCAATGCGGCAAGAAGCGACATTCTTTCTATGCTACGGTGTTTGCCTTAGAGATTGGCACATGTACCGTTTCCAAATTACTGTTTAGTGACATTCACAACACGGACCTGAGGGATCTCGCTAGTATCCCCCCGTTCAAAGTGGATCTATACTTTGATCACCGTGCAATATTGTGTCCAGAAGCTGCCAGTGCAGACGCTACTGGCATTGCTGCTCCGTGACGAGCTTAGCGCAGAGGACTTCCAGGCGAAGTTCATCCTGCTGAGCCCGTCTGAGCGCATGCAATTGCTGGAACAGTTGGATGAGCAGACCAACCAGGGTCCGAAGAGGATTTGAGGTGGAAGCAGACTAGGCAGCGTGCTGGAAAACGCGCTTGCCGGTGAAGAAGTGGGAACCGCAGGAGCGGCAGCTCAAACGGTGCAAGGAAAGCTTCTCAGCAATCCAAAGGAAGAATCCGCCGTTTTGCCCGAACCTCCATACATCCTGAGATTGACAGCGCGGGCAGCGCACGCGTTTCCTACGTTTTTCAATAGGCACAGTTACATCCGGGGAGAGAGATTAAAACGACAAAAAGTACTAGAACAGTATCCCAGATTGGGCGAGAGGAATCAAGTACAAAAGTCCTAGCCCAACAACTTGAGAAAACGCAGGCTCAGCCCCGCGAAACGAACCGGCATCGGCCTCGTCTCCGGTTCCGTCGGATTCTCGTAAAGCTCAATGTATCGAGCAACTTCCGCCGGAAGTGCCCGAGCCGTTTTGCGGCGATGATGATGTAATAGTACGATCGGATCGTAAGAGATCAGACGCTTTGCGGCGCGCTCCCGTCCCAGCAGTTCCAGAAACACCACGGTAGTCAGCGCCAGAATCTCGCGCGTGGCGCTTTCATCAATCTGAATCTCACCGGCCACCGCCAGAATCACCGGCTCCATCTGGTCGCCCATCAGCTTGGCGGCGGCCCGCTCTCCAATATTCAGCATCGCGAAGGCGGCAATCCGGTTGGAGAGTAACCCTTCCAACTCACTGATAATCTTGCCCTCCAGGTGCCCCGAGTCGAGCATTGCCAGGAAGGCGGCCGCGCCTTCTTCCGTGTGAGTGAATTGGATGGCGGCTGCCAGCACCGTGGGAATGAATTGCTCGATTGCCATCCATGTGTTTCGTTCATGCTCGCGCAGGAGCATGCTCGCGCGATACACAACCCGTGGGCTGAGTGTATCGGCGATTGCTGTGAGCAGGTTCATAGAATCGGCACCTTGGACAAACGGGCGCAAGGCTAACACCGGAGAGGTGAACCATCTCAACCTTCGGTTATAGTCCTATGCTTTCTACAGTACCGATTGGCGGGCAAATCATAAATCCTCGCAACCCCTTACGAGGGCCACCGCGTAGCCCTAAGGAAACGGCGAGGAACACCTGACTTCGCTGTGTCCTACCCTCGCCAGCGTTGCCCTAAGTGCAGGGTCTGGCGGCAGTACTCCAGGCTCCGCGACATGTGCTCCAATTGCTGAACCTTCAATCCGTCCATATAGCGCTCCCGCACTCCATTCACATCCGCCAGCAGATGCGGTTTGTCGTAGGGACGTCCTTTCCGCGCCAGGGCCAGGAACCTCGCCAGGTCGCGGGAGCGTGCGCGGGGGAACCACTTGCTCCAGAATTCGCCCGAGTAAACAGGGATCACCACCGGCGGCCGGGCCGTGATCGGCTTGCAGTAAATATGGACCCGAGGCAGGATCTCCGCCGCCCGAGCCACAATCGCCTTGAAATCGTTGGTGCCTTCCCCCAAGGGAACCCACTGCACCGCGATGCCATCCGGATGCTCATACACCACCGAATCCCGCAAGTGAAACGTCACCGCGTAGGGTCCCAATTCCTCCAGGGTCGTCATGGGATCCTCGGCCACGAACACCGGATTGCCGGTATCGAGATACGAGCCCACGAATTCCTTGCCGGCCGTTTCAATCAACTGCCGCGTTTCCCAGGCCTGCAACTCCTTGTGATTCTCGATGCCGATCTTCACTCCCGCGTCCAGCGCCTGCGTTCGCACTTCACGCAAGATGCGGATCGCCGTATCCATATGCTGCTCCACCGTGCCTTCCGGCATGCTGTAGCGGTCGCTGGCGAGCAGTGCACGCACGATCGGCGAACCCATGGCCACCGCGCGCTCGATGTTCTTGCGCAACGTGGCCACAACCTTCGGCACATCCGCAGCCGTGCGCGGCAGAATCGCGCCTCCGCCGGTTTCCAGATGCAGCCTGTGCTCCTTGGCCCAACTCCGCACTTCGGCCCAATGCTTCGGATCCATCGTGCCTGGATCGATGGAATCCTGCAGGAAGATCGCTTCTAACTTCTGCTCAACGCAATAATCGAACAGTTGCCGGTCGTTCCAGCGTTGAAAGCGGAGGCAGTAGGTGTTGATCCCCAACGGCCATTCCCGGTTCCCGGCGGCAAACGCCGCGGCCGCGGACGAGGCAAGAAAACTTCGGCGCTTCATGCCGCGAGTATAGCGGGATTGTAAACATCAGGTGACGCAGTGAACGATATCCGCCGGTCATCCGTCTTTCCTTGCATAGAGCGCGTCAATGAGAATAATGAAGGATTCGCGCATGACGGAACTGGCGGCGTTACGGTCGAAGACAGATCGCCAGTTGATGGCCTTGATTGAACATCAAGTGGAGAAAGCACGTAGAGCGCTGTGCAGCATCGAACCCGGTGGAGCCGAACAGGCCGCGCGCTGCTGTGCGCTCGCGCAACGCCTGCTGCTGTTACTGCGGATGGGAGGCGCTTGCGAGCAGCCTGTGATGCTTATTGCAGATCCCCTGTGTCCACCACATAGAGATTCACGAAGTACCGTCTGCAGCGCGCTCTGAGTTATCATCGCTACTTCGAAATGCCGACAAGAGTACTCGTAACTGGTGGCTGTGGGTTTCTTGGCCAACATGTGGTCCCCATACTGCTCGATCGCGGCTACAAAGTCAGCGTGGCTGACAACCTCAGTTCGCCCAACAGCACGCGGAACACCCATGCCCCTTGCGAGTTTCATCTCGCCGATCTGAGCAATCAGACCGAGACGCTGGCAGTCATGCGAAACGTGGATATTTGCGTCGCGATGGCTGCGAATGTCTCTGGGGTCGGATATTTCTCGGCGCATCCAGGCAGCATGCTGAGCAACAATACCAGCATCCTTTTGAACACCTTTGAAGCTGCGCGGCGGCAAGGGGTCTCCAAGATCGTCTACATCTCGTCCTCCTCGGTTTACACCAGGACCCACCAGTTCCCACTGCGCGAAGGGCATGAGGATAGGGTTCCCCACGATGGGTACCCCTTCTCCAAATTGCTCGGCGAGTCCTTTTGTAGAAGTTTTTTCGCCGAATATGGGATCGAGTTTGTGATCGTCAGGCCATTCAATCTCTATGGGCCCGGCGAGAGCCCCGTTGACCTGCCTGGTTTCAATCACGTCATTCCGAGTCTCGCCATCAAACTGCTTCGCCGGGAATCACCCATCACCATGCTCGGCAACGGGGACCAGCGCCGCACATTCACCCACGTCAAGGACTGTGCACGAGGCATTGTGGATGCCATGGCGCATCCTGCCCTCACTAATGATTCCGTGAATCTTGCGGGCACCGAGGAAATCTCTATTCGCCAGTTGATCACATTGATGCATAGGCTTTGCGGCATCAAGGAGCAACTCCTTCTGGAGTCCGCACCCTCCGCCAGCGGTGATATCGCACGACGGCCTGTCGATGTATCGAAAGCCCGAAATATTCTCGGCTGGAGAGCGGAAATTCCGCTGGAAATCGGATTGGCCGAGACTCTATCATGGATGGAGCAAAAACTGAGGCTCCCTTGAACGAGACAACCTTTCTGGCAGCGGCCGCATTAATCCATGTGCTCGGCTTCATTCTTTTCAAAGGCTGGATTGGTGTCAGGGAAGACTTCAAAGTCGTGATAAGGCCCTCAGGGGAAATAGCCGCTGTCTTCATCGCACTCTTGAGCTTTCTTGCATACCCGCTGGTAAGCCTACATAGGTATTTGATCCGGCGGGAAAACAAGAGAGGAATTGCCCTGTGGAGCGCGGCTTGGCTCGTCCTTCTGTTCTTCTTCCTATTCTTGAAGCCCAATACTCTACTGCTCGTCCTTGCTTGTGCCTACCGGCTTGCAGATATCGCCAGAATTCACGCCTACGTCACATTCGCCGAACTACCGCCCGGTCCTGCTCGCCGCGCACTGTCCCTCCTACTCGTCCACTACCTCGAGGTCTTCGTCATCTTCGCCTATGCGTATGTGTGGATCAGCCAGGAAACAGTCGCCTTTCAAATCCATGGCTGTAACAGGAGCCTGACCCAATTGGAAGGGCTCTATTTCAGCTTCGTCAGCGGAGCAACAATCGGCTACGGAGACATCAGCCCATCACACATGTTGCCATTTTCCCATCCACGGCCGGCCTTGATAGTGATACTGCAATCGCTCACGCTGACATTCCTCACGCTCGTGGAGTTTCCACGTATTTTCGCGCACTGGAAAGATCCAAAATACGGGCACCACCGAAACCGCGGAGGACACGGGCTACTATGACCCTCATTGCAGATCCCCTGTGTCCACCACATAGAGATTCTGCCACCCACTCTCTTCGGACGTGAACAGTATCTTCGTTCCGTCCTTATTCCACACCGGGCGCGGCTCATTCAGAAACTGGCGCTGCGGAATCCACAGCCCCCAGTTCCGGAAGGGGAACCGTGCATCGGCAGGCTTGGCCGCCTTCCATCCCAACGGGATCGTCACCAGTTGCTTCATCTCTCCCGTCTTCGTGTTGATGATCGCCAACCCGCTCCCCAACGGACCGCCGTAGCAATCCGTCACGATGAGATGCGGTTTCGTCGGGTGATAGGACGGGTGCCCGGCCGGAACATGCTCGCGCGTGAGCTTTGTCTTTCTTCCGGTCTGCACATCCACTTCCATCAGGCTCTGAAAGTAATCCGGCAGTTCCGGATGCACATACATCACCGCCTTTCCATCCGGCCGCCAGTTCGGATGGTGCAGTCCATCAGCGAGAAATTTCAGTTGCCCGGTGGCAACCGTGTACACAAACATCTCCACCAGCCGCGGGAAATCCTCGTTGGTGCGATGCACAATCAGTACCTGCCCGCCCTGGGGATTGAACCGTGTGTTCTGCAATGAGGATGGCTCTTCCCGCACCAGATGCTTGTTCGGACTCAGCGCAATGGCCCGCTCCAGCGTCACCAGTTTCTCGTAGCGCTGGCTCGCAATCTCATACAGCCCCCAATCACTCCCTCGCACACACGAGATGGTCTTGAAGTCCGGACTGATCTTGCTCGCCGGCACTGGAGTCTGAATCTGTCCTTTCTTCCCTGTCTCCACATGCACGAAGTAAGTGGCGCGATCGTTCCCCGCCCCGGCCGTATAGTAGACCGTGGCCCCGTCCGGTCCCCAGAATTGATTCGCGCCGGTGTGGTAATTGCCCATGATCCCGCCGGCAATCTGGCGCTCCCCGCTGCCATCCACGTTGCGAATCCACAGCGATCCCGGATATCGCCCCGTTGCCGTGCGCTCCTTCACGCTTGCATCGAAGCGAAAGTACAGCAAGCGTTTCTCCGCCGGATCCCAAGGAGAAATGTCGTAGTAGTGGTGGTTCTCATGCTGCGCACTGCGATACCAGGTGATGGCGCGCCCCGTCACCGGATCCTTCAACTGGCGCACTTCGGTCGTTTGCGCTGCCAATCCGGCAGCGAAGAGTATCGGTAGAAGCTTCGTCATCTTAGAAAATCAATTTCAGCGCAAACTGGATCTGGCGTGGCGTCCGCTGCAAAGTGAGTTCGCTCCCTGCACTGGTGATGCGGCCCGAATTCACCGCGCCGATCGAACCCACTGGTTGGTTGAACTGCGGTGTGTTGGTGAAGTTGAATGTCTCCGCGCGGAATTGCAGTTTCATCGACTCGCGAATCTGGAAGTTTTTGAACAACGAGAGATCCAGCGCCTTCGTGCCCGGCCCCACCAGCACGTTCTTTCCGCTGTTCCCGTACATCCGGAATCCGGGGTTGGCAAAGGCATCCAGATCAAACCAGCGCTCAATCGTCCGCTGTGATACGGGCAGGTTGCCGTCACGCAGCCGGTCCGCCAGCGTGCCTTCGCCGATGTTCAGCGAATTCGATCCCGCGTTCACTGAGAACGGGAAACCCGAATAAAGAGTCAGCGCGGTGTTGATTTCCCAGCCGCCATAGAGCTTCTTCTTCGCCCAGGGAATCTCGTAGCCGAACGTCGCCCGCATCTGATGCCGCACGTCCGTGGTCCCATTCGCTTTGGCCCCGCGCAGATCGGTAATCGGCAGCAGCGTCATATCGCGGTCGTCAATCAGATGCGCCCATGTATAGCCGAACTGGTAGTGCATGGAATTGGCCCAGCGCTTCACCAGCGTGGCTTGCAGCGAATGATAGGTCGAGTTGGCCCGGCTTTGATAGATCGCCACCGTTCCGTAATTCGGCCAGCGGCGGCGCGAGTTCACCGCGCCATCACCCGGCACAGCTTGATTGAAGTTGATGCCGGCGTTCTGCTCGGCCCCCGGCAACAAGCCGGTTCCCTTCGTCCCGACATACGCCACGGTCATTTGCTGCGTGCCCGGCAGTTGCCGCTGCACGGCGAAATTCCATTGCTGGATGTAAGGGATCTTCAGGCTCGGATCAATGCCCGTGCGATTCTGCCCCGGCGTGTTCGGATCGGTGGAGCGCACCGGCCCTTGTGTAATCGAGCGCGCCCCGATGAAATCGTTCTGATTGTTCGCCACCAGGCTATTCAGAAACAACGGTGGATTCGAAGCCAGACTGGCGCCGATATGTACCGGAATCATCGAGTAGTAGATGCCATAGGCGGAACGGATCACCGTCGCCTTCCCCACCTGCCAGGCGAATCCGGCGCGTGGGCCCCAATTGTTCTTGTCCGTGGGAGTGCCGCTCTGGGTCGGATACTTCCCGGTTCCAACCGGAGCCGGCAGCCCCGATTCGATATCGAACTGCAGCAGCCGCCCAGCTACCTCCCGGTGCGGATAGTGCATCGGCAGTTCATAGCGCAGGCCCAGATTGATGGTGAACTTCTGCGTCACCTTCCAATCATCCTGAATGTAGGCGGCCCAATCGGACCTGCGCAGTCCGCGCGTACCCACCAACCCGTTCACACTGACCTGCTGCGGCTTGCCCAGCAGAAAATCCGCTCCGCCGTAACCGGTGTTCGCCGGCGCCGCTGGGTTCGACGTGTACAACGTCGAAAACACAAATTGCCCGCGAGTGAATCCGGCCTGATGCGCATTCGTCTGCCGGAACACCACATTGAACCCCATCTTCAAACTGTGCTTGTTGAAGATCGCATCCAGGTTGTCGCTGTACTCCGTGTTCTGCGAAACGATGATGGCCGGAATGTTGTCCTTCGCCCCCAGCGTCTCGAATCCGTTGATGGCGAACGCCGGCAATCCCAGCGTCAGTTCGTCGATATTGACGTTCTGAATGCCGTACTCCTCCGCGGTCCGTGTGCCCCCATTCAGTTCGATGCTCCGAATCGGCTCGCGGGAGATGCCGAACCGAGCCTGATTGATCAACCGCGGAGAAATCACTTGCGTGTGGCTCAGCACGCCTTGCGTCACCGGCACTGATACATCGATGTACGGCGAGGCCTGCGGCCCCAGGGCACGCGTGTTGAGGAAGTTCGACCGGCCCCGCGTCAGCCGGAAATAGGCGCGCGAACCGGAGTGAAACTCGCGGTCGATCTTCACACTGCCCTGATCGGAATCGCGCGTGTCGCTTGGATTCAGAAGGTGATTCGCCGCAATGCCCGGCTGGTTCGGCGCCGGATACAGCCCAATCAACCGCCGCGACGTGGCATCAATGCGCGCCGCCGGAATCACATTGTTCGGGAACAGCTCGCGCACGTTGCCCCGCTGTGTCAGCGGATCGTAAATGCGGAACGGCCGTGCGCCCGCCAGCAGTTCACTGAAATCGCCGGTGCGCATCGAGGCGCTCGGCACCGTCGAAAGAAACGTTAACCCTTGCCGGCTGCGCTGCCCTTCATACGACAGGAAGAAGAACGTCTTCGAATTGATGGGCCCGCCCAGTGTGCCTCCGAACATGTTCCGTTTCAGCGATGGCTTATCCCCCACCGCGAAGAAGTTCCGTGCATCGAGCGTCGAGTTGCGCAGGAATTCGAACAGCACTCCGTGAAACTGGTTGGTGCCCGATTTGTAACCCACCTGCACCGTGCCGCCCGATCGGCCAAAACGTGCGTCCGGCACCGATGTGTCGATGCGATATTGTTCCATCGCCTCAAACTCCGGATAGTTGATCAGCCCCCAACCCTGATGATTGTTGTTGTTCTGCAACCCGTCGACGAGATAGTTGTTGTCGCCAAAGCCGGACCCATTCACGGCGTTCGACACGTTGCCCCGCTGCTGCGAAAGCGCCAGATTCAGTTTCACCGCCTGCCCCGGAACCACTCCTGGAGTGAACCGCACCAACTCGGCAAAATTGCGGCTGTTCACCGGTATCGACTTGATCTCCTGCTCACTGCGCTGCGTGGAAATTGTGGTGGTTTCGGTTTGCAGCACCGGCGCCAGTTCCTGCACGTTCACCGTCTCCGTCACCGCACCGATCTCCATCGTGAAATCCGCGGCAAGCCGCTCCGAAACATTGAGCGGGATCGCTCGTGCCGCCGTGCGGAAGCCCGGTTGCATCACCTCGATGCGATAGTTGCCCGACGGAAGCGGTGGTGAAACATAGCTGCCGCTTGCTCCCGTAATCAGCTCCAATTGCGCATTGGTGCCCGTGTTGCGGATCGTCACTTTCGCTCCCGCAATCACTGCGCCCGCATTATCTTTCACCACTCCAGTCAGCACGCCTGTGTCCACTTGGGCCATGCCGGCGGAAGTGAATAACAGCACCGCGGCGGCGATCGCAACGCCCCGCTTGCGGAAAGCAATTGACATATCAGTCTCCCAGAATTCGAGGTGAGGCCTGATTATATACCAATGAAAGAGGAGCGGTACATCTGTTGTGATAAACTCGTCCGCGACTATGCTTTCACGCCGACAGTTTCTTGGATCACTGGGAGCCGCTGCTACCACATTCGCAGCCGCCGCACCGTTGAATTTCGTTTTCATCCTTGCCGATGATTACGGCTGGACCGACACATCCTACAACGGCAGTAAATTCTACGAAACACCCAATATTGACAGGCTCGCCAAGTCCGGCATGACCTTCACTGATGGATACTCCGCCAGCCCGGTCTGCTCTCCCACACGCTCCGCCATCATGACCGGCAAGTATCCAGCTCGCCTGCATATCACGGCGCATTTGCAGGGAGCGAGCAACCGCCTGCATTTCACCAAGGTGCTGCAGCCCAACGCCCGTCTCGCGCTTCCGCTCGAAGAAACCACCATCGCAGAGGTCCTTCGTAAGAAGGGATACCGCACCGCCTGCATCGGCAAGTGGCATCTTGGAGCAAAAGGATTCCTCCCCACAGACCAGGGCTTCGACGTCATGCACGCCGGCGATGAGGCAGGATCCACTTCCAACTTCTTCTACCCGCAATGGAAGACCAAGATCAATCTCGAGGGCAAAGACGGAGACTACCTCACCGACAAACTGACAGACCTCGCAGTCCAATTCATCGAGGAAAACAAAGCACGCCCATTCTTCCTGTACTTGCCGCACTTCGCCGTCCACACACCCATCCACGCTAAGCCCGAAAAAATCCGCAAGTACGAAGCGAAGTCCGATCCATCGAACCCGCAGAACTTCGCCGACTACGCCGCCATGGTCGAAAGCATGGATGAAAGCGTGGGGCGCATCCTCGATACTCTCGACAAACTCAACCTTGCTGGAAACACGATGGTCGTGTTCACCGCCGACAATGGCGGAGTCACTTCGCTCGAATGGAAGAAGCGCCCCATTACTTCCAACCTGCCGCTGCGTGTAGGCAAGGGACACACCTACGAAGGCGGCATTCGCGTTCCAACTCTGGTGCGTTTGCCAGGGGTCACCAAACCGGGCAGCGTCAGCCACTGCCCCATCCTCTCCATTGATTACGCGCCCACCATCGCCGAACTCGCGGGCGCCGGCATGTCAGGCATTGACGGCAAGAGCTTCGTCAAAGCGCTGCACGGCTCGCCGAGCATCGGCCGCAATGAAATCTTCTGGCACTACCCGCACTACAGCCCGCAACTCGGCCGGCCTTCCGCCGCCATGCGCCGCGGCGACGATAAGCTGATCCTCTTCTTCGAAGACAACCGCGTCGAACTGTACAACCTGAAAACCGACATCGGCGAGAAACACGATCTCGCATCGGCGCAAGCGGAGAAGGCTGCATCCATGAAGAAACGCCTGGAGCAATGGCTGAAAGAAACCAACGCCCAGATCCCCAAACCAAACCCGAAGTACGATCCGGCACGCGAACGCGAAGCAGGCGCACCCGACGGCCCGGTCACAGCGAAGTAACCATGCGACTCTTCCTCCTCTGGCTGAGCCTTCCGCTCGCCGCGGTCGAGATCCAACCCCTGCTCGACAAATACTGCGCGCGCTGCCATGGCATGCAAGCTCAGACTGCGGGCATCAATTTCACACAGCCTGCTGCGCTGCAGAATCCCGTGGTCCTGCGCAAAGCGCTGCGCGCCGTTCGCGAAAACGAAATGCCTCCTGCCGGAGCGCAGCCATCCGTGGAAGAGCGCGAAGCCATGGTGCGCTACTTCGAAACAGAAATCCGGCGCCAGTCCACCTCCACACGCAACGCCGGGCACGTCACCCTGCCGCGCCTGAATCGCGTCGAATACAACAACACCATTCGCGACCTCACCGGCATCGACCTCCGCCCCGCCGACAGCTTTCCTCTCGATCCTCCCGGCGAAAGCGGCTTCAATAACGATCGCGAGGGCTTGTTCATCTCTCCGCTTCTGATTGAGAAGTATCTCGCAGCCGCAAATTACATCGTCGACGAAGTACTCGCCGCCTACCGCAATCGCGCCCCCTTCCACCAGGTGCTGGAAGTGGAGGATATGCGGAACACGGAAACCGGCTCACCCAAGAAGCCCTATGGCTACGACGTCACCGTTGTACAAAACACCATCTACGAATACCTGAAGCTGCCTCGCACGGGCATGTATCGCTTCAGCGTGAAGGCATGGGGAAAACCCGGTAAACAAGGGATTCCCGGCGTCACCGTGCGCCTCGACGGAGAACTGGTGGGACAGTCCGATGTCACCGCAACCGCGGACAAGCCCGGGGAGTATACGTTCCAGGCCCCGGCCAAACGAGGCAGCCGCCGCCTTAGTCTGCACTTCTACAATGCCCGTCCGCAAGTCGCCGACGTCAATGCGGCACAAGGCGCCGTGCTTTCGCTCGACGCCGTGCGTGTGGAGTCCGCCGGCAGCACGCAGAACGTTTTCCCCGAAGGCTTCACCGGCAATACCGCACGCCAGGCGATCACCCGCTTCGCCGCCAACGCATGGCGCAGGCCCCTCACCAAAGAGGAGGCTGAATCCCTTCTACGCACGTACCGCCAGGCCGAATCATCCGGCCTCGCACCAGAGGAAGCCGCTGGCGTCGCTCTCAAAGCAGTACTGGTATCGCCACACTTCCTGTTCCGCACCGAAAGCAGCGGCGACGCCAACAAGGCGCTCAGACTCACCGGCTACGAACTCGCTTCCCGCCTCTCCTATTTCCTCTGGCAATCCATGCCCGACGAAGAACTGCGGCGCATGGCGCAGAGCCGCAAGCTCTCTGATCCGCATACGATTGAGCAGCAGGTGGCCCGCATGCTGAAAGACGAGCGCTCCGTGCGCTACACAGACTCCTTTGCCACCCAGTGGCTGCGCCTGCGCAAGGTGGGCATGTTTCAGCCGGACAAGAAGCTCTACCCAGACTACGACAAGGCTCTGGAGAACAGCATGATCGGGGAAACGAAGGCATTCTTTCGCGAAGTGCTGCAGGGCGGCCACACGCTGCGAGATCTCCTCCATTCCGACTGGAGCATGATGAACGGACTGCTGGCTCAGTTTTATGGACTGCCGGAAACAAAAGCGAATGGCGGTGAATTTCAGCGCGTCTCCCTGCCTGCTGAAAGCCATCGCGGCGGTTTGCTGACTCAGGCATCCATCCTCTCTCTGACGTCAGATGGAGTGAGACACCGCCCTGTGCACCGTGGTGTGTGGGTCATGGAGTCGATCTTTGGCAAATCCCCGCCACCACCACCGGCAAACGTGGACCCCATAGCCACCAATCCGGCGGCACCCAAGGCGACGCTGCGCGAAAAGCTGGAAGCGCACATTCATGATGCGAACTGCGCCTCCTGCCACGGCAAGATCGACCCGCTGGGCCTCGCCTTTGAAAACTACGACGCCATCGGCCGCTGGCGCACGGAAGAGGTCACGGATGGCACGGGCAGCAATCCGAAGGTGAAGGCATCTGGCAAGCTGCCGGATGGCCGTGAATACCAGGATGCGGAGGATTTTAAAAAGCTGCTGCTTGCAGATCTAGACGCCTTCAACGCGACCTTCATTGAGAAACTGGCAACGTATGGGCTGCGGCGCAGCATGTCCTTTGACGACCGCGACGACCTCAAAGCAATCGCGGCTGCAGGCAAGGCCAAAGACTACCGCCTGAGAGACCTCGTCGAGGCCTTCGTTTGTTCTAACCTCTTCCAGAAGCGCTAACCGCCACCCATACAAACCTATGAGCAACCTGAACCTCAACCGCTGGCAGATCTCCCGCCGCCAGATGCTGCGCGGCCTTGGCGCAACGATTTCCCTGCCCCTGCTCGATGCCATGGGCGCTCTGCCGTCCCCGTCCAAGCCAAAACGCAGCGTGTTTCTCTACATCCCCAATGGGGTGAACACGCTGACGTGGCAGATTGAAAAGGCAGGTGCCGATTATGAATTCACCAAA